>JAEEKX010000022.1 GCA_016288655.1 Bacteroidales bacterium
CTATCATGGTGCCCTCATGAAAGATCAGGTTGTTCTACTCCAGAAAAGCGTAGAATTCATTGAACAATTGCCCAAAAAGACCTTTCTTTGTCAATTCCTCCTTGAAAAATCTCAACGTCAAAGACTCTTGAAAGTTTCTCCAAAGGATTGCCCAGAGAATTGAGCTTGTCCATAGTATCTTCGCTATCTAAAAAGACTGATGTTGCCCTGCTTCTTGTAAGTCTGCTTCGACTGTTCCATTACCGTTCAAATTTTCTGCAAATATACGAATAATTATTTGAATAACAATGGATTACGGTTGTTTTGTTTTATAAAAAATATGTTTAACGACATATTAACGTAAACGGGGAAAACAGGTGCGAATTTTGGCTGATTTTTGCTTGTATTTATTTGATTGTCAGAGAGAAATAATTAGAAGTCACCTTCAGTTTAAAAGGGCGGCAAAAGTACACACATTTTTTGAATATTTATCCCTTCACAACAGAAATGTGAACCCTCACAACAGAAGAATAAACCCTCACAACGTGAAGTGCGAACAGGAAGCGGGCTTGAGAAATGGGAGAATTGGGGGAGGAATTCCACCCATCTTCTATTCAATCAGCTTTCGCACGGCTGCCACCACTTTGGGATTCTCCATTAACGTGAAGCAGAAAAGCTTCTTCCCCAAATCCTTGAACGATGCCCCGAAGGTGTAAAGCCGGCTATCGTCTATCAGCAGGAAACGGTCGTGAGTGGGAGTGATGACATGAACCGACACAGCGGGGTATTGCTGGTTGTGCCTTGCCAAATCCAGCCGGAACGCCTCAGTGAAGTGGCTCACCCCAATCATGGCCGAAACACCCTCCGCCCGCTTTGTCAGCTGAGTCAACACACTGTCGTCCACGTAATTGTCAATCAACAAAATGGACCTTTTCGCACTCCGGATCAAGTCAGAGACAAACTGGTGGGCATCGAAAATTTGTCCGTTGAAAAATACTCCTTGCTTGGGCGGAAGTGCTTGCTGAACGAGGGATTGAACTTGATTAGAAAGTTCTTCCATCTGGTTTTCAACTCGGTTGATTCTCTGGTGAATCGCATATCCCCGATAGAGATAATCTTTCAGCACTTTCGTCGCCCAAATGCGAAATTCTGTGCCACGCCTGCTCTTCACACGATAACCAACTGAAATGATGACATCAAGACTATAGCAAGCAACCGGCTTGTCGGAATTTGCAATTTGCAAAAAATGCAAATTGCTATCTGAACACAACTCTCCTTCTTTGAAAATATTCCTAATGTGGCGGGAGATTACTGACACATCTCGCTGAAATAGTGATACCATCTGCGCCTGTGTCAGCCACACCGTTTCATTTTCCACAAGTACATTCAGTTGAACAAGAGCATCCTCCGATTGGTAAAGCATCGTTTCAGTTTCCATAGTCGTTCGAGATTATCAGTTAGTGTAACAACGAGGGTGTAAGTTAAATTATTGGCATTTTATTCCGTCAACTCTTTGGCCTCAACGGTCTCTATCTTCTGAATTCAGCAACATCCGTCTTGTAGTTTTTTCCGTCCGAAGCTGGTAATTTCAGTTGGTGACAATTTGTCACCGACTCATTTCCTTCAGCCTTCAGTCTCTGTTTCAACTTATTCCAATATTTTCGGCCATCCACACTTTCTGTTAGCACCTGCACCACGTCCACCACAGAGAAGTAGTATTTTTCCTTTTCTGCATTCCAAACAACGCGCACCTGTTTGTTCTCAAATAGTTGTATTGCAAAATTTTTATCCATAAATAATTAGTTTATTTAGCAGCTGCAAAAATACTATTTTTTTTCTTAATATTAGGAATTTTTTGAAGAAAATTATATCCTTTTCAGTTGTCTCCAAAATGGAAACAACTGCCTCTTGGCGTCATTCTCTTGCGGCGGAGATATTTTTCAAATGTTTGGATATGGCCGCTTTTGGTACCGTCCGTTCGCCCGCTACCCGTCTTCCCCGTTTCTTTTCAACTACCGACTATCACCTTACTACCGTTTCTTGAATCGCTGGTTGTAATAGAAACCCAATGCGGCGCCGTGGAAGAATAGTAAGGCATACATGATAATCGCTAACCACAAGCCCCAGGTCATCACTTCGTGCGAGAAGGCGGTCTGCGATAAGAAGCCAATTGCAGCAAAAAACAGAGTAAGGATGGCCGTCTCTATATTGGCCCTTCTGTAATAGGGAGCAAATCCCTCCGGCATCTGATAGTCCTTCCGTTTGATGATCATAACGGTATAGACGATGCCGGCCAGAAACATTGGTATATACACCCAGAATTCCGGCATTTGGGGATGAAGGTACAAGAACAGACACCATACAACAAGGCCGATGATGCCTTCAACCATCTCAATAAAAGCTTGTTTGTTCATGAAGATAACAATTTGGTGGGACTTCAATAATTGAAAATTGTTTCGCTCTCAGTGTGCGTAAAATGTCCACCCTTTCTACTTTGCGGAGTCCCGTTCACAAGTCCTAAAAGTGAACTTGCAAAATTAGAAAATATCGGATTCATTTCCAACTGATTTTCAAAAATTTACTTCTAATCGGGGGGGGGGGTAAATAATTGAAAATTAACAATTTATAACTTGCAGTGACATGAAATGTACAAAAACACCACTGAAGCGGGCTTGGGGAATGGTGAGAATTGGGGGAGAAAATATCTTTTCTTAAACACCTTGCAGCCACAAGCCGAAGAAGGGGTCATACACCATATATGCGGACTTTTCCTGTGTTATGAAATCTTTTTGTATCAATAATTTGCCGGCAAAAATACAACTTTTATCCCAAATAGGATAATCCTGATTAGGATAATTTTTTTTGCAACGAAATTCCCATTTTATTCCTTCACCACCTTCCGCACCGCCATCACCTTGCCGTCGTTCATCAATCTTATGAAATAAATGCCGGTGGCATATTGCGACAGATCGATTTGCACGGCCTGTACGGACGCACTGCGTGCGTCCGAAATATCCACAGCATCCAGCAATCTCCCATACATATCCAACACCTGAATCTCGCCAGTCCCTGATTGTACATTGTTCATTGTCCATTGTACATTGACCATCCCCGTGGTGGGGTTGGGATAGAGGGTGAATTGACCGTTGCCCCATTCGTTCACGCCGGTGGTGATGGTGAGGTGCAAGGTGACGGTGCTGTCGCAACCATGCGAAGTTAAAAGTTGAAAGTTAAAAGTTAAAAGTTGGGAGACGGGGGTGCCGACCTCGAAGGTGGTGTCGATGTCGCCGTTTATGTAGTGGTACGGCAGGTCGTTTTCGCAGATGGTGACTTCGACAAGCTCAGTCATGGACTCATATATTGTGAGGTGCAGGGTGACGGTACTGTCGCAACCATGCGAAGTTAAAAGTTGAAAGTTAAAAGTTGAGAGTTGGGGTGTGCCGACCTCGAAGATAGTATCGATTTCTCCGTTTACATAATGGTACGGAAGTTCGTTTTCGCAGAGGGTGAGTTCGATAGTATCGTTCAGCGCGGAATAGTCGCAGAGGGTGGTGAAACAGATTTCATCGCTGTAGGCCATTCCCACCTCGTTGGTGGCATAAATGCGGGCGTAGTAGGTGGTGTTGGGGGTGAGGTCGGTGATGGTGCTCGTGAAGGCACCCATGCCGAGAGAGTCGGTAGTGTGCAGGTTGGCGATGGTCGGGTGCGGGGTGCTACTCCAACAAACGCCGCGGGCGGTCACTTCCGCGCTGCCTTCTGCCGAAACCTCTCCGCTGAAAGTGGCGGTGGTGACGGCAATGTCGGTGGCGGTGGCCACAACGGTGGGTACATTGCCCAGGCAGGAGGCGAAGAAGTTGAAAATCTCATCGGTGAAATCCACATCCCGATAGGGGCCGTGGCACCACTCGTGCTCGCCGCCATTCACCTTGATGAGGACGGTCTTCGTGCCGAAAGTGCCGTCGCCGTAGTAGAATTTCTCGAACAGCCGGCCGTCGTCGCAGATGTCGGGGAAGATGGTGTGGATGGCGGTGTCGGCGCACTGGTTGTAGCGGCGCCAGAACGCGATGGTGGAGTCCACGCCGAGTCCGACATTCACATTGACAACGTATTGGAAATCGCCATTGTCGTAGGTCACGATGCTGTCGGCGGTGCCGTGGAGGTGCATCACACTCACGTGGCCGACGGGCGTGTAGGAGGTGATCTCGTTGCCGATAGTGCCGCAAACAGGTGCGATGGCCTTGATGCGGTCGCCGTGCTCAATCGCCATCCGGTGCGACATGAAACCGCCCATCGACACTCCCGTACAAAACACATTGCTCTGGTCGATGTTGTAATGGGCGATGAGACTGTCCAAGATGGCCATCATCAGGCCGGTGTCATCGTGTTCTTCACTGGCTACAATCGTATCTCCGTCCACTACGGCGCTCACGCCAGAGTGCCAAGCGTTCATGGTAATGGTCGTGTCTATCATGGAAAAGGTGTCGGGCAGTGCCTGCGGGGTGACGGTGATCCATCCCTGTTCGGCGGCGATTCGGTTGAAGTCGGCATTGTACAGAACTTCGTACATGTTACCGCCCAGCCCATGAAAGATAAAGACCACTGGTGTCGGTGTGCTGGCATCATAGGTTTCCGGCACGTATTCCAGATACTGGCGGGTGGTGTCCTCCCAGCTGATGGTCTTGAGGGTTTGGGCAAAACAGGAGAGGCAGATGCAAATTGCCGTTAGAAATGCGATGGATTTTTTCATTGTTGATGCGTTGATTAAAAATTGAAGAGACGCGGTGTCCACGTCTCTTCAATTTTAGGTTATTCTTTCACCACCTTCCGCACCACCATCACCTTGCCGCCATTCACCATTCTTACGAAATAAATGCCGGTGGCATAATGCGACAGGTCGATCTGCACGGTCTGTACGGACGCACCGCGTGCGTCCGAAATATCCACCGCATCCAACAACCGCCCATACACATCCAACACCTGAATTTCACCTTCCCCTAATTGTTCATTGTTCATTGTAAATTGTACATTGACAATGTCGTTGGTCGGGTTGGGGTAGAGGGTGAGTAGGTTGCTGTCGTAGGAAGGGATGCCATCGTGAATGGAGACATCCACGGAGGCTTCGGCTTCGCACGTACCGTTGGTGACGGTGACCGAGTAGGTGGTCGGCTCTTCGGGCGTGACAGTGATGGAGGAAGTCGTCTCACCAGTGCTCCACAGGTAAGTCCATTCCGGGTTGTTTGTCACCGAAAGGGTGGTGCTTTCACCTAATGCAACGTTTGTGTTGCCGCTGATGCTGATGGAGGGCATTGTAAAGATGGTGAGGTGCAGGGTGGCGGTGCAGTCGTAACCCAAATCTGAAGTATAAACGTGTTGGTAATCACCGCTTTGAGTATAGGTCGTGCCGAACCATTCATATTGCTCGCATTCGCTCACGGTGGTGTCGGTATAAACCATTTCGCCGTTATAGACGATGTTGGAGCGGGCACTGGTGTAGGTCTCGGAGCGGCGCAGGCAGGTTCCGTTCATCACCACCTCAATCTGATAGAAGAGGGCGCCGTTCACGTTGTCGTAGTCGGTATAGGAGGTGAGGGTGGCGGGCAGGGTGGCAATCTCCTCCAAGTTGTTGTTGGCCGAGCCACGATAAAGCTTATAACTGGCGAATTCCATTCCTTCGTAATGGGTCCAGATGAGGTTCCATGTGTTGCCGATACCTTGGTTGATGGTGAGGTGTACGGTCTTGTGTAGTTCGCTCATTGGGGTTTCGCCCTGACACACGTCCATGGCGGTCACCTTATAACGCCAAGCGCGAATGGTCGGGTCGGCGGTGACATCCTCGTAGGAGTTGCCCTGCGAGGCGGGTACGGTGGCCAGCAGCTCGTAAATGTCGGCTTGGTCGTTCTCACGATAGATGCGGTAGTTCTGTACGTTGGTGTTCTCAATCTCTTCCCACACAATCAGGTTGTGACCGTTCTCCACTCCCACCATGCAGATGGCAGGTGTTTCGGGAATCAGCTCGCTCACGCCGAGATGTTCAATTTCGGAAATGCTGGAACAGCCGTTGATGTCGATGAGTTCCACCCAGTAGTAGCCGGGCGTGGTGACCGAAATGGTGGGTGTGGTTGCGCCATTGGACCAGTTGAAGGAGGTGTAGTTTCCATCCACAGAGAGTGTTGCACTGCTGCTTTGGCAGGCAGTAATGATGCCGTCAACCACCAGCTGCGGCGTGGTAACAGGTGTTACGTTGAAGGTCAAAACAACGGTGCTGTCGCAACCATGGGCGCTGGTGAAGTGATAGGTGATGACAGAGTTTTCAGGAGTATTCTCCAAGAAAGTGGTGTCAATCAGACCATTCGTATAGTGGTACGGAAGATCGCCTTGGCAGATGGTCTCTTCGAGTTGGGTTTGGTAGGTGGGATAGATGGTGAGGTGGAGGGTGACGGTGCTGTCGCAGCCTGCGGCATTGGTGAACGTCTGCTGGTAGTCACCGCTTTCCTCGTAAGTCTGATTGTTCCAAACATAGCTGTCGCAGCCTTCGTCAGTAAATTCGGAGGTGGTGGATGGATGGATGGTGAGGTGGAGCGTGACGGTACTGTCGCAGCCCTCGGCGTTGGTCAGTACCTGCTGGTAGTCGCCGCTCTCCTCGTAAGTCTGGTTGTTCCAAACATAGCTGTCGCAAGCTTCATCCGCAAACTCATAGCTGTTGGAGTGGTGGATAGTGAGGTGGAGGGTGACGGTGCTGTCGCAGCCCTCGGCGTTGGTCAGAACCTGCTGGTAGTCGCCGCTCTCTTCGTAAGTCTGGTTGTTCCAAACATAGCTGTCGCAAGCTTCGTCCGCAAACTCGTAGCTGTTGGAGTGGCGGATGGTGAGGTGGAGGGTGACGGTGCTGTCGCAGCCGCCTGCGTTGGTCAGTACCTGCTGGTAGTCACCGCTTTCTTCGTAAGTTTGGTTGTTCCAGACGTAGGTGTCGCAGGCTTCGTCGGCGAATTCGTATTCGTTGGTATGATTAATGGTGAGGTAGAGGGTGACGGTGGAGTCGCAGCCGTTGGCGGCGGTAAACACCTGCTGGTAGGTGCCGCTTTCGGTGTAAGTCTGGTCGTTCCACGTGTAGCTGTCGCAGGCCGTCAAGCGTTCGGTTGACACTTTCGAGCGGTTGATGGTGAGATGGAGGGTGACAATGCTGTCGCAATGGAGGGCACTTTCAAAATATTGTACCTTGTCGCCGCTGGTGGTGTAGGTCTCATCGTTCCATGTGTAGCTGTCGCAGGCGGTGACGCTGAACTCTGTTTCAAGTACATCAAGGATGGTGAGGTGCATGGTGACGGTGGAGTCGCAGCCGGCGTGGTTGCGGAACGTCTGGGTATAGTCGCCGCTTTGTCGGTAGGAGATGCCGTTCCAGTTGTGTACCATGCAGGCAGTTTGGTCAAACTCGTACTCGCTGCTTCCGTTAATGGTGAGGTGTAGGGTGACGGTGCTGTCGCAGCCGTTAGCGGCCACGAAAAGCTGCTGGTATTCACCGCTTTCGTAATAGGTTTCGTTATTCCATGTGTAGCTGTCGCAGGCAGTGGCGCTGAAGGAGGATGAGGAATGGGGAAGCACGGTGAGATTCAGTGTGACGGTGCTGTCGCAGCCGGTAGAAGTGTATTCGTAAGCGGTGTATTCGCCTGTTTCGGTCCGGGCTTCACCATCAAAGAATACGGATTCGCCCTCGCAGATGGCAGTGTCGATGAGGATATTGTAATTCTCGTTGGTTTGCAGGGATATGTAGGCGATATAGTCGATGTTGTTTTCATAATAGGTGAAGGTGTCGAGATACAGTCCCGCTTCTTCTGGATAAACGTATTCATCGCCGTACCAGAAGTCTTCACCGAGGCAGATGGTGTCGCTCACGCGGTTGACGATGAGGCCGCCGTACTCGTAGGCACCGATGTCGATGCGGCCCTGTTTAATACGGAGCGAGCCGGCGAGGTCGTACATCGGCAGGTTGAGGGAGGTGGTGTTGGCGATACCTTGGTTGATGCAGGCGGAGCCGGCGGCAAGCGTGTAGTCGTAGTGGTAGTTGCCGACCGCACCTGCTGTGTCAGACGGGTTTGTGAAATTCGGATAATAGGCACCTGGTTCGTCGCCGCTGTTGAGGGTGTCCAAGGTGATGTTGGCCGTGCCGTCCACGCCGCCTTCCACCGCACAATAGGCGTAGGTGGCATTCGTTCCCGAAATGTTCACTCGATTGTTCTTGGTTTTGTTGCCCCAGATCACGCAGTTGGTGAACTGATTCGTGCCATTGTTGCCGTTGCTTACGCCTGCCCCCGTGGTGGAACTATTGTTATTGTATAAATTCTTCACGATGTGACAGTTGGTAAACTGCGCTCCGTTGCTCGCATACACGCCGATGCCGGTGTTGTTGGCCACATTCACGTTTACATACAGACCGCCGTAGGCATACAGACCTGTTCCACCGTTGTTGATAATGGAGGTGTTGAACACCTGTGTGTTGCTGGAGCCGTTGTAGATGCCGTAGCTTCTGTTTCCGCTGATGGTACATCCGCTGATTTTGCCGGAACCGCTGTAGAGGTAGATGCCGTATCTGTTGTTGCGGATAATGCTGTTCTCCACGTCGCAGTTGCCGGTGTAATAGATGCCATCGCTTGAGTTGTCCTCCACCATGCAGTTGGAAATGGTGAGTTCAGACCCGCTGATTCCATACGTGGAATTGTGGGCGGAGCGGCAGTTCCGGATGGTCAGTTTTCTGCCGTCGAAGCCCTTGGCACCGTTATGGGTGAAGGTGCAGTTTTCAACCGCACTCTCCTCAACGTGGACACCGCTGCCCAAATTGTTGGTGAAGGTGCAGTTCAGCAGGTCGGTGTGGGCCAAGAGGTAGCCGCCGCCGAAGCTGGCATTGCGGTCGTAGCCGTTCTGTACGGTGAAGCCGTCGAACAGACTTTCGCCATTGCGGAAGTCAACGGTGCTTTCGTGCGCCTCGGGTTCGCAGTCGCTGCACGTGAACTGGAGGGCGAAACCAGTCGTCAGGGAACCGCTTCCTGAGGTGAACTGCACCACCAGAACTCCGCTGGTAGAGGTCAACGACACAGTGCCATCGTAGTTGTAGTTGCCGAGTTCCCTTCCTCCGACACCGTCATATATTTTCAGACGGGCAGAATAATTGTTGTTGTAATTTCCTGAAAGTGTGATGGTACTGTATGGATTGTAGGAACGGATGATGATTTCGCCATTGCAGTTGGGCGAGAAGTTTCCGTTCGGACCACCGTCGTCGTAGATGGTGCCCTCGCACGCCGTGATGTCCATGGAACCCGTTGCGGGCATATTGAGTGTTACGGATTCTGTATAATAGGTGGTGTTGGAGGTGGCTGCGAACGGGCAGGTTTTGTCTAACACGCGGTAAAGGCGGTCGCCGTCGAGGATAGTGGCATTGTTCTCGAAGTCACGCTGCGAGAGGTCGTAGTTGTACGGCTCGTTGCCTGCGAAGCTGCCATAGACGGCCACATTGGGATGGACGATGTAGGGTCTTTCGCAGGTGTAGGTGCCTTTTGCCACCCATACGGAGGCCGGCGGGGTGCACCCGGAGGCCAAGACCATTGCATATTGCAGGTCGCTGGTGGCGTTGCTCCAAGAGGAACCGTCCTGCAACCCAGCGCCCGTGGTGGTTACATATATTATATTGCTGGGCGTTTCAGGGTGTAACGGGAAAGCCATATCGAAGGCGGACTCGAAGGCACCGATATCCACACGCTCCTGCTGGATGCGGTCGTTTCCGTTGAGGTCGGTTTCTGTAGTGGACAAGCTGTTGTTCCCCAAACCGATACAGAAGGAACCCTCCTGCAACGTCCAGTCACCGATGGCATTGTTGGCATCCGCGCCCGCTTCGGCGGTGGGGTTGGTGAAGTTCGGATAACCCATTCCGGTGCCGTTGTTCTCTTCCTGCAAGGTGAGGGCGCCGCTGTAGTAGCCGGGGAATGCGGAATTGACGAAGGTGAAGTACTTGCCGTTGGCAGCGGCGATATGGTTGGCATTATTGCCCACTTTGTTCCCCCAAATGATGGAGTTTTTGAAAGTGGTGCCGTTGTAGGAATAGACGCCGCCTGCGTTGGTCGCCGCCGCGTTGCGCACGATGTCGCAACTGGTAAATACGGACTTGTTCCCGTCATAGATGCCGCCTCCGGTGCCTCCCGACACGTTGTTGCCAATCAGGCATTGGGTGAAGATACCAACTCCGTTATTGCTATTGTAAACATTCACGCCGCCGCCGTTGCCCCGTGCCGTGTTGTTGCTGATGATACAATTGCTGACGGAGACGAATGCTGAGCTGTTGGTGTTGCGCACGCACACGCCGCCGCCGTCAGACGCGCTGTTGAGGGTGATGCTGCTGTTGGTGAGGGTGTTGTCATTTTCCAAATAGATACCGCCGCCATACACGTTCCAGTTGTTGCCGGCCCCGTCATAGACGGTGGTGTTGTTGCGCAGGGTACAGTTCTCGATGGTGCCGTTGGTGCTGTAAACACCTACGCCCCACACCTTGTGTCCGCTGCCGGTACCCGAAAGGGTGATGTTGTTGTTGTAGATTTCGCAGTTCTCCAACCTGCCGCCGTTATTATATACGGCCACACCCGAGCGGGTGATGTTGGCGGTAGTGCCCGATATGGAGGCGTTGTTGGCGGTGATTTTGCAGTTGCGCAGGGTGCAGTTCTGGCGGATATAGGCCGCCCCGCCTTCACCCACATTGTCCACGGTACCGCCCCTGATGGTGAACCCGTCGAAAAGGGATGGTCTGTCGGCAGTGAAGTCCTCGCTCTGGTACAGCACGCGGCGGGCGTTGCTCCCGTTGAGGGTAGAGACGTTGGAAGGATTGCGGTCGTTGAGGTCAAAATAGGGTCCTTCGTTGCCGTTGAAACCGCCATACGCCCGAACATTGCCCTTGATTTCAAAGCTGTTGGCACCTGACGTGTTGCCAGTGTATGTTCCTTTCTTCACATAAATGAAAGGGGTTACATCCGTATAGGTGTTCGCTGTGTCCATAGCCTCCTGCAATTCCATAGCGTGCTGCCACGATTCTCCGCTGTGCGAACCGGCGCCCGTGGGAGTGACATAGATAATCTTGCGTACGGTCAGGTTCAGGGTAATCAAGCTGTCGCACTCTTCATCCACATAGAAGCGGTGGGTGTAAGTACCCTGTTCGCTAACCGTTCTGCCGTAAAAGTCGTAGCTGTCGCCCTCGTTCACGATGGCGTTGATGATGCGCTGCAGGGTGCAGTCGGCATCTCCACAGAATCGGATGTTGCTGCGGAAGTATGTCGGGCTCGGATTAGCGTCAGTTGGATCAATTTCGCGCCAACTTTCGCGGTAAAGGGTGTAGTTGTTTGACATTGTCGTGCCGTAGAAAATCGTGTTGCGGTCGTCGGTGCCACTATTGTTCAGCACGGCTACCACAAGATTGCTCCCGTCCCATATATACGGCTGGTCCAGAAGGATGGAACTCCATCCTTCGGATAGGGAAATCTCACCCGCAAAGACTTGTTGCATCTCAGAGGTCGGTACAAATCCGTTGCCGGAGTTCATCCTTGTGCGTGTGGTGCTTCCTATCCAGATCGTGACAGGGCTCTTGCTTATGCTGCTGCCACTGTATTGGAACGAAAGGGCGGAGATGAAACTGCCAGCCGACAGACCGGAAGCGGCAATCTCGCCGGAGGTATAGAGCTGTTGCGTGTAGGTATAGTTGTAATCATAAGAAGAACCATGGCCTATAGGAATGCATATATCGGTGACGTTTCCGTTGCCAATCTGGAAGCATTCTGTATTCCCTTCGCCCATAATGACAGAAACTTTCTTCCATAAACTGCTGTTGCCGTTGCCGCAGTCCGACTGGAAGTAGAAGTCCCAGCCGCCGCGTCCGAGTTGTGAAACGGCTATGGTTGGTTCGCCACTCACGGTCACTATGGTACCGGTGCCTTGCTCAAAGCCCGAAGGTCCGTATTCCACCCGCCATTCCGTCTCCTCGTAGCCGGGTTGCCAAGTGAAATTGATTTCGTGCCGTGAAGGTGTTTCATACGTGATGTTCACGGGATACATACAGCCCTCGCAGAAGCGGATGTTGCTGAGATAGTTGCTGGTGTAGCCGTAGGATGAAGAGGTTGGGAGCTCGGAACCTTGCCAGAATAAGGTGTTGTTGGTGTTTCCTGTATGCTGGTAGAATCTGTTGTTGGAATAGTAGTCGGTAGTGCCTGCCATTCCTGTATTGTCGCTAAAAGCCACCACCACATTGCTGGTGCCGTCCCATACAAAAGGAACATTAAAGTTGAAGGTGACCCAGCGATAGGTCTCCTCGCTGCTGCGGCCTTCAAAAGTAAAATCGGCTTCCGGAACCACGTTGGTGAGCGCACCAGTATTGAACCAGTCGCTGTTGTTCGCAAAAGCGGTTTTCTCGGTATTGCCCATATAAACCGACATCTTTCTTGTTACGGAAGTGGAGTAGTTGTATTGTATGGAAAGGGCATACATCGGTTCACCGGGCATTACGCCCATCTCGCGGAGGGCGTCGGCGGTGAATATCTGCTGTGATTGGGAATAATTATAGGATCTGTCTATCGCAGAGACCAGATTTCCGCTGGACAGATCGTTGCCGACAAACTCGGCGCAGTCGTCGCTGCCCATCACATTCGCGGAAACCATCCGCCAGTCGCTGTGGTTGCTGCCGCCGCACTCGGCCCGCACATAGAAGTCGTAAGTGCCGTGCTCCAGATTGGCGATGACAGTGGTCGGATTGTCGGTCACGGTCACAGAAGTACCACTGCCATGCTCAAAGCCGCTGAGTCCGTACTCCACCGTCCATTCGTTCTCTTGATACATTCTGTCCCAGTCCAAACGCACCTCCGTGCGCGATACGGTGGCGGCAGTCAGGTTGGTGGGTGTCATGCAGGAAGTGATGGCGCAGAACCTAATGTTAGTCAAATAGTTACTCAATTGTCCCGTATTGCTGGTGGAAAAATCCGTTGTCGATCCAAACCACGAGAGGCAATTGTTCTCATGGTGGGCTTTTCCATAAAACGGGAAATCCCGATACTCATTAAAATAGGTGTCTTCTTTGGAGATGACGAAAGCAATGGCGAGGTTGCTCTGTCCATCCCATGTGATGGTGTTCTCAAAGTGAAGTGGCATCCAATACCCGGGTTCTGCATTGGTGAGAAGGGTTTGTGCTTCAGGATAAACAGGGGTGAGATCTTCAGAGTCAAACCAGTCGGTTGTGCTCTCGAACCCTGTCTTGGAGGTTTGTCCCATATAGATGCCCACTGTTCGTATGTCGGGATTGTAGGGGAATTGCACCCAGATGGTGGATGGCGCGTCGCCGGCAGAGAGTCCGGAGGCGGCTAACTCGGCGGCAGTGAAGATTTGTTGCGACACGCATTGGCGTTTCTGGTAGTTTCCCGAACTTGTCCATCCCAGCGTGGCAGTGCCGTTGCCGATGACATCGAAGCAGTCTGCCATGTAGGCAGTCCGGAAGGTGAACGGTTCCAGCGTTATGGTTTCCCCGTTCATACAGGTGTAGCTGAGATAGACATCATAGTAGGTGCCGGCTTCCAAGCCTGTAAGGAGTGCTGTAGTGTCGTCAGGATTGAGGATGGTGCCGGTGCCGGGTTCAAATCCCTGCGGTCCGTATTCGAGCTGCCAGTTGAAAGCATGGTGGAGAAACAGATCCCTCTGAAGCACCTCCCACGAAAGGGATGCGCTCTGGTGGCTCTTTTCAAGGCACATCATGTTTTGCACGAATGGCACACAGGAAACGGGCTCCACTTGCAAGCGTGTGTCGTAGCATCTCAATGATCCTGAAAAATAGAGAGTCAGGGCACCCGTTGTGGAAATAAGGGTGGTCCCGGCAGCAGGATTGGAGGCGAGAAGGGTGCCATCCGTATCCTCTCCGTCGTAAACTTCCAGGTCGAAACTGAGTGCCAAAACATCCAGTTTCAATTGTTCTTCCTCATTGGCAGGATAGAGTGTCAGGGTGTTGGTGTAAGAGTTCGTATAGCCGACGCAAGAATAGTCATTCAAACCGTTGGCATGGGAAATAAGGGTGGGTTGGGAAATGGTTCGTGAGGTCGTCCCGCCATAGTTAAACAAAAGCGTGTGCGCATTTTCATTTGGATGGGCAAAAACGACAATGTGGTCACGGTCAATCCAAAATCCCGAACTGGGTTGGTCACCGGCGATGCCACTGCTGACATAATAGTCGTCGGTTTTGATGCTGTCCAACTTGAAGTAGCCGTCGTAAGATCCGCCCCAACCCCAGTTGAAATGGAAGAAGTTGTTGGCATCGTAGCCGTCGCATACGAAAGCGTGTCCCGTCCCGTTCTGTCCGGAAAAGGTTCCGGTTCCGCTGTAAAAGACAGGCATTTGCGCATCCAACTCGGCTTTCAGCATTTCCATCCAAACGCTGTCGGAATAGACGATGGCGGTGGCGTATTGGGTGGGCCATCCGTATCCGGTTGAATAGCGGTAGCTTTTGATGGCGATTTGGGCATCGTAGCCGAAATGATTGATAAAGGCCGCACGGGCAGCATAGTCGGAGGCACCGCTTTCATAAACACCGTAATTCATATTGGCGGCTATGCCGCAATCGCGCATCAGGGTGGCCACAGCGTTCACCTGCGCTGTCGAAGAACTCCAGTTCAAATAGTCGGGCATCAAATCAAATTGGTAGGTGCTGCTGGCAAAATCCGATGCGATTTCTCCGTATGTAGAGTGGTCGTAACTATGTGAACCATAGCCATGCAATGGATATTGGTGGTAGTTGATGATCTGCGCCATGGCGGTGGCCACGCAGCCGGTAACGGCTTGGTCGTCACCTTCGCCGGGACAAAGTTCGTTGTAATAAGGCGACTGGTTCCACGTGGTGGTGAGCAATGGGGCTATGGAGCGGGAATTGCCGCTGCGCACAGGTTCGCGCCCCTCCACCAATTCCGTCCATGCCTGGCTCACTCTTTCCGAAGCAGAAAGGCTGTGCTCCCTCACGTAGGCAATCTGGTCGGCATAGCCTTGCAGCCATGCGGCACAGTTGGCGGGGATGTTCTGCGGGTTGAAACTCCCAGTGGTGGAATAGCCCAGCACGGGTGTCACCGCATCGTCGGCCGCCACAATGACGAAGCCGCCGCCCACATTATAGACGTAGAACAGCGCGTCGCTGCGGTCGTTGCTCCATGTATAGGCCAGCGTGCATTCGGTGCTGCGTGTCACCGCCGGCGATTTTTGCATCATAAAATTAAGAGCGACAATCCGTGCCTGTTCTGGCTCTACGGGTGAGGCCATCATCGTGATGGCACAGATCAGCATTGCGAAAAGGGTCGTGATTTTTTTCATATTAATTAATGTTGATAAATGAATGCAGAAAATGTTATGGGTTACCACTCTAAGTATTCCCATTCAGCAGCAGGAACGCTGATGTGGAAGCTGAGGGTCTGTCCGTTGACTAATGTTCCGTTCAGCTTATAGGTGAAAAGATCTTCGGTTTTGGTAATGGTCAGTGTTCCGCTGGTGAAAATTCCCGATGGGTATTCCTCATCGCCAATCCAAGCGTTGACACCCGTGTCGTGGTGATAGTCTTGCCCCACGCCGTAGGTGTCATCATAGTTGTGGACATTGAAATAGTAATCGGAGGTGAACTCGGTAAGGTCGTAGGTTCCGTTCATACTGCTGCTCTCCACATCGGCAATGATGAAATAGAGGGGATTTTCTTCCGCATCGAGTTCGGTGGTCTGTGCATCTGCATAGCCCCGTCCGTTCTGGTCAATGCCGAGACCGCTTTGCAGATGGTAGGTGGTCCCATTGATGATTAAAGTGTTGGCTTCGGCCTCAGTGGGTGTCGGGGCGGGGGTGGGCTCGGGCTTTTCAATGGGTTCGTCTTTTTTACAACCAGCAAAAAATAAGGAGATGATGGTTGCAAACACTAACAATTTTCTTGTCTTCATTTTTTTTGATATTTTGGTGAGTATTAAGGAAATTTCTTTTTTTGCTCTTTTCCCGTCACACCTCCAGATTCTGCGAGGTCATTTAAGCAAAATCTGACGGTATGACGTTGCAAATTTACATGTATTTTTTGATTCCCAAATGTTTGGTGTGTTTTTTAATCCAAATTTTTTTGTGCGGGTTGGTAATACATCGTCAATCAATGTATTATAAATACCAATTCATGCCTAATCTCTGGATTCGTTCATGGCTCCACCTGCTTTTCACTCGCTGTAGTTGTGGTCCACCACCACCGTCACCTGCATCCCGGGCGCCAAGGGCTGGATCTCGGAAGTGATTTGTGCGACGAGGGTGGTTTCATCGTGGACGGTGATGTCGGGCACCACATCCACGGAGAGCATCTTGTCGCGCTCCGAATAGTAGAAGCCGTGCACCTGCACAATCTCTTTGTGGGCGGACAAAGTCTGTGTTATCTGCGACTGCAACTCGGTCATCTTCTTATCGCCCGTGGCGATGGCATAGATGCCGACGGTCATGATGATGCCGTGCCGTGCGTACATCTGTGTGGAGATCTTGCGCGTGAGCCCGTGTATCTCGTGTGCCGACATCGTGTCATAGACGCTGATGTGCAGCGAGCCGATTTTCACGTCGGGCCCGTAGTTGTGGAGGATGAGGTCATATACGCCGTGCACGCCTTCGAAGTCGTTGACTTCTTGCTTGATCTGTGAGGTGAGTTCCGCAGGGATGCTGGTGCCCAATAACTCGTTGACGGGGGAGGCGAGCATCTCGACGCCGGCCTTGATGATGACGAGCGAGATCAGAGTGCCGAGGTAGCCGTCGATGGAGACGTCCCACAGCAGCATGATGCCTGCCGACACGAGGGTGGCCAATGTGATGATGGCATCGAACAGTGCGTCGGAGCCGGAGGCAATCAGCGCGTCGCTCTTCAACTGCGTGCCCTTGCGTTTGACAAATAGTCCCAGCGCGATTTTCGCCGCGATGGCCACAATGATGACCATGAGCGTCACCGTCGTATAACTCGGCTCCGTGGGGTGGAAGATCTTCTTCGCCGATTCGATGAGCGAGGTGATGCCCGCTGAGAGTACGATGACGGCGATGATGATGGCGCTGAAATACTCGATGCGCCCGAACCCGAAGGGATGCTTTCGGTCGGCGGGGCGCTGCGACAGTTTGGTGCCCACGATGGTGATGACACTGGACAGCGCGTCGCTGAGGTTGTTGACGGCATCCATCACGATGGCCACGCTGCTGGCCAGGATGCCCACGCCGGCCTTGAATGCCGCGAGTAGCACGTTGGCGGCAATGCCGATCCAACTGGTGCGGATGATCTGGGTGCTACGATCGGAATGATTGCTCATTGAAGTCGGTTTTAGTTTGTGTTTTGAGTTTTATTTGAATGATTTGAAAAGCCATATTACTGCTCTTCTGTTTATCTAGATGACATTTGGGCTGTGTTTTTTGCAAAAATATAAAAATCTCACTCATTGCGAAGGCAGCGCACGAACGCACGGTTGTTCAGGTTGCAGTTCGATAGAACTCCAATTCCACGATATGAATCCGAAAGAATGAATCCGTTCGCGATGGACGGGTTCCTGTCTCTCAGGGAGTGGCCCCGCCATGGCGCGCCGCTACTTCTTCTTCACCGGGTCGCACGTCAGTCCGATCCCCAACTTCTTGAAGATCTTGTGATCGACTTCGCTCAGCATGGTGGTCGAGTGTACTTGGCAGCCGTCGAGTTGCGGCAGGCAATCCAGCGCACGGCGGCACGTGTCGTCGTTGACGCTCAGCAGCGACAGCGCCACCAACACCTCGTCGGTGTGCAGGCGCGGGTTCTTGCCGTGCAGGAACGACACCTTCATCTTCTGGATCGGCTCGATCATCTCCTGCGGGATCAACTGCACCGCGTGGTCGATGCCCGCCAGGTGCTTCGTCGCATTCAGCAGCAACGCTGCGCTGGGTCCCAGCAACTCACTCGTCTCCGCCGTGATGAGCGTGCCGTCGGCCAATTCGATCGCCGACGCCGGCATGCCCGACAGCTCCTTGCGCCGCCGCGCCGCCGTCACGGCCTTGCGGTCCTCCGGCACGATCTTGTCCATCTTCATCAACAGCGCGATCTTGTTCACCTCGTTCTCCGTCGATTTGCCGTCAACCACGTTGCACAACGCCGTGAAGTAACGGCGGATGACCTCCTCGCGCGAAGCGGCGCAGCACACTTCGTCGTCGCTGATGCAGAACCCCGCCATGTTCACGCCCATGTCGGTGGGCGACTTGTACGGATTCTCTCCGTAGATGCCCTCGAAGATGGCGTTCAGCACCGGGAAGATCTCGATGTCGCGGTTGTAGTTCACCGCCGTCTCGCCGTAGGCCTCCAAATGGAACGGGTCGATCATGTTCACGTCGTTCAGGTCCGCCGTCGCCGCCTCATAGGCCACGTTGACGGGGTGCTTCAACGGCAGACTCCAGATGGGGAAGGTCTCGAACTTGGCGTAGCCGGCCTTCACGCCGTGGCGGTTCTCCTGGTACAACTGGCTGAGACAGACAGCCATCTTGCCGCTGCCCGGTCCGGGCGCCGTCACCACCACCAGCGGACGGGTGGTCTCCACGTAGTCGTTCTTGCCGAAGCCCTCTTCCGAGTCGATCAGCGTGACGTTGTTCGGGTAGCCCTCGATGGTGTAGTGGAAATAGACCTTGATGCCCAACCGCTGCAACCGCTCGCGGTAGGTGCGGGCGCTGGCCTGACCGTTGAAATGGGTGATGACCACCGAGCCGACGTACAGCCCGCGTGCAGTGAAGATGTCGTGCAGCCGCAACACATCCTCGTCGTAGGTGATGCCTAAGTCGCCGCGGATTTTGTTGGTCTCGATATCCACCGCGCTGATGACGATCACGATCTCCGCGTCGTCCTTCAACTGCATCAGCATCCGCAACTTGCTGTCGGGCTGGAAGCCGGGCAGCACGCGACTGGCATGGTAGTCGTCGTACAACTTGCCGCCGAACTCCAGGTAGAGTTTGTCGCCGAACTTCGAAATCCGTTCCTTGATGTGTTCAGATTGGATCCTTAAATACTTTTCGTTGTCAAAACCGATTTTATTCATTGTGTGGAATTTTATGGATGGAAAAATGGGCGTATTTTAAAAGAAAGATGGACAGTCGGTAGGGCTGTCCATTTGGGGTGATGATGTCAGGGGCGCGGCAACCGCGTCCGTCGAAGATTTTCTCGTGGTTTCTTGTTTAGTACTCGTCCTCATGGAAAAAAAAGTCTTCTTTCGTCGGGTAATCGGGCCACAGATCTTCAATGGAATCATAGACTTCCCCTTCATCTTCCAACTCTCGGAGGTTCTCGATGATCTCCATCGGGGCGCCGGAGCGGGTGGCGTAGTCAATCAACTCGTCCTTCGTTGCCGGCCAGGGCGCATCCTCCAATTTCGATGCTAATTCCAATGTCCAATACATACTTTTTCGCTTTGTTTTCTGCTCAAATTTTCGGCGGCAAAAATACATTTTTTTTGTTACGTTCAGCGTCTTCCATGCAAATTTTATTTCGCTGATTTCCAAATGGTTTCCTCTGCACCCTCGATTTGTATCGCTTTTCTGGCCAAAATAAAGAAAAAATCGGACATGCGATTTACAAAACGCATCACCCCCTCGAAAACGGGTCCCGAAGGGCCGCCCTCCTGCCCGAAACGACAGAGCATGCGCTCACCGCGGCGACAGATGGTGCGGCAGACGTGCAGCTGCGCCCCCGTGAGCGTGCCGCTCGGCATCACAAATCCTTTTAACTCGGGCAGTTGCGCCGTGTAGTCGTCAATCAGCGACTCCACCTCGGCCGTCCATGCCGCCAGGTCGTCGGGCTTCCAGTATTGGTCCCAACGGCCGACCTCCGTGGCTAAGATGCTGCCCATCGTGAAGAGCCGATTCTGCAGGTCGCGCAGATGCGCCACCATGCCGTCCCTTTGCGCGGCGTTCTCCCCATCCAACTTCAACCCGCGCAGCATCTCCAACGCCACGCCCGTGGCGCAATTCAGTTCGTCAATGGTGCCGTACGTCTCGATCTGCTCGCTGCCCTTGCTTATGCGCACGCCTCCGATCAGTGAGGTTTTGCCGGCGTCACCGGCTTTCGTGTAGATCTTCATTTTTTTTTTCTGTTTTTTTATTTATAATAATTTGATTTTCAAAATGTTGTGGTCAATTTTCTTGGATGAACTCTTCGTCGGTGAGCGTGTTGAGAAAGGCCTTGAGCGCAGCGATGTCGGACGGCGTGAGATGCGCTCCGCCGTCGGGGAGTTTGTGCATGTATGGATGCACGTATTCGGAATATTGCAGGCCGGAGTTGTAGAACTCCAACACTTCGTCGAGGGTGCGGAAACGTCCGTCGTGCATGTAAGGACCGCTCACGGCGATGTTGCGCATCGTGGGCGCACGGTACGCCCCGATGTCCTGCGGGTCGCCCGTCACGGAATAGCGGTCATTGTCTGCTGCCAGCGTCGCATCCAACGCGTTGTTGTAGAACTGGTTGGTGGTGAACAACGGTGTGCCTGCGCCCCCGTGGCAGTGGAAACAGTCGGCACCTTCCTCCGTGGTGAAAAGCACGTAGCCCCGCAGTTCCTGTTCCGACAGTTGTGTCTCGCCCCGCAGATATTGGTCGAACCGCGAGTTGGCCGAGACCAACGACCGGACGTATTGCGCGATTGCCTTCTGGATGCGGTCCATCGTAACCGCCTCTGTGCCAAAGGCCTTCCGGAACATCTCGCGATACTCGGGATCCGCCGCGATGCGTGCCACCACCTCGGCGGTGTCCGCAGCCAACTCGTCTTCCGCTGTGATGGCCGCCAATACAATGTCCTCGATGTTCTTTTCCCCGCTGACGGCACCGTTCCACAAGTACCCTTCACGGTTGAATACCAAATTGCAGAGTGGCAGCGCGTTGTGTCGCGTCGGACCGTTCGCCCCGCAGGGCCGGCCCTCTTGCAAGCGCGGGTTGTCGGGACCGACATCGTAGCCGTGCTGCCGGTCATGGCAGGTCGCGCACGACAGCCGTCGGCTCATGTCGGAACCCTGATAACCACCTAATTGCGTGTCGTGAAACAACCGTTTCCCCAATGCCACGCCCTCCACCGTCATCGGGTTGTCGGCGGGAATGTTGAGCAGGGTAGGGAAGTGCTTCGGAATTTGCAAATCGTACGGTGTCGGCTGATACTCAAGCGGTTTCTTGTGACAGCCCACCAACAGAAGCAGGCCGACAACGCAGCATGCCCACGCTATCCGATCTGCAGCCCGCCGACTCATGCGTCCGGATTTTGTGACTTGACCACCACCTGCACCGTCGTCCGGGAACGCTGTTCGGCATATATGTTCCTGTCACCCACCACTTTGGCAACGGTCTCATCCGTGTAGTGTCGAATCGTGATGAGTTGCATCTCCTCGTTGTATTTGACGATGAAATTGCGTCGCAACTGCTCCAGCGCGTCGGAAATGTGGTGGATGTTGTTGTCCGTACAAACGGAAAAACTGAGTGCCGTATTCTGCATCAAATTGATTTTCACCCTGTTGTGGGATAAAATCGAGAAGATCTCCGACAGGTTATCTACGGAAATAAAAGAGAAATCCTTGGGGAAAATCGTGATGAGAATCTGGTCTCTTTTAAAAATATAGGAAGGTGTCTCGTCGGGACTCCCGGAGGCGGAGATGACACTGCCGGAAGCCGTGGGATCGAGAAAGGGCTTGATGTAAAGCGGTATGTTCTTGTTTTGCAGTGGTTTGAGCGTCTTCGGGTGGATGATGGTGGCGCCGTAATAGGCCAACTCGATGGCCTCTTCGTAGGTGATGGCGTCCAACTTCACGGCGTCGGGGAAGTACTTGGGGTCGGCGTTGAGCAGACCGGGCACGTCTTTCCAGATGGTAACACTCTCACCATTAAGCAGGTACGCGATGATGGCGGCGGAGTAATCGGAACCTTCGCGACCGAAGGTGGTGGCAGTGCCGTTGAAAGTGCCGGCGATGAAGCCCTGCGTGATGAAGAGGGACTCCTCATGGCTGCGGTCGCTCTGCTCAATGGCCTCCCGAAGGCACGTCTCCGAATCCTCCCAGTTGATGCGCGCCTCCATGTAGGTGCGGTCAGTCTGCAACACCTGACGGGCATCGAGCCAATGATTGCGTACGCCGCTGATATTCAGATAAGTAGAGATGAGTTTGGTGGAAAGGACCTCGCCGAAACTCACAATCTGATCGTACTCGAACTCGTAGTTGTCGGACGGCTCCCGCTGCAACCGCTCCTCAATCTGCTTGAACACACTGTCGAGTTTGGCGATGATGCGCTCGTTTTGGGGCGTCAGTTCCCGCGCAATCTGCAGGTGCTGCGATTTCAACTGCTCGAAAAGCGGTGCAACGTCTTCTTTCCCATAGAAATAGGCGTTCAGGATCTTCTCTAAAAGATTGGTGGTTTTGCCCACGGCTGAGATGACCACGAAAAGGTGTTTGTCGCGGTTCATCTCGACGATATGCCGCAGGTTCTTCACGCCGGCGGCATCTTTGACGGAGCCGCCGCCAAATTTGAAAACGGTGATGGGGCGATCTAAAAAACTCATTTTCAGCTATTTTTCGTTATATATGACACTCAGCAGCGTCTTGCCGACGATGGCGAGCGTGTGCTTGTCGATGTGGTTGATGTTGTCCTCCAAGGTGTGCCACGTATGGGGAAATCCCGTGCCGGTCTGGTCTTCCTGGTGGATGATGTCGATCATCGGGATGCCGGCGATGGTGTTCACGTAGTAATGGTCGTCGGTGATGGCGTGCGCCTGCTCCTGCTGGAAGACCTGCCCGTAGCCGAGCCGGTAGGCGGTGTTCCACACTTTGGTGAGCACCGAGCGGGCGTACATGGAGGAGAACTGCTCGTAGCGGAAACGTGCGTTCGTCGCGCCGACCATGTCGAGCAGGATGCCGTAGGCGGCCCGGTAGCCGCTCACGTGCGGATTGTGCGACCAATACTGCGCCCCCAGCCCCCACGAGTCGTCCTGACCATTGGTGCCGTAGTCCTCGGCGTCGAAGAAGACGATGTCTATGCCGATTTCCGGCGCCTTGAGGGAGAGCTGGCGCGCCAGTTCCAGCAGCACACCCACGCCGCTCGCACCGTCGTTGGCGCCGTCAATGGGCTTTTCACGGTTGGCCTCGTCGGGGTCGGCATTGGCCCAAGGACGCGAATCCCAGTGGGATGCCAACACGATCCGTTTCGGGTTGTCCGGACGGAAGGAACCGATGATGTTGCTGCTTTTCAGCACAGTGCCGTCGTATGCCGTCGCGTCGAAACGCTGAACGATGACGGTGTCACAGTATTCGGCCAACTTGCCCTGCAAAAAAGCGGCACACTGCGCGTGCGCCGGCGTGTTGGGGACGCGCGGACCGCAGTCAGTCTGCGCCTTCACGAAGGCAAACGCCGAGTCCGCGCTGTAGTCGGGAGGCGTCAGCGACTCCTCCTGCGTGGCGGTATCCGTGCCCGCCGATTTGTCATCTCTCTTACAAGAACTGCATGCGATGAGGAAACATGCTATAAAACAAACTGTTAAGACTTTCGCTATCTTCATATTCCCATTTTAGGAGAGCTCTTCGCCCTCGTATGTTTCATATAAAAAATTGTTGTAGGGGTAAATCTGGATATGCAATTTCTTTACCTCTTCGTAAAGAACGCGTTTCAGTTCCGGAATATTATCCTTGGTTTTCGCGGAAATGAAGAGGGTTCTGTAGTTCATTTTGGCCATCCAGGTTTTCTCCAACTCCTCCAATGTAATGTTCTCTTTGGTGCGCGGGGTGAGGTCGTCGGCCTCTTTCTCAACCCAAGTGTAATTGTCTATCTTGTTGAAAATGGCGATGATGGGTTTGTCGCCTGCACCAATCTCTTGCAATGTCTGGTTCACGACTTCAATCTGCTCCTCGAAATCGGGATGGCTGATGTCGATGACGTGCAGGATCAGGTCGGTCTCGCGGATCTCGTCAAGGGTTGATTTGAAGGATTCGACGAGACTGTGCGGCAACTTGCGGATGAAGCCGACGGTGTCGGAGAGCAGGAAGGGAAGGTTCTCGATGACGACCTTGCGGACTGTGGTGTCGAGGGTCGCAAACAACTTGTTCTCAGCGAATACCGTCGATTTGCTGATGAGGTTCATCAAGGTCGATTTGCCCACGTTGGTGTAGCCGACGAGAGCGACGCGCACGAACTGCTCGCGATGGCTGCGCTGGGTGAGTTTCTGGCGGTCGATGTCGGCTAACTTCCTTTTCAGTAAGGCGATACGGTCGCGGATGATTCGACGGTCGGTTTCGATCTCCTTTTCGCCGGGACCTCTCATGCCGATGCCGCCGCGCTGTTTCTGCAGGTGGCTCCACATACCCGTCAGTCGGGGTAGAAGATATTGATACTGAGCTAATTCCACCTGCACTTTCGAATGCGCCGTCTGCGCCCGCTTCGCGAAGATGTCTAAGATCAAGTGCGTGCGGTCCATCACCTTGCAGTGGAGCACCGCCTCCACGTTGCGCTGTTGCGATGGGGAGAGTTCGTCATCGAAGACGGCTAGGTCTATCTCGTTGTCATGCACGTAGCTGGCGACCTCTTCCAGTTTGCCGCTGCCGAAGTAGGTCTTCGGATCAGGGTAGGGGAGGTTCTGCACGAACTGCTTGATGGTGACGCCGCCCGCCGTATCCAACAGGAAGGCGAGTTCATCTAGGTATTCGGTCACTCGTTCCATTCCGCATAGGGGCGTGGCAACCGCCAATAATACAGCACGTTCCACAGTATTGATGGGTGTCTCTTTCTCGTTTTTCATAAATTCAAATCCGATTGCAAAAGTACTCTTTTTTTATGAAAAATATTGCTCCATCCTCAATTTCAAATCAACCCGTAAATGTGAAAAAATGTGTATCTTTGCCGACAATTTTTTACTCATGGCAGAATCCGCCGTTTTTACACAACAATTTGATATTCAATCACATCACATTGGTCCCAATGCAGAGGTGAACTTGCAGTACCTGCTGGGTTGCATGCAAACCACCGCCGACATGCACGTCGATAGCCGCCAAATTGGCTGGAACGACCTGCACGCCAAGGGCTGTTTCTGGGCCATCTACCGCATGGGCCTGCAAATCGAGCGGCTGCCGCGCAAATACGACCGCATCACGGTCAACACGTGGGCCAACCCGCCGAAAGGAGTCTTCCAACCCCGTAGTTTCGAAGTGTTTGACCAACACGGGAATCGCCTGCTCCGAGCGCAGTCGCTGTGGCTGGTGCTCGACGACAAGGAGTTCCGCCCGCAACAGGTTGAGCAGATCATCGGCACCGACCTCTCCTACCTGATCGGCGCCCAGGACTCTTTCGACATCCCACTGAAAGTGCCCATGACCACGGGCGAGCCCATCTTCCCGATGGTGGAACGCACTGTGCTGTATTCCGACATAGACACGAACCATCACGTCAACAACACCAATTATGTCAGATGGCTAATTGACAGTATTCCAGCGGATTATTTGAAAAGTCACCAAATCCGAGAACTCATCCTGAACTATGTCTTGCAGGCCCGTCTGGGCGACCGTTACGCGGTCTCCACCATCCCCATGACCGACGGCCGTCTCAATACGACCATCAAACGAGCCGACAGCGACGAGGAGTTTTGTAAAATCACCACCCGTTGGTCCGAGCGCTCCGGCGAGATGCCCGCGCCACAACCTTCGCAAAAATAGTACCGACAATGACCACTATGATTCATAAAACGCATGTTTTCAATTTGTTGGCCTGCCTGTTGATGGCAATGTGCCTCTTTTCCTGTAGCAAGGAGTTTAGTTCCAACGCGCCCTACAAGGACGTCACGGTCGTTTACGGCATACTCGATGCCGACGAAACCGACCACTACATCAAAATCTACAAGGGTTTTCTGACGGATGGCAACGCGTTTGAGGCGGCGCAGGAGTACGACAGTCTCTATTATTTCGACAAAATCGATGTGGTGATGGAAGAGTATAACGGCACACACCTGAATGCCACGATTCCACTGAAAGACACTGTGGTAGAGCGTGATGACATGGGCGACTTCGCCGCTCCCGATCAGTTGGTGTATCACTTTTCGCGCACGCTCAATCGCGACTACACCTATCGGCTCGTCATAACCAATAGGGAGACCGGGCGCACCATCACTGCCGAAACGCCGATCATCGGCTCTTTCTTCCTCTCTTCCCCGAGCGACCATACTAGCGCTGTGGGCATCCACGGCACCATGAAGACGGACATCAAGTACTCCCAGCCGGCCAACGCTTACAGTTACGATGTCTATCAGACCTTCTATTACATTGAAAGAAACAAGGTTACGCAGGAGGAGGTTCGCAAGAGCATCCGCCGCAAAATCAACCCGCGTCCCGCCACTACCACCACCGTCCAATACATCCCTGCCGTGTTGTTGAACGTCATTGCCAGCAACGTGAAGCCCGATCCGACGGTTGACCGCTACATTTCCGTCGATTCCTGCCTGAAGTTCGAGGTCTGGGCCGCCAGCGAGACGTTGTACAACTATGTCGTCAACAACAGCATATCGGGCAGCGTGGTGCTTGACAAACTCGACTACACCAATATCCAATGCGAAGACGGACGGGTGACAGGCATTCTCGCCTCACGCCGTCATGTGGAGGGCTGGCATGGACTGACGACCCCGTCGCAAGAAGAACTGGTACACGGAGAGATCACGGGCAACCTCGGATTCCATTACGCCTGGGAGTACGCCGGACACTAATTGGGAAGGAACTCCTCGAAGGTGTTGTCCGTGTAAAAGAAAACAATCTTACGGATTTTCTTGGTCTGCACGCCGGACTTTGCCGTCCGTACGCGCGTTGTAGCCGGCCGTGTGGCCACGGCCTCCGCTACAGCCGAAGCAGGAGAGGGAAGAATCGGGTCGTTTTCATCCGTATTCTGTTGATTGTCATTGGTTTGAATAGTGCTGGAAGACGGTTCTTTTTCCAGAGCCATTTCAACATCCTCATCCTCCCCGAAATCCATCTCCACCTGTTCGTGAGGAAGACGTTGCTGGTTCTCCATAACGGCTATGGTATCCGCAAGTTCCGTCGGCGTGCGGCGCATGTCGCCCAGCCCTGTCACCAACCATTCCGTCCGGATCTCAGGGAATGCTTTCAGTACCTTCTCCAGCATGGCGAAACTCGGCTGGTTGCGCCCCGATAGGATATGGGTAAGGTTGGAGCGGGAAATGCCGATGGCAGCGGCGAATTCCGACGGACGCATCCGCATCTCCTCCATCACGGTCTTGATTCTGCTGTTGATCTGTTCGTCCATAACACTATTTTATTTACAAAATTACAGCCCAAAAAACAAATTCCTTTGGCGTCACTTACGTAAAACAAAGTGTTATGTTACAAAAATAAATCCAATATTTTTTGTGTATTTAGTAAACAAATAGATGTAAATAAAATACTACTCCAGAAGTGAATATGTAAAAATATCGGGAATTTACATACATAAAGTTATATGTTAATAAAACTATATAAAATAATGAAATATAGTGTAATAGCACATTTTTAATAACTTACTTTTCAACATACAATATTTTATAATTAAATGATTGTATAGAAAATGATTGTAACGATTTATTTTTGTAAAAGATTATATTGAAGCAATTGATTTATTGTGTTTACAAATTAGCGCGATTTGCAAAAAAAAAAAGATGTGTTATTGTTTAGGTTTTTATATATGTGCAAAAATGTAAATTTGATGTGGATTTGTAATGGCAACATTTGTATCCAACCTCCCCGCATTGTAAAAACAGGTCACTGAGATGGTATTTTCACTCACTTTCTTTCTTTCAAAAAAAACAAGGTTTGAGCCCTTTTTTCGTAAGAAAAAAATATGTAATTTTGCAGTGTTAAAGTCGTTTACTCTGAAAAAAAATGGCGCAGTGAAGAGAGTTCCTCCGCTTCTCGCAAAAGACCCCTATCTGGCACCTTATGCCTCGGAAATCGAGCGCAGACGGCGCCGTTTTCTCCTGAAGGAACTGGAACTCCGCCATGGAGCGGAAACGCTGGCCGACCGCTGCAACAACCACCTGTACTACGGATTGCATCGGACCTCCGACGGCTGGGTGCTCCGAGAAAAGGCCCCGCATGCGCTCCGCGTCTTCGTCATCGGCGATTTCTCCTACTGGAAGGTCGAGGAACACTTCGCCTTGCATCCGTTGGGCAACGGGGACTGGGAGATCACACTGCCCCACTCTTTTTTGAAGCACGGCTCGCTGTACAAACTCTGGATGGTGTGGCAGGACGGCGCCGACGAGCGTCTGCCTTCCTACGTGCGCCGCGTCGTGCAGGACGACTCCACCAAGATTTTCTCCGCACAGGTGTGGCAGCCGGAAACTCCTTACCACTGGAAATTTCCCGTTCCACCGCGCCCTTCCGTGCCCTGGGTCTATGAGGCGCATGTCGGCATGGCCACGGAAGAGTGTCGGGTGGGCACCTACACCGAGTTTGCCGAAAATGTTCTCCCACGCATCAATGCGCTGGGATACAACACCTTACAACTCATGGCCGTGCAGGAGCATCCCTATTACGGCTCTTTCGGATACCAGGTCGCCAACTTCTTCGCCCCCTCCTCCCGTTTCGGTACGCCGGAGGAGTTGATGGCGCTCATCGACCAGGCCCACGGCCTCGGCATCCGAGTCGTGCTCGACATCGTCCACTCCCACTCCTGCGCCAACGAACGCGAAGGGTTGAGCCGCTTCGACGGCAGCACCGACCTCTACTTCCACACCGGCGAGCGCGGCCGTCACCCCGTCTGGGACTCCCGCTGCTTCAACTACGGCAAGGACGACACGCTCATGTTCCTGCTCTCCAACCTCAAGTACTGGCTCACCGAGTTTCATTTCGATGGCTTCCGCTTCGATGGCGTCACCAGCATGTGCTATTGGGATCACGGCATTGGCGTCGATTTCCTCGATTACAGGCAGTATTTCGATGCCAATGTCGATGAGGATGCCCTGACATACTTGTATTTAGCCAATTCCGTCATACACCAGATCCGTCCGGAGGCAACCACCATCGCCGAGGACGTGAGCGGCATGCCCGGTCTGGCCTTCCCGACCACTCAGGGCGGCGTCGGCTTCGACTACCGCATGTCCATGGGCGTCGCCGACTTCTGGCTCAAGACCGCCAAGGATCTTCCCGATGAACAGTGGCACGTCGGCGACATCTTCTACCGGCTGACCGACCACCGCAAGGAGGAAAAGGTCATCAGTTACGTGGAGAGCCACGACCAGGCCATGGTGGGGGACAAGACATTGATATTCAGACTGATTGATTCCAAGATGTACGACTGTATGTCGGTCTTCACGCCCGATTTTCAGGTGGATCGCGGCATCGCGCTTATCAAGTTGGTCGTCGCCTGCACTGCTTCCCTTTGCGACGGCGGCTTTCTCAACTTCATGGGCAACGAATTCGGCCATCCCGAGTGGATCGACTTCCCCCGCGAAGGCAACGGCTGGTCGTACCAGTACGCCCGACGTCAGTGGTCGTTGGCCGACAATGAAACACTCAAGTACAAGTACCTCAATGCGTTCCATCGCGATCTGACACACCTCCTGCTGTCGGACGATACCCTGTTGCAGCCCGCCGACGCCCTCGTGCGCGACATCGGAAACCAGATTCTGGCCTTCCGCCGCGGGGAGATGCTGTGCGTCTTCAATTTCCATCCCAACCAATCCCTACAGGATTTCCCAATATATTGTGAATCAGGAAAATATAAAATCCTATTGCATAGCGACCGCCCCGAATATGGTGGTTTCGGCCATGTGGACGACACCCTTGACTACTTCAGCCGGAAGGGCGTCTTGCAACTCTATCTACCGGCCCGCACCGCCATCATCCTTGCCCGAGAAACACAATGATAAAAATCAGAATATCAACACTTTGAAATATAATCTTATGACTCGAAAAACCATCATACTGCTCTTGGTCTGCATCTTCAGCGCACTGACGCTCTCCGCGCAGCGATTCACCTCCTTCTCCATCGATCCCTCTCTCACGAAGGAGGAAGTGCGCACATTCGCTTCCACCGTGCCCAAGGAACGCCAGAAAGAGGCGGAGGCGTTTGTGGCTAAATTCGACGCTTTTTGGGACAGCCCGGCCATGACTGAAGAGTTCCAGGAATCCTTTCTTGAAACGGCTAACTTGTTGTTGAGGAAGAACTTGCGTTTCTTTCCGCACTTCGTCGCCTTCCAAGGGGCTTTCGATGCCTTCATCAATAGTGAACTGACCGACAACGACAAGGCCTGGCTCAAGGCGATACAGTACCATCTGAACAACGATCTTGCTGATTTTCACCATGTAATGAACGATTATGAGTCCATTTTCACCAACGACATCCTGTACCAGACGTCCAATGTACATTGGACGGCCTACGGCTATGCGGAGGAGTTGGGATTGGATCAGGGAGAGCCCTATTTCCGGTATCAGGACATCGACTTGGTGGGCGCCGGCTCTCGCGACAGCGTCGAGATCCTCGGCACTTCCGGCCGTTACTATCCGGGCAGCAAGAAATGGAAGGGCGACAAGGGCACGATCCAGTGGTACCGCGCCGGACTCAGCAGCGAGGTGAAGGCCACGTTCCACGAATACGAGGTGGACGTGCGGCAACCTAAGGTCAAGGTGGAGAACGCAACGCTCTATTATCCAAAGTATTTCGAATATCCGCTGCTGGGGGTGGTGGAAGACAAGGCCGGCTTGGAAAGCGACGAAGAGAAGGTGACCTATCCGCGCTTCCGCAGTTATGATGAAGAGGTGCTCGTCCACGACATCTATAAAAATGTGGATTACATCGGAGGATTCGAGATGCGCGGAGCTTCCATTCAGGGCTACTCATCCGCGGAGAACTTGGCCCGACTGCATATCCGTAAGAGCGATACGACCGTCGTCGGCGTACGCGCCATGCACTATCTTTTCAAGGAGGCGACGGTCTGGTCCAACGACGCGGCTATCGCCATTTACATTGAGGATGACTCCATCTACCACCCGGCCGCCAACTTCTATTACAACGAAGACAAAACGTTGCTGCAAATCACACGCCCTAAATACGGCATCGGACGCAGCCCCTTCTTCGATTCCTACCACCGGATGGATATCAAAGTGGAGTCGATTTCGTGGGATATGTCAACGAACAAGATGGAACTCAAGCCGTTAGCCACCATGAACAGCGAGAGTGTGGCCACTTTCGAGTCGCAGAACTTCTTCAACAACGCTACCATGCGGGAATTGCAGGGCGTCAACCGCGAGAATCCGCTGTTTACCCTTTGGAAATTGTATAAAGGATATGACTTCCAGCCGGTTACATTTGATCAGGTGGGACAGGCCATCCGGCATTCTCCGGAGGACGTGCGTGCTCTGCTCATTCAATTCGCCGCCGACGGCTTTGTGGAGTACGACGTGAACAACGACAAGATCTACTACCGTTCCAAGATTGCCCAATACCTGAACAACGACGTGGGCAAGAAGGATTACGACAACATCAAGTTGGAGTCGAAGACCCACTATGCCGAGTTGAATATGGAAAACAAGGAGTTGACCATCTCCGGTTGCGAGTGGTTCGTCATCAGCGAGGCGCAGATCGTGAACGTATATCCTGAAAACGAGAAGGTTACGGTAAAAAAAGACCGCGACATGCGCTTCTCCGGCCGGGTTGTCGCTGGCCTTTTCGACTTCATCACCCACGAGTGCGAATTCAACTACGAGGAGTTTAAGGTGCGGATGGAGGACATCGACTCGCTCATCATGTATGTGGAGGACAAGAACGGCCCGCAGAACATGTACGGAGAGTATCGGTTGACGAAAGTGCAAAGCCCGATTGAGGATTTGGGCGGCACGCTCTATGTGGACCATCCCAAGAACAAATCGGGCAAGGTCGATAATCCCAAGTGGCCCTATTTCAGCAGTTTCGAGGGAGGCAGGGTCTATTACGACCATCCCTTCACCTTCAACCGCCACTATGATCGCACCAAATTTTATTATGCACTCAACCAGTTCACCATCACGAACTTGGACAACTTCGACACCGATTCCATCCGCTTCGACGGATCGCTGATTTCCGGCGGCATATTCCCCGACATCAGTCATGAATTGAAGGTGCGCCCCGACTTCTCGTTGGGATTCATTCACAACACGGGCGACGCCGGACTGCCCGCCTACATGTCGAAAGGTCATTATAAAGGAATCATCGACCTGAGTAACAGGGGATTGCGTGGAAAGGATGGGGTCATTACCTACCTGACCTCCACGACCACGTCCGACAGTTTGGTCTTCTTCCTTGACAAGGCGACGGGCAATGCCAACACGCACGTGGTGCAGGAGCAACTGGCCGGCGTGGAGTACCCGCCCGCTTCGTTGGAGAACGGCTCGCTGCGCTGGGACGCCTATAATGACCAGATGTACGTGTTCACGGGTGCCACTCCCATGAGCGTCTTCCGCGAGACCGAACTCACCGGCAACTCCGTGCTCACCCCGCAAGGCATGTACGGCACCGGCACGGTCAACTTCAAACGCGCAGACATCACCTCCAAGTGGTTTAGTTTCAAGCACCACGAACTGCTTTCCGATGCCGCCGACCTCCGCATTTACGACCTGTACCAGAAGGGCGAATTCGTCTTCTCCACTGACAACTACAACTCCCACATCGACTTCCAGACCCGTAAGGGACACTTTGTCTCCAACGACGCGACTTCAGAAGTTCTTTTCCAGCGCAACCAGTTCAAGACCAATGCCGCCATGTTCGACTGGGATCCGATCGACGAGGATGTCCTCACCTTCCAGTGGAACGACCCGTATGCCAGCGTGGATATCAACAACACCGACGCCCGCGAGTTGATCGACATGGTGAGCCACGGCAACGAACTCACCGCCACCAACTCGAAGACGCACGCGCTTGAATTCACAGCCACCGCCGCGGAATTCAACTTCAAGACCAACGTCATCGACTGCCACGGCGTACGATACATCAATGTCGGCGACGCGGCCATCATTCCCCGCGATGGCGACGTCACTATCTTGGAACAGGCAGTCGTCAAGACTCTTACCAACGCCCGCATCGTCGCCGACCGCGACCACAAGTACTATGAACTCTACAACTGTGTCGCCAACATCGTCCACGCCGACGACTTCCGTGGCAGCGGCGATTACGACTATGTCGATATGAACAAGGAGGTGCAGGTGCTGCATTTCGACACCTTGTGGTATTATCAGACCACCCAGGGCGATGCGACCGTGCCTTTTGCCCGCGACTTCAAACTCAGTCCCCATTTCGCTTTCGACGGGCATGTCAAGTTGAACAGCAGCGACGAATTCCTCACCTTCATCGGTGGTGTGGAGTTGATACATGACTGCGATACAGTGAAATACGCACGCCTCCGCATCATGGACCAGGTGGATCCCGATCATGTGCTCATCAAAATCGACAGTAAGACCAAGGATGTAAACGACCGCAAGGCCGTGGTGGCCATCGCCTCGACCAACACCACGGGGCGCATCTACACCTGTTTTGGCGCCGCCAAGGACCAGTTCAACGATGCAGAGTACATCTCCGCGGAGGGCTACATCGACTTCGACGAGGAGACGCAGTGCTTCCGCGCCGCCTCGCTCGAGAAATTGGAAAATCCAGAACTGCCGGAGAATATCATCACCCTCAGCAAGACCGAGTGCGTCTCTCGCGGTAGTGGCGTCATCGACATGGGCGCTAAACTTGGCCGCGTCGATTTCAGCACCCTCGGCACCGTCGTCAACTACATGAAGGCCGACTCCGCCGAGATGAGTCTGACCACCACCATCAACTTCTTCTTCAACGACAACTCCATGAAGGTCATGGCCAAACACATCGAAGAGGCCTCCCTCGACTTCATCGACCCGTGGGAGAACGAGGACTACGAACTGGCCATGAAGACCATCCTCAACGAAAAGGATTTCGATGACTACTCCTACGAGGTCATGACTTATGGACAAGCACAGAAACTTCCTCAGGCACTGCAAGTTAAATTCGTCTTCGCCGACATCAGTTTCACATGGGACAAAGAAGCCAAGGCCTTCATCTCCCAGCATCAGTTGCCGGTGGCCGTCTTCAACGGCAAGGAGATCAACCAGGAGATCCCGGGCGAAATCGTCGTGGAGAAACGCGGCTCCCGCAACCGTCTCTACCTCTATTTCGAGGTCGAAAACGACTTCTTCTTCTTCCAAATGGAGAGCAACAGCATTTACGGTTACTCTTCCGACAGCAAGTTTACCGATCCCATCGTGCAGACCAAGGTGAAAAAGCGTATGTTGCCGCCCGAAAACGGCCTGCCCGCTTGCACCTACAAATTGGGTAGTCGCTCACAGAAGAACAAGTTTATGAAGAAGTTCTACCGCGCACCTGAAGAGGAGGAAGAGAGCGAGGATTAATCTCTAAAATACTGTGTGAAAGCGGGATATGACTTGCGGACACAACCGATGTCCGACAAGGTCACGTCGTATTGCAGCGACAGCAGCGCAAACGCCATCGCCAACCGATGATCGCCGGCCGTGTCCAACGCTACAGGAACTTCCGGTTTTCGGGCTGTTTCCCCCGCTATTTCCAGCGTGTCGTTGCCTTGCTGGTGGATGATGGCGAACGGACTTAATGCCTGCGCAATCCGATCCAAACGCCGCGATTCCTTGTGGTTTAAGGTGGATAATCCGCTTAATGTCACATGTCTATGACAAAGTATGGCACAGACGGCTAATACGGGGGCTAAATCGGGATGATCTAAAAAGTTGAAGTGGATGGGAGCATTGTCTATGCTCGGGGAGAAGCGGGAGATTCGGATTCCGCCGTCTGCAGACGCTGTCTTTACGCCAAAGGTCAGAAACCACTGCGCGACAACGGTGTCCCCTTGCAGACTGTCCAATCTTAAATCTTTCAATATCAGAGAATGAATATGGGATTGGCCGGCAAGGAAGGCGTACCAAACCGCCGTCGTGCTCCAGTCGCCTTCGCGCTGGAACGACATGCCCATCTGATATTGTGCCAACATCTTCTTAGTCAGTTCGATATAAGGAGAGGAGGGCAGGGGAGTGGGGAGGGTTTTCAGTTGACGTAGTCCGAGTCGTTCCCCGATGAGCCACAGGGCGCTGGCAAACTGGCTGCTTTGTGTGCAGTCGATCTCCATTTCATTGGCTTTCAGGTTTTTCCCATTGATTCTCCAACCTTGTGGCATGGACTCAATCTCCGCCCCGATGCTTCTCAGCGAATCCACAAGCGGTTGGATGGGGCGTTCCAGCAGGCGCGACGTGCCGGTCAGTTGCCAATGGCCGGGGGTGACGGCGGCGGCGGCCAAAAGGAACCGATAGGCGGCACCGCAGTCTTTGACATCTAATGTGATGTAATCCAATCCGTTACTTCCAGCCATCAGAATTTTCTCCAATGCCGAATGCAGGATTTTGGCATCTTCGGAGTCGTCATCCTGCAACTTGGGCAACCGCTCGCCACGCAGGAAAACGATCATCAACTGTCGCAGCAGCATGCTTTTGGAACAGTTGAGCCGGACGCTTTGCCCTTCGACGAGATGGAATTCCATGACAGAAAACGCTGGTTAGATGAGAGATACAAGCACGTACAACCAGTGTGCGGAGATTCCCGCGAACAGCCCGCCGATGGTGTGGGCCCCGATGGCCTTGCCGATGAGTTGGCGGAAACCGAGCGAGTCGAGCATGGCGGTGTGGGTGCTCAGGTAGCCGCTCCAGCACATGCCCATGGCGGTGAAGACCGCGATGGCATTGTTGTCGATGAGGCCGGCGGCGTCGAAGGTCGGCACCAGACCGAGGGCAGCCCCCACGGCACCGAGGGCCGTGATCGGGAATGCGATCAACTCGGAGTGGTCAAACCCGAACAAGTAGTAGAAGACGTAATGGATCTTGTCGGCCAACCACGGCAGCACGGGCACTCCTTCGTAGGCACCGCCCGTGTATCCGCCGGCCGGTGCGGAGAAGGTGACCATCATCACGATCGTGGAGATGACCAATACGCCGGGAATGATGGCGACGCCAATCTCCACGCCGCTCTTGCCGCCGTCGAGGATGGAGTTGAGTACGCGCATGAAAGTGCTCGGTCTTTTCTCATCTTCCTCATTGTCGCTCGCTTTGTGCTCTACCAGTTTCTCTGTGGGCACGTCGGCAATCATCTCGGGATATGCTTTCAAGGTCGTGCGTTGCATGATGCGGGTGGAGATGATGCTGCCGATCACCGCGCCGATGAGGCCGACCATGGCGCCGGAACCGTAACCTCGTCCGACCATGAAAGCGATCACCACCAACCCCATGCCGAACGCCGTGCCGAAGTTGGTCAGCGACACCAACTGGTACTGCTTGAAGAACTTGCTGAAACTCTTGTCCTTGGAAAGCGTGATGATGGCCGGATTGTCGCTCAGAAAGGTCATGACACCGCCCAAAGAGGCCACGCCGGGAAGGTTGTAGAGCGGCTTCATCAGCGGACGGAGCAACTTCTCCATCAAGCCGACCACGCCGAACTCCACGAACAACTTGCTGATGGCGCCCGTCATCACGGTGATGGCCATGATGTATAAGACCGTCTCGATCAGCAGATGGTAGGCCGTCTGCATGAAGGTGTTGAGCATGTGCGGCAACGTCATCTTGAAGGCCAAGCCCGCAAAGAATGCGATGAAGACGGAGAGGAAGATGGCGGTCTCCACCGGCTTGCGGTGGCGCAGACGGTTGAGCGCGCCCAAGGTGAAGTGCCGGACGTTGAACTTTCTGGTTGAAAAGATGTTGCGTGGTGACATATTCGAATTTTAGAATTCTTTTTTCTGTTGGAAATAATGGAGGAAATCGACGTTCCAGGTCAGACCAATCTGCGCGTGGAGCACCTTCTCCTCAAGCAAGCCCTGATATGCGGGCAGGTAGTGCGACATGTAGAGACAGGCGTGTAGGCGCACCGACGGCGCGCTGTGCGGGCGGTACTCCACTCCGCCGCCGTAGAACAGACAGCGCTGGCCAGGGTCCATCATCACGTCGCGCAAGGGCAGCACGAACGGACTGTCTGCCAGATTCTGGTCATATCCCGCCTTGAGGAAGAGGTTGACGTCCCGGAAGGAATAAGCCATGCGGGTGGCGATGAAAAAGCAGTCGAAGGGACGGTTCAGGTTGACCAACCTGTTCTGGTAATCGATGTACCAGTTCCAACGTCCCACTTCCACCTTGTTGCCGAGGGTGACGTGGTTGACGAACTTGCCGCGGGCGCGCTCGAAGAAGTTGACGGAGTACAACGTCTTGAAATGCGGGAAGTTGCCGCTCCACATCACGCTGAAGCCGAGCAACCCTTGCGACCACTCGTTGCCGCTGCCCACGAACTTGACATAGGGCGAGTTGGAAACCTGCAGAGTAAGTTTGTGGTTGCGCGACCGATCGGTGTAGATGACGGAACCCGCCAACTGAAAGCAATATACATTTCCCCAGTATTGGGTGAAGTACAAGACGTCGATGGGAGCGGCGTCGTATTCGAAACCGCCGTTGGCGATGGCCTCCTTGCCGGCCCGCAACGCCCAGTGGTCGTTGATGCGGTATTGCAGGTAGAGGAAGTCGGTGTTGTCGAAAAGGGAGGCGGCACCCGCAGTGGCAATGATGCGCTGGCGAAAGTAGTAGGAGAAGCCCTTGCCGAACTCGCCGCCCAAAATCAGATTGAAATATTTGCCGCGGAAACCATAGTCGGTGGTGTCCCAAGTGGCGGGCTGCCCGGTCACACCGAAGTGATGGTCGATGTCGAATTGCCCGCGGACCTCCAATTTCAGGTGGGTGAAGCGATGCCCGTCCTGTCGGGTCGAATCCTGCGCCGCAGCGAAATGAGAGGTAAAAGCCGCGAAAGATGCAAGCAAAAAGGTAGTTAAAACTTTAGTAATCAATCGTTTCTCTCTTTTCATGTCCTTGATTAAAGCGGCTGCAAAAGTACAATATTATTGGCAATAAAAAAAGGGTGCTAAAATCACTTTTTACTCATCCTCAACCCCTGGTTTGCAGAACCTTCCGACGTTGGACAGCGGCGATGGAATCCCCTTTGTACCACAAAAAAAGGATGACCGTTCGGCCATCCTTTTTTGTGGAGAATCATTGTGCTTCTGTTATTTGGTAATCCGTTCGAGCCATTTCACCATGCAGAGCATGACGGTCATGGAAACCAAGCAGATGGCAAGGAACACGCCCCAGCACTGCCAGATGGGCCAAGCGTTGAGCATGACGGTGCCGACAAAGATGAACAGGTTGCCGATGGCGGTGGCACCCAGCCACAAGCCCTGGCAGATACCCTGCAGGTTTTTCGGAGCCACCTTCGACACGAACGAAAGTCCCAGCGGGGAGATGAACAACTCGGCCACGGTCAGGAAGAAGTAAGTGACGATCATTACCCACGGAGCGGCTTTTGCCAGACCCGCTTGAGCCATCGCAGCGGCATCCATGTTCGTGAATTCATTTCCGGAAGGATAATGTTTCATGATGGAGAATATCATCAGGAACAGGTATGCGCAAGCCGCTATTCCCATACCAATGGCAATTTTGCGAGGAGTGGAAACCGGTTTGCCTTTGCGCGCCAAAGCTGCAAAAAGAATCATGATGATGGGCGTCAGGATGATGACAAACAGAGGATTCATCGAATCCCAAATCTCAGCGGGGAACATGGAGGTGTTCACAAAGTCACTGGCAAAGAACTTCAGTGATTGTGTGTTTTGGTGGAAGGACAACCAGAAGAAAATGGCAATGCCCAGCACGGCAAAGAGAGCATAAAGTCTTTGCTTGATCTCTTTGGCCATGGCTGTCTTTTCCTCAGCGGTATAGCCAGCAGTCTCGGTAGCCACTTTTTTTGCGGGCTGGGGGAATCCTTTTTTATTGGTAAAGAAAATGACGAGTGAAATAACCATGGCAATTGCAGATGCAATGAATGCATAGTGAATACCGGTGTTATACACGTCGATGTAGTCGGAGCTGAATTGTGTTGCGTTGGTGATCAGGGACGGGTCAATGACCGAATTGTTCATGGTTTCGGTGAATTTCTGGGTGACCTGACCGTCAGCAATGTACTGGTGGCACAGAGCGGGCATATCGGCATTATAGACAAAGTTGTGGATCTTCAGCCACCATGTGCGAATCAACGGAGCCACGAAGGGAGCGATCACACCGCCAATGTTGATGAACACGTAGAAGATCTGGAAACCGCTGTCTCGTTTGTCTTTGGCTTCCGCCAGCGCTTCGGGACCTTTCTTGGCGGCTTCGGCTTCGAAATTGTCGTACATCTGTCCTACCAGCGCCTGGAGGTTGCCTTTGAACAGACCGTTACCGAAGGCGATGAGCAACAAGGCCACGCAAGTGAAAATAAGGATGGCCCACCAAGTGCTGTTGTGGTCAACGATCAAGCCGCCCTCTTTGCTGAACAAAGGTATGGCTAAAGCGATGTATCCAAAAGCCATAAGCGTAACACCCCATTGGATGGTGCTGTTGTATTTCTGGGTGCGGTCGGCAATGATACCGCCAACCAAACTCAGGATGTAGATGCCGAAGTAAAAAACGGAAAAGATAATTCCCGCAACCTCTTTGGGCAGTCCGAATTTTGATACAAGAAATAAGGTCAGCACGGCATTCATGATGTAATAGCCGAAGCGCTCGCCCATGTTGCTCAATGCGGCGGCCACCAGTCCTTTCGGGTGCTCTTTCTTGGCTTTCACAATGTAGAAAACCAAAAAGGGAATCACGACGATCAAAATGGCGCACAAGATGACCAACGACGCATTAGTTTCCCATAAGTGTTTCATAAATGTTTAAATTTTAGTGGATAATAAAATGAATAGTATTTCCTATTAAGTCCGCAAAAATACAATATTTTTTTGAATTGCAGATTGTAAAACGAAAAAAGCACGCCGTTAGGGGTACAGTCATAGATACACCGCGCCGCCGACGCTGTCGCGGGACGCCCCCGTCACCGAGGCAAGCGTGTTGACCTCCCCGCGCAAGCGCAGCCATCCCAACAATCCGAAGATGATGGCCTCCTTGAAATCCACGGTCTTCTCGTCGGGAATGACCACCATGGTTTCAGGGGCGTGCCACCGGATCCGATCCATCAGGTAACTGTTCTTCGCCCCGCCACCGGTCACCAAGACCGACGGCAAGTGGTTGTCGGTAAGCACTTTGCCGATCTGAACCGCGATGTGTTCCACCGAGGTGCGGAGCAGATCCTCCGGCGTCGCGCGCGGCACGTCGAGCAAAGGCAGCACCTCGGCGTCGAACCACTCCTTGCCCAGCGACTTCGCCCCCTGAAGGGCATAGTAGGAGAGAGAGTTCAGCTTTTCCGTGAGGGAATCGACCATGTAGCCGGTGCGGGCACTGGCGCCGTCCTTGTCGTAGGATTTGCCCACCCGAGCCGCCAAGGTGTTCAGCAACATGTTGCATGGCGCAATGTCGAACGCAACGCGCTGGTTTCCACGCTCAAAGGAGATGTTGCAGAATCCGCCGAGGTTGAGGCAGGCGGCGTAGTCGCCGAACAACAGCCGATCGCCGATGGGCACCAGCGGCGCCCCTTGTCCACCCAAAGCCACATCGACCGTGCGGAAGTCGCAGACGGTCGGGATGCCCGTCCCTGCCGCCAACGCCGCCCCGCTGCCGATCTGCAACGTCATGCCCTGCCCGGGCTGGTGGAAAACCGTCTGCCCATGCGAGGCGATGAAGTCCGGTTTGAGCTCGGAATCTGCTAAAAATTGGCAGACTTTCTCCGCCATCAATACCCCGAAATCATGGTCTAACTGTGCTAAATTTTGGCCTGATATGGCATCTGATTGCTTTAATCTTTGCTTTAATAAATCATCATATTCTATTGTGGAACACTTGATTATAGAATATGTGAATTTTTTATCAAAGTCGCTATATTTACAGAGTGCCATGTCCAAGCCATCCAGCGAGGTTCCCGACATCAGCCCCAGACCGACGGCCTCATGTGCTTCTCCTGTTCTCATCTTCATCTCCATGATCATTCCTCCTCTATGGTAATGGGTACGGGCACGATGGCATCCTCCACGCGGAAATCGCCGACGCGCGTGCGCCGCAGCGCGGTCAGATGCGCCCCACTATCCAACGCCAGCCCGAAATCGCGGGCGATGGAACGGATGTAAGTTCCTTTGGAACAGATAATTCTGAAATCCACATCCGGCAACTCGCAGCGGGTGATCTCGAATTCGGAGATGGTGATTTTCCGCGGGCTGATCTCCACGTCCGCCCCTTGTCGGGCATACGAAAAGGCACGGCGGCCAGCGATGCGCACCGCCGAGAACTGCGGGGGTACCTGCTCCTGCTCGCCCATGAACTGCCGGGCGGCCTCGCGAACCATCGCTTCCGTGATGTGATCCGTCGGATAGGTCGCATCCACGGGCTTCTCCATGTCATAACTCGGCGTGGTCTCGCCTAACCGGAAGGTGCCCGTGTACTCCTTCTCCCCAGATTGAAACTGCTCTATCTGCTTGGTACAGCGACCGGTACACACAATCATCACGCCCGTGGCCAACGGATCGAGCGTGCCGGCATGTCCCACCTTCACCTTCTTCCCGAATTTGTGCTTCATCGCCCACTTCACCTTCGCCACCAAATCGAACGAGGTGCACTGGTAGGGCTTGTCGAAGACAAATACGTTGTCCTCCACCTGATAGATGTTCTCGTCGATGGCAAAACGCGCGGCATGGATGACTTTCATGTTCGGATATTAGGTTGTTCTTCGGTCGGCGTTCCCGTTTCCACGGTTCGTCCGACACTTTCAAACTGCAAAATTACAAATTCTTTTTGGAGTTTTTTTTCTTGGGGAGATAATGTGACTATAAATTTTGTATTTTTGCCGTCAGAAAATCAAAAAAAAACATCATGGGTAATTTTATCAAAGAATTCAAGGAGTTTGCCGTTAAGGGAAACATGATTGACATGGCTGTCGGTATCATCATCGGCGGCGCATTTGGAAAAATCATCACGTCGTTGGTCAACGACATCATCATGCCGCCCATCGGCTGGCTGATCGGTGACATGAATTTCAGCGAGTTGGCTGTCACTTTGAGAGACAAGTACGTCAATGAAGCCGGCGAGGAGATCGCAGCCATCACATGGAACTACGGCAACTTCATTCAGGTCTGTCTGGACTTCCTGATCGTTGCCCTCTGTATCTTCTTCGTTATCAGAATGATCAACAGATTGAAGAACTCTTCCAGCAAGTTGATGAAGAAGGGTGAAGCCGAGGAGGCCGCTCCCGAAGCCGCACCGGAAACACCTGCAGCCCCCACCAAAGAGGAAGAACTGCTCGCCGAAATCCGTGACCTGTTGAAAGAACAGAAGATCATGCGAAACAACCAATAGGTGCTTCGACCTTGGCAATAAAAAACGCGGCCTGCAAGCCGCGTTTTTTTATTTCATTCTCTTACGATAACCGCCCCCAAGGCGTTGAGCCGTTGCACGATATCCTGATACCCGCGGTCGATCTGCTCGCAGTTGTTGATACGGCTGTAGCCTTCGGCCGACAGCGCGGCCAACAGCAACGACACACCGGCACGGATGTCGGGCGACTCCATGGTGGTGCCGCGCAGTTTGTATTTGCGGTTCAAACCGATGACGGTGGCACGGTGCGGGTCGCACAGGATGATCTGCGCCCCCATCTCCTTCAGTTTATCGACAAAGAAGAGACGGCTCTCGAACATCTTCTGGTGGATCAACACGCTCCCTTTCGCCTGGATGGCAGTCACCAACGCGATGCTGATCAGGTCAGGGGTGAAGCCGGGCCACGGTGCGTCGCTCACGGTCAGGATGGAGCCGTCCATGTTCGTTTCCACCTCATATTCATCTTGTTTCGGGATGTGGATGTCGTCGCCGTCGATGTCGATCCGGATGCCCAACTTGCGGAAAACGTTGGGGATGATGCCCAAATGCGGCACGGCGCACTGGCGGATGGTGAGGTCGGAGTGGGTGAGGGCCGCCATGCCGATGAAACTGCCGATCTCAATCATGTCGGGCAGGATGGTGTGCTCGCACCCGCCCAAGTATTCGACGCCCTCAATGGTCAGCAGGTTGGAGCCGATGCCGGAGATCTTGGCTCCCATGCGGTTGAGCATCGTGCAAAGTTGATACAGATAGGGTTCGCAAGCGGCATTGAAAATCGTGGTGGTGCCCTGCGCCATCACGGCAGCCATCACCACGTTGGCCGTTCCTGTCACGGAGGCCTCGCTCAACAAGATGTATTTCCCTTGCAACTTCTTGGAACTCAGTTCGTAAAGGGTCGTCTTGTGGTTGTAGGAGAACTCGGCGCCGAGGGCTTGGAAACCCTCGAAATGGGCGTTGAGCGGACGGCGGCCGATCTTGTCGCCACCCGGTCGGGCGGCATACGCCTTGCCGAACCGCCCCAACAGCGGACCGAGAATCATGATGGAGGCACGGATGGCTCCCGACACCTTCACAAACTCCTGCGACTGCAGGTAGTCGAAGTTGATGTCCTTGGCCTGAAATTCGTATGTGTTTCTGTCAATGGGCGTTACATCCACGCCCAAGGCGATAAGAATCTCGATCAGCCGCTTCACGTCGCGGATGTCGGGCAGATTGTTGATGCGCACTTTCTCCGGTGTGAGGAGTACGGCACACAAAACCTGAAGCGCCTCGTTCTTGGCGCCTTGCGGAATGATCTCGCCAGAAAGGGTGGCGTTGCCCTGGATGATGAATGAACTCATGACACAATATTTAGGCAAGCAAATTTACCCATTTTCAATCACATGGGTTGCCTGGTCATGCTAAATTTATGAACAACAAAAAGTTAGGTAAAAAACGGCTGCTATTTCACGATGCGGACACGACGCAGGTCGAGCAGGTTGGTCGGCCCCGGCTCCATTCCTTCGACATTCTTTTGCACGAAACGGCTCACCTTGTCGTAATAGAGCACCATGACAGGTGCGTCCTCCATGAGCATGGAATCCAACTGCTTATAGTATTCGTTGCGCTGTGCGTCATCCAAAACGCGCTGGGATTTCTCAAAAAGTGCGTCGAATTTGGGATTGACGTAATGCGTATAGTTGGATCCGTTTGGCTGCAAGTTCTTGGAATAGAAGAGGGAAAGGTAGTTCTCAGCATCGGGGTAGTCGCAAATCCAGGAGGCGCGGAAGGCGGGCAGACGGTAGGTCCGTTTCATCTGGTTGAGTTGCGACGCCTGCCCGACATCCAACTTGACGGTGATGCCGATTTGCGAGAGTTCGTGCTGGATGTATTGGCAAAGGTCCATGTATTGCGCTGTGACAGAAATTGTTATCGGCGGCAATCCCTTGCCGTTCGGGTAGCCGGCGCGTGCGAGCAAGGCCGTGGCCTTGTCGGGGTCGAAGTGGTAGCCCTTCACCCGATGCTCGTCAAACGACGGCATCCCGCGCGGCACGAAGCCGGACGTCCCGGCATAACCGACCCCGTTGCGCAAATATCGCATCATCTTCTCTCGGTCAAAGCCGTAGTTCAGCGCCTGTCGTACCTCCTTCTTCAACAGCGGGTTGTCACTGCCGTCATCCTTCAGCAGGAAACCGATGTATTCCGTGTTCAGATACGGCGAGGAGAGCAGTTGGAGTTTGTCGCGATACTGGGGCTGCAACTCGCCCTGCTTGGTGAGCAACGCATCCTTATAGGTGGCGTCGTTGCCGGAGATGAAGTCCAATGATCCTTTCATAAACTCCATGAACACAGACTGTTGATCCACGATGAAGGTGATGGCGACGGCGTCGAGGTAGGGGAGGCGTTGCCCCTTTTCGTCATACTCGAAGTAATGGGGATTCTTGCGCATCACCAACTTGATGCCCTCTTTCCACATCTTCATCTGAAACGGGCCGGTGCCGACGGGGTGGCGGGCAAAGTCCTTGCCGTATTTTTCCACCACTTCGCGGGGCACGACGGAGCAGTACTTCATGGCCAACACCCCGAGGAAAGGCGGGTGCGCTTCCTGAAGTTTGATTTGCAAAGTGCTATCGTTCAGGGCTTTGAAAGCATATTTCCCATGCTCATCGCGGGCCACCTTCTGGAAAATCCAACTTCCCGGCGATGCCACGGCGGTATCGACAATCCGGTTGAAACTATAGACAAAGTCTTGGGCCGTCACGTGCCGATGGGCGGGAAAGGTGTAGTCGTCGGTGTTGTGGAAGCGGATGTCGGAACGCAGATGGAAAGTGTAGGTGAGACCGTCGGGAGAGATCTCCCAGCGGTGTGCGATAGCGGGAACGACGGCGAGCGTGGTGTCCATATCCACCAAGCCGTTGTAGAGCAGGTTGCACGGCCAGATGTTGGCTTGGCTGGAGGAGAAGGCCGGGTCGAGCGAGGTGATGCCGGCGGACTCGTTGTAGTGGAAGATCATCTTGTCGGCATGGTCGTGCTTGGAACCGCACGACAATAGCAACGCGCTCAACGTGAACAAGATAGCGATGATGGATTTTCTGGACATGGTGTTTTAGGTAAAAAAAAAGAGATGAAAGAAGATTTCATCTCTTTTTTTGTTGATGGCGGGTATTAGTCAACGTCAATGATGTCGCACCAGCCGAATTTGTCTTCCACTTCGCCGAACTGGATGCCGGTGAGGCGGTTGTAGAGCTTCACGCACCAGGGGCCGGGCTCGCCGTTCTTGGCGATCTGATAGACCTTGCCGCTCTCACGGTCCTGGATGTAATCGACCGGGGAGATGACGGCGGCGGTACCGCAGGCGCCGGCTTCCTCGAAGGTGCCGATCTCTTCGATCGGGATGTGACGTCTTTCAACGGTCAGGCCCATGTCGGCGGCCAATTCGCGGAGACTCTTGTTGGTGATGGAGGGCAGGATGGAGCCGGAATCCGGGGTGATGTACTTGTTCTCCTTGATGCCGAAGAAGTTGGCGGGACCTGCCTCGTCGATGTACTGTTTGGTCTTGGCGTCCGCGAAGATGGAGGCGGCGAAGCCCTCGTGGTGGGCGCGTTCGCCGGCGCGCAGGCTGGCAGCGTAGTTGCCGCCCACTTTCACGTGACCGGTGCCCATCGGGGCGGCACGGTCGAAGTCACGAACGATCTGCATGGGAACGGGCTTGAAACCTGCCTTGAAGTAGGGACCTACAGGGGTGACGAAGATCATGAAGAGGTACTCATCGGCCGGGGAGACACCCACCTTGGCGCCGGTGCCGATCAGCAACGGACGGAGATAAAGAGTGCCGCCGGTGCCGTACGGGGGAATGAACTCGGAGTTCAACTGGACCACTTTCCAGCAGGCCTCCTTGAAAAGTTCATCCGGAACCTGGGCCATCATGATGGCCTCGGAGGAACTCTGCAAACGATGGCAGTTCTCTATCCATCTGAAAATACGCACTTTACCATCCTTGCCACGATAGCATTTCAGACCCTCGAAAGCGGCCTGGCCATAGTGCAGACAGGTGGCAGCCATGTGCATGGTGACATCTTCGGAAGAGGAGACTTCCAATTTGCCCCATTTGCCGTTTCTGTAATAGCAACGAACGTTGTAGTTCGTCTTGACATACCCAAAGGATAATTTACTCCAATCGATGTTTTCCATAAATATTAGATTTTGATTGTTAGTTAAGTGATTTTCAATATTATACAGATAAAAGACACTGTATGTCGTTCACCTCTTGCGGGATGCGGGCGCGACCGTTGAGTGCCTTGATTTCCATGAGGAAATGGGTGGCGATGAAGGAGGGAGTGAAGTGTTTGAGCAACTCTATGGTGGCACTGGCGGTGCCGCCGGTGGCGAGGATGTCGTCGAAAACCAGTACGCGCTGCCCGGGTTTCATCGCATCGACGTGCATCTCGATGCTCTCGTCGCCGTATTCAAGATGATAGGTGGCCTTGTAAGTCTTGTATGGCAGTTTGCCCGCTTTGCGGACGGGAACGAAAGGCAGCCCCAAGGCCAAAGCCAGCGAAGGCGCAAAGAAGTAGCCGCGCGACTCTAAGCCGACGACCACATCCGGCTTCACGGCTTTCGCCGCCTCCAACAGCGCGTTGAAGGCCTCGCGGAAGGCTTCGGCATCGTTCATCACCGTGGTGATGTCGTAAAATTGAATCCCTTTCTTAGGGAAATCAGGGACGACACGAAATTTGCTGATGTCAAACATTATTGTTGTTTTTTACAGGTGCAAATTTACATTTTTTTTTTGATAAAAATGATGCTTGATGGAAAATTTATTTACGAAGGATTTTCTTGTGCAAATAATTGAAAATCAGTTGTTTCTTTGTAAAACGAAGAGACGGCTGACGGCTCGTTGACCAAGGGCTTGTACTTGCAACAGGTAGACCGCGGGCGGCAGGTGATGGTCTCCCACTCGGATGACACCATTTTCTAAATGGCCTTGTGCCCTCAACTTGCCTTGCAAGTCATAGATGCGGTATTCCGAATCCGAAAGGGCGGTCGGGCACTCCACGTGGATTTCATCGACAACAGGGTTGGGATAGATCCACAAATGCTCTCCGTCCCACCAGGCGATGCCGTCGGTGGGAATCGTGTCCCCGCCTGGCGTGATCGTGTCGCCAGGGACAATCGTATCACCTCCCGGGACGATGGTGTCCTCTGCTGGCACGTTCAGCGACTCCAAATATCCTGACAGATAAGGAGATAAATCCAACTTCTGCAATTTGGCGGGACGGGGGATGGTGATGATCCCATTATATACATAGTATTCGTTGGTGATGTAGTAGTCGAGCGTATTGCTGGTGGCGATGGCCTCCACCTGATCGCGTTGCAGCGTGGAGAAGGAGAGTTTGCGCTTGTTGCCGGAGAAGAAGTTCTCTCCTTGAAAGTCGTAAAGCAGATAGATGAACGGATTGAGCAGGTTGCTGTACCCGCAGAGCACCACGATGCGCTTGTCGGGCAGATAAGTGGCCCCCGTGATCAGTCCGCCCACATTGCACTCTCCGCGCGGCGTAGCGACATGAGTGCCAGGCACTTTCGGAAAACCGTAGCAGACCGTCCCTTCGCTCACCCACTGCTTGGTGAAGACGAAGATGCTGTCGGCGCCCACGACGAATGACTCGCAGTCGTAGTCGGTGTTCTGCGAGGCGGCGGTGAAGTCCGTCTGGTCACTGTAACTGAAGTAGATGGTGTCGGAGACGGGAGCGTGTGCCAGAAGACTGGCCTTGCTGATGCGTACGATCCGCAGGTTGGTGCGCGATCCGGCGTTGTTGCCCATGTCGCCGAAGTATAGGTAGAGAGAATCCTGCGACACTTCCTCAGTGTCGTAGTTGCCGCCTGTGGCGATGTCGAGGGAGTCCAATAGGGCGCCCGAAGTGGAGTCGAGTTTGTATAAGTTCGTGTTGGTATGGTCGTTGAGAGTCCAATAGCCGTCATTCCAGAAGATCATGCCGGAGGTGCCGTTGACGGTTTCGGACAGTTCCCCCAAGGTTGTCGGGCTGACGGTGGTGGAGTTGTAGGTGCAACTGCCGTCGTTGACGGTGGCGTTGGCGTTGTAATTGTTCGCCAGCGGGTCGGTGCAGCCGCAGACCTGGGCCGTCGCCCACGAGGTCGCGCTCAACAAAAGGGTCAATAACAGGATTCTTTTCATTGTGGGGATATTTATGAATTTGATAATGAACTATTTCATTCCACGCGATTTGCGGATGTTATCGTAGGCATCACTGAGTTTGGCGAACTTCTCCTCTGCCTGCTTGCGCATGTCGTCGCCGAGGTGGGCGACGCGGTCGGGATGGTACTTCTTCGCCATGGTTCGGTAGGCCTTCTTCACCTCTTCATCGGTCGCATCCGGACTGATTTCCAGTATCTTATAGTCGTCGTCAAGGGTGTGGCTGCGGTAGGTGCTGCCGCTACCACCATTGTTGCCGCTACCAGATGACGATCTTCCGCCGCCATACTGGTAATAGCCGCCCATGTACATGGCCTTGATGGACTCGTAGTCGCCGGCGCTAACGCCCATCTGCATGGCGATCCGCCGGATCTCTTCCACCTCCAGCGGATGCAGTTCGCCGTCGGCGTTGGCCAGTCCGAAAAGGAACTGTACGATGAGCAGACGCTCGTGGATGGTGCTGCTGTTGCGCAGCGTGGCGCAGATGGCAGCGATGTTATAGTTCTCACCCATAATCTCTTGCAGTCGGAGCAGGGCCTGCTGTGCGTTGGCGGCCCCTAGGTTCCGGGTCAAATAGCTGCGAAGATAGTCCAGTTCCGAACGCTTGAAATGCCCGTCGGCCTTAATGACGTCGGCGCTCAGAATCAACAGCGACTCTAGAAAGTCCGACCTTTGGTAGCGTTCGGTATGCACGCGCCCTTGTCCCCAGTTGAAGAGCTTGGCGATGGCATTGTAGATGAAAATCAGGACTAGGAAGGTAAGAAACGTAATCATAAATGATGATTCTATGTTTAAGGCATCACAAAGGAGGGATGAGAGCAACTTCGCAACCAAAAAGAGTACAATGTACGCGATGATGGAGCCAGAGCAAGAGAACATAGCCTATACTTTTGTGCCGTATAAATCGAAATGGTCGGCCTTTTCGATGCGTACCGGATAGAACTCGCCGATCTTGAGCTTCTCTTTCTTTTTGATGAGCACGGAGTCATCGACGTCGGGGGAGTCGAACTCGGTGCGGCCGATGTAGTAGCGGTTGTCCTCGCTGTCGATGATGACCTTGAGCACGCTGCCCACCTTCTGCTGGTTGAGTTCGAGGGCGATTTTCTCCTGCGAGGCGATCAGTTCCTCCAGGCGGCGGTTTTTCTCACGTTCCTTGATGGGATCGCCGAGCGGATAGGCGGGCGTGCCTTCTTCCTGCGAGTAACTGAAGAAACCGAGCCGGTCGAAGCGGACGTCCTCCACGAACTTCAAAAGTTCCTTGTGCTGCTCGCGGGTTTCGGTGGGATAGCCGGAGATGAGGGTGGAACGCAGAGCGATGCCAGGCACTTTATCGCGGATGCGCTCGATGAGTTTGTAGATCTGTGCCGCGTTACCCCCGCGATTCATGTCGCGCAAGATCTCCTCGTTGATGTGCTGCAACGGGATGTCAAGGTATTTGCAAATAGTTGAATACTCGCGCATTACATCTAAAATCTCGTAAGGGAAATTGACGGGATAGGCATAATGCAGACGGATCCACTCGATGCCGTTCACCTGCGCCAGTTTCCGCAGCAGACGCTCCAGGTCGCGGCGTTGGTACAGGTCCGTGCCGTAACTGGTCAGATCCTGCGCAATCAACATGATCTCCTTGACGCCCTGAGCGGCCAACTGTTCGGCCTCGCGCACGATGCTCTCCACCGGTTTCGACACCTGCTTGCCGCGGATGAGCGGAATGGCGCAGTAGGAGCAGTGGCGGTCGCACCCTTCCGAAACCTTCAGGTAGGCGTAATGCTTGGGTGTGGAGATGATTCGGTCGGTCTGTTGCAACAGGTCGAAATGGGTGTCCCCGAGCATCTCGCCCAAGTCGGCGAAGGGGAAGATGCCGTCGATTTCGGGAATGGACTCGCGCAGGTCGTCCGCGTAACGCTGGGCGAGGCAGCCCGTGACGAACAACTGCCCGACCAGCCCCTGCTTTTTCCGTTCCACTTGGAACAGGATCTCGTCAACCGACTGTGTCTTGGCATCTTGGATGAAGGCGCACGTGTTGACGACCACCACGTCGAAGCGCCTTTCGGCGGGCGAGTTGTGGAAGACCTTGTGTCCCTTCCGATGAAATTGGGCTGCCAAGACTTCCGAATCGACGGTGTTTTTGGAACAGCCCAAAGTGATGATGTTGATGTGCATTCCTATGGGATTGAAAGGCCGCAGGGGAGGGGAGTGCCGCTCCCCTGGCGGACTGTGCGGGATTAGTTACCTTTGTAGAAGGGCATCTTGACCACGACGGCCTTGAGGAGCTTCTCGCGGATCTTGATGTAGATGTTGGTATCGACCTTGGAGAATTCGGTCTTGACCCAGGCGGTGCCGATGTTCTTGTCGATGCTCGGACCGTGGGTGCCGGAGCGGACGATGCCGATGTTGTTGCCCTCGGCGTCGCAGACCTCGTATTCCAGACGCGGGATGCCGCGGTCAATCATCTCGAAGCCAACGAGTTTGCGTTTGAGACCGTCGGCTTTGAGTTTCAACATGTACTCTTTGTCGATGCAATCCTTGGCGTTGAGTTTGGTGATCCAGCCCAGACCGGCTTCGATGGGGCAGATGGTGTCGTCGATCTCGTGGCCATAGAGGCAGAAGCCCATTTCGAGACGCAGGGTGTCGCGTGCGCCCAAGCCGATGGGCTTGATGTCGAACTCCTTGCCCGCTTCGAAGACGGCGTCCCAGATCTTGAGGGCGTCCTCGTTCTTGAAATAGATCTCGCAGCCGCCGGCGCCGGTGTAGCCGGTGGTGGAGAAGATGACGTTCGGAACGCCGGCGAAGGTGACCGTCTTGGTGGTGTAGTACTCCATGTCAACCACCGGGGTGTCGGTCAGCTTCTGCATGGCTTTCAGAGCCAACGGACCCTGGATGGCCAACTGGGAGATGCCGTCGGAAATGTTGGCGATCTCTGCGCCGAATTTCTCGTTCTGCTTGCTCACCCATGCCCAATCCTTGTCGATGTTGGCGGCGTTCACCACCAAAAGATAGTCGTTTTCGGCGATGTTATAGACCAACAGGTCATCGACGATACCGCCTTTCCCGTTCGGGAAGCAGGAATATTGCACCTTGCCGGGGTAGAGCGCAGCGACGTCGTTGCTGGTGATATATTGCAGTAAATCAAGTGCTTTCGGCCCACGGACGGTGAACTCGCCCATGTGGGAGACATCGAAGACGCCCACCTTGCTTCTCACATGAAGATGCTCGGCGACTAAACCTTCGTATTGAACAGGCATCAAATAACCTGCGAACTCAACCATTTTGGCACCCAATTTCTCGTGCGTTGCTCTGAAAACAGTCTCTTTCATAATCTAAATGTTTTGTTTTGAATAAATTGTAATATGAAATAATTTCCGAATACGTTAAAATGAATTTTTCGGCAAAATTACGACTTTTTTATCAGAAACACCACTTGTAATTAAAATTAATGACGTATTTTTGCACACGCAAAATTGAAACAAAATCAAAACTTATAGTACAATGAAAAAAGCAACCTTAATCCTCCTTTCCGTGATGCTCTTCAGCTTCACGACGGCCTTTGCCCAGAAGGCATTCATCGGTACCGTCACCTCGAAAGTGATCATCGAAGGCACCGATGACCCCAACATCCTGTCGCAAATTCCTGAGAACACCACTACTTACATTTATGAGAACCGTACCAAGACCGTTCAGGACCTCGGTGGTGCCAGCTTGGCGCAGATCACCAACGGTGATGCCAAAGTCTCCATCATCTTCTTCGACATTCCCGGTCTGGGCAAGTATTATGCCGAGATGACCGAGGCCGACCTCAACAAGGCCCATGAGAAAGTGGAGACGAAATACAACTACACGGGTGAGATGAAAATGATCGCCGGTTACAACTGCGAAAAGGTCATCGAGACCATCATCGACAAGGAGACTGACGAAGAGACCACTGTGACGCTTTATGTCTCCAAGGATTTCTGCGCCAACCCCGCCATCAATTTCAGCACCCACGACGGGTTGGTCGGCTATCCGCTCCGCACGGAAAGAAAGGTGGATATGAACGGCACCGAAGTCACCCAGATTCTGGAGGCCGTGTCGGTCACCCCGAGCAAGAAGGTGAAACTCGCCGAGTTTCTCCCTCCCACGGACGGCAAGAAGTTCGACTCCGTTGAGGAGATGTTCAAGACTTTGATGGGGACCGGCGAAGAGGACGAAGACGAGTAGTAAAACTCAACATATTCGGATAGGGGAGGACTGCGAATCGTTGGTCCTCCTTTTTTTACAAAATACAAAACGCTATGAATCAGGAAGTTTATCAGCAGATTTTGAAGTCGCTGCCCGCGAGTGTGCGACTGATTGCGGTCTCGAAACTGAAGCCCGCCAGCGAGGTGGAGGCCGCGTATGCCCTCGGACAACGCGATTTCGGCGAGAACTGGGCGCAAGAACTCAAGGAGAAACATCTGCAACTGCCCGAAGACATCCGGTGGCATTTTATCGGACACCTGCAGACCAACAAAATCAAGTTCATCATTCCGTATGTGCATCTCATCCACAGCATCGACAGTTTCCATCTGCTGCAGGAGGTGAACAAGCAGGCGGAGAAGTGCGGGCGCGTGGTGAAGTGCCTGTTGCAGTTCCACATCGCTACGGAAGAGACGAAATTCGGCTTTGCGATGGATGAGTGCCAGGAGATGATGCGGCATCCGGCGTACCAGCGGATGCGCAACGTGGAGATCTGCGGCGTGATGGGCATGGCCAGTCTCACGTCGGATTCTGCGCAAGTACACCGCGAATTTCACCAACTTCACGACTATTTCGTACAGTTAAAGGAAAACTATTTTATTGATCAAGAATCATTTAAGGAGATTTCCATGGGCATGTCGGGCGACTATCCGATAGCCATCGAGGAAGGCAGCACGATGATCCGGGTCGGCAGCGCCATCTTCGGAGCGAGAGATTACGGCGCGCGGTGAGCTTTGGGATCCTGCTTTCCAAGATTGGGAATGTGACTGTGAACGCTGCTTGTATAGTAAAATGAGCAATATTTTTTGTCTCATAATTTGTATTATGTTAAGTAGAGGAGATGGACAAGGGTGAAAAGTCGCATTTTCATGCTCTCCTATTTCAATGTTTTCCAACAAAAAAATCGTGTTGAAACACGATTTTTTTAGGTTGAAAATAATGCAAGAAAAAAATTATTTCGTCGGCTGCGGTTCGCGTTCCCATTTGCGGAACCAACTGCGTATCTTCAAGCCGATGACGCCGAAGATGGCTTCGGAAAAAATTCCCTTGCTCATCTTGGAAGTGCCCAATGTTCTGTCCTTGAAGATGATGCTGACTTCCTGGATCTTGAAGCCCAATTTCCAGACGTTGAATTTCATCTCGATCTGGAAGCCGTAGCCCACGTGCTTGATTTTGGAAAAGTCAATGGCACGCAGCGTGTCGGCCTTGTAGCACTTGAAGCCGGCCGTGGTGTCACGCACGGGCATGCGCGTGATGAAGCGGACGTATGCTGAGCCGTAATAGGACATCAACAGGCGGGACATGGGCCAGTTGAGCACGTTGACGCCGTTGGCGTAACGGGATCCGATAGCCAAGTCGGCACCGTCTTCAGCACACGCCTTGTAAAGTCTCGCCAGATCGTTGGGATCGTGTGAGAAATCGGCGTCCATCTCGAAAACATAGTCGTATTCGTGCTCCAAAGCCCACTGAAAACCAGTGATATAGGCAGTTCCCAACCCCAATTTCCCCTTACGTTCAACGATGAACAAGCGATCGGACCACTCCCCCATCAATCTTTTCACGATTTCGGCGGTGCCGTCAGGTGAATTGTCCTCGATGATCAGGATGTGATAATCACCCAAGGAGAAGGTCGTACGGATGATGTTCTCGATGTTCTCCTTTTCGTTGTAAGTGGGAATGATGACTAACTTCTTGTCCATTAGTTGACTTTTTCGAGGATGATGTAAACGGGAAGGTGGTCGCTGTAGCCGCCGAGATAGGAACCGCCGGCAAAGGTGCGCAACGGGGTGCCCTCATAACTGCCGCTCTTGGTCAGCAGGAAGTTGGCGCGGAAGATCTTCACACCGGCGTAACGATAGCCGGTTTTGGGTGCGAGCAAGCCGTAGGAAATGATGATCTGGTCGATGACGTTGGGCTCATCGCGATAGACGTAGGACCAAATGCCGTCCATATACAACTTATACATGGGGTTGAAGAGTTCGTTGACGTGCGTGTCAGACGATTTCTTCTTGGCTCCCAGATAGTTGAGGATGCTCTTGGCATTTGGGTTGTCGTTCAGGTCGCCCATGATGATGACCTTGGCGGCGGGATTGGCGTGCATGATGGAGTCGGAGATGTGTTTGGAGAGTTCGGCGGCGGCGATGCGCTTGGGCATGCTGCGCTGCTCTCCTCCCCGCTTCGACGGCCAGTGGTTGACGATGAGATGGAGGGTGTCCACCCCGTCAATGACGCCTTTAACCAGCAGTTGGTCACGGGTATAGAAGGAGGTGTCGGGTGTGACCAGGCGGTAAGGCACCTGCTCGATGACGCGGAATCGGTCTTTCTGATAGATGAATGCGACATCGACGCCGCGGCGGTCGGGCGAGTCGTGGTGCGCCACGCCGTAGTTCATCGCCTTGAGGTTTGGATGGTTGACGAGGTCGATGAGCACGCGCTCGTTCTCGATCTCGGAGACGCCGAGGACGACGACTCCGCCCTCATCCTTGGCCATCAGAGAGATCACTTTCGACATGTTGGCGATTTTCCGCTCGTATCGTTCTGCAGTCCACTGATTTTCACCATGGGGAAGAAACTCCGCATCGTCGGTGAGCGGATCGTCGATGGTGTCGAAAAGGTTCTCTAAGTTATAGAAACCAATAACGGCCGGCTGCGACTCTTCCTGAGCGAATCCGAAGGAAACGGATGCGATTATGAATAAGGTGAAAATCAGGCGGTTAATTCGCATAATCTAAAGTAGGACTTTAATTGTTCAGGGCTTCTGCGCCGCTGACGATTTCGATCAATTCGTTGGTGATGGAGGACTGACGGGCGTTGTTGTACTTGAGGCGCAGGTCTTTGAGGATTTCGGTGGCGTTGTCGGTCGCCTTGTGCATGGCGGTCATACGGGCGCCATGCTCGGAAGCGACAGAGTCGAGCAAGGCCTTGTAAAGCTGCAACTTGAGGATCTTGGGAATCAGTTCCACGAGGATGCTCTCCTTGTCCGGCTCGAAGATGTAATCGTGCTGGAGTGCGCTCCCCTCCCCTCCTGCATTGAGACTTCCTATAGGCAGAAAGTCCTCACAGACAAGGGCTTGTGTGGCTTGGTTGACGAAGCGATTATAGACGATGACGACCTTGTCGGTGCGCTTGGCGATATAATCGTCCATCAGTTGCTGCCCTAATTGGGCGATGGCGGTAAATTCCGTGTTGTCGATAATGTTTTCGTCGCTCCATGCAATCTCGTGGTTCTTAGCGAGTTGTTCTTTCGCCTTCTTTCCGATGCAGAAGAGTTTGACCTGACCGGCGGCGGTCTGGCGTGCGTATTCCTCGCTCAGCATGGCCTCGACCTTCTTGACGATGTTGCTGTTGAAGGCGCCGCACATGCCGCGGTTGGAGGAGATGACGACGATGGAGACGTGGTTCACCTCGCGGGCTTGGAAGAGCGGCGAGGCCTCCATGCTGTCGGCGGTGCCGGAGAGGTTGTGCAGAATCTCGTTGAGTTTGTTGGCGTACGGGCGCAGGTTGAGAATGGCCATCTGGGCTTTCCTCAACTTGGAGGCCGACACCATCTTCATCGCACTCGTGATTTTCTGAGTGGATTGGACGGATGCGATTCTGACGCGGATTTCTTTTAGACTTGCCATGGCAGGTTAGAGTTCATATTTTTTGACGACTTCGGCGCAGACGCTTTCGAGTTCCGTGGTGAGTTCGTCGTTGATTTTGCCGCTCTTGAGTTCCTCGAGCAAGGCCTGGTGGCCTTCGCGGAGGGTTTGGAGATAATCGGCTTCGAAACTGGCGATGCGGTTGGTGGGCACCTTCAGCAGGAGGGCCTTCACGCCGCAGTAGATGATGGCGATCTGCTCTTCGACCTTGAGGGGTGAATACTGGGGCTGCTTCAGGATTTCGACGTTGCGGGCGCCTTTGTCGAGGGTCTTCTGCGTTGAGGCATCGACGTCGGAGCCGAACTTGGCGAAGGACTCGAGTTCGCGGTACTGGGCCTGGTCGAGTTTGAGGGTGCCAGCGACCTTCTTCATGGACTTGATCTGCGCGTTACCGCCGACGCGGGAGACGGAGATACCGACGTTGATGGCGGGGCGGATGCCGGAGTTGAAGAGGGAGGTCTCGAGGTAGATCTGGCCGTCGGTGATGGAGATGACGTTAGTCGGGATGTAGGCGGACACGTCGCCGGCCTGGGTCTCGATGATCGGCAGTGCGGTGAGGGAGCCGCCGCCCTTGACGATGGGCTTGAGCACCTCGGGCAGGTCGTTCATCTGGCGTGCGATCTCATCGGACTCGATGATCTTGGCGGCGCGTTCGAGCAGACGGGAGTGGAGGTAGAAGACGTCGCCCGGGTAGGCCTCACGTCCAGGCGGACGACGGAGCAGCAGGGAGACTTCACGGTAGGCGACGGCCTGTTTGGAAAGGTCGTCGTAGATGATGAGGGCGGGGCGTCCCGTGTCGCGGAAGTACTCGCCGATGGCTGCGCCGGCGAAGGGGGCGTAGAACTGCATGGCGGCGGTGTCGCTCGCGGTGGCGGCCACGACGGTGGTATAAGGCATGGCTCCGTGTTCGGTGAGGTTCTTCACGATGCTGGCGACGGTGGACCCCTTCTGTCCCACAGCCACATAGATGCAATATACGGGATTCCCCTCGTCGTAGAACTTCTTCTGGTTGATGATGGTGTCGATGGCGATGGCGGTCTTGCCGGTCTGGCGGTCGCCGATGATCAACTCACGCTGACCGCGGCCGATGGGGATCATGGCGTCGATGGCCTTGATACCGGTCTGCAGCGGCTCCTTGACGGGCTGGCGGAAGATGATGCCGGGGGCCTTGCGTTCGAGGGGCATCTCGTAGAGGTCGCCTTCGATCTTGCCCTTGCCGTCGATGGGGTCGCCGAGGGTGTTGATGACGCGGCCGCAGAGGCCTTCGCCGACGCGGATGGAGGCGATACGGCCGGTGCGCTTGCACAGGTCGCCTTCGTTGAGCGACTTGGACTCGCCCAGCAGCACGACGCCGACGTTGTCTTCTTCCAAGTTGAGCACGATGCCCATGATGTTGCCCTCTTCCTTCTCGAAGACGACCAGTTCGCCGGAGCGGGCGTTCTCGAGGCCATAGACGCGGGCGATGCCGTCGCCGACGAGCAGGACGGTGCCGACTTCGGAGAGTTCGGACTGGGCCTCATAGTTTTGAAGTTGCTGACGGAGGATCGCAGTTACTTCTGAAGGTTTGATTTCTGCCATATTGATGATTTTTTTACTTGATTCTGAAATGTTAGAAATTGGCTTGGTAAAGGTTGCGCGAGAACTCGGCGCGCAGTTTGTTGATGCGCCCGATGATGCTGGCGTCGAAGAGGAAGTCATCGACGTGCAGGATCAGGCCGCCGATGATCTTGGGATTGACGACTTCACGCAGGATGATGGAGGCGTGGGTCTCCTCTTCCAGCAGTTGCTTGATGGAGGCAGACAGTTCCGCATCGAGTTCGACGGCGGTGGTGACGGTGGCCACTTTGATGTTGTGGCTCTGATAATAATATTGTACGTAACTGTCGAAGATGCCTGCCAACGCGGGCTCGCGGCGTTTCTTGAGGATGAGCAGCAGGAACTGCATTGTGACGTCGTTCACTTTGCCGTCGAAGATGGCGTGAATGATGTTCTCTTTCTTGTCGGCGGGCATGACGGGGCTTTCGATGACCACGCGCAGTTGGCGGTTTTCGTGGAATACGGTCGAAAGCAACTGCATGTCCTCAAAGATGGCGTCCTCGAGCTTCTGTCCCGCTGCGAAGTCGTACAACGCGGCTGCGTAACGCCCTGACAACTTGGTGTTTTTCATTGTTTAGAGCGTGATTAGTTGATACTTACGTCTTTCATCCACTTCTCGACGAGGTCTTTCTGGCGCTGCTTGTCTTTCAGTTCCTCGCCCAGCACCTTCTCGGAGATCTCCAAGGACATCTGTGCGATCTCGTTCTTGATGTCGGTGATGGCCTTCATCTTTTCGTAATGGATGTTCTTTTTGGCCTCGTCGATGAGGTTCTGGGCTTCGCGGGAGGCCTTCGCTTTGGCGTCTTCGTAAATCTTTTCGCTCATCTTGCGGGCTTCGGCGAGGATGGCGTCGCGTTCTTCCTTGGCTTTCACAAGCAGGGCCTCGTGTTCGGACTTCAGGTTTTTCATCTCCTCGCGGGCTTGGGCGGCGGCATGAAGTTGGCCGTCGATGAATTGCTCGCGCTTGTTGATGGCCTTGGAGATGAAGCGGAACGCCTTGATCAGGATGAGGCAGAGGATGCCAAAGCCAATAAGCATCCAGAACAATAGACCAAATGAAGGAGTAATCAAATCCATAGAGACTGTGTTTTGGTTCTAAAAAATGCGCGGCAAATATACGAAATTAATTCCAAATGAAAAACCGCCGAAACTCTTTTTTTCACCTCTTTCTGGAGAAAAGGTGAAAAAAAATCCGGCGATTTTCGCAATGGCGTGATTGATACCCGATTAGGGTTCGATCACGGCGATGGCGCGTTCCACTCTGCGGGCGGTCTCCCCTACTCCGATGGCGTCGATGATCTCGAAGATGCCGGGGCCTTTGGCCGCGCCCACCAGCGCGATGCGGTAACTGTTCATGATGGCGCCCATGTTGAGTTCGTGTTGATGAACGTAATCCATGACCAGTTCGTCGGCCTTGGCCTTGTCGAAGGGCTTGATGCTCTCCACCAGCGCCATCATCTCGCGCAGATGCGCGGCAGTGCCGGGTTTCCATCTCTTCTTCACCGCCTGCGGGTCGTACTCTTCCGGAGCGACGAAGAAGTAGGAGGTCTGCTCCCAGAATTCGGGGATGAAGTGCACGCGCTCTTTCATCAGGGCGATGATGCGCTTCAGGTAGCCGTCATCCGTCTGGACGCCGTGTTTGGCCAATTCGGCGGCGAACATCGGCAACAGGCGGTCATCGGAGGCCATCTGGATGTACTGATGATTGAACCAGCGGGCCTTTTCCAAGTTGAATTTGGCGCCGGACTTGCTGATGCTGTCGATGGAGAATAGTTTGACAAGCGTATCCAAGTCCATGATCTCCTGTTCGGTGCCGGGATTCCAGCCGAGCAGGGCGAGCATGTTGATGACGGCTTCGGGCAGGTAGCCGCTCTCGCGGTAGCCGGAAGAGACGTCGCCGCTCTTGGGATCGGTCCACTGCAGCGGGAAGACGGGGAAGCCGAGGCGGTCGCCGTCGCGCTTGCTGAGTTTGCCGTTACCGTCGGGCTTGAGCAGCAGCGGCAGGTGGGCGAACTGCGGGGCTTCCCAGCCGAAGGCTTTGTACAACATGACGTGCAGGGGTGCCGAGGGAAGCCACTCCTCGCCGCGGATGACGTGCGAGACCTCCATGGTGTGGTCATCGACGATGTTGGCCAGATGGTAGGTCGGCATGCCGTCGGACTTGTACAATACTTTGTCATCCAATAAGTTGGAGTTGATGGTCACATCGCCGCGGATCAGGTCGTGGACGGTGATGTCGAGGTCGGCGGGATATTTGAAACGGACGACGTAAGGGGCTCCGGATTCCAGTCGGGCTTTCACATCTTCTACGCTCAGAGACAGCGAGTTGCACATGCCGTCGCGGGTGGTGGCGTCGTATTGGAAAGTCTTTTTCTGCGCTTCCGCCTCCTTGCGCTTGGCATCAAGGTCGGCAGCGGTATCGAAAGCGTAGTAAGCCCACCCGTTTTCCAGCAGATAATCAGCGTATTGCTTGTACATCGGCTTGCGTTCCGACTGTCTGTAAGGGCCGTATTGGCCCCCGATTCCCACGCCCTCGTCGAACTTCAGTCCGAGCCACTGGAAGGCCTCGATGATGTAGGCCTCGGCGCCGGGCACGAAGCGGGTCTGGTCGGTGTCCTCGATGCGGAGGATGAAGTCGCCGCCGTTCTGTTTGGCGAACAGGTAGTTGTACAGCGCGGTGCGCACGCCGCCGATGTGGAGCGGTCCGGTGGGACTGGGCGCGAATCTTACTCTTACTTTTTTCATTTATCCTTATTTAATTTATTATGAATCAATTTATTATAAAAATACAAAAACAAATTCATCTGTCGGTCTGCTGGCAGGCGGCCAACAGTCCGATGGCCAGCAAGATGATTCGGATGCAGACGGTTTTCATTTATGATGTCACGCCTGGCGTATGTATTCGTCGATGGCGGCAGCGGCCTTCTTGCCGGCGCCCATGGCGAGGATGACGGTTGCGGCGCCGCTGACGGCGTCGCCGCCGGCGAAGATGCCGGGGCGGGAGGTGCGTCCGTCGGCGTCAGCTTCGAGGCAGCCGCGTCGGGTGGCGGCCAAGCCCGGGGTGGTGCTGCGGATGAGCGGGTTGGGCGAGGTGCCGAGGGCCATGATGACCATGTCGGACTCGAGGGTGAACTCGCTGCCGGCGATTTCGACGGGCGAACGGCGGCCGGAGGCGTCGGGTTCGCCGAGTTCCATGTGCACGCACTCGATCGCATTCACCCATCCCTTTTCATCGCCGAGGATGCGGACAGGATTGCAGAGCAGGTCGAAGGCGATACCCTCTTCCTTGGCGTGGTGTACCTCTTCGGCGCGGGCGGGCAGTTCTGCCTCGGAGCGGCGATAGACGACGTGTACCTCGGCGCCGAGGCGCAGGGCGGTGCGGGCGGCGTCCATGGCCACGTTGCCGCCACCGACGACGGCCACCTTCTTGCCAACATAGTTGGGCGTGTCGTAACCCTCGCGGTAGGCGAACAGCAGGTTGTTGCGGGTGAGGAACTCGTTGGCGGAGACCACGCCACAGAGGTTCTCGCCGGGGATGCCCATGAACTTGGGCAGACCTGCGCCGCTGCCGATGAAGACGGCCTCGAACCCCTCTTTGTCCATCAGGTCGTCAACCGACAGGGTCTTGCCGACGACGACGTCGCGCTCGAATTTCACGCCCAGTTGGCGCAATTGCTCGACTTCGTGTTTGACGACGGTCTCTTTCGGGAGACGGAAGGAGGGGATGCCATAGACGAGCACGCCGCCAAACTCGTGCAGTGCTTCGAAGACGGTGACGTCGTATCCCTTGGATATCAGTTCTTTTGCACAAGTGATGCCGGCGGGGCCGCTGCCGACGACGGCCACCTTGTGTCCGTTGCGGGCGACTTCGCTGGTGGCGGCGACGTGGTTCTCGCGGGCATAGTCGCCCACGAAGCGTTCCAACTTGCCGATGGCGATGGGGTCGAACTTCCTGCCCATGACGCATTGTCCTTCGCACTGGTTCTCTTGGGGGCAGACGCGGCCGCAGACGGCGGGCAGGGCGGAATCATGCGCGATGATGCGCGCGGCGGCCTCGAAGTTGCCGGAGGCCACCTCATGGATGAAGCCCGGGATGTTGATGCCGACGGGGCAGCCCTGCACGCAGGATGGGTTCTTGCAGTTGAGGCAGCGGCGGGCCTCCAGCATGGCCTCTTCGGCGTCGTAGCCGAGGCAGACCTCGTCGAAGTTGGTGGCGCGTACCTTCGGATCCTGCTCACGCACGGGCACCCGTTTCTTCTTGTCTGGCACCTCTTCGCACACGCTGCCGATGTGGCAGACATGTCCCTCGGCGCGTTCTTCGGCTTCCAACTGCTTGCGTGTCTGCACGTTGTTGTACATCGCCTGGCGGGTCATGGCCTGGTCGAAATCGACGAGCGCGCCGTCGAATTCGGGTCCATCGACGCAGGTGAACTGCGTCTTTCCACCCACGTTCACACGGCAGGCGCCGCACATGCCGGTGCCATCGACCATCAGCGAGTTGAGACTGACGGTGCATTTGATGCCGTACTCCTTGGCCACGGCGGCCACGAACTTCATCATGATCATGGGACCGATGGCGATGATCTCGTCGTAGTGCTTGCCGCTTTCGATGAGGCGGCGCAGTTCATCGGTCACCAGGCCCTTGTTGCCGTAGGAGGCGTCGTCGGTGGTGACGTAGAGGTTGCTGACGGAGCGCAGTTCATCTTCGAAAATGAGCAGCGACTTGGTCTTGACACCGACGATGGTATCGACAGAGATGCCGTCGTTGTGCAACCACTTGACTTGCGGGTAGATGGGAGCGATGCCCACGCCGCCGCCGATGAAGACATAGTGTTTAGTGGCGCGTTCCTCGTGGGTGAGGTTCACGAACTCGGAGGGGCGGCCGAGGGGGCCGACCACGTCGAGCAACTCCTCCCCTTCCCTCATCTCGGCTAAGTCGCGGGTGGATTTGCCGATGGCCTTGAAGACCATGACGACGGTGCCTTTCTCGGCATCCGAATCGCTGATGGTCAGCGGGATGCGTTCAGCGGAGGCACATCTTTTCACAATCAAAAACTGACCGGGCAGCGCCGCCTGGGCGATGCGGGGGGCCTCGACTTCCAGTAGGTAGGTGTCGGCGGCAAATTCACGACGGGTATGAATCTTAAACATAGTATAAAATTTGGGGCTGCAAATTTACAACATTTTCCATTTCTTTTCAAAATAAAGCACGAATTGGGCGTACATTAAAAGTAAATTGTCAAAAACATGTTTTTTTCAACACAGATTATCGGAGGTGCGTTTTTTCGCCGTATATTTGCGCCCTCAAAAAAAAGAGATTCAACTTAATCTTTTAATATTTATGAAAAAACTCATTCTCAGCGTTTTATGCGCACTGTTGCTGGCTTTCGGCGGGACTCGTCTCGCGGCCCAGAAGCCCTCGGGCATCAACTATCAGAACCTGGACACCACGGTCAACCCGGGTGACGACTTCTTCAAGTACGCCACGGGCAACTGGATCAACCACAACCCGCAGCCCCCGATCTATCCGATGTGGGGGTCGTTCACGAAACTCGATGACGACAACACCAAGGCGGTGGCCGGCCTGATTCAGGACATCGCCGCCCAGAAGAACAAGCCGGGCAGCGTGGAGCAGAAGATCGGCGACCTTTACACCTTGGCCATGGACAGCGTCCGTCGCAACGCGGAGGGCGCCGAGCCGGTGATGCGCCAGGTGCGCAAGATCGAAGCCATCCAGACCCGTGAGGAGCTGCTCAAATACATGACCAGCGAGCACGACAACCTGCTCTGGTCGCTCTACATCGGCGTGGACGACAAGAACGCCTCCGAGCACATCGTCTCCCTCAACCAGGGCGGACTTTCGATGGGCAACCGCGACTACTACCTCTCCAAGGATCCCGAGATCGCGAGAATCCGCGAAGCCGCCAAGGAGCACTACATCAACCTGTTTGTGCTGTGCGGCTACTCCCAGAAGGAGGCCAAGAAGAAAGTCGCCACCATCTGGAAGTTGGAGACCAAGTTGGCCAAGGCCTGCTATTCGCTCGAGCAGATGCGCGACCCCGAAGCCAATTACCACAAGATGACCGTGAAGGAGTTGACCGAACTCTGCGGCGGATTCGACTGGAAGAGCTATCTCAACCAGTACGGTTTCGACCAGACAGACATCGTCTTAGTCGGTCAGCCCGAGCCGCTTCAGTTGGCCTGCCAGATGATGATGACCGAGAAGTTGGAGACCCTCAAGCTCATCTATGAGTGGCAGACCATCCGTGGCGGTGCCAGTTTCCTGTCCGACGACTTCGCCGCCGAGAACTTCGCCTTCTCGCAGAAGATCTCCGGCACGCAGCAGATGACACCGCGCTGGCAGCGTTCCGTCGATTTGGTTAGCGGGCTTATGAACGACGCCATCGGCCAGTTGTATGTGAAGAAATATTTCCCGCCGCAGGCCAAGCAGCGCATGATGGAACTGGTGCGCAACCTGCAGGCCGCCTTGGCCGAGCGCATCAAAGCGCAGGAGTGGATGAGCGAGCCCACCAAGCAGGTGGCACTCGAGAAACTCAACGCCTACTATGTCAAGATCGGGTATCCCGACAAGTGGGACGACCTCACCGGTCTGGTCATCGACCCCAGTTTGTCGCTTTACGACAATGTGCTGGTCGCCAGCCGTTTCTATTTCGACCTCAACAAGGAAAAGACCTACAACAAGCCCGTTGACCGTGACGAGTGGCAGATGCCCGCGCAGATGGTGAACGCCTACTACAACCCCACCACCAACGAGATCTGCTTCCCCGCCGGCATTCTGCAGCCCCCGTTCTTTGATTTCAACGCCGACGACGCCACCAACTACGGTGCCATTGGCGTGGTGATCGCCCACGAGATGACCCACGGTTTCGACGACCAGGGCCGTCAGTACGACAAGGACGGCAACCTGCGCTCCTGGTGGGCGGAGGAAGATGTGGAGGCCTTCAAGGTCCCCACGGAGAAGTTGGCCGTCTATTTCGACTCCTTGTGGGTGATCCCCAACGTGTTGCGCAGCAATGGCCACCTCTGTCTCGGAGAGAACATCGCCGACCACGGCGGCATCAACATCGCCTATCAGGCCCTGCAGATGGCGATGGCGAAGAACGGCCGTCTTCCCAACGAGAACGGCTTCACCCCTGAGCAGCGTTTCTTCCTGTCGTTCGCCAACGTGTGGGCCGGCGTCTCCTCGGAGCAGATCCTCCGCTACCTGACGATGAATGACGTCCACTCGGCGCACCACCTGCGCGTGAACGGCGGTGTGGCCCAATGCGAATATTGGTACAAGGCCTTCAACATCAAGCCCAGCGACAAACTGTATGTGGCGCCGAAGGACCGCGTGAATATCTGGTAGTTGGATTGCAGTTACAGGTAAAAGAAAAAGGCGATGCATAAATGCACCGCCTTTTTTTGTAGTGGGGATCCTTCGTCTCTATTATTCGAACGAGAGGATGGCCTTCTTGATGAGCTCAATGGCTTCGCGGAGTTCTTCTTCGCTGATGACCAACGGAGGAGCGAAGCGGATGATGTGCTGGTGGGTCGGTTTGGCGAGCACGCCAAGTTCCTTCATCTTCTCGCAGACGTCCCAGGCCTCTTTGCCGTTCTTGGGACGGATGATGACGGCGTTGAGCAGGCCCTTGCCGCGCACTTGTTCGATCATCTCGCTCTTGACCTTGCCGATCTCTTCGCGGAAGATCTTGCCGAGGTATTCGGCGCGTTCGGCGAGTTTTTCTTCCTTCACGACCTCAAGGGCGGCGATGGCGACCTTGCAGGCGATGGGGTTGCCGCCGAAGGTGGAGCCGTGCTCGCCGGGCTTGATGTTGAGCATGATGTCGTCGTCGGCGAGGACTGCGGAGACGGGCATGGTGCCGCCGGAGAGGGCCTTGCCGAGGATGAGGATGTCGGGACGGACGCCTTCGTGGTCGCAGGCCAGCATCTTGCCGGTACGTGCGATACCCGTCTGCACTTCGTCGGCGATGAACAGGACGTTCTTGGCCTTGCAGAGTTCGTAGGACTTGCGGAGGTAGCCGTCATCGGGGACATAGACACCCGCCTCGCCCTGGATGGGCTCGAGGATGAAACCGGCCACGTTCGGGTCTTCGAGGGCCTTCTCAAGTGCCGGGATGTCGTTGTATTTCACCTTGATGAAGCCGGGGGTGTAGGGACCGTAGCCGCCGTAGGCCTCGGGGTCGGTGGACATGGAGATGATGGTGATGGTGCGGCCGTGGAAGTTGCCATCGCACACGATGATCTTGGCCTGGTTTTCCGGAAGGCCTTTCTTCATGTATGCCCATTTACGACAGAGTTTCAGGGCGGTCTCGTCGGCTTCGGCGCCGGAGTTCATCGGGAGCACCTTGTCGTAGCCGAAGGTCTCGGTGACGTATTTCTCATAGGGGCCGAGGCAGTCGTTGTAGAAGGCGCGGGAGGTCAGGGTGACCTTCTGGCACTGGTCAATCATGGCACCGATGATTTTCGGGTGGCAGTGGCCCTGGTTGACCGCTGAGTAGGCGGAGAGGAAGTCAAAATACTTCTTTCCTTCCACGTCCCACATGAAGGGACCTTTCGCGCGGGAGATGACCACGCCGAGCGGGTGGTAGTTGTGTGCGCCATAGCGGGCTTCCATTTCAATGGCTTGCTGGCTGGATGTGATTTTTGCTACTTCCATAATTTTTGGATTTATAATTGATAAAATGTGAATGGTTGATCTCAGTTTTGCTGTTCCTCGAATTTTTTCAAACGACGTTTATTCTCTTTTTGAATGGCTTGGGTCAGGGCATCCTCGTTGTATCTCCGCACGGAAAGTCCGAAACTGGCCATGCCCTTCAGGTCGGTTTCCCGCATGGCCTGGCGGAAGGAGAACTTGTACTTGCCCTTTTGGGGGAATTTCACTTTGACGGGATAGCACTCCGTGACATCCGTGGTGTTGCCGTTCAACTTGACCTTGAGGGGGACGATGAGCGGCTCGAATCGGAAGGGGTGCTTGCCCTGGCCGGAGAAAGTGGCGACGGAGTAAGGCACGTAGCCCTTGATCTGGCGGGTGGTGGCGACGAACTTGCTGTCGGCGGCGAAATAGTAACCGCGGTCCTTCAGCCGGCGGCCGGTGCCGTACCACTCGCCCGAGGGTGACGCAAGGATGAACTGCACTGTATCCCTGCTCACCTTGCCGTCGGGCAGCGTGATGTCGAGAAAACAGTACAGGTTGCGGTAGGGATAGTCGGTGGTGTTGCGCACATCGGCGACCAACGTGTAGTAACTCTCCACGTCATCGATCTCGAACTCGCACTCCACGGCCTTCTCCTTGTTCCAGGTCTCGTCGGGCAGATCGACGATCTCCTCGCGGACGACGTCGGAGTTGCAGGCGGCGAAAACCAACGTCCAAAGCGAAAGGATGAAGATGACCGCGTACTTTTTCATCACTACTTGTCTTCTATGTTTTTCAGTTCATCCAGACTGTAGGAGACCTCTTCCTCCTTCTTTTGGTTGACGATGACAAAGTCTTCGAAGTTGTCCGGAAGTTGGTTCTTTTTGTTCATCTCAATGATTTCGTTGACCTTAGCCAATGGGATGGCGAAGATATTGGAGTTGTCGCCGGCGTAGTTGTACCACACGATCTCCTTGAAGATGTCGATCTTGTTATAGACGGCCTTGCCCTTTTTGGAGAGCAAGCGGAGTTTCGGGTCGGGGAACTTCTTGATCTCTTCGGCGTAGGCGGCCTGTTCGAAGTTGAGGCAGCACTTGAGTTTCCCGCACTGGCCGGCCAATTTCTGGGGGTTGAGCGAGAGTTGCTGGGTGCGGGCGGACGAAGTGGAGACCGACTGGAAGTTGGTGAGCCAGGAGGCACAGCAGAGTTCGCGGCCGCAGGTGCCGATGCCGCCCAGGCGGCCGGCTTCCTGGCGCACACCGATCTGGCGCATCTCGATGCGGATGCGGAACTGCTCGGCCAGGATCTTGATCAACTCACGGAAGTCCACGCGGTCTTCGGCGGAGTAGTAGAAAATGGCCTTGGTGCCGTCGCCCTGGTACTCCACGTCGTTCACCTTCATCTTGAGGCCGAGGTCCCAGGCGATGTAGCGGGAGGAGAGCATGGTGGTGTGCTCCTGACGGACGGTGCCGATCCACTTCTCAATGTCGTTGTAACGTGCTGTGCGATAGAGCTTCTTGTGGACGTCTTCGGGTTTGACGCGCTTGTGCTTCATCTGACGGAAGACGCTTTTGCCCAACATGGAGATGATGCCGATGTCGTGACCGGGCGCGGCTTCCACGGCCACGATGTCACCCACATGGAAGGTGCCTTCCTTGGGGAGGACGTAGAAGTCCTTGTGGCTGTTCTTGAAACGCACTTCCGCAAACGGACAGTCGAGGTATTCCGTGGTGACGGGCACCTCTTCCAGCCAGTCGTAACTGCTGAGCTTACATGCGCTTTGCGAATAGTCGCGGCAGTTCACCTGTTCGGGGTTGGGAAAATTGCTCAGTCCGCGGCTCAGGTAAGGGTTGGCGGCGATGCGTTCGGCCTCCTTGCTGGTGCCGGTGCGCACGTCCATGTTGAGGTATTCTTCCCAGTCCTCGGTCTGCGAGTGATCGGCTTCTACCTCCTTATATTTCTTTTTTTCCTTGATTTCTTGAGGGTTCTCCTGTTTTGTATCTTGATTTTCTGCCATTTTAGTGCAAATATTAGCGGCCGCAAAGTTACAATTTTTTTCTGAAACATTCCAACAGTGTTTTACAATAAAAAAATCGAAATCGTCCGTTCTGTTCTTTTTCTTTGTCTTGCCAAAGAAAAGAACCCAAAGAAGGACGCTTTAGCCGCTGGTCCCACTTGGCTGCAGGCAATGCGTAAACAGCACGGCTCTATAGCGGCAAATGCGAAACAATCGTATATGTTGCTGAACCCTAAGTCCTTATTGTCTTACTATTTTTCGGATAGCGAGAATTCTGTCTTCCGTACAAATATAAACAAAGTAAATACCTGAAGCGCAGTTTGATAAATCAATTTCTGTCCATTCATCTCGCACAGGTATTTGCCGCAAGTAGCTCCCTTGGGCATCATACAAGCGAATGGTTGTGGATTCGGCAAGGTTGCACCGCACCCTACACTTGTCGGTGGTGGGGTTCGGATATACCGCCCATAAGTCATCTTCGTCCCCTGCCTCGTCGATGCCGACAGAAGAGCGCGTAACGGTAATTTGCAGTCGGTACGTACCCAGCGAGTTGTTGTACGGCACCACCTTGAAATACACGGTTCCGCCATTGTTCAACGTCATGGCAGGCATGCTCTCGTCGTAGGCGGTTCCCCACGAGTTGGTATTGGTGGAAGAGTAGAACTGGGCATCGGCAGTATAGTCATAGGAGGTGTAGGAGGAGTAAAGCGTAGCGTTCACAGTGTAATGATAACCAGCAGGACATATCACTTTGTAGTAGTCCACATCAGTAGCATTATGGAACGAGGCATTCACCGTATAGGTCTGGCTGTTACCTGTGACCGAGCCCAACTGGTAGGCGGTGGCCGGCGTGTTGTTCGATTCATAAGTATCCATTCCAGACCCCGTCACTGTTATGGCGGCTTCATTCACGTAAGTGCTATACTGTTGCACATAAAACAGATCTCCATCCACATCATAAAACACACCCAAATAATAAGTGCCCGCTACCGGGATAGATGCCGAATTGAAATGGAGGGTCGCATAGGTTCCTCCGTTCAACTGCTGGGGCCTCACGCAGGCAAAGTAGTAGTTATTCGTGTTGTTCGCATCAATGGCCACGAGCACAAACTCGCCATCATAGACTCTGCTGCCCAAGTTCACCACGTCCATCGTGAGGGTGAAATTCTGGTTGGCGGGAACAGAAGAGGCAGACAAGCTCATATTGCTGTAGGTCAAAAGATTGTAACCGCTGAAATCGCTCGGTGGCTGGATGCCTATGGTTGCTGCCTCGTTATTACTGAAATTATAACTGCTTGGAGCAAGGGAGGTGAGCATAAAATACCCATTTTCTGAACCATTCCACCCCCAGTTGAAGTGGAAGTAGTCGTTGTTATACCCATCGCACACGAAGGAATGCCCCCCTTGTTGTAGGTCTTGCCCACTATATTCCATCGGACGGCCATTATCCAATTCATTCTTTAAAAGATTAATCCATGGATAATAATCATAATTAACCCCTTGCAACCACATGGCTGTTCCCTCATAACCGAAATAATTAATCAATGCATTTGGAATATTATTAGAATACGCCCCACTTCCTGAAGGGCTACCGCTATAGTCCATATCCACGCTCACTCCGCAGTGGTACATCAGTGCTGCGATAGAGGTGTTGTTCGTCGGAGGATTGCTGTTGGGCATGTCAAACCACGAATAGATAGTATTACCGAAATCGGCCGAAAGGGTACCAAAATTATTATGGTAATAGGAGTGGGACCCTGTTCCTTTGTAGGGGTACTCCCAGTACTTCATAATCTGGGCCATGGCGGTGGCCACACATCCCGTCACGCTTGTTTCCCCATAGTAACTGTCGTATGGACAATAAGCGTTGTATGGGGCATCCTGTCCCCACGTAGTGCTGAGCAGCGGCGCAACACTGCGGTCGGCACGCACAGGTTCGCAGGTGTTGCTGAGCAGTTGCTCCCACTGGCTGGCGGTAGTCTCATCGGGTTGCGATACATTTTCTTTCACCCAGTCTATCTCGCTCTCATACACATCCATCCAGCTGACGAAGTTGACGGGCAGCGTGGCGGGGTTCAAGGTACCGGTTTCGGAGTAGCCCAAGATCGGCAAGGCGCGGTCATCGGCAGATACGATCACAAATCCGTTGCCCGTAGAGGCGTTGAAGAGATAGCAGTTGCGGAAACCGCTGTTGGGCACGCACGACAAAGTGGCAGTACCCGCGCGGTCACCCACCGCCATTATATTTTTGTTGTAGAAGTTTTGTGCCGCCTGTAAGGCAGTAGTGGTGTCCACCGATGCAGCAGTTGCGAAGAGGGTGACTACTGTAAAAAAAACAGAAAAGAATAGATGCTTTTTCATTTTTAATAATTTTATAAAACAGATTCCGCTGGAAATAAAATCTCACAAAAGTAGGCAATACAACCGACTGCGGGCAGTCTTGCAGCATTAAAACCTAAAAATCTGTCACGAAAAGCCGTTTTTATGTCATCACCATTTTTCTGCAAAGTTTTATTTTTGCTAAAAATTTCATTTATGGGAAATATCACCTTCAGCTCGGTCACATCGGTTTTGTTCCAAATCTTCGGCCTCATCTTCATCGTAACATTCCTATGCGGTTGTTTCTACTTCTCTGCGCTCGGCATCTATAAATTCTTTAAGGGAAGGACCAAGAAAGAACTGCTGGAAGAAAACATGAAACTGTTGAAGGAGAACCAGCAGTTGAAGGTGCAGAACGCGGAAATCAGCCGCCGTCTCGAGCAGGTGGAGAATGTCATCATCCAGAACGACCGCTTACAAAAGGAAAGCCGCAGCGACACCCAACTCATCAATGCCGGCTCACTTAAAGTGCGCAGCAACCACATCGCCTACATCGTGTCGCAGGCGTTCGAACAAATCACCAACGGAAGCTCGCGCATCAAGGTCATCCATTATACGGATTCCCCTAACACCGACTCGGTATATGCCACCTTCGATTCCATTTTGGAACAGCTCGGTGGCAATTTTATGCAAATCAACAAAAACCAGATTGTCAACCTACTGGAAATTGACAAGATACAAGGCAATGAGCTCTATTTGAAGAAAGTCCGCGAAGCGTTCATCATTTCCGAAGTCCGCCGCGAGGAATTCGACCTTCGGATTTCGCGACTTTAATAGACCATCTTTCGTTTTACACCACGGCAGAGTATATTTTCATGGCTAACAATTTGATAATCATTCAATTATTGTTTTTGGGGATTAATAAAATAAGGTGTTAACCATTTTCATACACATCCGCGGCAACAAAGATGTAGCCACTCTTCTGTGGGTGCGGATAGAGAAACGGGACCAACCCGCATCTGCGGATCGCCCCCGTTGTCAATTTTAAATTTCAATTTTCTGACTTCCCTAATCCTGCACACAGCGGACCGAATATCCGATGTATTTGTCGGAGCTGTCGTCGATATACATATAACTGCGGTCGGATAGGAGGCAGATATCCAAGCTGGAAGTTTCGTTTTCGGCCGTCGCACTCCAAAAAGTAGTGAGATCCAAATAACCGTAAATGCCGCTTCCTGTGAAATATCCGCTGGGCATGGCTGAGAATCCGCTGGCATTGTTGGCAGTCAAGTCGTTGCCGATGGCGCATATTTTGTTGGTCGCTCGCCAAAGGGTGTCCGATGCCAACGATTTGGCAATATGTTCTACGGATTCTCCACCGCACACCCAAGCTGATTGGCTGCCACAGTATTCATTCAGCTGCATCCATTCCGCATAACTCGGCACATGCCATCCGTCGGGACAAACACCTTGCACACCGCTGGGGTTCGCATCGCTGCTGCTGGCACCATGCATCACAGCTGGCCAGTTGTATAGCAGCCCATGGGCTACCACATCTGTCAACCCAGCAACATAATAAGGATCCGTGTTGCTTGTGGTTGTGAACCCGGGTATCGCATCCCCATTGGGGAAATGGGTGGTACGCAGGTTGGAGGCCATCCACACTTGGTTGCCGATGCGCACGGCATCGTAACTATTTCCGTCAAAATCAGTTACGGCATTAAGAATAAAAACCTCTGAAGAAGGGTCAACTTGGGTAGTGTCGGAAGGATTCGTGGAATCATCTGGAGTCGGAATGGGCTCCTCTTTTTCGCAGGCCATCGCAAAAAAAGCGGCGGCACAAATGAAAGCTATGATTTTTTTCATAATAAAAAGAGATAGGTTAATAAAGGGTTATATTCGCTGCACAAAAATACAATTTTTTTACTTATATGCTACCCCTTCACCACCTTCTTTACCGCCAACACCTTACCGCCATTCATCAATCTTATGAAATAGATGCCCGTGGCATATTGCGCCAGGTCGATTTGCATGGTCCGTGGAGACGCGGTGCACCACGTCTCCACCGCATCCAACACCTGAATCTCACTTCCCTCCAATTGTACATTGTAAATTGTACATTGACCATCCCTGTGGTGGGGGGGGCATGTTTCGGGAAAAACATATCATTTTCATCGCACTCTCACTAATTTAAGCCACTGTGGAAACTCAAGGATACCTTGGGTTTGAGAGAAAAGATACTGCAACCGCATGGTGTCCGCATCCATCGTTACATTAAAAACGGGGCCAATATACCCAAATATCGTGCTTCTAGCACGACGACAGTATATTTATTGCAACAGTAGTATTTTTACAATAAAACCACGACGGCTACGTTATAATTATTTAAGAAAAATTGCAAGGATGAAAAAAAAGCTACCCGTACTGAGCATTCTGTTGGCGATTGTCGTCTCCCTATCTTCTTGTAGGAAAGTGGATTTCGACACCGACTCCGCTCTTTCGTTCTCCACCGACACGCTCACTTTCGACACGGTCTTCACGACGGTCGGCTCGGTGACGCAGAACTTCCGCGTATATAATCCCTACAACTACGACATCAAAGTGGATATCGAGTTGGCCGGTGGCGAGCGTTCCAACTTCAGCATCAACGTGGACGGTGTGGCGGGCACTTTCTTTCGCGACGTGGAGATCCCTGCCAAGGACAGCATCTTCGTGCATGTGAAGGTGAACGTCGATCCCAACGACCAGCGTACGCCCTTCTTGGTGACCGACTCCGTGGTCTTCTACCATGGGAAAACGGTGCAGGATGTCGATCTGGTGGCCTTCGGGCAGAATGCCCACTTCATCGTGGCCGACCAGGGCAGTGGCTCGCTGCGGTACAAGATCGTGGCGCACGAGCACGAGGTGACGCACTGGACCAACGACCTGCCGTACGTCATCTACGGTGGTTATGCGGCGGTGGATTCGCTCGGCACGCTCATCATCGACCCGGGCACGACCATCTACTTCCACAGCGGCGCGGGACTTTGGGTCTATCGCTACGGCAACATCCAGGCGGTGGGCACGGCCGAGGAGCCGATTGTCTTCCGCGGCGACCGCATGAGCCAGTGGTACGAGACCGACTACTCGCAGTGGGACCGCATTTGGATCAACGAGGGCACGGCCGACAACCGCTTCGAACACGTGGAGATCACCCATGCCTTCATCGGCATGCAGGTGGAGGCGTTGAGTGAATACCTCGGCGGGCGTACCGTCCTGCGCAACTGTGTCATCCATCACACCTACAACAGCGGCCTGCTGGCACGCGCCGCGCGGATCGTGGCGGAGAACTGCGAGATCAGCGACAATGGCGAGTGCAGTGCGGAACTGCACATTGGAGAGTACGACTTCAAGCACGTCACCATCGCCAACTACTACTCGCACGCGGTCCGCAACCACCCGGCGCTGTACGTCGCCACCAACTACACCGACGGCTACTACAACTACGTCGGCGACCTGGCGGCGTCGTTCACCAACTGCATCGTCTATGGTTCCCGTTCGGAGGACGGCGAGGTCGGGCTTGGTCTGGAGGACGGCATGACCGCGCAGGTCGGCTTCCGGAACTGCCTGCTGCGGATGCCGCAGGAGTCGGAGTTCCTGCACGACTGCATCCGCAACCAGGATCCGAAGTTCGCCGCCGCGGCGGACTTCGACTTCACGCTCACACCCGAGTCGCCCGCCATCGACGCGGGCTTGGAGGGCTTGGGCATCACCACCGACCTGACGGGCGCGCCCCGCGACTCGCATCCCGACATCGGGGCGTACGAGTTCGGTAGCCGCAGACTCGTGTGGCGTCGGTGATTTTCAACGAAACTCATTCATAACAAACCCACAATATTTATGGCTAACAGCATTTCAAAACTGAGAAACATCGGTATCGCGGCGCACATCGACGCCGGCAAGACCACCGTGTCGGAACGCATTCTTTTCTTCACGGGCGTAAACCGCAAGGTGGGTGAGACCCACGACGGGCAGGCCACCATGGACTTCATGAAACAGGAACAGGAGCGTGGCATCACCATCGCGTCCGCCGCCATCACCGCACAATGGAACGATCATCAAATCAACTTGATAGACACTCCCGGTCACGTCGATTTCACCATCGAGGTGGAGCGCTCGCTGCGCGTCATCGACGGCATGGTGGCGGTGTTCTGCGCTGTGGGCGGCGTGGAGCCGCAGAGCGAGACCGTCTGGAACCAAGCGGACAAGTACCGCGTGCCCCGCATCGCCTTCGTGAACAAGATGGACCGCGTGGGCGCCAACTTCCCGGAGGTCGTCGTGCAGATGAACAAGTACTTGGGTGCCAACGCCATGCCCATCCAACTGCCCATCGGGGCGGAGAATGAATTCCTGGGCATGATCGACTTGGTGACCATGAAGTCGATCACCTTCCGCGAGAAGGAGCGCATCGTGGGCGAGATCCCCGCCGAACTGCTGCCGCAGGCCACGGAGGCGCGCCGAGCCATGATCGAGAAACTCGCCGACTTCAACGACGACATCGCCAATCTCTACTTGGAGGACGCCGAGGTGGACGAGGCACTGTTGAAACGCGCCATCCGAGAATCGACCATCAAGTTGTTGGTGACGCCCGTGCTCTGTGGCGCCGCCTACAAGAACAAGGGCATCCAGTTGCTCCTTGACGCCGTGGTCGATTATCTCCCCTCCCCCACCGACTTGGGTGCCGTCATCGCCCACGACCCGGACGACGAGGAGCGCACTTTGCAGTTGCACCCCACTTCCAACGAGCCGTTCGCCGCGCTCGCCTTCAAACTCATCAACGACCCCTACGTGGGCCAGCAGACCTTCATCCGCATCTTCAGCGGCAAGTTGCAGAACGGCATGAGTGTCTATAACACCAACAAGGGCAAGAGCGAGCGTGTGGGCCGTATCTTCCGCATCAAGGCCAAGGAACGTCAGGAGATCAGCGAGGCGGGTGCCGGCGAAATCGTCGCACTCGTCGGCATGAAGTTCACCCGCACCGGCGACACCCTTTGCGACGAGAAACAGCCCGTGCTGCTCGAATCCATCTCCGTGCCGCCCGCCGTCATCGAGATGAAGGTGAACATGGACGACAAGAAGAACCGCAACAAATTGGGCGAGGCGCTGGCAAAACTCACCAACGAGGACCCCTCATTCCACTCCCATTTCGATGAGGAGACCGAAGAGACCATCATCTCCGGCATGGGCGAACTGCACTTGGAGATCATCGTGGAGCGTATCCGCGACGAGTTCAAGGTGCCCATCACCGTGGGCGAGCCGTCGGTGTCGTACCGCGAGACCATCACTACCGCCGTCGAGAACAACTACCGCCATGTGAAGCAGACGGGCGGCAAGGGGCAGTTCGCCCACACCGTCATCCGCTTCGAGCCGAATCCCGGCAAGGGCTTCGAGTTCGTCGATATCACCAAGGGCGGCGTCATCCCCAAGGAGTTCCTGCCATCCATCCAGAAGGGGCTCGTCAACGCGATGGCGAAAAGTCCCATTGCCGGCTATCCCGTGGTCGATGTGAAGTGCGTGCTCGTGGATGGCAGCTTCCACCCCGTCGATTCCAGCGACATGGCCTTCCAAACGTGTGCGGCGCAGTGTTTCCGCCAGGCCTTCCGCAAAGCCGATCCCATCGTCATGGAACCCATCATGAAGGTGGAGGTCAGCACGCCTGACGACTTCATCGGCAACGTCACCCGCGATCTCAACAAGCGCCGCGGCCGCATTGAGAACATGCGCCGTTTCCGCAAAGGCTCGCAGAAACTCGACGGCTTCATCCCGCTCTCCGAGATGTTCGGCTACGCCACGGCGTTGCGCAACATCACCAGCGGCCGCGCCAACTACTCCATGGAGTTCTTCGAATACCAGCGCATGCCCGCCGACAAGCAGGCGGAAGTCATCAAGAAACGTCAAGAAGAGAAATAACATGGAACCGATGAACTATGCAGCGGTCATCGCCAAGGAATTGGGCCTGCGGCTCAAGCAGGTCGAAAACGTGCTGGAGCTCCTCGAGTCGGGGGCGACGATTCCCTTCATCGCGCGCTACCGCAAGGAGGCCACCGACTCGCTCGACGAGGTGCAGATAGGCAACATCCGCGACCGGCACCTCAAGTTGGTGGAGTTGGACAAGCGGCGTGCCGCCATTCTTGACTCCATCCGCGAGCAGGGCAAACTGACCGCCGAGTTGGAGGCACAGATCATGTCCGCCGACGCGATGGCGGTTTTGGAAGACCTGTATCTCCCCTACCGTCCGAAGCGCAAGACGCGGGCGTCGGTGGCGAAGGAGAAGGGGTTGGAGCCGCTGGCGGCCATCATCATGAGCCAGCGCGAGGAGAACCTGCTGCGCGTGGCGCGGGCGCATGTCAACCCCGCCAACGGCGTGGAGAGCGCCGACGACGCCCTCGCCGGCGCCCGCGACATCATTGCCGAGTGGGTCTCCGAGAACGCTTCCGTGCGCAACCGCCTCCGTCAGTTCTTCACCAAAGAGGCCGTCATCACTTCCAAGGTGGTGAAAGGCAAGGAGAAAGAGGGCGAGAAGTTCAGTTCCTACTTCGACTTTTCGGAACGCATCTGCCGGTCGCAGTCGCATCGTCTGTTAGCCATGTTCCGTGGCGAAGAGGCCGGCTTCTTGCGGCTCTCCATCGAGCCGGCGGCAGAGCGCGTGCTGCCCGGACTGAAGAAGCACTTCGTGAAGAGCCGCAACGCCTGCGGCGAGCAGGTGGAACTGGCCGTCACCGACTCCTACAAACGCCTGCTGCAACCGCAGATGGAGACAGAGATGCGGCACATATTCAAGGAGAAGGCCGATGTGGAGGCCATCCGCGTCTTTGCCGAGAACCTGCGGCAGTTGCTGCTCGCACCGCCGCTCGGGCAGAAGATCGTGATGGCCATCGACCCGGGTTTCCGCACGGGCTGCAAGGTGGTTGTCCTGGATCGTCAGGGGCAACTGCTGCACAACGAGACCATCTACCCGCATCCGCCGAAAGCGGAGTACCGCCTTGCCAGCGACAAGTTGAAGCGCATGGTGGAGCAGTACAAGGTGGAAGCCATCGCCATCGGCAACGGCACCGCCGGCCGCGAAACCGAGTATTTCGTCAGCAAGATCCCCTTCCCGCGCGACGTGCAGGTGGTGGTGGTCAGCGAAAGCGGCGCATCCATCTACTCCGCTTCGCAGGTGGCCCGCGACGAGTTCCCCGACTACGACGTCACCGTCCGCGGCGCCGTCAGCATCGGGCGTCGCCTGATGGATCCGTTGGCCGAGTTGGTGAAGATACCGCCGAAGTCCATCGGCGTGGGACAGTACCAACATGATGTCAACCAGACACTTCTGCAAGACAGTTTGAACTCCACAGTGGAGAGTTGCGTCAACTATGTGGGGGTGGAAGTGAATACGGCGAGCAAGGAGTTGCTGGCCTACGTGTCGGGCGTCGGTCCGGCGCTGGCGGGCAACATCGTCGCCTATCGCAACCAGCACGGCCCCTTCTCCTCGCGCCGCGAACTCAACGACGTGCCCCGTTTCGGCGCCAAGGCATTCGAGCAGGCCGCCGGATTCCTGCGCATTCACGGCGCCGCCAATCCGTTGGACGCCAGCGCCGTACACCCCGAGAACTACGCCGTCGTCGATCAGATGGCCCGCCGCTGCGGCTGCTCCGTCGCCGATCTCATGCACGACGCCGACAAGCGCAATGCCATCGTCCTTGACGACTACGTCTCCCCCACTGTCGGCCTGCCCACCTTGCGCGACATCATGCAGGAGTTGGCCAAACCCGGCCGCGACCCGCGCCCCCAGTTCGAAGTCTTCTCCTTCGACAAGTCCATCCGTACCATCAACGACCTTGCCGTCGGCATGGTGGTGCCGGGCATCATCACCAATATCACCAACTTCGGCTGCTTCGTCGATATTGGTGTACACCAAGACGGGCTCGTCCATGTCAAGGAGTTGTCTCACAACCGCGTGGATCGACCGGGCGACGTGGTCAAACTGCATCAGAAAGTGTGGGTGCGCGTCACCGCGGTCGATCTCGACCGCAAACGCATCAGTTTATCCATGAAAGACGTCAGTCATTCCTAAATCGATTTCTTACTACAATGACTTCCAACTACTTACAGACAGCGATTGAATTTCTGCGGGGCGTCGGTCCCCAGCGTGCCAAGGTGTTGAAGGCCGAATTCAACATCTTCACATACCATGACTTGCTCTATTATTTTCCGTTCCGCCATGTGGATAAGGCGACGGTGTATCATATCCGTGACATCCAGACGGAGGGCAACTACATGCAGTTCCAAGGCGACATCACGGGCATTCAGATGCTGGGCGAAGGGCGCAGCCGGCGTTTGTCAGCGCAGTTTACCGACGGCACCGGCACCATGGAACTCGTCTGGTTCAACGGCGTGCGTTGGATGGAGGAAATCGTGCGGAAAAACTGCCATAACGTGCTGATTTTCGGCAAGCCCACCATCTTCAACAACCGATGGAACATGACTCATCCCGAGATCATCGACCCCAACTCCAACAACGGCTCTTCTATCAAGCAGCACTTCTTCCCTCTATACAACACTTCCGACAAGGCGAAGCGGGCGGGCTTGGATTCCAAAGCGGTGGCGAAACTCACGGCCACGCTGTTGCTGGATCTGCAGGGGCATCCCATTCCGGAAACGTTGCCTCAACCCTTGGTGGCGCAGCATCGGATGATGTCGCTTCAGGAGGCGCTTTTCAATATCCATTATCCTGAAAACCAGACCAAATTGGCTGCGGCCACCGTTCGACTGAAGTTCGACGAACTTTTCTATACTCAACTTAAAATGTTGAAACTCAAATTGTTGACAGAGCGTCGGTTCCGCGGGCACATCTTCTCGCGCGTCGGCGAGAGTTTCAACGAGTTTTACAACCACCATTTGAAATTTGAACTGACGGATGCACAGAAGCGGGTCATCAAAGAGATCCGGGCTGACATGGGCAGCGGGCGGCAGATGAACCGGCTGCTGCAGGGCGACGTGGGTAGCGGCAAGACCATCACGGCACTGCTGGTGATGCTCATCGCCAACGACAACGGCTTCCAGTCGTGCCTGATGGCGCCGACGGAGATCCTGGCGCAACAACATTACGCCAACATCTCGAAGCAGGTGGAGGGCATGGGGATCGGCGTCGCGCTGCTGACAGGTTCCACCAAGTCCGCCGAACGCAAGGTCATACACCAAGGCCTGCTCGACGGCAGCATTCGCATCCTCATCGGCACGCACGCGCTGATTGAGAACGAAGTGCAGTTCGAGAACCTCGGGTTGGCCGTCATCGACGAGCAGCACCGTTTCGGCGTGGAGCAACGCGCCAAGTTGTGGAAGAAGAACCGCATCCCGCCGCACATCTTGGTGATGACGGCGACACCCATCCCGCGCACGCTCGCCATGACCGTCTATGGCGACCTCGACGTCTCCATCATCGACGAGCTGCCCAAAGGACGCAAGCCCATCATAACCAAGCATTTATATGAAAGAGACCGCAACCGTCTCTTCTACTTCCTGCGTCAGCAGGTGGATGCCGGAAGGCAGGTCTTTGTCGTCTATCCGTTGATTCAGGAGTCTGAAAAGATGGATTTGTTGGATCTGCAAGCGGGTTTCGATGCGATGTCGCGGTCGTTCCCGTTGCCGCGCTACGCCGTGGGCATGGTGCATGGGAAGATGCCGAATGACGTGAAAGAGTATGAAATGCAACGGTTTAGCAAGGGCGAGACCAACATTCTTGTCTCCACTACGGTCATCGAGGTGGGTATCGACATTCCGAACGCCACGGTGATGGTGATCGAGAATGCGGAGCGGTTCGGACTGTCGCAGTTGCACCAGTTGCGCGGGCGCGTCGGGCGCGGCGGCGTGCAGTCGTACTGCATCCTCATGTCGGGCGAGAAGTTGAGCAGTGATGGCAAGCAGCGGCTTGACGCCATGGTGAGCACCACCGACGGCTTCGAGATCGCCAATTTCGACCTGAAACTGCGCGGACCGGGCGACCTGCAGGGTACGCAACAGAGTGGCGTCCTCGACTTCAAAATAGCTGATATCGTGAAAGATGAGAAATTAGTCTCCTATACCCGCGAGTTGGCCCGACAGATCTTGGAAAAGGATCCCGACCTCACCCGTCCTGACAATAAAATCCTGTCCGAACAGTTGCAGGAACGGATGAAACAGGAGAAGTTCTGGGGAATGATCAGTTGATGCTATCCGCGGTCGTTGTTTTTCCGCAGCAGCGTGGCGTTATCCACATAATGTTGTAAATCATCCTTGTAGGTGTTGCTCACCGGAAGCAAGGTCCCATCCGACAGCACCACCTCCTGACGGCGCAGGTTGTCGATGGCATCCAACGCGATGATGTAGGAACGGTGGATGCGCATGAAACGGTCTTTCGGCAACGAATCTGCCATCAACTTCACACTCATGAAGGTCATGATGCTGCGCCCGTCCTTGAAGTGAACCCGGATGTATTCGCTCATCGCCTCCACATACAAAATGGATTGAAACGGAACTTTAACGCTTTGGTTGTCGGCGCGTAAGAAAATAAAGTCGGCCGTTTGGGGCTGACTCGCCGTGCTTTTATTGTCTCCGCGCATCCATTCCAGATATTGGCGTGCCTTCATGGCGGATTTCAGGAAGGCGTCATAGCCATACGGTTTAAGCAGGTAGTCGATGGCATCAATCTTGAAACTCTCCACCGCATACTCTTCGTATGCCGTACTGAAGACAACTAACGGCTTGTTTTGCAATGATTTGACAAAATCAAGACCAGTGATGTCGGGCATGTTGATATCCGTGTACATCAGGTCAACAGGCTGCTTCAGCAGCAACTCTGCCGCGTCGGAGGCAGAAGAAAACGAGCCCACCAATTGCAGAAAAGGCGTTTTTTTGATATAACGTTCCAGCTGTCTCAAGGCAAGCGGTTCGTCATCGATGGCTACGCAGGTAATCATATTCTAGGAATATTTAATTCGGCATAATATTCTGTATCACTTTCTGTTACATGGTAATAATAGCGGTTCGGGTAGATCTGTTCCAAGCGTTTGAGCAGACTATCAAGCCCATAGCCTGTCGATTGCACTTGTCGTTTGTTTATAGGCTTACTATTACGTATGGAACAGTAAATTGTTTCATTTTCAACATACAATTTGAGATGGACGAAGGATTCGTCCTGATAGGAGATGCCGTGTTTGAAGGCGTTTCCGGCTAAATTCAGGTAAAGCGCCGGAGCCACGCGGGCGGGTGGAAGCGGGTTTTGGATGTCGAATCGGATATCCACCTTATCGGTGAACCGCATGCGCATCAGGTCGAAATAGCACCGCAGCGACTCCACCTCCTTGTCCAACGTCACCCATTCCGTATTGATTTCTTGATGGATGTACCGCATGATGTGCGACAGTAGCAGCACGGACTCCTGTGCTCGTTCCGTATCCTCGCCAATCAGTGCGTAGATGTTGTTGAGGGTGTTCATCATAAAATGCGGGTTCAACTGCGATTTAAGCACTTGCAATTCAGTGACTTTAATCTCCTTTTCCATCATGGCCTTCTCCTTTTCCAACCGTGCCTTTTCGCGCTCCATGGAACGGCCATAGGAGATAAAGTGGATGGCTGAGAATTCAACCAGAGTGACAAAACAGAGCAGGAAATAGAAGATCCAACGGCGGAAGGGCAGGTCATGGTCGAATGTGGAGTTGTAATCCGACAGCAAGAATCGGGTGCGTGCTTTGCATGAGTCCACCACTTGCTCTCCAGTGTGATTCCTTTCATCAACAAGATGTTTCAAATAGTCGAATCCATCTTGGTTGTCGAAATAGATGACCGATTCCTGCAAGGCTGCATCCTCCTGTTCAGAATAGGATAGCGGCATCAACGGCCGGATCCAGATGCTCCACACCAGCGAGATGACGATGACAAATCCCACGGAACCAACGACATACTGATAGATCTTGCGATTATGGACGAACCGCGGGAAAAACCAGAAAGCCAATGCCACGTATGTCAATATGATGGGCAGTGTCCGCGGCAATAGATTGACATCGAAGATGATGTGGCTGTCCGTGTAGTTGATGTCCAGACAGAGATACACCGCGACACTCAGCGTGAAGGCCAAACTGATAAGGTAGGTTGTAGATGATTCCCAAGCGGCTCTTAACCTTTTTTTCATTTGTGCTTGAATCCGTATTTAAAACCAATATAATAAACGTTTTCCGGTTTGGCGACCTGCATTTCGTTGTCCGCGCGGAAGAATACGCCGATGGTGCTCCCCGCATTCAGCCGGTAATCCCAGCCCACGATGGTGCGGAAGCGATCGACAATGTTGGCGTCTTTTTTGTAAAGTCGCAGGAAAAATTCGGTGGAGGCATACAGTGTCATCGGGTGGGCGGGAAAGACGTACTCCAACTGCAGACGCCCGCGCAGGTAGGTCTTGGGGTTGAACTTGACATGCCGCCGCTGCTCATCGTAAAATGTGGATTGAATCCGCAATCGGAAGGATGGCTTGAACTGCCGGATCCGCTCCGTGTAGGTGATGGATCCGAGCACGCGCCCGCGATTTTCGGGCGTTCCTTCCTGATTGTAAAGAAGATAACGGCCACCGACGCTGACCTTGAAGCGTTTGTCCCAAAAGGAGTAACTCAAGTCGGCACTCAACTTTAAACGGTTGAAATTGGTAAAACATTGATTGAATCGGCCTTCCGCGCCGATGCCGAAGTTCAGCCCCTTTACAATCCGTTGTTCGAAACCCACCTCCAACAGTCCGCCAAAATCATGCGTCTGCGACGATACGAAAGCGGGCGCACAGAGCAGGATCATCCATAAAAAGGCGGCTAAACGTTTCAATTTCAATAGTTTTATTTCATAAACTCCTTGTGCTTCACCAAGGTGTCGATGGTGTTGGGTTCGTCGGAAATCGGCTCGTAGTGGATCTTCACGTAGGCCACATCCCGCAGAAAGTCGATATGACCGACTTCTATACGATTGATTTTCAAACCAGTTCGCTCTTCCAAATCGGCTTTCAACTCCGCCTCCCTACCATGCTTGATCAACTCGATCTTGTCGTAAAGAATAATCTTGGCAGGTTTCTGCCTCGCGCCGAAGAGTCCATCAACCACAGCGATGACGATAATAAACAACAGATTGATAATCAAGAGATTGATATAACCATGCGACATGGCCAAGCCGTTGATGACGGCCACGCCGATGGTGACGAACAGGTAGGTCATTTCCCGTATCGGTACCGTTTCCGTGCGGTATCGGATCATGCCGAAGATGGCGAAGAGACCGAGGGCGAAGCCCATGCCGAGGTTCACGTTGTTGAGCAGGAACATCAGCAGGAACACCGTCACACTGAACAGCATGAAGGTGTAGTAATAGTCTTTGCGCTTGCTTTTTCTATAATAGAAGAAGTGGACAATGATCCAGCAAACCAACAAGTTAAACAGGAAGAGGATGCCTAACGACAACAGACTATCCTTTTGGATGAGAGGGATGCCTAAGATGTCGTTGGCGGAGGCGATCTCCTGGAGATCCGATGAAAATTCGCGGGCGATTTCGGGATCGAACTGTTCCGCTTGGAGTAAAAGATGACTCAACATTCGTTCATGTTTTTAATGGATGACTGATCTGATTTCAAAAACTCGATATAACGCAGTTTCTTCTTGAAACGGTTGTATTTGACGTCGGGGTTGGTGAGTATGGTGCCGAGGCAGTATTTGCTGATGCGGTAGGGTCGGATCCGCAGGTCGCGCAGCAGGCGTTTGAAGAACGACGGGATGTTGCCGTCCTGTTTCAGTTCGATGATGACGAGGTGTGGCACTTCGGCGTTTTTTTCGGTGTGGCGGTTGCGGAAGCGGATGTTCATGTCGATGGTGAGGCGCTCGCTCTTCCCACGGTTGACGAGGGTGATGCGGTCGAACTCGTTCTCTACCTGCGGCACGAGCGTATTTACGTCGTAATTCAGGCGTTCGACGACGAATCGGCGCGGCTCGTCGAATTCCAGCATCCGCCCGAACTGGCTTACTTCGATGCCGATGCGTTTCTTCTTGGTACGCTTCTTGTTGGTCTTGTTCTTGATTTCGCAGAAGGCGGTGTCGGTGTCGCAGTAGATGCGGGCGCGCAGTTTCTGACGGGTGAGTTTCTGGTTGTGGTGGGCGATGTACATCTGCGCGTCCGGCGTATCGTAATACAGCGTGTTGTAGTGGGCGATGCGGCGGCCGACATTCTCCTGCACGAAATAGCCGTCGGTGAGGTAAGCGAGGATTTCGGGCAGCCGGTCCTGGGAAACGAGGTATTTCGAGTCGATGCGGTTCATCAACTTCACCGCACTCATCTCCTCCAAGGTGATGGGTGCGAAGTGGGTCAGTACCTGCTCGACCGAATCGTTCATCGTTGGAATTAATTGGAAAAGATGTACTCGAACTCCTTGGACGACTCCAACTTGCCGGATGGCAGGTAGTTGTACTGCTTTTTCTTGCTGCCGTCGGGATAGTACTCGAACTTGCGGATGCGCACGGGCTTGTTGCGGTTGTCATAGACCACCTGCCTGACGCACCGTCCATTGTCGTCGTACTCGTAGGTCACACGCGATTTCTGCCCGTAGTTGGCATATTCGACCTCCTCGACCTTGTAACCGTCGGCGTTGTATTTGGTCTCGTGGTCGAGATAGCGGGTGTTGGCGCCGGCGGGGGTGTTCCACTCCTTGATGGTCAGGTTCTTGCGCTTCTCACGCTTTTCGGACGCGCTTTGCGCACTCAACAGGGAGGCCGAGAAGAGCGCCACAAGGAGACATAGGAGTACTCGTTTGTTCATTCCTTAAAAATTAGACATTAATGGTAACGGTGAAAAGATCGACATCGTATATCTGTCCGGCTTCGCTCACAGTGACGTATTGGGAGACGATGGAGGGGACCTCGTTGGTGTCTTCGGTGATGGTGAAGACCTCGTATTCACCCGGCTCGAGCTGTTGGAAGTAGTAGTAGCCGTCGTAGCCGACGCGCACGTCGTCGAAGTGGTAGGGCTCGCCCACGCGGCGGATATAGACGCGGTGCTCGTAGGCCCAACCGCTGCCACGGCTGCTGCCGTTGTGGATGTAGTTGGCCCACACCTGCCCGCGCACGAGCGAGGTGCCGTAGGCCTTCCCTTCGTGGATGTAGATGGTGGGCACGCTCACGGTGCTGCCGGCAGGGAGTTCCACGGTCTCCGACACGGCGATCTTCTCACCCGATGGCAACACGGAGTATGCGAAGATGGTGTAGGTGCCCTTCTTCAGGTACTTGAAACGGTAGGTTCCGTCGGCGCCGGTCTCCATGTCGTCGCCGTACATCACGTCGTCACCATAGACGATAAAGACATCGACCTTTGCTCCGACGATGGTATCGGCAGTAAGGTTGTAGTTGTCATTGTCGTGGACGACGACCATGATCTTGCCTTCGATGACGCCGGAGCCGCCCTCGCCTTCCCCCTTGCTGCAACCGAGCAGCAGAAAGGCCACCGCGCACACCCACATCATCATTCCCAATATTTTTTTCATAAAAAGAGTATCTATAAGATGATAAACGCAAAACTCACAACTCTATTACCTTTTCCCCTCAATCTTTAATCTTTAATTTCTAAACCTTGAACCTATTGAGCGGTTACGGAAGTCCCGTTGCCGGAGGTCGTAGCGCTGGCGCCGATGTATAGCCCGTGCCAGTTGGCTGTGCCGTTGATGGTGGGGTTGGTGTAGAGGGTGTAGGTGCCCGAGGTGATGCTGGGGCTGGTGAAAACAAAACTGGCGCTGCTGCTGCCACCGCCTCCGGGAGGTCTGAGTCCGGGGGTGGAGGACATGAACCCGCTGCCGGAGATGGAGGCGGGATGGCTGTAGATCATGACGGGCGTGGAGGCGCTGTTCTTGATGCAGTAGGAGCTGCCGCCGGTGATGGTGGGTGCGAGGTACTTCTGCCCGTTCTGGTAGGTGGGGTTGTCGAGCAGGGCCATGCCGCCGGGACCGCCGCCGCCACCACTGGAGGCGCGGTAGGCGATGATGGTGGCGCCGTTGATGATCAGGTGGCCTTGGGTGCCGCCCATGCCGTCGGTGTTGGCGTCGATGGCCTCTTCTGTGCCGGCCACGATGACCACGCCGCCGTTGTAGTAGGAGTAGGCGCCGTTGCAGTCGATGCCGTCGTTGCCGCGGGCATAAGCCCACACATAGCCGCCGTTGACTTCGAGGTGGTTGGCGGCGTTGATGGCGTCGTCGTAAGAGTTGGCCTCCACAAAGCCGCCGTTGATGTAGATGCCGTTCTTGCTCTCGATGGCCTCGCCAGTCGGGTCTCCGGAGGTCTGCGAGCAGTAGGAGGAGACGTGACCGCTGTTGATGACGAGGTTGCCCATGGCCTTGATTCCCTTGGGGTTGCAGTAGGTGGTGCTGCTGCCCCAGCCGCCCCAGCCGCCGCCACCGCCGCTGATGGGTGCTCCGGAGGTGTGGATGTCGATGTCGATGAGGTCGTTGTCGGCTCCCTGAGCCCCGATGGTGAAGACACCATCGACCTTGATGCCGCGGCCGCCTGTGCCGGTGCTCTCGCAGTTGAAGGTGCCGCCGAGGATGTTGAGATTTCCGTCGGTCTTGAGGCAGACGGGACCGTAGCCGTCGGTGGTGTTGCTGCTGTTGGTGTAAGTGGTGCCGCTGCCAGCCGTCGTCAGGGCGAAAGTGCCGCCGTTGATGGTGGCCACGCCCGTGGCGGAAATACAACGCCCCCCGGTGTTGGCGTTGGTGCAGTTGATGGTGAAGTCGCCGTTGTCAATGGTGAGCGTGCCATCGGCCTTGATGCCGCTGCAGTAGGACGGGTCGCCGCTGGTGACCACGGTGCTGCCGGAGGCGGTGATGTGGAAGGCGCCGCCGGCGATCAGCATGGCGGTGCCGGACTTGATGCCCTTGCTGGTGTTGCCGGAAGCGGTGACGGTGATGTCGCCGCCGTTGACGGTGAGGGTGTTGTCGGCGGTCATGCCCTTGCTGTCGGCGCCGGAGGCGGTGACATGTAGGGTGCCGTCGTTGACGGTCACAGCCACGTCGGCGGAAAAGCCCTTGCTGTCGGTGCCGGAGGCGGTGAGGGTGATGTCGCCGCCGTTGACGACGATGCTGCCGTTGGTCTTGACGCAGGCGGCGGAGTAGGAGTCGCTCTGGTTGCTGGCGTTGGTGTAGGTGCCACCGGCGCCAGCCACGGAGAGGACGAGGGTGCCGCCGTGGATGGTGACGTCGCCGTCGGCGTTGATGGCCTTGCCGCCCTGCGCCGCGCTGCTCATGGTGATGTTGATGCTCGTGGATCCGGTGACGGCATCGATGTCGATGGGGCCATCGCACTTCAAGCCGGCGCTGTGGGAGGCGTCGCCGCTGACGACCTGGGTGGCGCCGGAACCGTTGATGGTGATGTCGCCGCCCTCGATCACGATGGCGTAGGCCGACTTCATGCCCTTGCTGTAGGCGCCCGTGAGCGTGAGGTTGATGTCGCCGCCGGTGATGTAAATGATGCTGTCGCACTTCATCGCTTTTCCGTCGGCCGCGGAGATGTCAATGTCGATGCTGCCGCCGGCGACTTCGATGAAGCCGCGGTCGCCGTCGATGCCGGTGGCGGCGTTGCTGATCGTTACTCTGCCGGTGTACATCTGGAAGTAGTCGGCGTGCAGGCCGTCGGTAACGGCGCTGGGCACCACGATGTTGCCGCTCAGAACGCGGATGTAGTCGTTGCTGAAGATGGCGTGCTTGACGGTGCCGGTGGCGGTGAGGGTGCCGTTGCCGGAAAAGATGATCTGTCCCTCGCTGTCGAAGGCCGCCTTGTGGGTGGTGGCGTCGCCGCCATCGACCAACGTGCTGCTGTTCTCCAACGTCACGGAGACCTTCACGTCGTCAATCACCTTGATGGCCGCCCCCGTCGGGTTGGTGATGCTCACCCCGTGCATGATAAGGTTGAAACGGTGGTCGCTGTTCATGATGAGCGAGCCGTCGCTGGTGCTGCCGGCCAGATAGTAAATGATGTCCTGCGTGCCCGACTGCGCATTCACGGTGACGTCGGCGCCGTTGGCGGTCACCGTCACTCCGCGGTTCGCCCACGGGTTGATGATGTTGACGCTGTTGCCGTTATAGGTGATGTAAATGATCTCACCGGTGTCGATCTCGACGGACTCGGAACTGAAGACGATGCTGTCAATGCCCACTACCGGGAACATGAAATCGGGTTCCCCAATATTATTATGTAGTATGGAGATGTTGTTCTGGAAACATACGCTGTCGATCTGGTCGATCAACTGGGTGTGGACAGGATTGCTGCCGTTGTAGTATATGATACGCTGCTCCTGCGCGGAAGCGAAACCGCAGAGGATGAAAATGGTGATAAGGGTAGTCAACAACTTCTTCATGGCTTAGAATTTTGAGAATTTGTATGTCTGTTCATTGACACGGATGACGTACATGCCGCGCGGCAAGTTGCTGACATCCAGACTCTCCGACGTGCTCAACTGCTGTTGTTGCAGCAACTGGCCGTTGAGGGTGAAGACCGACACCTGCACGTTCTGCTCGACATTGGTGGCGAAGTAGAGGTGGTCGGAAGTGGGGTTCGGGTAGATGAGGATGGCGTTGTCACCCCAATCGGACGTGCCGCCGATGACGGTGCTCACGGCATCCAATTCCAGCCGACGGATGGTCGAGACCGGCACGGAGGTGACCACGCCCGCCTGATCCAGCATCAGGTTGTCGCCCGAAAAGTAGAATTTCGTGACATTTTCAAAGTCTGACGGCGACTGGTTGTTGTTGTAAACCACAGTCACATCGGTTGTCTGCACAATGGTTTGCGACCATAACGATGTGGCCGGAATCCAGAACAGAAGAGCAAGGATAAGAAGTTTTTTCAGTTGATACATTTTATATCAATTTAATATTTACGCTGCAAAAATAGAAAAATTTTTTTTATAGTTGTTCATTGACTGAAAAAAAACGGCCACTAGTGGAAGAAAAGTGAAAAAAAAACATGATTTTCAGTTTGAACAAAAACCTTAATTTTGCAACCGCAAATTTTCAACTATGGAAAACATTGAAAACAGAATTATACAAGTACTGTCGTCAGGCAATGAGAAGTTGAATTACAAGCAGATAGCGGCAAAGATCAACATCTATGACAAGCAGGGGCGTGAGGAAGTGAAGCGCGTGATCGGGAAATTCGTGAAGGCGAAGATCCTGCTGACGGTGGGGCGCGGCAAGTACCGGCTCAACCACAAATACATGAACAAGGAGACCACGGGGCGCAACTACGTCACTGGGCGGCTGGAAGTGAAGTACAGCGGTTCGGCGTGGGTGCTGCAAGAGGGCGACGACGAGGACATCTTCATCGCCGAGCGCAACCTCAGCAATGCCTTGCACGGCGACTTGGTGAAGGTGATGCTCTTCCCGCCCCGCGAGGACCGCAGGCCTGAGGGCGAGGTGGTGCAAGTGCTCGAACGCAGCCAGCAGCAACTCGTCGGCATCATCCGCATCGACAAAGGCATCGCCTTTTTCATCCCCGACAGCAACAACTTCCGTCGTGACGTCCTCATCCCGGGGCGGCTGCTGCGCAAGGCCAAGAATGGCTACAAGGTGGTGGTGAAGATCGTGGATTGGACGCCCGGCAGCAAGAACCCCATCGGCGAGGTGGTGAACGTGCTCGGCAAGCCCGGCGACAACGACGTCGAGATGCTGTCGATCTTGGCGGAGAGCAATTTCCCGGTCAGCTTTCCCAAGGAGGTGGAGCAGGAGGCGGAGGCCATCGTCGCCCTCAGCGGCGCCGAGGCGCTGAAGGGACGCCGCGACTTCCGCAAGGTGACCACCTTCACCATCGACCCCGCCGACGCCAAGGACTTCGACGACGCCCTCTCCTATGAGCGCCTGCCCAACGGCCACCATCGCATCGGCGTCCACATCGCCGACGTCTCCTACTACGTGCGCCCCGGCTCCGCCATCGACCGCGAGGCCTACGACCGCGGCACCTCCGTATATCTCGTTGACCGCACCATTCCCATGCTGCCCGAAGCCCTTTCCAACAACCTCTGCTCGCTGCGTCCCCACGAGGACAAACTCTGCTTCAGCGCCGTTTTCGAACTCGACGACGATGCCAAGGTGGTGCGCGAATGGTTCGGCCATACGGTCATCAACTCCGACGAGCGCTTCGACTACGGACAGGTGCAGAAGATCATCGACGACGGCAAAGGCCGCCTTTCCGACGAAATCAACACCATCAACGGATTAGCCCGTATCATGCGCAAACGCCGTTTCGAGAACAACGCCATCAACTTCGAGACAGAAGAGGTCAAGTTCGAACTCGACGAGAACGCCAAGCCCATCGGCGTCTATCTCAAGGTGGCCACGGAAGCCAACTTCATGATCGAGGAGTTCATGCTGCTGGCCAACAAGCGGGTGGCCGAGAAGATCGGCAAGCGCACCAGCGCCAACAAAGAGCCCAAGACCTTCGTCTATCGTATCCACGACAAGCCGTTGGAAGAGAAATTGTTGACATTCAAGAACTTCGTCAAGAAAATCGGGTACGACTTCAAGGTCGGATCTCCCAAGACGGTCTCCAGTTCCTTCAACGGGCTGTTCCGCCAGGCACAGGGAAAGAAAGAGTTCGACATGCTTTGCAAACTCTCCATCCGCACGATGGCGCGTGCCGTCTATTCCACCGAAAACATCGGCCACTACGGACTCGCCTTCCCCTTTTACACTCACTTTACCTCCCCTATCCGCCGCTATCCCGACCTGATGGTGCACCGTCTGCTCGACCGTTATTTAGCGAAGGGCGAGTCGGTGCCCGCCGACCAGTACGAGGAGTTCTGCAACCACTGTTCACAGATGGAGCAGAAGGCCACCGAAGCCGAGCGCAACAGCGTGAAATACAAGCAGGCAGAATACCTGGAGGACCAGATCGGCAAGACCTTCGACGCCACCGTCAGCGGCATCTGCAAGTGGGGCATCTTCGCCGAACTCAAGGATTCGAAGTGCGAAGGGCTTATCGCCATGCGCAAGTTCAACGACGACTTCTACTACATCGACGAGGAGAACTACACGCTCGTCGGACTGCACGGCGGCAAGTCGTACCGCTTCGGCGACGACATCAAAGTGCGGGTGGCTTCCGTGGATCTGCTGCGCCGCCAGATGGATTTCGACATCGTAGAGGAGTAGGATTTCGGGCGTCGTTAAGCGCGGCTTCGCTGCTTTGGGAACTACGAATTACACGGATTAATTGCGGATTAGATTAATGCGGATTAATACGAATCATTTATCATGTTTTTTTGCCGATCATTTTTTCAAAAAAATCATGAAAAAAACTTCATCCACTGTCTTTTTTTTATTGGAATAAAAAAAATCACAAAAAAAAATCTCATCATAACTCATTCATTATGAGCGCAATACTTTCTTTCATCAAAAAAAGAACAATTTTTTTTCAAAAAAGGGTGCAACCTTTTTCATTTTCTGCATCCTTATTCCAGAGAATGAAACCTAAAAACATCCACCAATATACCGCAGCCATGCGCCCGTTGCTGATGATCTTCATGTTATACATGGGAGGATTTGACCCGTCGTTGAGTCTTTACGGGCAAGACATTCCCAGCCAGGACACCGTCTTTCTGTATGAAGAGGAGATCACTTATGACACGCTGTACATTGGGCAGGGAAACACTGACGAGAGGAAGAGCCAGCCCGACTCTTCAAATGTCTATCTGTCGAGTCACCGGGCGCGTATCGGAGTACAGGACGAGACACTGGGGAAGTTCGTGCCGATGTCGAATGAAACGCTCCAGGGCCTGCTCACCCCGACGGACTACAACCAATACAGGCAGGGGCGGCGCATGGTCAACGGCTCCTACGCATGCTACGTCGTCGGCTCCCTGAGCATTGCGGTGGCGGCTGTGGGCTTCAGCTTCTTCAGCACCGGCATATCGACGCGGCAGCCCCTGTTCGGGACGGAATACCAGAAATTCCAACGCGGGAATTTTGCCATGTTTGCTTGCGGCGTGTTGGTGGGCGGCATCTGCCTGCGTGCCGGGGTTGTCATCAACCGACGGGGAAAATTCAAAGTCAGAAAAGCCGCATCTTCATACAACGAAATCCACCACCTTGCCTATGCCCCGCCGATCCGGCTCTCCTTCAGCGGCACTCCCGATGGCATCGGACTAACTCTGAATTTCTAATGGACGCGAAAGCATTTTGGTCTAGAAAATATAATCAACTGATACCTAAAATGATAGGACTGTGTTACCGTTATATTCCTGATCGACAGACGGCAGAAGACATCGCCCACGACGCCTTTCTGACCGCCATCGAGAAGTCGGAAAGTTACCGTGGCAGCGGCGACTTCGCGGCGTGGTTGAGGAAGATCACAGTCAACCAAGCACTCCAGTACCTGCGGCAACAGTGGTCCCATCGGAGCGAGGCATTCGACGAAAGCATGGTGGCGGATCCCATCGAGGAGTCGGAAGAGGCACCGGAAGACGACATTATAGCGGTCATCCAGAAAGCCGACTTCACGCAGGAGGAGATCCTTGAGGCCATCGGGAAGCTGCCCGAACACCACCGTACGGTCTTCAACCTGTATGTATTCGAACATAAATCCCACAAAGAAATATCTGACCTGATGGAGATCTCCGTTGGCACGTCGAAGTCGCACTTAGCGCGGGCACGGGCCAAGTTGCAGGCCATCCTTTTCAGCAAAGCCAAACAAAAAAGAGCCATTGCCATGTTCATGCTACCCCTATTTTGCCCGAAGGCGCAAGCGATGGATCGGATAGTCAGTCGGAAACTTCGGGACTTCACGTTGCCGCCTCAGACACACAAGACGTTGGGCGGAAGCGGGCTCGCGAATTTTCCGCTGCCACCGCTCCGGCTCCGCATCGCGGAGCACCATCTCCCCCTGATGCTCGGCACCGTGGCTGTCACCGCCGCCGCCGGCAGTGTCATCCTTCCGCTCGTCACGACGGAGCCGTCGCAGTCCGTCCCGGACTTGCCCAACACCGCGCCGCTGACGGAGATGCCGTCGGAGCACTCCCCCGCCCCGTCGCCGGAGCCGTCCCCGACAGTCGCCATCGACACTTGTGGCTCGCCGTTGCCGGCAAGTCCTACGTCGCCGCTGCCGACCGAGAGTGTCCGGCAGCAACCGACCGTACCCGAGGGCGCCGACACCGTGGCTGCAACTGCCCCCACAGATGGGAGTAGGAAAGCCCCCGTCGTCGTCAAGAAGGTGAAACAGAAGAAGGTGACCGTGGTCATCGACACAACAAACGCAAAACCGTCTAACCCATAAACCGAGGCGTCGGATCTCCAGCCCGTTGTAAAACGACCTCACCAGCGGGCTGCTCCTGCGCCGGAATTTTATTAACCCCAGAGGTCATGAAAACACAATGAAAAAATTACTGTTCGTATCCGTTTGTGTAGCCTTGTTAGGGCTGATGACGACTTCTTGCAGCAAGGGCTGCAAGTGCAAAATCAAAACCGACGTGACAGGCATGGCGCCCGTCTTCGAGGATGAGAACATGTCGAGCAAGGATTGCAAGGACATGCAGAAGCAACTCAACGACGAGGCCGGCATGGACATGTACAGATGCAACTAAACGGCTGTCCTGTGGCTTGATCCCAACACAGAAAGCGTTCCTTGGTGAACGGAAACCCCTTTCCCAAACCAAACCCCAGTCGGCGCGAGGGCAACCTCCGCCGACTTTTCTATTTCATCACACCATCTTCATCCTTTCCCCTAAAACCTCGCCCCGATGCCGACCTTGACGAAGGAGTCGAGGCCGATGTTAGTCTCGAACATGCCGAAGAAGCGTTTGCCGACGTTGACGCCGATGGGGGTGATGTTGAAGGCGAAGATGGCCTGGGCACTTCCGGGGTCGGGCTGGGCGTCGGCGGTGTAGGTCCGTTTCTGGTTGAGGACGAAGCCGATGCCGAGGTCGATGCCGGAATAGAGACGCACCCATGGGCGGTTCAGGTAGGTGAAGCGCACGCTGGGCATGAGCGAGCAGATACTCAGGTCGGATTTCTCGCTGACGACGAGTTGGGTGGAGTCGGTGTAGCGGGTGGTGCGGGCGTTCTCGAAGGTGGCCTTCACGCCCACCTGGCACCACCACTTCACCTGATAGTAGTAGTGCAGCCCGTAGTGGCCGCGCAGATCCATCTTCACGGCGCGTTTGGAGATGCTGCTGCCGAGGGCCTCGAAGAAGCCGACAGTGCCATAGACGAGGGAGCCGAGTCCGGAGACGGGGCCGGCGGTGACGCCGATTTCGTGGTGCAGGTCGCTATGTTCGTGTTGCGCGGATGCCGGGACGGGTGCGAGAAGGCACGCCGCGACAATCCACAGGATGGTTTTTTTCATAGTGGATGGTTTTTACGATGCAAAAGTACGATTTTTTTTGATGTGGCGGCGCGCGGCTCCGCCGCTTTCAACATCCATCACCACGCCCACACCAGCAGGCCGCCGCAGATGATCACGCCCGTGACGAAAAGGTCGATGAGGCAGTAGCCCATGATGTCCTTCGCGCTCAGTTTGGCAATGGCCAACGCCGGCAACGCCCAGAAGGGCTGGATGAGGTTGGTCCACGCATCACCCCAGGCAATGGCGATGCCGGTAAGCCCGGGATCGACACCCAAGTTGGCGCTCGCGCCGAACATGATCGGCGCCTGGATGGCCCAGTGCCCGCCGCCCGACGGCACGAACATGTTGAGCACCGCCGCACAGACGAACGTCAACAGCGGGTACGTGAGCGGCGTGGACGCCGAAATGCAGGCGTCGCTGACAACCGTGCCTAAACAAATACCGCTCTCCCCCACCCCGGTGATAATGCCCATGATGCCGGCATAAAAGGGGAACTGCAACAAAATGCCCGAAGCCCCCGACGCCGCCTTGCCAAACGCCTTCACATAGGCATACGGCGTGCCGTGCATCAGCAAGCCCGTGAACAAAAACAACATGATGACAGCGTTCAGATCGAACGCGCCACCGCGAAAACCGAGGCGCACCACCAAGAATATCAGGCCGATACCGCCGATAATCCAGGTGAGCAGACGACTGCCTTCCAACTTCTCCGCCGGCGTGGTCGCCTTGCCCCGCGCAACGGTCTCCTCTTCCGCCAACAACGACGGATCGACAGCCACCACCATCAAAGGGTTCTTCGGGTGCATGAGCGAGTTGACCAGCACGATCGCCCCGATGACCAACGCCACCATGACGAGGTTGTGCGGGTCGAGGATGGTCTGGCCGACAGGCACGGGCGTGGTGAGCGCGCCGTTGGTGGCTCGCATCAGCGACTCGCCGTCGGTGGACATGGTGAGCGGAATCGAACCCGAAAGCCCGGCATGCCACACCACAAAGCCGCTGTAAGCCGAGGCGATGAGCAGCCGGTAATCGACACCACGCAACGTGCGCGCGATCTCCTTGGCGAAGATGACGCCCACGATGAGTCCGAACCCCCAGTTGAGCCAGCAGGCGATGGCTGAAACCAACGTCACCAACGCGATCGCTCCCGCCGGCTTCTTCGGCAACCCCGCCATGAATCGGATACCCCGACGGATGGCGGGCGCCGTCGCCAACGCCGATCCGCAGACCAACACCAACGCCATCTGCATCGAAAAAGCCAACAGTCCCCACACACCTGAACCCCAGTGCTCAACGACTTCGAGCGGCGTCTGATGACAGATCGGCATCGCCAAGACCATGGCGACCAACGTGAGGATGATGGCGAATACGAATGGCTCGGGCAGCCAACGCTGCACCATGTTCACGCATCCGCGGATGACTTTCTGGAACATGCTCTCTTGAATTTACTGGATTATGATCTTGCGGGCATCCAAGCCGCCGCGCGTATATACCTGGAAGAAATAGACGCCCTTGGGCAACATCGACACGTTGAACAGATGCGCTTCGGCATCGGCCGCGCTGTCGAAGAAGTAAGTGCGGAGGGTCTTGCCGTCCGGAGTGACGATGGCGCAGACCAGGTCGCGCAACGGCTGCGTGAAGGTGACACGGAACTGCCCATGGCTCGGGTTCGGATAGACCGAAAAGTCGATCTCATCGACCAAAGCGTGGTGCGCCGGCTCGTCCGTGCCCAGCACGCAGGGCTGGTTGCTCTCGCGGATGAGATAGCACGACACACGGTAGTGCGGGTTGTAACTGGCGTTGCAGTCCTCACAGGTCGTGCCGCTCACGCAGTCGGGATTGTGCGGGTGGCAGAGGTCCTGATATGAGGTCTGGAAGATGTATGACAGCTGGAAAGGCGTCATCCATAGGTAGTTGGTGACGTCGTAGAAGAAGGGCTTCGCAATGCTGCCCGGACACCAGCCGGCGCGGTCGTACTTGTAAGTGCCGGACTGACCGTTGCAGCCGTCGGGATTGGGCCAACAGTCGGTCCATAAATCCTGCTCGAAGGCGTCTTCGCCGTTGATCTGCAGGTGGTGAACGGCGTGGTAGAATTCAGCGGCATTGCCGGTGTTGTTGTCGCCCCAGCCGTGGCCGGTGGTCACCAGTCGCAGGTGCGCCGCAGCCGCCGCATGGAAAATGCCGACGGTAACGGTATCCACGGGCTGCAGGTTGGTGGGATCGCCGAAGTTGTACGTGCCCTGCCACATCTCTTCCACATAACTGTACGGATATGGCGGCGTGCCCTTGAAATACTCGAACACCAGATCCATCTGCCAGCCGCCCGTGCCCCACGTCTCAATGTACATCCGCATATCGACCTTGCCCTGCAACAGCGAGGCGAAGTCGGTGACGTCAATCTCGTGGGTGCAGCCCTTGCCGTAAGGCGTGATGTAACGGATCAACTCGACCCAGTTACCGCTCGGATCCTTCACCTGAATCCAGGCGAGACGGTCCCAATCGTCGCAGCCCCCCGGCACGTTCGGACAGGTGACGTAAAGGTGCGCTTGGATGGAGTCGTAGGCAGCCACGAACTGCGGAAGTTCGTAACTTCCATAGTACCACTGTGATCCAATGGTTCCGGCGTCGATGACGGCATCGTCGAACGTCTGCTCACTGCGGTCGTTGTACTCGTCGGTCACCTGCACAGTCACCGTCTCGGTCGTCGTGTTGCCGTTGGAAGCAGTCGCCAAGACGACAATGGTATGACTGCCGAAGTCGGAGGGCGTCCACCAGTAGGCGAAGTCGCCGTTCTCGAAAGTCGCGTCTTCAAATTCGCCCCCGTCAATGGAGTATTGTACGGATGTAACGTCCAGGTATTCTTGTTCTTGTATAGATGTTGAAGTGTGCAGCAAATAGGGCATCAACGACGGCATCTCCACAGGATAGGCAGCGGTGAGCTTCAGGTTCACTTCGGGCGAAAAGTCCATCAGGTTGATGACTTCGAAAGTGATGATGGCTTCTGCGGGATAGAAGGCGCTGTCCCCTTCCTGAGCAATGCGCAGTTCCACCACCCCACCCTCTCCAGTGAGGGTGACGATGGTGTCGGCGATGGTAGCCGGCCCCGAAACGACTTCATAGGTGAGCGGAAGACCGGAAGACGCATGCGCATGGACGGCAAACGGCGGATTGGTAGAGAGTTGTCTGTCAACAGGTTCCGTATAGACAACCTGGTTGTTCTGTCCCGACGGTTCGCACTCGGTGTCGCAGTAGATATCCAATTCAGCGATCATAGCGTACTTGTCGCCCGCCACGCTGCTCAGTCCCACGAGGCGCACGTAACGCCCGCGCACGGCACCGAAGAAGACGTTGGCACTCTGCTGCACGCCGCTGTTCGGCTGCGGGTACTCCAACTGCCCCAGCGCCTGCGGATCGCCCCAGTCGAGCGTATCGAGCGTGACGTAAAAAACGAAGTCCTTGATACGCCCGTTGCGGGTGTTGTTGTTGCGGGTCAGAAAGCCGAAACCGTTGATGGCCAACGTATCACCCAAATCAATCCAAATCTCGTGCGGATAGTCGTAGGAGTGGTTCTGCCACTCGGAATGCCAAAATGTGGATGAATCGTTGTCAATGCAGTGGATGGCGTTTCCATTGCCAGCCCCTTCACCAGTCAACTCTTCGCTGTCAACATAGACGACATGCCAGTTGGATTTGTCGGCGACGCGGGTGGTGTCGCAAGCATAGGTGACGGCGTGAGCCAAAAGAAAAAGGAGTGCGAACAGGGCGTACTTTTTCATAAATAACAGGTTCAGATATGGTTGTGAAATTCCTAAACCCAAAGTTTCAGGTTGTCGGCGATGATGTCGGCGCGTTTCTCGAAGGCCTGCCGTGTGGCGAAGGCCACGTGCGGGGTGACGACGGTGTTGGGCAGGTGGGCCAACTCATAATCGGCGGGAATGGGCGGTTCCATGTCAAACACGTCGATGCCGGCGCCGGCGATGCGCTTGTGCTTCAACGCATCCACAAGGGCGGCCGTATCGACTACGCCGCCACGGGCGGTGTTGATGAGATAGGCAGTCGGCGCCATCAACGACAGTTCGTGCGCTCCTACCAGACCGCGGGTCTCGTCGTTGAGCGGGGTGTGTAGCGAGATGATGTCGCAGGTGCGGAAGAGTTCGTCCTTCTCCACCAACGTCACGCCGGGATGGCTCTTCGGGGTGCGCGTGTAGGCGAACACCTGACAGCCGAAGGCCTGCGCGATGTCGGCCACGCGGCTGCCGATGGCACCCAGTCCGAGGATGCCGAACTTCTTGCCCGCCAACTCGAAACCGACAAGCCCGTTCTTCGTCCCCTGGTTGCGGCAGGCGACGTCGCAGGCGGGAATGTTACGCGCCAGCGATAGCACCAGCCCGAACACCAAGTCGGCGACGGCCACGGTGGAGTAGCCCGCGCAGTTCTTCACTTCGATGCCACGTTCGGCGCAATAGCCCAGGTCGATGTGGTCCATGCCGGTGAAGGCGACGCAGATCTTCTTCAACTGCGGACACCGCTCGATGACCGCCTTTCGGTAGGGGATGTTGCTGAGCACCACGATGTCGGCGCCCTGGCTACGAGCCACCAACGTGGCTTCGTCCTCCCTGCGGTCAGGGTAGAAAGTAAGTTGGTGGCTATCGCCTATCTTGTTGCCAATCCGTTCTTTAAGGTATTCCGTCGAAACGCCGAGCGGTTCGAGTATTGCAATGTTCATGTTTTCTATTTAATGATTACTGCTTCACGACCTTGGCGGTGAAGGCATCGTTGTCGTTGAAGATGGAGATAAGGTAGATGCCACTGGTGAGGTGGCTGACGTCAAGGGTGTAGAGGTCGCAGCCGGCGTTGATGGTGCGGCTCATCAACTGCTTGCCGTTCAGGTCGAAAAGCGTCAGTTGATAGTTGGCGTTGCCTTCAGGCAGGGTGATGTTCACGCTCTCTATAGCGGGGTTCGGATAGACCGAGAGAATGTGGCTTTCAGCTTCGGCAATGGCAAGCGGGGCCATCTCGCCGTCCATCGGGAACTTGATGTAATCGACACGGGCGGTGGAGGAACTGCCACCGTAAGCTTCGCGGCTGAACTTGAACTTGATGGTGTGCGTGCCGGCACTGATCGGGAAGGCGGCGCGTCCCCACGGCGTGGTGGTGGTGATGGACTCCTGCTGCACGTTGTCAATCAGGAAGGCGAACTCGTCATTGCCGTACCAACCGCTGCCGGCGTTGAAACGACGATAGTAGGAGATGCTGTCGTTGGCCGCCGCATGGATGGAGAGGGTGAGCGTGCAACTGTTGCCATAACTCATGCCACTCTTCGAAACCGCACAATAACTTCCTTCGTATGCGCCGTTGCCCACCGTCCAGGCATTGCTGCTGTTCGACCAGTTGAATTTCGAGAAATCTCCCGTTTCAAAGTCCTCAACACATTCACCTACAAATACATAGACTGTATCGGTGTAGGAATATGCACCGGCGTAGAGGTTGTGGATGAAGGGAATGATGAACGGCTCAGGAACGTTGCCGCTCAGTTGAATAGTGAACTCGGAGACGCTGCTGCCTTGGGCTTGAATATCGCCAAGGGCGATGTCGTCGTTGGCGATGGTGACCTGGTCGTAGGCGCAAGACAGGTGTGAATAGGTTCCAACCGCATTGGCATGGCCGGCGTTGCGTGTGGTGATACGCAGGGTGACGGTCTCGCCCGGGTTGATGGAGCCGTTGTCGTTGCCCTCGGCCTCTGCCGAACTCACCACGGTGTTGCTCAGGACAGGGGCCTGCAACGTCATCACATAGTGGGTCGTGGTAGTCTGGTCGCCGCAAGTGGTGGTGATGGTGAAGGGCACGTTGGTGCGGTCGGCCACGTCGTTGGCGATGTTGATGCCGAAAGCGCCGGCAAAGGACTGATGGTCGTTGGCCGCCAGCGCCGACAGGGTGATCGTGCTTTCGACGATGCTCACTTCGGAGGTGGGATTGTCAAGAGCAATGGTGCTGGTGATGTTGGAAGCGCCATCGACGCCGAGGTTGCGCAGCGTAGCGTCAAGGGTGACATAGCCGCCGTAGTTCGGTTCCTGACCGTTGGAAAGGGCGATGTCGGTGGTCACGACATACGGTCCATCGGGGACGATGGCCGTGATGGTCTGGAAGAAGGGCTGGTAATTCTGGGCCGTGACAGCCAACTCGTAGGTGTTGGAGGCCAAAACCGGATTGAAGGTGAGGGTGGCGACGCCGGTAGCAGAGGCCGTGGCGGCAGCGATGACGCTGCCGTTTTCCGTCAATGCGACGTAAGCGTAAGGCACGGCAGTCACCGTCATATCCGTGGCGCCGCTGACCATGGCGGCGGGGGCACTAACAGTCATCGGCTCGGGCTGCGACAGCCACGGCAGCATGGAGGGATCGCCCATCAGGTGGTAGATCTCCCAATAGTAAAGTTTGTAACTGGAAGATGCGGACTCCACGGCGAGATTGCCGCCGTAGATGATGGAGCCGGCAGAGACATACCAGTCGGAGAAGTCCTCCCCATGGGTGTGGAACATGCGGTCGTATGCGCCGAGATGGGCGGCGTCGTAAGTGGCGTTGGCGTTGATGGTGGAACGTACGCCGACAGACCAGTAGAAGTCCTCATCCCAAATGGTACTGTTGGAACCGCCGATGTATCCGGCCGCACCCTTGTTGGCGGTACGCAGCAACGCTTCGCCAAAGCACTCGTTTTCATCAAATTTGTTGGAGAGACAGCAGTTGCCGATCATGAAGGGATATTTGTCCACATTGCTCATCGCGGAGATCTGCGAAGTGTTGAATTCCGGATCCGACCAGCCGTCCGAGCCGCAGTGAGCCGTGTAGTTGGCATAGCCGACACCCGCGCCGATGTCGGCCCGGATCTGCGCCGCCTGGCTGCTGCTGTTATAAAGATAGGTGTGGACATTGGAAAAACCATATTCCGTATTGATATAGTTGTTGGCCAAATAGTTGATCTGCCCATTGGCGTGCGTGGGTGACCAGCTGGCATCGGAGCCAGCCACCAGCACAGCGTCGTTCAGGTAAGTGGGATCTGGCATCGTGTATTGCTCGTACTGCATCACCTTGGCGAGGATGTTGCTGAGATGGGTGGCGTTCTGAGCAGAGAAACGGCCGTAGAAGCAATCCGGGAAATAGTCGCCATCGGTCCAAGTGAAATAGTAAAGGTCGGTCTTGTGGTTCTCGCCGGAAACTTGCGCGTTGAAGACAGGAATCTGCGCGATGTCGCCCACCAGCAACACGTATGTCGGAGCCGGCTCGGTCTCGGTGGCGTTGGTGTATTTGGCTTTGATGAAGTTTGCGATGGCCGTAGTGGTGGTGCCCACTCCCGGGTCGTCAGTGTAGGCGATCTCAACCGAGAAGCCCTGACGCTGCTTCCAAGCGACAAACTCATCCAGTTGGCCGCGGAACATGCTGTTGGCGACAATCAAATACTTGATGGGAGCGCTGAAGGTGTGTTCGCGTGTTTCCTCCACCGGATTGATGATGTGGGAACGCAATCCGTTGAAGACCGCGTTGCCGTGCAACGACTTCATCTCGTATGTGGCCGGAATATCAGCGTTTTGGAAGGTGAAGTTCACCTCGATGTCGTCATAAACACGATACTGGTTGGTGACGGGGTTGTACTGCACAGGCGAGAAATAGACGGTAGCGAGATTGATGTTGCGGGCCACGCCGCTCTTCTCCACGGTGATCAGGTCGCCATGCCACTGGTCGCGGCTGTAGGTGGCTGCATCGTAGGCGAACTCGGGGGTGTCATGCCCGGACTTGAAGTTGGCGGGCTGGGCCGGGAACAGCGGATGGTGGACGCCGAGCGCCTCGGCACTGTAGTCCTGGTAATGGGATGCGGTGATCTCATACTCCACGCCATCGCAGAGCGGAATCTCCATAAGACGAACCATCACAGGTAGTTGCGGCTGTCCAACGGCGGTGGTGAGGTAGGTGTCGTCCATGCTTACACGACTGAAATCACCCGCAGGGGTGTTGACATCCGTGATGGAAAGAGAACCAGCGGTGAAGTGCACGCGCACGTTCTGGAAACTGTTCTCTTGCACCTGGCAAGTCTGCGCCTGAAGTGCCGAAAACGCCATCAACAAAAAACCGAGAAGAAAGATTTTTTTCATATTAAAATGATTTTGATGATTAATTCGAAAAAAAGATTTTTTAGCCGCCAAAATTACAAAAAAAATCAAAGCGAAAAACGTATTTTCTTGAATAAAAAACGTGTTTTGCACAAATTAGAAGTTGAATTTTAGAAGAGAAAAACAAATGGCTTCCGCAACTTCTTCATCAAAACTGGAAATAGATGAATGGCTGCATGTCGGCGGTGATGAATTGATATAAAGCGAATATCGTCACTACCACGACCAAAGCCATTAGCCACAACGGCATCATCGCGAAGTTGTACCGATACCAGCGTTTCCAACGGTCTGGCAGCCAGTGGATGACCATGCCGATGCCGAACAGCATGAACACGGACGCATACGTCGATACGATCTGCGGGATGAGTGAGAAATCCCACTGCCCGCCAATCTGCGTCACCATCGACTTCGCTGTGTTCCAAGCCGTCTCGTTGGCCGTCGCGGGATCCAAATTCGACCCGGAACGGAAAAACAACCGCGTGAAGGAGATGAATACGAACGTTTGCGCTATGCCCCACACCTTGTCAAGCCAGCCCACGTACTTTTTTTTGAAGATGATAGCCCCCAACTGCTTGATCACCGTGCCCGCCGCAATCGCGCCCGTCCACACACAGCCGATTTTCAACAACGGCATCGGAAAGAAATGGTTCGACGCGACGAACCCGCCGAACACCAGCACGATAACGGCTGTGCGCACCGGCAGCGCCACCGACTTCCAAAACTTGTAAACCAGGATGCCTAACCCGTTCAATCCACCCCAGATCATGAAGTTCCAACTCGCACCGTGCCAAAGTCCACCCAGCAACATCGTGTTCATGTTGTTGATGTTGGTGCTGATCTTCTTGCGCGACGCCTTCCAGAAGATGGCCATTATCCCCAAAATCAAGGCGATCCCCCCCAAGACGAGCGCCAATCCCCAACTGCCCGATAGGAAAATGGCCGCCAACGCCACCAAAACGATCACGATGAAGGTGGCCGCCGTGGCGTTGCGGTTGCCGCCCATCGGAATGTACAAGTAGTCTTTCAGCCAGTTGGACAACGAGATATGCCACCGTTTCCAGAAGTTACCGGCGTTGGTGGCCTTGTACGGCGAGTTGAAGTTCACCGGCAGGTAAAAGCCCATCAGCATGGCCACGCCGATGGCGATGTCGGTGTAACCCGAAAAATCGGCATAGACCTGCAACGAGTAGATAAACAGCGCCGACAGGTTCTCGAACGGCGTGAACAGGTATGGATTGTCGAAGACCCGATCAATGAAGCTGGTTGCCAAGAAGTCGCTCATAATAATCTTCTTGGCCAAGCCGTTGAGGATCCAAAAGACCGCGATGCCGAACTGACGGCGCGAAAGGAAGTACTTTTTGTAAAGTTGCGGCACGAATTGGTCGGCACGGATGATGGGACCCGCCACCAAGCCCGGGAAGAAACTCACATAAAATCCGAAGTCGAGCATGTTGTGGATGGCCTGGCACTTGCGACGATACACATCCACCAAGTAACTGATACTCTGGAAAGTATAGAAGGAAATACCAACCGGCAACAAGATCTTGCTCGCGTCGAAGTAGGTGGCCCCACTCAATTCATTGGCCCATAACGCAAAGTAGTTGACTACTTTCAAATCGCTATGCACCAACGTGTTATATGAATCTGTAAAGAAGTAGGCGTATTTGAAATAGAAAAGCACCGACAGGTTGAGCACCACGCCCACAATCATCCATAACTTACGCATCCCGGGACGTTGCGCCTTCTCTGTCCACCGTCCGATGAAAAATCCATATAAAGTAGTGATAATGAGAATGATGACAAAAAGCCCAGAGGTTTTGTAGTAGAAGAAAAGACTGACAAAGAAGAGGAAGGAGTTGCGCAGGAGGCACTTGTTGCGCGTGAGTGAGAAGACGGCGAACACCAACGCGAAGAAGGCCCAGAAGTAGAACTGGGTGAACAACAGCGGATGGTTCTCGTCGAAGGAGAAGACGTTGGTGAAGAAGGTGAGGATGTCTTCGGCGTGCATTCTGGAAAGATTTTTGCCTATGCAAAACGAGCGGCAAAAATACGACATTTTCAAGATAAAAAAAAGACCGCCTGTGGGCGGTCTTTTTCACAGAATATCAGATAGATACTACTTGTTCACCTGGAAGGTCTTGTCGCCGGTTTCGAAGAAATTGACGATCTGACGCGCAGCGGCCTTGGCGGCGTTGATGTTCGCCTCGGCGGTCTCGGCGCCCTGTTTCTTCGGGGTAGCGAAGAAGCGCTTCTCGAAGCCCTCGAAAAGCCCCATCTCCACGGGAGCGATGTCGGTGCAGTACTTGAGATCCTCGCGCTCGGCCATGAGAGCGGAAAGTTCCTCCTCGTTGATGACCTCCTTGCGGGCGGTGTTGATCAAGCAACCGCCTTTGGGCATCTTGCCGACGAGGTTCTTGCCGATCGACTTCTTGGTCTGGTCGTTGGCGGGGATGTGGAGGGAGATGTAGTTGCAGTTGGCATACAACTCCTCCAGGGTGGCGGGAACGTGTACGCCTTCGGCTTCCATCTTCTCTTTCGGGACGAAGGGATCGAATGCCCAGACTTCCATGCCGAGGGCCTTGGCCTTCTCCGCCACAAGGCGACCGACATTGCCGTAGGCCTGAATGCCCAATTTCTTGCCTTTCAACTCAGCGCCGGTGCCGGGTTTGAAGGTGTTGCGGGCCATGTAAATCATCATGCCGATGGCGAGTTCGGCCACGGCGTTCGAGTTCTGGCCGGGGGTGTTCATCGCCACTATGTTGTTGGCAGTGCAGGCGGCCAAGTCGAGGTTGTCGAAGCCGGCGCCAGCGCGGACCACGATCTTCAGGTTCTTGGCAGCGTCAATGACCTGGGCGGTCACCTTGTCGGAACGCACGATCAGCGCATCCACATCAGCCACGGCATCGTAGAACTGTTGGACATCGGTATATTTCTCGAGCAGACACAACTCTGCCTTCGCACCTTCGACGATCTCACGGATGCCGTCAACGGCGACTTTTGCAAAAGGTTTCTCTGTAGCAACTAAAACTTTCATCTTGCTGATTTTTAGATTCTTATTTGTTCTTTTTCTCAAATTCCTGCATGCAGGCGACGAGGGCCTCGACGTCTTCGACGGTGCAAGCATTGTAGAGGGAAGCGCGGAAGCCGCCGACACTGCGGTGACCCTTGATGCCGACCATGCCCTTCTCGGTGGCGAATGCCATGAATGCATCCTGCTTGTCCTCGTAACCGGGAGCCATCACCCAGCAGTGGTTCATGATGGAACGGTCGGCCTTCTCGGCAACCGTGCCCACGAACATGCTGTTGCGGTCGATCTCCTCGTACAACATGTTGGATTTCTTGAGGTTGATCTTGTTCATCTCCTGAACGCCGCCGATGGTGTTCTTCAGCCAGGTCAGGGTTTCGTGCATCACGAAAATGGGCAGTACCGGAGGAGTGTTGAACATGGAGATGTTCTTGGCCTCTTCGGCAGCGTGGGTGCGGTAATCGACCATCGTCGGCAGCACGCCCATGTACGGACGGCCTTCGGTCTTGCCAAGGATGTCCTTTCTCACGATGATGAAGGTAACGCCGGCAGGACCAACATTCTTCTGGGCACCACCATAGATCAAACCGTATTTGCGCACATCGACGGGACGGCTCATGATGTCGGACGACATGTCGGCAACCAACATCACGTTGTTGATCTCGCTGGCGTCGAAGTCCTTACGGATCTCGGTACCATAGATGGTGTTGTTGGTGGTGATGTGGAAGTAGTCGGCATCGGCGGGAACTGTCCAGCCCTTCGGGATGTAGTTGTAGGTCTTGTCCTCGGACGAGGCGACGATCTCAACCTTACCGAAGTTCTTGGCCTCCTTGGCGGATTTCTTGGCCCAGACGCCAGTCTGCAGGTATGCGGCCTTGGTCTTCAGCAGGTTGGCAGGCACCATGTAGAACTGGGTGCTGGCACCGCCGCCGAGGAAAAGGATTTCGTACTCTTCAGGAATGTCGAGCAGGTCGCGCCACAACTGACGAGTCTCCGCCATGATGCGCTCCCAACCCTTGGTGCGGTGCGAAATCTCCATCAGGCCTACACCGGTGTTGTCAAAATTACGAATCGCGTTGATGGTCGATTCGATAGCCTCTTTCGGAAGGACGCAAGGTCCAGCATTGAAATTGTGTACAGTACTCATATTAAATGATTTAGATGATTAATTTGGTTTTCTTATTACGGGGCAAAGTTACAACATTTTTATGATATAAACGTCTTTACGAATTTTTATTTTTCTTTTGTGATCTCATCGAACAAAGAGGGCTGCGTCAAACGCTTCAAATGAAAGCTTTTTCGGTGATAGGGTGTGAGTCCATACTGGATGATGGCCTCCTGATGCGCCCGCGTGGGATAGCCGACATTCACCTTCCATCCATACATAGGATATTCACTATCAAGTTGATACATCAACTCGTCACGGTAGGTCTTGGCCAAAATGGACGCCGCGGCAATGGAAAGGAACGTCGCGTCGCCCTTCACCACACATTGGTACGGAATACCCGTCTGGTTCCGGAAACGGTTGCCGTCGATGAGCAACAACTGCGGCCGGACCGTCAACTGCTGCACAGCACGGTTCATTCCCAACAGCGAAGCAGACAAGATATTGACCTGGTCGATCTCCTCCGGCGAGACAAAGACCACGGCGTAGGCCACGGCATCGCGCTCGATCTCCTTGCGCAACTCCTCCCGCACCTTCCGCGACAACTGCTTCGAGTCGTTGATGCGGTCGTTGTGATAGTCGGGCGGCAAAATCACCGCCGCCGCCGACACAGGCCCAGCCATGCAGCCCCGACCGGCTTCGTCGCAACCGCATTCAATAATTTGTAAATCAGAAGAATAATGCGAACGCAACATCTCTTTCACGCATGAAACGCGGCCTATAGAGACTACCGCAGATGGGCACCCACCTCGCGCTCAAACGCCGCTACCAACTTGTTCATCACCTTCGTGATGTCCTCGTCGGTGAGGGTCTTCTCGGCATGCTGCAACACAAAGTTCATCGCGTACGACTTCTTGCCCGCCTCGATCTTGTCGCCCTCATACACGTCGAACAGCGACACACGCTTCAACAACTTCGTGCCGTACTTGTAGGCAATCTGCTCCAAAGTGCCGTAGTTGACGCTCTTGTCAACCACCAACGCCAAATCACGCTTTACTTCAGGAAACAGCGGTATTTGATTATAAGTCACCGATTTACAATTCAACGAGAAAAGGATGGCCGCATCAAATTCGGCATATCTGACCGGTGTCTTGATGTCAAAATATTTCAGGATGGCAGGTTTCAAATCACCCAACGTGCAGACGGTCTGCCCATCCACACTGTAACTGATGGCGGAGACAAAACGCGAATCTTCGATGACATTCACGTCAAAAGTGTTGATGTTGAGCAATCTAAAGATGTTCTCCACCATGTTTTTAAGATAGAAGAAGTCGTTGTCCTTGGCCGGCTCCGACCAAAGGTCGTCGTGGTTCTTGCCCGTGGCGAAAAGCGCGAGCCAACGGCTTTCCGTGTAACGCTCGGTAACGGAAGCATCGGGGGCTGCGTCGGGATTCTTCGCATACGATTTGCCGAACTCGAAGAGCCGGAGGTCGGGACGCTTATTCTTGATGTTGCGGTCGATGTTCTCCAGTCCGCCGAAGAGCAGTGTCTGGCGCATCACATTGAGTTCCGTGCTCAACGGGTTGAGCAGGCGCACGGTCTCGTTTTCATCGATGAAGTCGAACTTCTCCGCATAGGCGCCCTTGGTCAGCGAGTTGTTCATCACCTCCAAGAAGCCGTTGTTGGCCAGATAGTTGGCGATCTTGTTCTGCAACGGACGCGTGGTGGGCTCCGCCGGGATGTTGGCGTTGTAACTCAGCATCTTAGGCATCTCGATGTTGTTGTAGCCGTAAATGCGGAGGATCTCTTCGATCAGGTCGATGGGACGGGTGACGTCAACCTTGTACAACGGCACGAGGGCAGTCACCTGGTCTTCGCCGGAAACGGTGGTGGAGAGGTCAATGCCGAGGGAGAGCAAGATGCTGCATACCACCTGCTTGTCGATCTTCTTGCCCGCCACGCGGTTGATGTCGTCGTAGCGAAGACTGATCTTCTTGCGCTCGATCTCATCGGGATAGATGTCGGTGATTTCGGACGGCAGGCCGCCGGCAATCTCCTGGATGAGGGTGGCGGCGCGGCGCAGCGCATACACCGTGATTTCCGGATCGCAGCCGCGCTCGTAACGGAAGGCGGCGTCGGTCTTCAAGTTGTGGCGCTTGGAGGTCTTGCGGATGGTGACCGGATTGAAGTAGGCGCTCTCCAGAAAGATGTTCTTGGTGCCGTTGTTGACGCCGGAACGTTGTCCGCCATAGACGCCGGCGATGCACATGCCCTGGGAGGCGTTGCAGATCATCAGGTCGTCGGCATCGAGTTTCACCTCGTTGCCATCGAGGGTGACGAAGGGTGTGCCAGCCGGCAAGTTCTTCACAATCACCTGGTTGCCGATGATGGTGTCGGCGTCGAAGGCATGCAGCGGCTGCCCGATTTCGAACATGACATACTGGGTCACGTCAACGATGTTGTTGATGGGACGCACGCCGATGGATTTCAGGCGGTTCTGCAACCACTCCGGAGACTCCTTCACATTGACATTGTGGATGGTGACGCCGCTGTAGCGGGGGCAATCCTTCTTGTTCTCCACGGTCACGTCGATGCCGCCTTTCTGCACCGTGTTGCGGAATTCGCGGTCGAGCGGTGCGATGGGGGGCGAGCAGTGGACGCCACTGGCTTTGAGGATGGCCTGCAGGTCGCGAGCGACGCCGAAGTGACAGATGGCGTCGCTGCGGTTGGGGGTCAGCCCGATCTCGAAGATGGTGTCGGTGACGACCTTATAGACCTTGGCGGCGGGGGTGCCGACCTTGGTGTCGGCGGGCAGCACGATGATGCCGTCGTGGGAGGTGCCCACACCGATCTCGTCCTCGGCACAGATCATGCCTTCGGAGACCACGCCGCGCAGTTTCGACTTCTTGATGGTGAACGACTCATCGCCGTCATAGAGCACCGTGCCGATGGTGGCGACGACCACCTTCTGGCCCTGGGCGACGTTGGGTGCGCCGCAGACGATGTTGAGCGGTTGCTCGCCGCCGACATCGACGGTGGTGACGTGCAGATGGTCGGAGTCGGGGTGTGGCTCGCAGGTGAGCACTTCGCCCACCACCAGACCGCGCAGACCGCCGCGCACGCTCTCCCACGTCTCCATGCCCTCTACTTCAAGTCCGCACGCGGTGAGGTAGTCGGCAGTCGCTTCCGGGGTCAAGTCAAAACTGATGTACTGTTTAAGCCAATTGAAGGAGATTTTCATAAAAAGAGATGATTTTCAGTATGATAGGTTGTTTTAGAAAAGATAATCAATCTAAGATAAAAAGAGTTCACCCGCCAACCGCGGGGGAACTCTTTTCGTTTTTGCGGCGAGGGTTATGCCACGGCGATGAGCAAGCACACCACGATGCCGAACAGGGCGACACCTTCCACGAAGGCCGCCGTGAGGATCATGTTGGTGCGGATGTCACCGGAGACCTCGGGCTGACGGGCGAGGGACTCGAGAGCACCCTGACCGATCTTGCCGATGCCGATGCCGGCGCCGATGGCGGAGAGGCCGGCACCAATGCCAGCACCCATCTTGCCGATCCCGATGCCGGAATCAGCAGCCGCTTGCAGTAAAGTTGATAATAAGGACATAGTTTATTGATTTAGGTGAATAAAAAATGTGTCATGCTTTTGCCTCTTGCTCTTCGCCCATGGCCATGCCTGTGAACATGGCTGTGAGCAGGGTGAACACGAAGGCCTGGATGAAGGCGACAATGCACTCCAGCAGTCCCATGAAGACATAGAATACAATGGAAACAATGGAGACGCCGTAGCCGAGGCCGACGCTCATGCCGCCGAAGATGAAAATCAGAGAGATGACGCCGAGAGCGATGATGTGGCCGGCAGTGATGTTGGCGAAGAGTCGCACCATCAACACGAACGGCTTGGTGAAGATGCCGATGATCTCGACGATGGGCATCAACGGGAGCGGGAACTTGAGGAACCACGGCACACCGGGCGTGTTGACCAAGTGAATCCAGTAATGCTTGTCGGCGGAGAACGACGTGATGAGGAAGGTGATGAGGGCAAGGATGCCGGTGATGGCGATGTTGCCGGTGAGGTTGGCCCCGCCGGGGAAGATGGGGATGAGTCCCATCAAGTTGTTCACCAAAATAAAGAAGAAGAGCGTGAGCAGGTAGGGGAAGTATTTCTGGTAGCGGGTGGGGCCGAGCGAGGGAATGGCCACTTCGTCGCGGATGAAGATGATGAGCGGCTCCATCAGCCCCTGCACGCCGTGCGGGGCCTCGTTTTCGTGTATCCGGTACTGCTTAGCCACGTAGGTGAAGATGCAGATCAACAGGATGATGGAGATGAAAAGCGAGCAGACGTTCTTGGTGATGGAGATGTCGTAGATGTCACCCGTGGCCGCTTCATCGACCAATGCCGCCATGGACTTCTCGTCGCCCGCGGCAATGCCCTCCTGGGCGATGATGTCCGCCATGGGACCGGTGTAGTCGGCATACTGCCCGCCGAGTTTCACGATGTGTCCCTTGTGCTCTTCTGTGAAGCCAATGGCGTAGCCCTTGTAGGCGTTGTGCCCGTGGTGGAACTTGCCGGACATGAAGACCGTGGGCTTCCAGTGTTCGAAAAGGATGACGGGCAAGGGAATGGTGACCGACTTGTCGCCATCGCCCGTGATGTGCCAGCCGTAACTGTCGATCACGTGCTCGATGATGAAAGGCCCGGGGTTGAACTTCCCGCCGGCGCCTTCCTCACTTTTTGCGGCATCGACTTCCGCCCCTTGCGGGTCGGCAGGGGGAACATTTTCACCCGCCGTGGCAGTTTTGGCGGCGAAAAGCATGAAAAACGCAACCGCGAATCCGATGAGCAATCTCTTCATATCAATGTGTAAGTCTTACAATATAAACGTTTTATGAAAACCCGTCGCCACTGCCCCACCCTACTTTCTTTCGCGCCGCTAATATACAAGTTTTTTGGAAAATATGATGTGCAAAAAAGATTTTAGTTTTTCGTTTTTTTCAAAAAAAACTTGTAACTTTGCAGGCTGAAATAAATAAGATTTTGTAAAATGAAAAAATTAGCGTTATTTCTTGTATCCACGATGGTTGCAGCCTGCTGCATGAATGTCAGTTCCGTGATGGCCCAGGATGCCGGCGAGGTCAAATGCGACGGCGAGGACATGGTCATCGAAAAGACCAACTCCAACGGTGACACCAGCAGGACGACGATGCGCGTGCCGGAGTTCGACGACGGCATCGCCGATGTGTATGCCTATCTCGACGAACACGTCACCTACCCCGAAGCTCTCGAGTCGGAACGCGCCGAGGGCACCTGCACCGTGCAGTTCCTCGTGGGCGCCGACGGCTCCATCTCCCAGGTCTCCGTCGCCCGCACCTCCGGATACAAGGAGATGGACGAAGAGGCCGTGCGCGTGGTCAAGGAGTTCCCCAATTGGAAACCCGCCCAGATCAACGGCAAGGCCGTCGCCATGAAGACCCAACTCCCCGTCCGCTTCGAGTACGAGGAGCCGGAAGTTGACGAATAAGTTGACCTTATTATAATAATGTATGAATCTTCCCGCAGGGGAAGCAAAAAAGTTTGTCTATAAAATCAAGCAGAATGGAAAATTTAGAAAAGAACGAAGTTTTATCAAGAGCAGTCAGAGCAGGAAAGAGAACTTACTTTTTTGATGTGAAGACGACCAAGGGTGACGACAAGTACTTGACCATCACCGAGAGCAAACGCAAATTCAATGCCGACAACGGCACTTTCTTCTACGAGAAGCATAAACTCTTCCTCTACAAGGAAGACTTCAGCAAGTTCCAGAATGCCCTCGCCGGCATCCTCAACTTCATCGAGACAGGCCAGATGCCCGACGACGCGCTGTTCGCATCCAACACGCGCAACGAGAACGAAGATTGGAAAGACGTTGATTTCGAGATCTAATGGGCAAGGTCATCGCAGTTGTCAACCAAAAGGGCGGCGTGGGAAAAACCACCACCGCCGTCAACCTCGCCGCATCCCTGGCAGCGCTGGACCACAAGTCCCTGCTCATCGACTCCGACCCGCAGGCCAACGCCACCTCCGCCGTCGGCTTCGTGGGCAACGAGATCGAGACCAGCGTCTATGACTGTATGATCGGCAACGCCACCGTCCACGACGCCATCCTCACGACCGACACGCCCAACCTCGACCTGCTGCCCGCCAACATCAACCTCGTGGGCGCCGAGATCGAGATGATCAACATGGACCGCAAGGACTTCCGCATGCGCGACTGCCTCAACGAGGTGAAACAGGACTACGACTTTGTCATCATCGACTGCGCGCCCTCCCTCGGACAACTCACCGTCAACGCGCTCGTCGCCGCCGACTCGGTCATCATCCCCGTGCAGTGCGAGTACTTCGCCCTCGAAGGGCTCGGCCAACTGCTCAACACCGTGCGGATCATCCAGAATGCCATGAACCCCGCCCTCACCATCGAAGGCATCCTCCTCACCATGTACGACTCGCGGCTCAAACTCGCCAACGCCGTCGTGGAGGACGTGCAGCAGCACTGCAAGGGCATCGTGTTCAACACCATCATCGCACGCAACATCCGCCTCAGCGAGGCCCCCAGCCACGGCAAGCCCATCATCACCTACGACATCCAGTCGCGCGGCACCGTCAACTACCTCAACCTCGCCAAGGAAATCCTCAGCAACAACGGCTATCAACTTTAAGCCATGGATAAGAAAAACAACATCGGGAAACTGGGCAAAGGCCTGGGCGCCCTGCTCGGCGACAGCCAATACTCCGTCCTCGACGCCAACTCCACCGCGCGCGTCAAGGCCGACAGCAACACCAACATCCATATCGACGCCATCGACGTCAACCCCGGGCAGCCCCGTACTGACTTCGACGACACCCAACTGGCCGAACTCGCCCAGTCCATCAAGGCCTACGGACTGATCCAACCCATCACCGTGCGCCCCATCGAGAACGGACGTTACCAGCTCATCTCAGGCGAACGCCGCCTGCGCGCATGCAAAATCGCCGGGCTCACCGAAGTGCCCGCCTTCGTGCGCTCCGTCGATGAGGTGCAGTCGATACAGATGGCCCTCGTGGAGAACATCCAACGATCCGACTTGAACGCCATCGAAATCGCCGTCTCCTTCCGCCGTCTGCTCGACGAATGCGACCTCACGCAAGACGACCTGTGCGCCAAAGTCGGCAAGGACAAGACCACCGTCGTCAACTACCTGCGCCTGCTCAAACTCTGCCCCGACGTGCAAATCGCCGTGCGCGACAAGCAGATCTCCATGGGGCACGCCCGCAGCATCGTCGGCTTCGACGACGCCACCACCCAGAAGAAGATGCTGAAGGAGATCCTAGCCAAGAAACTGTCTGTGAGAGAGACCGAGGCCTTGGCCAAGCGCATCGCCGCGGAGAGAAAGCCCGTGAAGAAACCGCGCGTCAAACTCTCCGACGAACTGATCGCCTTCCGCACGGGACTATCCACCCGCTTCAACACCCATGTCGCCCTCACCCGCGACGCCTCCGGCAAAGGGAAGATCACCATCCCCTTCAGTTCCGACGAAGAACTCAAGCAGTTGATGCAACTGCTTTCCGAATAGACCGCTATGAAGACTTTTCGCGCATGTCTGGCTCTGCTCATCCTCTGGATGTTCTGCGGCACGTTGCTGCAAGCCCAAGACACGCCGTCGGCTGTCGATAGCACTGCCGTTACACCCGCTGCTGACAGCGGCTCCGCCGGTCTCCGTCCAAACGTCAAGTCGCAGGCCGCCGTGCGCGGGCGCGACATCAACCGTTCCGCCAACCCGTCTCCCATGGTCGAACACGTCCACACGACCGACGCCGTGCTTCAGAAGAAGCACAACCCGAAATTAGCCATCGGTCTCTCGGCCATTCTGCCCGGCGCCGGACAGATCTACAACAAAAAAGCGTGGAAGATACCGATCTTTTACGCCGGCCTGGGCGCCGCCGGCACGCTCATCTGGTACTTCGGCGACAAAATGGTGATGTATCGCAACGAATACCGCAACCGGATGCAAGGGAATACAGCCCTGCTCAAACCGGAATTGTCCACCCAAGACGATGGGGTCGTACTCAACATGAAACAGAAATACACCCGCTACATGGAGATCGCCATCGCGGCAGGAGTGGCCGTCTATTTCCTCAACATCATCGACGCCGCCGTGGATGCCCACCTCTTCTATTTCGACATCTCCGACGACCTGTCGCTACAGGCCGCACCTTACGTGCAGCCCACGCTGTGGAACAACGGCGTGAGTTACGGCGCCACCTTGACGCTGCGTTTCAAATAGTTGATTCTTTACTGCTCGTCGCGACCGTGACAGTTCTTGTACTTCTTGCCGCTGCCGCAAGGACAGGGATCGTTGCGTCCGACCTTCTTCTCCACGCGGATCGGGGCACTGCCCTTGCCGCCGGGAGTCATCTGACGACCGCCCATTTCGTTGCGGCTCGTCTGCAACTTCTTGGCATCCGACTCGGGCAGTTTGGCCTCTTTGATCTCGGGCTGCTGCTGGAACTCCGGCAAAGCACTCTTTGTCAGGAAGGAGACAATCTCCCGATTGATGCGGTGCATCAAAGCATCGAACAACCCATACGATTCGAGTTTGTAGATCAACAGCGGATCCTTGTGCTCATAGGAGGCGTTCTGCACCTCAGTCTTCAAATCGTCCAAATCGCGCAGGTGCTCCTTCCACGCATCGTCGATGGCTGCCAGCGTGATACTCTTCTCAATCGACAGCTTGATGCCGTAGTTCTTCGTCTCGTAGCAATATTTCAAGGGCGCCACCACGTTGAGCATCTTCATGCCATCGGTGATGGGCAAGGCGATGTTGACAAAACGGCTGCCTTCGTTCAAATAGACACGCTCCACGATCGGATAGATGCGCGTACACAAGGTCTCCATTCGGGTAGCGTAGTTGTCGTTGACCAGTTGACAGACCTCGGGAATCATCTGTTCGGGACGGCCTTCCAGGAAGTCGTTGTCCGTGGCATACGGGGATTCGCAACCGCAGATGGTGATCAAATCCTCCTTGAATCCCTCATAATCCTTGGCCTCCCAGTTCTCCTGCACGATGGATTCACAGACCTTCTCAAAAATCTGAGCCAAGTCGATCGGCAGACGGTCTCCGAAGAGGGCGTTGCGTCGCTTGCTGTATATGGTGTCACGCTGACTGTTCATCACGTCGTCGTATTCGAGCAGACGCTTACGAATGCCGAAGTTGTTCTCTTCCACCTTCTTCTGGGCACGCTCGATGGACTTGGAGATCATGCTGTGCTGGATCACCTCGCCGTCTTGCAGTCCCAGACGGTCCATGACGCTGGCGATACGCTCGGAGCCGAAGAGGCGCATCAGGTTGTCTTCCAGGGAGACGTAGAACTGCGAACTACCGGCATCGCCCTGACGACCGGCACGACCGCGCAACTGGCGGTCAACACGGCGGGAGTCATGGCGTTCCGTGCCGATGATGGCCAGACCGCCCATCTCCTTCACACCCGGTCCCAATTTGATGTCGGTACCACGACCGGCCATGTTGGTGGAGATGGTCACTGTGCCCGGCTGACCGGCGGCAGCCACGATCTCTGCCTCCTTCTGGTGCAGCTTGGCGTTCAGGACATTATGATCTATATGACGGAGTTTCAAAATCTTGGACAGCAATTCGGAGTCCTCGACCGAGGTGGTACCCACCAGCACCGGCCGCCCCTGTTCGTGCAGTTCCATGATCTCCTGCACCACCGCCTCGTACTTCTCTCGTTTGGTCTTATAGACCTTGTCCTCCATGTCGATACGGGCGATCGGCTTGTTGGTCTTAATGACCACGACCTCTAATTTATAGATGTTCCAGAACTCACCCGACTCGGTCTCTGCCGTACCCGTCATGCCGGCGAGTTTCTTGTACATTCTGAAATAATTTTGCAGGGTGATGGTGGCGTAGGTCTGTGTCGCCGCCTCCACCTTGACGTTCTCCTTCGCTTCGATGGCTTGATGCATGCCGTCAGAGTAGCGGCGGCCCTCCATGATACGTCCCGTCTGCTCATCCACAATCTTCACCTTGTTGTCCATGATGACATATTCGACATCCTTTTCGAACATGGTGTAGGCCTTGAGCAACTGCTGGACGGTGTGGGCGCGCTCGGAGGCGACGGCGAAGTTGCGCAGGATCTCGCTCTTGCGCTCCGCCTTCTCCTTCGGGTCGAGATTCTCCTGCTCCAACTGTGCCAACTCCGTGCCGACTTCGGGAAGGACGAACAACTTGGCCTCCTCCGCATTCCGGGAAACCGCCTCGATGCCCTTCTCCATGATGGTCACGGTGTTGAGTTTCTCTTCGATGACGAAATGCAAACCATATTTACCGAAGGTGATCTCCTTCAGATCCTGCATCCGGTCGGATGCCTCTGGGAGTGCAGCCGCCAGCGTCGGGACCATCTCGCCCAGATAACGTTTGCGGTCGATATGAGATGTATTCTGGATTTCGCCCTGCAACGTCGAAGTCATCATCTCGCGATAGGCCTCCAATGTGTCCGTCGGCGTGGTATTCAACTGTGCGTCAAGGATTCCCAAGTTGCGGTACAGGGTCACGATATTGTTCCAGGATTTGCCGAACTTGCCCGGATCCTCGGTGTCGATGGTCTGGGAGAGTTGCTTCTTGGTCTCCGCCAACAGGTGCTCCGTCTCTTTCCGGAAGTTGGCGGCCTCTTTGCGGAATGTGTCGAACTGACTCTGCTTGCTCGCCTCATCCATCGCCACATATTGGTCAAGAATGAAGTTGAAATTCTCGACTTTCTTGCTGTATTTGTGAATCTTCTCATTCAACTCATCATCCAACTGCGTCAAGTCGTTGTCGATGATGAACATGTTGCGGTTCTGTTCCGCCATGTAGAATCCTTCCGTGCGCTGGAGGACGTTCTTGATATTGGGTTCGCTCAAGAACTTGATGAATGCCTTGTTTTTGGGCAGACCACGCTGGCAACGCAACAACAGTTGCGCACCTAATTCCTCCGGCTTGATGTCAGGGTTCTCCGTCACCATGCGCTTGGCTTGGGGCAGGATTTCGGAGATGAGCGCCTTCTGCGCGTTGTACAACTTCTCGACGATGGGCTTGTACTTGTCGAACTCCTGCTGGTCGCCGCGGGGCGTGGGGCCGGAGATGATGAGCGGGGTACGGGCGTCATCGATCAACACGGAGTCAACCTCATCGACGATGGCATAGTTGTGCGGGCGCTGCACGAGTTCGGTGAGGTTGCGGGCCATGTTGTCGCGCAGGTAGTCGAAACCGAACTCGTTGTTGGTGCCGTAGGTGATGTCGGCGTCGTATGCCTTCTTACGCTCGGGTGTGTTGGGTTTGTGCTTGTCGATGCAGTCAACAGTGAGGCCGAGGAACTCGTAGAGCAGTCCCATCCACTCGCTGTCACGGCGGGCCAGGTAATCGTTGACGGTGACCACATGCACTCCCTTGCCCGGCAGCGCGTTGAGATAGACGGGCAGGGTGGCGACGAGGGTCTTACCCTCACCGGTGGCCATCTCGGCGATCTTGCCCTGATGCAGCACTGTGCCGCCCATCAATTGCACGTCGAAGTGGCACATATCCCATTTGATGAGGTTGCCGCCGGCCACCCAACTGGTCTGATAGATGGCCTGGTCGCCCTCAATGGTAACGCACTCGCGGTGCGCCGCGATGTCGCGGTCGAGCTCCGTGGCCGTCACCACCACCGTGTCATTCTCCTTGAAACGGCGGGCGGTCTCCTTCATCACCGCGAAGGCCTCGGGCAGCAGGTCGTTTAGGACCTCCTGCGTCATGTCATAGACCTCTTTTTCCAAATGCTCGACCTCCTTGTACCGCGCCTCCTTCTCGGAAACCGGCATCTCGTAATGCTCCTCCAACTCCTGCTTGATCTCGGCGATGCGGTTCTCCTTGTCGGCCACGGCCTGATGAATCACCTCCCTGAACTCGACGGTCTTGCCCCGGAGGTCATCGTTGGAAAGTTTCCGCACGTCTTCGTATGCAGCATTGATGTCGCGCACGACCGGCTCCAACGCCTTCAAATCCCTATCGTATTTAGTTCCAAATAGTCTCGCTAAAAAATTTGCCATAATTCTACAATAATCTTAGGTTATAAAAAACGCGGCAAAGGTACGATTTTTTCGGCAGATTTCACAGGGATTTGCACGAAAAAAGAAAGAAGTGCGGAATCATCAAAAAACGTTCGCGCGACACGCGATAACTCGCGGCATTTTTGTATCTTTGCAGCCCAATTTTACAGTATGGATAAAGTATTAAGCGGAATCCGTCCCACAGGATTCATTCATTTAGGAAACTACTTCGGCGCGCTGCGCAATTTCATCCGCATGCAGGAGGAGAACGACTGCTATTTCTTCATCGCCGACTACCACTCGCTGACCACGCACCCCAAGCCGGCCGACCTTCGGGAGAACGTGAAGAACGTCCTCATCGACTACCTTGCCGCCGGCCTCGACCCCGAGAAGGCCACCCTCTACGTCCAGAGCGACCTGCCCGAGGTGTGCGAGATGAGTCTGCTGCTTTCGATGAACGTTTATGTCGGTGAGTTGCAGCGTGTCAGTTCCTTCAAGGAGAAAGTGCGCCGCCAACCCAACAACGTCAACGCCGGCCTTCTCTCCTACCCCATCCTCATGGCCGCCGACATCCTCGTGCACAACGCCGACAAGGTGCCGGTGGGCAAGGACCAGGAGCAGCATTTGGAGATGACCCGCGACTTCGCCCAGCGCTTCAACAGCTTCTACGGCGTGGATTTCTTCAAGCTGCCCGTGGCGTACAACTTCGGCGAGCAGTTGGTGAAGATTCCCGGACTGGACGGCAGCACCAAGATGTCGAAATCCGACAACGAGAACTCCTGCATATACCTCTCCGACGCCCCCGAGGTGATCCGCAAAAAAGTGATGAAGGCCGTGACCGACAGCGGTCCGACCGTGCCCGGGCAGCCGAAGCCGCAGGCCATCGAGAACCTGTTCGCACTCATGCGCGCCGTCTCCGCCCCCGAGACCGTCAACTTCTTCGAGGAGGAGTACAACGCCTGCCGCGTGCGCTACGGCGACATGAAGAAACAACTCGCCGCCGACATCATCGCCTTCAACGCCCCCATTTACGAACGCATCCTCGAACTCCGCAGCAACGACGACTACCTGCGCAAAGTGCTCGCCCGCGGCAAGGAGAAGGCGCACGCCAGCGCCGCCCCCACCGTCCGCTTCGTGCGCGAGATCATCGGTATCAAACCCTTGTAAATCACCATGATGAACGCTATAGAAACCCTGCTGCAACACCGCAGCATCCGACAATTCTCCGCCCGCCCCGTCGAAGCCGACGTGCTCGACCAAATCATAGCCGCCGCCTGCAACGGCTCCACTATGGGCGGCATGCAACTCTTCAGCATCATCGTCACCCAAGACAAGGCGATGATGGAGAAGATGGCGCCGGCGCACTTCAACCAGCCCATGGCCACCAACGCCCCGCTGATTCTCACCTTCTGCGCCGACTTCCACCGCTTCGACCGCTACTGCGAGTTCCGCGCCGTCCCCACCGACGCCTACCACAACCTACAGGCCTACCAATGGGCCGTCACCGACGCCCTCATCGCAGCGCAGAACGCCTGCGTCGCCGCCGAAGCCCTCGGCCTTGGCCTCTGCTGGCTCGGCACCATCACCTACAACACACCTCAATTTATTGATGCACTGCAACTTCCAGCGCACGTCGTGCCCGTCGCCTGCATCCCCATGGGCTACCCCGCGGAATCCATCCCGCCCCTCACCCCCAAACTTCCCCACTCCGCTCTCATCCACCACGAAATCTACCACGACTACACCGACGCCGACATCGAACAGGCCTATAACGGATTGGAAAACGCGCCTACCAACCTCCAGGCAGTCCAGGAGAACCACACCGGCACTCTCGCCGGCGACTACGTCAACCGCCGATACAAGAAAGAGGACAACGAGTACTTCTCGCAAGTGCTGCAAGAGGTCATTAAAAAACAGGGATTCTGATGGGTAGGATCATCGCCATCGACTATGGACAGAAACGGGTCGGCTTTGCCGTCACCGACGAGTTGCGCATCTGCGCCCACCCGCTCGAAACCATCCACGTCACCCAGGCCTTCGACTACCTGAAAAAATACATCGAGACCGAAAACGTGGATACCATCGTCATTGGCGAGCCCAAGACCCTGAAGAACACCCCTTCCGACTCCACGCGCTACATCGAGCCCTTCGTCAACCGTGTGCGCAAGAGCTTCCCCTGCATTGAAGTGGTGCGCGTCGATGAGCGTTTTACCTCCCGCATGGCCTTCCAGACCATGATCGACTCCGGATTGAAGAAAAAAGAGCGGCAAAACAAAGGATTAGTAGATACCATCAGCGCGGCCATCATTCTTCAATCCTATTTACAACAACTTGAAATTCAAAACAATAGAGATAATCCAGAACCATGATTTTACCGATTTACGTTTACGGACACCCCGTGTTGAGAAAAAAAGCCGTCGAAGTCAATATGGAAAAAGATGAGTTGAAGCAACTCGTTGCCGACATGTTTGAAACCATGTACCACGCCAACGGTGTCGGACTGGCCGCCCCGCAGGTGGGCAAGTCTCTCCGCATGTTCGTCATCGACTCCGCCCCCTTCCAGGAACTCTACCCGAACGAGGAAGTCAGAAAATTAGCTTTCATCAACCCCGTCATTACCAAGCGGTTCGGCGAGGAGTACCCGTTCAACGAGGGCTGCCTCAGTCTCCCCGACATCCATGAGGACGTCTATCGCCCTGCCTCCATCGAAATCACCTACCTGACGGAGGATTTGGAAGAGAAACAGGAGACCCTCAGCGGCTGCGTCGCCCGCATCATCCAGCACGAGTACGACCACATCGAGGGCAAGGTCTTCACCGACCACCTCACCTCCCTTAAGAAGATGATCCTGAAACGCAAACTCACCGACATCGCCAGCGGCAAGGTCAAACCTAGTTACAAGGTCGCAAAGAACTGATTTTTCATACTTTTGGCAAAAATGCGCAAGGTCTTTTTCATCGTTGTGGCAGCGGCCATAGGATTGGCAAGTTGCCATGCCAAGGAGAATCCCGTCGAGAATGACGGAAAACAGGCGACGCAGGTTGCGGAAGGCAATGATCCGCAAGCCATCGTCGCCCTTTATCACGACATTGACTCGCTGACAATGGCGGGAAAGATGGATCGGGAGAAGATGAAACAGTTTGTCAAAGAGGCGGTCACCTACGCGCATGCCGTCCCCGCCGACACGCTCAGTCCCCATTTCCTGCTCTACGCCGGCATCACCCAGATGCAACTCGCCTTCAGCGACCCTGACGCCAGCCGACGCTACACACAGGCCATCCATGCCGTCAGCATCCTCGACGACCTGCGGCGTAACTACACCGGCTATCGCCGCATGGACATGGCCTACTACTACCGGGCGCAAATCTATGAGAACTTAGGAAAAACCGAAGAGGCCCGTCAGGCCTACCTCGACCTGGTGCACCGTTTCCCCGATACGGATCTTGGCAAAAGCGTCGCTGCATACCTGCAAGCAGACGGCTACGAGAAGAGCGCCGACGAAATCATGCAGGGTTTCAAGAAGGGGAACTAATCGACCAAGAACTCCAGGACGCAGAAGATGATGGCGATAACAAACGTCATCAGCAGAATCCCCCGCCCCGTGTAGTCGTATTTCAACTTCAGCAAGTAGTATCTCATGACAAAGACACTCGGCACCACGCTGAGCAGGATCACCTTGCAGATGAGATCCTTGTCCATGGAATGGCCTGCTGCCGCCATGATACCGGCGAAGATGGCGTAAAGGATGCCGAAGGTGATGGCAGGGACGCCCGCACCGAGCAGGATACCCATGCCCCACGAGTCACGGCGCAATTTTTCAAGCAATTTCTTCATTATTCTTCCAAAAATTTAAGTAACGGAATCAATTTGTGGGCGGTGAGATCGTGTTGTACCGGCTGGATGGAGACGTAGTTGTGCGCCAGCGCCCACTCGCACGTGTCTTCGCCCAAGTCGTTGTTGACCAGCCACCCCGTGAGCCAGTAATAGGTGCCGCCGTAGGGGTCTGTGCGCTCTTCCAACTCCTCGTGCCAATAGCCGAGCGCCTGCCGCGTGATGCGGATGCCCTTGATCTGCGGCAGCGGCACGTTGGGCACGTTGACATTGAGCGCGGCATACGGCGGTAAACCGTGTGCCAGCACCTGCGCCACCACCCGACGCACATACACCATCGCCGTGCTGAAGTCGGCGTCAGGGTCGTAGTCCAGCAGCGAGAAGCCGATGGCGCGGACGTTCTCCACACTCGCCTCCATCGCCGCTCCCATTGTGCCGGAATACATCACGCTGATGGAAGAGTTGGAACCGTGGTTGATGCCGGAAAGGACCAGGTCAACGGGACGGTTCTTCAACACCACCTTCATCCCCAACTTCACGCAGTCGCACGGGGTGCCGTTGGTGCGGAAGTAGCGGGTGCCGTCGTCATCGGTGTGGTACGGACGGAGACGGAGCGGAACGCTCATCGTGATGGCGTGCGCAGTGGCGGAACGCGGCCCGTCGGGAGCCACCACCACCACCTCGCCGAACTCCTTGGCCACCTCTACCAGGCAACGCAATCCCTTGGCCTCGTAGCCGTCATCGTTGGTAATCAGTATCAAAGGTTTCTGCATAGTCGTACTTTTAGTAGATGGGTTGTGCGTTATTGTTGCGGCTGGGTATCCCAAAGGATGATCTCCTCCATCTCTTTGTTAAAGAACTTGTACTGAAGGAGATGCGCTTCGCTGTTCTCGCGAAGTCTAATCCATTTCTTATATTTGAAGAACCACTTCATCTGCTTGCTGATCAAGCCCTTAGTGAAATAGGCATAAAGGATGGGATGCAGTTCGATGGTGATTTCCCGCTCGCTCTGTTTTTGGAAAAGGAAGTCGAGGATGTTCTCGATGTTCTCCTCGATCAGGATGGCGGGCTTGATTTTGCCGGTGCCGTGACAAACCGGGCAACGCTCCAACGTGTCAATGGTCGTGACGGGGCGGATGCGCTGACGGGTGATCTGCATCAGTCCGAACTTGCTGAGTTGCAGCACGGTATGACGGGCGCGGTCGGCGGCCATCAACTCGTTCATCTGCTTGTACAGCAGGGTGCGGTTGGCGGCGGTGGACATGTCGATGAAGTCGATGACGATGATGCCGCCGATGTCGCGCAAACGCATCTGGCGGGCGATCTCCTCGGCCGCCGCCAAGTTCACCTGTATGGCGTTCTCCTCCTGCGAGTTGGACGACTTGACGCGGTTACCGCTGTTCACGTCGATCACGCACAACGCCTCCGTCTGCTCAATCACCAAATAGATGCCGTTCTTGATGGTGACAACCTTGCCAAAGGACGACTTGATCTGCTTGGCCACGTTGAAATGCTCGAAAATCGGGGAACGGTCCTTGTAGAGTTTGACGATGTCCGTCGCATCCTTCTCATTGGTGAATGACTTGATATAGTTTCGGACTTCATCATATAAATCCTTGTTATCCACATAGATAGCATGGAAAGAACTGTTGACGATGTCGCGGATGAAGGAACTGGTGCGGTCGAGTTCGGTGGCGGCCTTCATGGGCGGTGTCGCCCGGACCAACTTCTCGATCATCTGCTGCCATTTCTCCAACAGTTGGTTGATGTCTTTCTCCAGGTCTTCGGCGGTCTTGCCTTCCGCGACAGTGCGGACGATGATGCCGAAGTTGCGGGGCTTGAAGCCGGAGACAATCTGGCGGAGACGCTTGCGCTCGGACGATCCCTTGATTTTCTGCGATACGAACACTTTGTCGCCGTAAGGCACCAAAACGGAATAGCGTCCGGCGAACGAGATTTCAGTGGTCACACGGGGACCTTTGGTGGAGATGCACTCCTTGGCGATCTGGACCAGCACGGGCTGTCCGGCCGTGAGCACATCGCCGATCTTGCCGCCCTTTTCCAGGACGGGCTTTCTTTCCACTGCACCGAGCGAGCGTTTGCCGCCCGCCATGACTCCCTGTAGGAAATTGTTGAATGTAAGTGTGTTGGGACCAATGTCAAGATAATGGAGAAAGGCGTCCTTGTCGCAGCCGATGTTGACGAAAGCCGCGTTCAGACCAGGCATGACCTTGCGCACTTTCCCCAAGAAGATGTTCCCGACGCTGAACTGTTCCGTCGTCTTCTCCTGATGGATCTCCACCAGTCGCTTGTTCTCGAGAAAGGCGATCTGAACCTCGCTGGGATGGGCAGTGATGACTAATTCTTTTGTGATATCAGGCATGGTATAGTTTTGTGAGAATAAATAGAAAAAACTAAACCACAGTCGAAAAGGCCGCGGTTTAGTTTTTTGGAATAAGACATAAGGAAGAATTTACTTCTTCTTATGTCTGTTCTTTCTGAGGCGTTTTTTACGCTTGTGCGTTGACATCTTGTGTCTTTTTCTCTTTTTACCGCTAGGCATAGTTATTAGGATTTAAAGTTAGTGTCCGGTTGTTATTTTTTGACGACGCCGACGAAGGTCTTGCAGGGTTTGAATGCGGGGATCTTGTGGGCGGGGATTTGGATGGTCACACCCTTGGAGATATTGCGGGCGGTCTTGGCGGCACGCTCTTTGATGATGAAGCTACCGAAGCCTCTCAGATAAACGGGTTCGTCAGCGGCGAGGGACATCTTGACCGTATCCATGAATTTTTCAACAACTGCCTGAACGGTGTTTTTGTCGATGTTGGTTTTGCTCGCGATTTCGCTTACGATTTCTGCTTTAGTCATAATTGAAAATGTTTTGGTTTACAAAAAATTATAATGTTTTATGCTTCTGAATTTTAGCGTGCAAAAATACACATTTATTTTTATTCGGGAAAAGATTTTTAAAAAAAATTGAAAAATTAAATCTCTGCCCTGATTTTATCAGCCAAACGGCTGGCCCCGATGCGAAAATGACTGGTATCGAACCACTTTTCACCCAATACATGCTCCAAAATCGTCAGGAAAAGCATGGCCGTGGGCGCGTCGGAGATGCCCCCCGCGGGCTTAATGCCCACACGCTTGCCTGTGGCGTCGAAATGCGCCTTCAACGCATCCAGCATCACCAAGAACGACTCCGGCGTGGCGTTCACCTTGATCTTGCCCGTGGAGGTCTTGATGAAATCAGCGCCCGCTGCGATCGCCAACTGCGACGCTTTATATATATTGTCCGCACTGCCCAACTCCCCGGTCTCCAAAATCACTTTCAGATGCGCCTTGCCACAGGCCTCCTTGATGGCCGCTATCTCATCATACACAGTACGATAGTCGCCTTCAAGGAACTTGCCACGCGAGATCACCATGTCAATCTCGTCCGCGCCCTGCGCCACCGCGTACCGTACCTCGGCCAGCTTCACCTCGATCGGTGACTGCCCGGCCGGGAACGCTCCCGCGACGCACGCCACATGAATGGATGTCCCCTTCAACATCTCCTTGCACTGTGCCGCGAACGGCGGATAGACGCACACCGCTGCCGTGGAAGGAATCTGCAACTGGTCGTCACGGAAGGCCATCGCCTTTTCGCACAACTGACGCACCTTTTCCGCATTGTCGGAACCCTCCAGCGTGGTCAGGTCGATCGCGCCCAGCAACAGGCGGTAGGCCTGCGGCGCTGTGAGTGTCTTCAATCCATCTGCTTGATATTCAGCGATTCTCTGCTTGATCTGTTCATCCGTGTAAGGATAACTCTTGGGTTCTACGTATGCCATTGCGTTAGGTATTTAAGGTTTCTTTTTTGAGGTTGCAAAAATACAATTTTCTTGTAAATGATTGAATTGCAAATAGAAAAAAATTAGCGGCCCTGCCCTACTGCTTGCCGCACATCCGCGCCGGCACCACCCACTGGTCGAACTCCTCGGCGGTGACCAACTGCAACGCGATGGCCGCCTCCTTGAGTGTGATTCCTTCCGCATGGGCGTACTGAGCGATCTTGGCGGCATTGTCGTAGCCGATATGCGTGTTCAACGCCGTGACCAACATCAACGAGCGGTCGAGATTCTCGCGGATACGCTCCCGATTGGGCTGCACGCCACGCACACAATGTTCTGAAAACGAGTGGATAGCGTCCGAGAGCAACCGCATCGACTCCATCAGGTTACGCCCGATGAGCGGCATGTTCACGTTCAGTTCCAAATGTCCCTGCATGCCGCCGGCGGCGATGGCCGCGTCGTTGCCGATCACCTGGCAACAGACCATCTCCAAGGCCTCACACTGAGTCGGGTTGACCTTGCCCGGCATGATCGAAGAGCCCGGCTCGTTGGAGGGCAACACCAATTCGCCCAACCCCGCGCGCGGCCCCGACCCCAACAGCCGGAAGTCGTTGGCGATCTTCGTCAGCGAGACCGCCGCGCGCCGCAACGCACCCGACAACTCCACCAGCGAGTCGTGCGACATCATCGCCTCGAACCGGTTGGGCGCCGCCACACACGTCAACCCCGTATATAAATTAATGTATTCCACGACCTTCTCCACATACCCTTCCGGAACATTCAGCCCTGTGCCAACCGCCGTGCCGCCGATGGGGAGCTCCAACAGGTGCGGCAAGACCGCGTTCAAACTCTCCACACAGTGCTCCACCTGCGACACATAACCCGAGAACTCCTGGCCCAGCGTGAGAGGCGTCGCATCCATCAGGTGCGTGCGGCCGATCTTCACCACGTCGGCGAACTCCGCCGACTTTTCCGCCAACGCCCCCCGCAACCGCCACAACGCCGGCAACAGCATCTCCTTGACCATCAACGCCGCCGAAACCCGCAACGCCGTGGGGAAAACGTCGTTGGTGGATTGCGACTTGTTGACGTCGTCGTTGGGATGGACAAAGCGCTTCAATCCATCAATTTTGCCGTATCGAAGCATCTCCGCTCGGTTGGAGATCACCTCGTTGACGTTCATGTTGGTCTGCGTGCCGGAGCCGGTCTGCCACACGGGCAGCGGGAACTCGTCGTCCCACCGGCCTTCCAGAATCTCCTCGCAACATTGGCGGATCAGTCCGCACTTTTCAGGCGCGAGCACACCGCAGTCGCTGTTGGCCTGTGCGGCAGCCATCTTCACCCGGACAATGCCATTGATGATCTCCATGGGCATCCTCACATCGCCGATGGCGAAATGGTGGCGGGCACGTTCGGTCTGCGCTCCCCACAGATGCTCGGCTGGAACCTTCACCTCGCCCAACGAATCGTGTTCGATGCGGTATTCCATACGTTCCCGTGCTATTCCGTGAAAGCGATGATGTCTCCTTTGCGGACTCTTTCACCCTGCGACACAATCACTTGCAGCAACTTGCCGTCGTAGAGCGCCTTCACCTCGTCCTGACCGTAATAGGCCTCTATGAAGCAGATGAGGTCGCCCGTCTTGTAGGCCGTGCCCGCCGGCGGGTTCATGCCCTGTCCGGTGACGGGGACTTCCCACAGCACGATGCCGTCCGACATCGCCACCACCGGCTTGGCGTCCGGATGGTTGGCCTGCACGGCGGCGATCAGTTCGGCGCGCTTCACCTCCGGCATCTTGATCTCCTTCACAATCACCTTGACATTGGATGCTTGCTTCTTGGCTTCCAAGTCGCGCTCGAAGTTCTTCTTCGCCGCGCCGCTCTTGAAGTCGATGTACTGGCGCTCATGCATGGCGTATTCGAAAAGTTCCTCGTCGTCGGGACCGCAATCCCAGCCCTTCTCCGCCATCATGGCGCGGTACTTGGGCAATTCGTCGGGATAGTTGTCCTGCGGGTTGGAAGTCGAGAACTCCAGCCCCTTCTCCTTGGCCAATTCCACAATCTCAGGCGCAAGCGTACCTGGCAACTTGCCCGCCTTGCCCAAAATCATATCCCACTGCTTGGGGTCCATGTTGCTGAAACGCGGTTTGCCCTGCGCCATCTGCATGATGTTCATCAGGGCGATGTTCTTGACATACTGGCTGAAAGGCGTCACCAACGGCGGGTTGCCGACCTTCGGCCACACGTAGGCGACCTCATCGAACAACTTCACCAATAGTTCGTCCTCGGAGAGTTCGGGCTGGCCGCTCGCCTTCAACGACATGTTGATGGCTTTGTGCACCCCTTTGAGGTCGGCCATCATGGAGCCCATCATGCCGCCCGGCAGGCCGCAGCCCACGAGCAGCGAGGTGGAGACGCGGTTCTTCGGGTCGATCCAGTAGCCGAGGAAGTCGTCCATGAACTCCTGCGTGAGACGACGCACCTCCATGTAGGCCTTCATGTTGATGTCGGGCACGTCGAAGCCGGCGTCCCTGAGCATGGCCTGAATGGTGATGACGTCGGGATGGACCATTCCCCAAGAGAGCGGCTCAACCGCCACGTCGAGGATGTCGGCGCCCGCCCGAGCGACCTCCAGCATGGAGGCGACGGAGAATCCGGGACCGGTGTGGCCGTGGTACTGCACCAGAATGTGCGGGTATTTCTCCTTGATGGACTTCACCAAGCGCCCGAGCGTCGCAGGACGCCCCACGCCGGCCATGTCCTTCAAACCGATCTCATCGGCACCGAAAGCGACCACCTGATCGACGATGCCCATATAGTAATCCACCGTGTGGATGTCGGAATGCGTGATGCTGAGCGCCACCTGCGAGATCATGCCCGCCTCCTTGGCGAACTTGACCGAGTTCTCGAGATTGCGCGGGTCGTTCAAGCCACAGAACGAGCGGGCGATATCAACGCCCTGCGCCTTCTTCACCTTGAACATCAAACGGCGCACGTCGGCGGGAACGGGATCCATGCGGAGGGCGTTGAGGGCACGCTCCAACATCTGGCACTGAATGCCGGCCTCGCGCAACGGCTTGGTCCACGCACGCACCGCCGTATTCGGGTTCTCCCCGTACAGCAGGTTCACCTGCTCGAAAGCACCGCCGTTGGTCTCGACACGCGCGAAACAGCCCATATCGACGATGGCCGGAGCCACACGCACCAACTGATCCTTGCGCGGCTGATACTTGCCAGAAGACTGCCACATGTCCCTATAGACGAGACAGAATTTGATTTGCTTGCTCATTGTAGTTGATTTTGTTTGTAGTATAACAGATGATAAACCAGTTTGTTTTCTATTTTCTAAAAATGAAGCACCGCCGTCGTGAAACGGAGGGTGCTGTGTGAATGCCCGAAAAGCACGGACGGTTAGAACGTCACATTGACGACTTCCAGCGCCTTGACCTTCGGGATGCTGAACTCTTCATTGCGTTTGAAAATACCCTTTGACGTGCGGGCCGTGAGTTTGCCGATGCGGTGGATCGGCACCTTGAAGGTCGTGATGCCCTTGCCCGCGGCCTGCCCCACGTACTCGCCGGCGATGTAGATGTCCAACGCGCCTATGTGCGTGTTCTCGATGGAGAGCGTGTAGGTGACCTCCGTGGCGATCAACTTCTGCGACAGGTTGTTGGCAACCTTGATGACAGCGTTGAGGTCTTCCAGTGCGGAGATCTCGCGGGCCGTGGCCAGCACGATCGCCTTCTCCACGTCGATGAGACGCGCCTGGATGTAGTATTGCCCGTTGTAAACCGTCATATCGGCCACACAGACCAAATCGACACCGAACTGACGCCCCAACTCGCAAATCTGACTGTCATCGACGCTCCCGCCACGCTGGTACTGCTGCTCGGTGGTGATGCCCGACAGGAACTCCGTGGTACGCTCAATGGCGCTATATTGCTCCGTCGCCACGAACGACGAAACCAACTCGCTGCCCACCACCTTCTTCGTCTCCTTCGGCACCTTGTCAGTCGAAGTCACGTAAATGGCCACTTTCGTCTGCGCGAAAAGCAGACAAGGCAACAGCAACAAGACAGTTAAAATGTATTTTTTCATTGTTTGAAATTTTGCTGCAAAGATACAACTTTTTATGAATTAATGATACAAATCCCCCGGCGTGGCCTTTCCCCAAAACATCGGCTGAACAGTCTCGTCTTCAATGGTCTCATCAATCTGCTGTTTCTCTTTTTTCAAGACATAATGCTCTATGAACCAATCACATATATCAATGTTGTGTTTCATCAATGTCGCCACCTCATGTCCCAGGCCCACATAACGTCGGGCGAAATAAGGATAGCCGAATTTCTCGAAACGCTTGATCAGCGGCTTCGCGCCGAAGAATCCCTTCTTGAAAAAGCGGATGGACTTGTATGTCACCAGACGGTCCTCGATGCCGTGCATGAGGAAGGTAGGCGCCGGCGCCTCCTTGTACTTGACCGCCCCGTTGCAGGAGAAGATGGCGCCCGAGAACGACATCACACCCGCATAATGGAACGTGGCGGGCAGGTTCTTCGCCAACTCCGTGCGGTTGCACAACTCGTAGTCGCCCTGCAACACCGTGATGGCGCCCGCACTGCTGCCGCAAAGCACGATCTTGTCGGCATCGAACCCCAACTCACCCGCATGCGCGATCAGGTACTCCGTGGCGGAAAAGAGATCCTCCACCGCAATTTGAATGGCATGATGCAACGATGTCACCACATTGAGCCCCTTCATGTTGGCACCTTTCAACCCCAAACGGTAGTCGATGCAGGAAACCGTATAGCCCCTGTCGGCCAGCGCCTGCGCATACGACACGTTGTACTTGTTGTTCCGCTCGCCACTGATGAAACCGCCGCCGAAGACATACAACACGCAACAGTGGTTGCTCTCCCCAGTGGGCTTGTAAACGTCCATGTACAACTTGCAGGTATCCCGGTCCGCGAATTTATATGTGGTTGATTGAGCATAAGTTGCAATGCCCATCAAGAAAAAGGTCAGGAAAAGGAAGGTGATCTTTTTTTGCATTTGATGTTTTTTATTTATAAACGGACAATCCTCTATGTTATTGCTTTTCAAATAGAAAAGCGTTATTCTCAGCCGCCGAAGTCGTCGTAATGGATCATCTTCTTCGGCACGCCCAACGAATCGAGCATCCGCAACACCGCCTGCAACATCATGGGCGGACCGCAGATATAGTACTCAATCTCCTCTGGCTCAGGATGATCCTTGAGATATTGGTTGAAAATGACCTGATGGATGAAGCCCGTGTAGCCGCTCCACTGGTCGTCGGGTTGCGGGTCTGACAGGGCGACGTGGAAGGAGAAATTGGGATTCTCCCGTTCGATTTCGGAGAAGTCGTCCATGTAGAACAACTCCTTGCGCGAACGTCCACCATACCAGAAGGTGGCCTTTCTTTTCGTATGCAAGTTCTTGAATTGATGGAAGATGTGCGAGCGCATCGGGGCCATACCCGCGCCCCCGCCGATGAACATCATCTCGCGGTCGCTTTCCTCCACGAAGAACTCCCCGTAAGGTCCTGACACGGTCACCTGGTCGCCCGGGCGCAGACTGTAGATATACGACGAGGCCACGCCCGGCGACACCTTCTCCATCCGCCCCTTCTTCTGGTTGAACGGCGGCGTGGCGATGCGCACGTTCAGCATCACCCGGTCGTTCTCCGCCGGATGGTTGGCCATCGAATAGGCACGCACCGTAGGCACGCTGTTCTTCATTTTCAAAGAAAACAGTCCTTTCGCCTGCCAATCAGCGCGATACGGCTCATCCACGTCGATGTCGGCGAAATCCACCAGACAGGGCGGCACATCAATCTGCACGTATCCGCCGGAGCGGAAGTCGGCGTGCTCGCCCTCCGGCAACTGCAGCACCAACTCTTTGATGAAGGTGGCCACGTTATGGTTGGAGACCACCGTGCAAATCCATTTTTTGGTATTGAAAAACTCCTTCGGAATCTCGATTTCCAAATCCTCGCGTACCTTCACCTGACAGAAGAGCCGGTAGTTCTCCGCCGCCATCTTGCGGGAGATGTGCGCCAACTCGGTCGGCAGGATGGCGCCGCCGCCCGACAGCACCTTGCCCTTGCAGGTGCCGCAGCTGCCGCCTCCACCGCACGCCGACGGCACAAAGACCTTCTCGTCGGAAAGCGCCTGCAGCAACGAGCAACCCCGCTCGTGCTCCACCTCCTTCTCGCCGTTGATGCGGATCCTCACCTTGCCCTGCGGCACCAACCGGCGGCGGGCAAACAGCAGCACCGCCACCAAAATCCAAATGACCAACAGGGTCACCGCCAACGCCGAAATCACTGTCATCGCACTCATCTTTCCTCCATTTTACAAACCCATAAATGCCATGAATCCCAACCCCATCAGGGCAGTAGTAATGTACGCGATGCCGTTGCCTTGCAACCCTTTCGGGATGTTCGAGTAACGAAGCCGCTCGCGAATGGCAGCGAAGGCCACAATGGCCAACAGCCAGCCCACGCCCGACCCCAGCGCGTACGAGAAACTGTGCGCCACCGTCGGGAAATTCCGCTCCTGCATGAAGAGAGAACACCCTAAAATGGCGCAATTCACCGCGATCAGCGGAAGGAAAATGCCCAACGCCTGATACAACGCCGGCGAGAACTTCTCAATCGCCATCTCCAACAACTGCACGATACCCGCGATGACAGCGATGAAAATAATCAACGAAAGGTAGGAAAGGTCGATCCGGGCAAATCCCTCCCCCATCCATGCCAAGGCACCTTCCGTTAGTAGATACTTGTTTATCAAATAGTTGACAGGAACCGTAACAACCAATACGAAACTGACCGCGACCCCCAATCCAAAGGCCGTCTTCACACTCTTGGAAACGGCCAGATAGGAACACATGCCCAAGAAGTAGGCGAAGATCATATTGTCAATGAAGACCGACCGCACGAAGATGTCTGCCAATCCGTTCATTTCAGCCCTTTTTTAGATGAATTTTGAATCCAAATGAGCACACCGACCAAGATGAGCGCCATGGAAGGCAGGATCATCAGTCCGTTGTTGAGATAGCCGGCGGCGTAGAACGACTGCGGCACCACGGGCATGCCCCACAGCGTGCCGGAACCGAAGAGTTCGCGCACGAAGCCGACAACCGCCAGTACCAATCCATAGCCGATGCCGTTCATCATCCCGTCGATGAAGGATGGCCACGGCGCGTGCGACAACGCAAACGCCTCCAACCGCCCCATGATGATGCAGTTGGTGATGATCAGGCCGACAAAGACCGACAGCATCTTGCTCGCATCATATACGAAAGCTTGTAAAAACTGATCCACGACAATCACCAATGTGGAGACCACCAATAATTGAACCATGATTCTAACACGTGGCGGTATTGTATTGCGTATCAGCGAGATAATCAAATTTGAAAAAGCGCACACCACGGTCACCGAAAGTGCCATCACCACCGCCGGCTTGAGTTGCGCGGTGACCGCCAAGGCCGAACAGACTCCCAGCACCTGTACTAAGATGGGATTCTCTTTTGCCAATGGACCGAGGTGTTTTCGCATATCGTTCTCTTTCTTTTAGTTAATGTGAATGTGGCAGGCCGTTCCGCAGCATTTGATCGACGCCGCGGGAGGTGAGTGTGGCGCCCGAAACGGCATCGACGCGGTTGGCGACGGCCACGGCGGGTTCCTTGCCCCGCGGCAGAACACGCACGGAGGTGAAGTTGCCGTCGGCGTCGTACAGACTCTTCCCCGCGAACTGCGAGGTGAATTTCTCTTCACTAATGTTGGCGCCCAAGCCGGGCGTCTCCGACTTGTGGCCAAAGGTGACGCCCTTGAGCGTGGTGCTGTCGGCGGAAAGCACGGCGTAGCCCCAGATCGCGCCCCACAGCCCCTTGCCGTCGAGGCAGACGACATGGCCGACCGTGCCGTCGGCGCAACGGATGGTGTATTCCTCCCCCGCTTCAGCGTGCGCGACACGGTCGAACAACGCGCCCGCATCGGCGGCGTCAATGTCGCGGTAGCCGGCGGCCAGCAAGATCTGCATCGCGCGATCAGCGGCACGGTTGGCCTCCTGCCGCGGCTTCAACCCAAGTGTCACCCCAGTGAGCAGCAATACGACAAGTATCACCAAAACACTGATGTAGAGGAAAATGTATCTGTTACTGAACTCCTTTGCCATTACTTCGTCATAAATTCCATCAACTGCTTTTCCCAAGATTGACTGTGGATGATCCGCCCCGCATGATGCGAACGGAGATACTGCAAATGGTAGTTGCGCTGCACCGACATCTGGTACAGCGGGTTGCCTGCGATCTCGGAGAAGATCACCTCGCGATGCAGGGCGACACTCTCCATCGCATGGCGCAGTCGTTTTTCAAACACCTGATCTTCAGTATCGTAACAATACAGATAGGTGGCTGTCTGTTCTTCCGTGACCAACTCCACGGCTGCCTTGCCATCGCGGATGGCGGCGAACCAGAAGCCCTCCGTGTCCAACGAGAAGATGCCCACGGCAATCCTCCCGACTTTCGCCATACAGTCGTACGACACCTTCTTCTCGCCCAACAGTTCATCCCGATGGGTGTTGACGTGAAGCTGAGCCGCTGCCCACTGCTCCCGGATCTCCACACGGCGGCGCTGGAACTTCTCGAAGATGTCATGCGTGTGGCGACCGAGTTTGGCTATCCGATACTCATCGCCCGTATCCAAGTGAAGAACAAGTTGATAATCTGTTATTTGCGGCTCTTCGGAGAAACAGAATGGAATGCGGCGGGCTCGGCAGTCGTGCGGATAGACGCACAGACAGTCGTCGTACATCGCCACCTTAGCGATCCCCTTGTCGGTCGCACCCGGCTCCGTATAGGCGCACTCCCCTTCGACCTCCATGGCTGCATGACCTCGCACGAAAAGCGCCTCCATGCAACGTTGGTTGTAGGCCTGCCACAGTTTCTCGAAAAAAATTTCCGTCTCGCGTCCCAGCTTGGACAAGTGCCATTCGCCCGTACGGGTCTGAAGCACAATCTGATAGTCGAGCAGCCGGAAGTCGAGCAGGTCGGCATAGTCCACCCGCATCTTCGATGCTCCAGCGGCCTCGACGACTAAGGCATCCACCTCGGGGGTGATCACCGCGTCGAACGTGCGCCCTTGGAAGGTGGCGCAGCCATCGTAATGTCCGAAGTCCGCCATGGCTACAATTTAGCGCCGCACTCGCCGCAGAACTTGGTGCCGGGTTCGTTCTCGGTCCCGCACTGGGGGCAGAACTGCTTGCCGCCGACGGGGGTGCCGCACTCGCCGCAGAACTTGGCGTTCGGCTGCAAGGCCGCGCCGCACTTGGGACATTTGTGCATGCCGAGGGGCTTGCCGCAGTTGTTGCAGAAGTTGCCCGAGCCAGCGGGTTTCCCACAGTGGGGGCAGAGCGTGGCGCGCTCCTCGATCTTGCCGTGCCACACCTGGGCGGTCTCGGCCGCCTTGTCGATGTTGCGGCGCATCGCCTCGTTGCGCGACTTCGCCACGTACGCGCTCTCACGGGGCGCACAATCCGTGCACAAGGTCTCCTCCTCATTCCAACAGTCGGAGCAGACCCACTTGTTGCAGGCGGGGCACTTGGTGAAATGCGGCTTCACTTCCGCCTGCGCCTCGTCAAACGCCTGCTCCTGCTCCTTGCGCCACTGCGGACTTTTGTCGTCCAACCGGTCGCCGATGGCATGGCTGCCCGACTCCACGGCGCTGCCGATGCTGCTGAAGGCACCGCCGAACAGGTTGCCTAAGATTCCAATGCCTCTGCCCAGACCCTCCGTACGCTTTTTAGCGGAATAGGTGGTGGAGGGCTTGAACGTGGATTTGAAGCCGTTTCCGCAACAGTCGCAGAAGAACTCGAACTGGAAACCCGCATCCGTGGAGAGGTCGTCGTGATTTCTTGTAAAAGCGTGTAACATGATGGTGTTTTTGATTTTTATTTCTTAAACTTGAAACCCAGGTTGATGCAGACGAGGTTCTGTTTCCAGAAGGTCTTCTCATCGTACTCCTTGAACTTGCTCGCCGAGATGTCGTACTTGACATCCAGGGTGAAACGCCAGAAGTCAATGCCGATGCCGGCCTGACCGCCCCACTGGGCATAGCCAACCGCATCATCAAAGTTGTCGTAGTCGCTGCCCACACGGAAGCCGACACGGGGACCGAGGAAGATGCGGAAGTTGAAGTTGGGATTGTTCACGGCCTTGAATCCCAGCAGAATCGGCACGTCGATGAAATGCTGCCCCACCTCGAAACTCGCTTGGATCTCCTCTTTGAAATCCTTGAACGAGGTGCTGCGGAACGAGTACATCACAGACGGCTCAATATAGAACCTCTTGCCGCCCCGGAAAAAGATGCCGGCTTCTCCTCCCGGCTTCATCGTGCTCTTACTGATGTAGTTGCTGAAATTTATCCCCGCCTTGATTCCGAAGGAAAAAGTCGACTGCGCACGCAACGGAGCACTCATCGCAACAAGCAGGAACACCATGACGGCAATGGAAATGATCTTTTTCATATTTTTCATTTTAAGGTGATAAAAAAAGTAACAATCCTCCATAAAACACTTTGCAAAAATACAACTTATTCTTTTTTCAAGAGTGAAATTAAAATTTTTTTTGACATTTAAATAAATTGTGTAATTTTGCACCCATCAAACCCCAAAATCATGAAAAAGACAACTACATTCTTTTCCCTCATCTGTTGTTTTGTTATGACTTGCAACGTCTTCGCGCAGAGTTTGTCTCCAATGCCAGACCATGTCGGACAAAACACCATGCCGCCCTACGCCCAGGAGCGCACCACTCACTGGCTGACCTGGGCCAGCAACACCAACATCTACCACATGATCGGCTTCAACAGCACGACGCAGTATTACGCCATGCAGCGCTTCGCCGCCTCCGACCTCGCCAACTACAACGGCATGCAACTTACCAAGGTCAGTTTCCTGCCGTCGAGTGTGGAGGAAGAGCCGACTTCCGCCACCTACACCGTCGTGGTTTATACCGGCGGCTCCTATGGCGGCTCCTACCTTTACAACAGCCCCGGCACGCTGCGCTGCTCGCAGGTGGTCAACGACATCACCTTCGGCACCTGGAAGACCGTCGATCTCAACACACCCGTCACCATCGACGCGTCGCAGGAGCTCTGGATCGGAATCTACGTGGTGTCCTACTCTGGCTATGCCATGTCGCACGACGACGCCACCGCCGTCAACGGCAAGGGCAACCTCATGGGCTTCGACGGCGACTGGGGCACCGCCGACGAGTTCCTCTCCTCGACCGACATTCACAACTGGAACATCGCCGGCGCCGTCAGCGACGGAGGCAACGAGCAGTACATCGACCTGCAGGTCAAGTTCATCAACAACGGCATTTCGCAGACCGAGATCACCTCGCTCAACGTGCCCGCCGGCAGTCCGATGCGCCCCGTCGTGGTCGTCCGCAACGACAACTCCTACCAAGCCGACCTCGACTACACCGACACCGTCTTCCTGCGCGGGTACATGGACAACGTGCCCGTCTCCACGCACACGCTCACCGATCCCCTCGCCTCCGGCCATGGCGTATGGATGAACGTAACGGAGATGACACGCGAGCAGGTCTTCGAGGGTGGCTACTGCGGCACCACCCACACCTTCTGCTACGAGGTATCCCCCACCGCCGGCTGGAACGACGCCGACCTCACCAACAACCGCGCCTGCATCACCGTCACCTTCGGCAACTACGACCAACTCTACACCATCACAGTGCTCAACACCGACAACACCATCTCGCCTGCCGGCGCCGTCGCCGCCTTCCCGGGCGAAAACAAACGCTTCGTCATCACCCCGCCCGAAGGGATGGTCATCCATCAGGTGCTCGCCGACGGCGCCGACGTCACCGAAGACGTCCACACCATGTTCGGCATCGGCAAGACCTACACCTTTCAGAACGTCCAGGCCGACCACACCCTGCAGGCCACCTACCAAGAGGGCAGCGGCATCGAGACGCCGACGCTCCTGCAACTCTCCGTCTATCCCAACCCGACCACCGGCACACTGCACGTCGCCGGCGCAGAGCTCATCCGCGAATACCGCATCTACGACCTCTCCGGCCGCAATGTACTCACCCTCAACGGCATGGTTTCCGAACTCAACGTCTCCGTCCTCGCCGCTGGCACCTACCTTCTCGAGGCCCGCAGCGACAACGGAATCGCCAAGACGATGTTCGTGAAACAGTAAAGGAAAATACTTAACGCATATACTTCTTTTTTCGACAACATAAAAGGGCTACACAACCGTGCAGCCCTTTCATATATCAATCACTTTGAGAGCTCCTCAAACGGATCTACCAAGGAGTTGAGTTTGTCCATGGTTTCTTCGTTGTCAAAAAACTGAAATTGCCCAGTTTTTTGGGGGGATGCCAATATTCCCAACTATAACAAATGGTGTCCCAGCTGGAAACATTTAGAAATCACCTTAAATACTCCCCTTCCTCCCTTCAACTCTATTCTCTGATTCTAGTAGGCCCTCGCAAACAGCACCCGCTGTTTCGACGGACGGCCTGTCAGGATGCACTTGCCCTCCTCCAGCGGATTGTCAAACGGGATGCAACGGATCGTCGCCTTCGCCAATTCCTTGATCTTCTCCTCCGTCTCGGTCGTGCCGTCCCAATGGGCATACACGAAGCCGGACTTCTCATCCAAGATGGAGAGGAACTCGTCCCACGTGTCGGCCCTGCGAATGTTGGCATCGCGGAACTCCTGCGAACGGCGGAAGAGGTTGGCCTGGATCTCGTCCAGCAGTTTCTCGATGGTCTCGGCGAGTCCGTCGAAAGAACAACTGCACTTCTCCAAGGTGTCGCGGCGGGCGACCTCGGCCTGGTTGCTCTCCAAATCGCGCGGTCCGATGGCCACGCGCACCGGCACGCCCTTCATCTCGTACTCGTTGAATTTCCAACCCGAACGCTGAGAGTCGTCGTCGTCGTATTTCACCGAAATGCCCTTGGCCTTCAACTGCTCCATCAGCACCTGCACCTTCTCCGAGATGGCTGCCTTCTGCTCGTCATTTTTATAAATAGGAATGATAACCACCTGGATGGGAGCGAGTTTCGGAGGAAGCACCAAGCCGTTGTCGTCGGAGTGCGTCATGATGAGCGCGCCGATCAGACGGGTGGAGACGCCCCAGGAAGTAGCCCAAACGTATTCCAAGTTATTGCTCTTGTTGAGGAACTGCACGTCGAACGCCTTGGCGAAGTTCTGTCCGAGGAAGTGCGACGTTCCGGCCTGCAACGCCTTGCCGTCCTGCATCATGGCCTCGATGCAGTAGGTGTCGATGGCGCCGGCGAAGCGCTCGTTCGGCGACTTCACTCCTCGGATGACCGGCATGGCCATGTAGTTTTCAGCGAAGTCGGCATAGACGTTGAGCATGCGGGCGGTTTCCTCGCGGGCCTCCTGCTCGGTGGCGTGGGCAGTATGCCCCTCCTGCCACAGAAACTCGGCCGTGCGCAGGAACAGACGCGTGCGCATCTCCCACCGCACCACGTTCGCCCACTGGTTGCACAGCAACGGCAGGTCGCGGTACGACTGGATCCAGTTCTTGTAAGTGCTCCAGATGATGGTCTCGGAGGTCGGACGGACGATCAACTCTTCCTCCAACTTCGCCTCGGGATCGACCACCACGCCTGAGCCGTCGGGCGAGTTTTTCAAGCGGTAGTGCGTGATCACCGCGCACTCCTTCGCGAATCCCTCCACGTGGTCGGCCTCACGGCTCAGGAACGATTTCGGGATAAACAACGGAAAATAGGCATTCACATGCCCCGTATCCTTGAACATCTTGTCCAAGGCATCGTGCATCTTCTCCCAAATCGCATAGCCGTACGGTTTGATCACCATGCAGCCGCGAACCGCCGAATTTTCGGCCAAATCAGCTTTTTTTACAATGTCGTTGTACCATTGCGAATAGTTTTCTGCGCGCGTCGTAAAATTTTTTGCCATTTTTTTCCTTTCTATTTGAACTTTTTAGTATTTTTGTGGTCAATAAAAATAAGTTTGCAAAAATAGTAAAAATAATAGAAACCAGCCGCAAACAGAAAGGAGAACATGTTATGAAAAAGTCAACTTATCTTTCAATCCTTGTGATGGCACTACTGGTAACATCCTGTAAATTAGAGTCTCTTACCTATTATGATGACATCTACGCGCCCTCCACGGCGCCGCAATATGTCAGGGTACCGGCTCCCGCTCCCGCCCCCACTCCCGCTCCCACACCTGCGGCAAAACCCACCCCTTCCGCGGCTTCCAATGGCGAAACCGTGACATATTATTATGACGAGGAGACGGGTTTGTACTACGATCCGAAGAGCAACACGTACTACGACCCCAACACGGGTGAGTACTATGAGGGCCCCAACAACAACGTTACCACCACCACCACGACCGACGGCTCCGGCAACACCTACATCACCAACAACTACTATTACGACGACGATAGTTATTACGATTACTACTACTCCTCCCGCATCCGTCGTTTCCACAGCGGCGTGCACTACGGCTGGGGCTACTACGACCCGTACTTCACCAACAACTATTGGTACAGTTACGACCCCGCTTGCTGGGGCGTAAGCATCTACCTCGGTTACAACTGGTGGTGGCCGACCTACTACTATCGTCCGTACTACTACGATTACGGTTACTACCACTACGGGTTCAACTACGGCTGGGGCTGGAGTTGCCACCACCCGTACAACCCGCACTACGCCTGGCACCACGGCTATCACGGCTATGGCTACTATGGCAGTTACAGCCACGGCTATCACCACGGTTTCCACCACGGATATAACAACGGTTATTACCATGGATACTACAATGGCTATAACAATGGCTACTACGATGGTTACTATGCCGGATACTACCACAACAACTACGACCACAACGGCTCCTTCTACATCGGACACCGCGAAAGCGCTTCCTCCACCAACAGCGGCAACCGCACCGGCCGCGGCAATCGCCCCAACGGCTACGGCAACAACAACAATGGCGAACGCGCCGAATACAACCGCGAACCCGCTTCCGGCGGTCCCTCCTCCACCCGCACTGTGACCCCCACCAGTTTCAACGAGCGCTATGACAACCTCACTTCGACAACCATCCCCGGAGCAAGAGATGGTCGCACCAACGGCAACACCGACAAGCCGATCAACCCGACCAACAATAATGCCAGCCGCGTCGCACCCAACACCACTCCTGACAAGCCGGTCAATCCTGCCAACAACGACAACCGCGTCGCACCCAACAGCACTGACAAGCCGGTCAACCCTGCCAACAACGACAACCGCGTCAGCCCCACTAACAACAAGCCGGTCAACCCTGCCAACAACGACAACCGCGTCAGCCCCACTAACAACAAGCCGGTCAACCCTGCTAACAACGACAACCGCGTCAGTCCCACTAACAACAAGCCGGTCAACCCTGCCAACAACGACAACCGCGTCAGTCCCACTAACAACAAGCCGGTCAACCCTGCTAACAACGACAACCGCGTCAGTCCCACTAACAACAAGCCGGTCAACCCTGCCAACAATGACAACCGCGTCAGTCCCGCCAACAACAGTACGGATAGACCCGCCAGCATAACGGTGCCTGCCAATAGTAACCGCACACCGGCCTCGACCAGCACGACCACAAAACCGACGGGCAACAACTACAACGACAACAGCAGCCGCACCCCCGCTTCCAACAGCACTACCACGACGCCGTCCAGCAACTACAATTACAACAACAGCAGTCGTACCCCTGCTTCCAACAGCACTACCACGACACCCTCCAACAACAACTACAACAACAGCAGCCGTACCCCCGCTTCCAACAGCACCACTACGACTCCGTCCAACAACTACAATTACAACAACAGCAGTCGTACCCCTGCTTCCAACAGCACTACCACGACACCCTCCAACAACAACTACAACAACAGCAGCCGCACCCCCGCTTCCAACAGCACTACCACGACACCTTCCAGCAACTACAATTACAACAACAGCAGCCGAACCCCCGCTTCCAACAGCACTACCACGACGCCTTCCAACAACTACAATTACAATAACAGCAGCCGCACGCCTGCTTCCAACAGCACTACCACGACACCGTCCAGCAACAGCAGTCGTAGCAACTACAACAACAGCAACAACCGTCCAGCAAGCGTAACTGCCCCGGCTCCGTCGAGCACCACGCCCCGCAATCCTGCTCCGGCTAACTCTTCCCGCACCAATAGCGGATCCTACAGTCACCCGAGTAGCAGTTCATCCAGCTCTTCCAACAGCTCCTATAGCCGTCCGAGCAGCAGTTCTTCCAGTTCTTCCAACAGCTCCTACAGCCGTCCGAGCAGCAGTTCTTCCAGTTCTTCCAACAGTTCCTACAGCCGTCCGAGCAGCAGTTCTTCCAGTTCTTCTTCCAGCAGTCGTCCGAGCAGTTCGTACAACAGCAGCCGTTCCTCCAGTTCTTCTTCCAGCAGTCGTCCGAGCAGTTCGTACAACAGCAGCCGTTCCTCCAGTTCTTCCTCCAGCAGCCGTCCGAGCAGTTCGTACAACAGCAGCCGTTCCTCCAGTTCTTCTTCCAGTAGCCGTTCGAGCAGTTCTTCTTACAGCGGCGGCTCGCACTCCTCCAGCAGCAGTTCCCACTCTTCCGGCGGCTCACACTCCTCCGGTTCCAGAAGATAACCCCCGATGAAAGCGGCACTTCCAGGCATCATTGTTCTAACCATCATACTTTTAGCCTCCTGCAAAACAACGCGGGAGGCTTGTTTGCTTCCTGAAGACCCGTGGTCGCCCTACGAAAGAAGCATTGACGCCGCACAAGACTGCGACCAACTCCACACAGCATACATGGCCTTCTGCAAGCGGTTGATCGCCAACGACGGACGCATCGACGCCGACCATTGGAAGCATTACGTCAAGACCACCACCTTTCTGGAGCGCAAGATGAACCGCAAGGCCCGCAAGTTCTGTCACTGCACCTATTTCGACAACCCTTGGGCTTCATCCGCCACCTTCGACGACGAGTTGTCGTTGCCCGTTGAAGACAACGACTTGGATCTTTGGGAAGACGATTTCGACTATGACGAATTCGACGCCACCCGCTAAAACAGAAAAAACATTACAACGATATGAAAGCAGTATTCATCCCCTTCTACAAAGCATTTTACGACGAGGTCATCAACATGCTCGATCAACTTGAGATCCGCGGATTCACCTTCTGGGAGGAGGTGCAAGGCCGCGGCAGCGAAACCGGGGAGCCGCACTACGGCACGCACGCCTGGCCCACCCTCAACTCCGCCATCATCACCATCATCCCCGATGAGAAGGTGGATGCGCTGCTCGACGCCGTCCGACAACTTGACGCCACCGCCCCGCAACAGGGCATCCGTGCCTTTGTACTGCCTGTAGAGCGCATGGTGTAAATCCATTATTGTTTGAAAATGAAGCAGTTAAAACGATTACTTCGCTATCTGCTACCCTTCAAGAAGAATATCATCGCCATTCTTCTGTGCAACATCTGTTATGCCGTTTTCTCCGTCTTCTCCCTCTCCATGGTGGCCCCGTTTCTCACCGTCATCTTCAACGGTGGCACCGAAATCACCACCCGACCAGAGTTCTCTCTCTCCATGCGCGGCGTCCTGGACACTTTCTACTATTACATGGGCGGAATCATCCAGGAGCATGGGCAACTGTCAGCCCTGATATTTGTCGCCATCACCATGGTGATCAGCACGTTGCTGTCGAATCTTTTCCGCTATCTCGGACTTTTCGCCAATGCGCCCATCCGCGCGGGCATCCTGCGGGGACTGCGCAAGGACGTGTATCACCGGCTGCTCATCCTTCCCCTATCCTTCTTCAACAAGCAGAAAAAAGGCGATATTATGAACCGTATCGGCTCCGACGTGCAGGAGGTGGAGTGGTCGATCGTGTGCAGTTTGCAGATGCTTTTCCGCGATCCGATTTTATTGATTGTTTTCATATTAACTTTAATATCAATAAGTTACAAACTCACACTCCTTACTTTACTCATTCTTCCTCCCGCGGGCTGGCTGATCGCCAAAATCGGCAAGAGCATCAAGCGTAATTCGGTGGAGGCACAACAGATCCTGGGGCGGATGAGTTCTTCGTTCGACGAGGCCATCAGCGGACTTCGCATCATCAAGGGGCACACGGCCACGGACTACGCCGACTCGAGGTTCCAGAAGATGACCGACCGTTTCTATGTGCTCAACCGCAGCATCTTCCGCAAGACGGAGCTGGGGGCGCCGCTGGTGGAGTTCCTCTGCATCGTCGCCATCGTCATCGTCATGTTGATCGGGGCGAAGTTCGTGATGACGGACTCCCAGATGACGGGAGAAGTGCTCATCCTCTTCTTGGTGATCTTCTCGCGTGCCATCCCTCCGGCACAATCCATTATCTCCTCCTACTACACTTTCCAAAAGGGCATGGCCTCCGCCGAGCGGATCTTCCAAATCATCGATGCCGATGAAGTTATCGTGGAGGCGAAGGATCCTGTCCGGAAGCAATCCTTTGATGACAAGATCGAATATGAGCACGTCAGTTTCTCCTACCATCCGGAAGAGGGGCCGGAGGTGCTGAGCGACATTAGTTTTACGGTTAAAAAAGGTGAAAATGTGGCCCTTGTGGGGGCTTCGGGTAGTGGAAAATCCACCATCGTCGATCTACTACCGCGGTTTTACGATATCGACAGCGGCAGCATCCGCATCGACGGAATTGACAATAAAAAGATAAAAATCAGCGATTTACGCGGACTTATGGGCATTGTCAATCAGGATGTGACGCTCTTCAACGACAGCGTCTTCAACAACATCGCCTTCGGCAAAGAGGGGGCGACGCGTGAAGATGTGGTGACCGCGGCGAAAACCGCGCTGGCCCACGACTTCATCCTGCAGATGGAAAACGGCTATGACACGATGGTCGGCGACCGCGGCATGAAACTGTCGGGCGGACAGCGGCAACGCCTGAGCATTGCCCGCGCCGTGCTGCAGAATCCACAGATTCTCATTCTCGATGAAGCCACCTCGGCCTTGGACACCGAATCGGAACATCTGGTACAACAGTCACTTCAACAGTTGATGGCGGGTCGCACCACCATCGTCATCGCCCACCGGCTCTCCACCATCCGCCAGGCCGACGAAATCCTATTCATCCGTGACGGCAGAATTATCGAGCGCGGCACCCACGACGAGTTGATCGCCGCCAACAGCGCATACGCCAAGTTCTGCGCCCTTCAGGAAATGTAACAAATTGAAATGAAACAACTTGTCAAAGAATCCATCATCAGTATACTCATTGCCACAGGCATCTTCGGAGTGGTGGTGCTTTTTCTGCACCTCTGCGGCTGGCTCATCTCCCCCGACGGACATCTCACCGACCCACTGCTTCCATTAGAGTTGGTGGCCGGCATCATCGGCTCCGCCTACATTCTGATGGTGCGTAATCCGCAGAATTTCCTCGGTTTCGTCGCGGGCATCATCATGTCCATCCTGTTAGGCATCCAATTCTACCTGCAAGACCAAATCGAGCAGACCTTATTATATTATATGGTATTCATTCCTTGCGAAACCTATACCTTGGTGAAGTGGATTCGCGGGAGACAGGTGGCGAAAAACGAATACACCATTCCTTCTTTTTTAGGAGCAGGAAGGATGATTGTCATGCTTATCATCTTCATTATCATAGTGATAGCCGTACTAACGTTTCTTAAAGATGAAATCACTTTGGCGGCAGTCATGAGCGCCATGGTGGTTGGCTCAAGCACGTTGGCCAACTTCCTGATGATCCGGAAACGCACCGACGCCTGGATTTACTGGATGGTCTCTTCCGTGACGGGAATCATCTTCCTGTTGTGCATGCACAATTACATAACACTCACAATGTATGTCGTTTACCTCTTCATCAACGGGAGTGCCTGCATCGCATGGATCAAGCAGACGCCGAAGGATCGACGCGGCTGGCTGATGCGGTCAGCATGGAAAAGGATGTAACTACTTCTGCAGTTGTTTTACCAATTCGGCCACCGAAAGCCGCTGTTGTTCACCGCTCTGCATATTCTTGAGTGTGAAGACGTTGTCGTTGATCTCGTCTTCTCCAGCCATGATGACATAGGGAATGCCTCGGTTGTTGGCAAAAGTCATCTGCTTACCGATCTTAGCTTTGTCGGGGTAAAGGTCGGCGACGATGCCCGCCTGGCGCAACTCCTGTAAGGCAGCAAGCGCGTACAACTCCTCTTTTTCACCAAAGTTGATGAACATCGCCTTGACGGGATTGTCGAGTGACTTGGGAAAAAGATCCAACTCATTGAGAACGTCGTAGATGCGCTCGGCGCCGTAGGAGATGCCGACCCCGGAGACATTCTTCAGGCCGAAGATACCCGTAAGGTTGTCGTAACGTCCGCCGCCGGAAATACTACCGATGCTGACGTTTTGCGCCTTCACCTCAAAAATGGCGCCCGTATAGTAGTTCAACCCACGAGCAAGGGTGATGTCAACTTCAATATTGGTTTTAATCTTCAGAAAATCAGCGTATTCCAACATCTTCCGAAGCTCTTCAACTCCTTGTTTGCCCACTTCGCTGTCGGCGAAGACCTCCGAAAGCTTCTGCAACTTTTCAGCATTGGAGCCGCTGAAATCGAAGAAGGGCTGCAACTTCTCAATGGCCTCCTGCGACAGTCCACGCTCGCACAATTCGGCACAGACATTCTCCCTTCCAATCTTGTCGAGTTTATCGATGGCGGTGCAGATGTCGGTGATTTTGTCGGGAGCGCACAGCACATCGGCGATGCCGGAGAGAATCTTGCGGTTGTTGACTTTGATGACAACGTCGATGCCGAACTTTTGGAAAATTTCGGAGGTGATCTGCATCAACTCGGCCTCGTTGAGGAGGGAGTTGGTGCCGATGACATCGGCGTCGCACTGGTAGAACTCGCGATAACGACCTTTCTGGGGACGGTCGGCGCGCCAGACGGGCTGCATCTGGTAGCGCTTGAAGGGAAAGGTGATTTCGCTCTGATGCTGAACCACATAGCGTGCGAAGGGCACGGTCAGATCGTAACGCAGACCTTTTTCACAGATGTGGGTGGCAAGGCGCGTCGGAGAGGTTTCATTCATATCCACACCCTGCGTGAAGTCGCCCGAATTCAACACCTTGAAGAGCAGGCGGTCGCCCTCTTCGCCGTACTTGCCCATCAGCGTGGAGAGGTTCTCCATGGAGGGCGTCTCAATCGGCAGATAGGCGTGCTTTTCAAAGACACTGCGGATGGTTTGGAAGATGTAGTTGCGCCGCATCATCTCCAGTGGGGAGAAGTCGCGAGTTCCTTTGGGTATGGAGGGTTTGATCATAGAGAAATACGATATAAGATACTGTTGCTGAGTTTGTTAAAATGTTCTTACTGTTGACTGACAAGGAAGCGTTCGGCTTCGAGGGCGGCCTTGCAGCCGGAAGCGGCGGCGGTGATGGCCTGACGGAAGTGCGGATCCTGCACGTCGCCGGCGGCGAAGACACCCTCCACGTTGGTGGCGGTGCTGTCGGGACGGGTGCGGATATAGCCCTGCTCATCAAGTTCAAGTTGTCCCTTGAAAAGGTCGGTGACAGGTTGATGGCCGATAGCCACAAAGACGCCGTCAATGGGCAGCGTAGTAGATTCTCCCGTCACTTTGTTGCTGACAGTCAATCCAGTAACGGCCTTGACAAAGCCCTTCTTCTCACCCACGATCTCGGTGGGGATGCTGTTCCAGACCACTTCGATGTTGGGGGTGTCGAAGACGCGTTTCTGCATGGCCTTGGAGGCGCGGAACTCGTCACGGCGGTGCACGAGATATACCTTGCGGCAAAGTTTGGCAAGGTAGGTGGCCTCCTCGAGGGCGGTGTCGCCGCCGCCGACCACGGCCACGTCGCGACCGCGGAAGAAGTTGCCGTCGCAGGTGGCGCAGGCGGAGACGCCGAAGCCGCGGTAGGTCTTCTCACTCTCCAGTCCGAGCCAGCGCGCCACAGCACCCGTGGCCACGATGACGCTGTCGGCAAGGATGACGTGGGTGTCGTCAACCACGCAGCGGAAAGGACGGTGGGAGAAATCGACCTCGGTGACCATGCCAGTGCGGATGTCGGTGCCGAGGCGCAGTGCCTGCTCGCGGATGTCGAGCATGATGTCGGGGCCGGACTTGCCGGTGGGATAGCCGGGGAAGTTCTCCACGTCGGTGGTGATGGTGAGCTGACCGCCGGGGGTCATCCCCTCAATCAGCACGGGCGCCAGGCCGGCGCGGGAGGCATAAATGCCAGCAGTATAGCCGGCAGGTCCGGAGCCGACTATCAAACATTTTACACTTTCGTCCATATTAATTGGGGTTGCGCGATAGCAGGCAGATTAGTTGCCTCTCTCCTTGTCTTTCACTTTAATCAACTGTTTCTTAAGGGCTTCCACGACATTGTCGGTGGCTTCTTCAAACGACTTGGCGGTCTTGGAGGCCATGGCGTCGTTGCCACGGATCTTAATGCGGATGTCAACGGTCTTGTTCTCCGGACGGTCCGTATTCTCCAACTTGAGCGTTACCTCGGCGCCGATGATGCCGTCGTGCATCTTGTCGAGTTTTTCAACCTTTTCGTTGATGAAGGCCTCCAGTTTTTGGTCGGCCTTGAAGTGCAGTGAAGAGATGGTAACATTCATAATAACTCCTTTTTTTATGCCCGTGGATGGGCTTGGTTATAAATTTTCTTCAGTTTTTCGATCGAGTTGTGGGTATAGACCTGGGTGGCAGCGAGCGACGAGTGCCCGAGGATCTCCTTGATGGCGTTGAGGTCGGCGCCGTGGTTGAGCATCTGCGTGGCGAAAGTGTGGCGCAACACGTGCGGACTCCGCTTGTCGATGGTCGTCACCATATCCAGATATTTCCTCACTATTCTATAAACAGCTTTAGGGTAGATTTTGTTTCCATTTGATGCGACAAAGATAAAACTATTTTTCGGATTTTCGGGGAATTTCTCATCCAAAAAATGCAAATATTTGGCAATTAATTCCGACATTCTGGGACTGAACGGGATAATCCGCTCCTTGTTGCGCTTTCCCAAAACCTTTACCGCGTTGTCGTACAGGTTGATATCCCCGCGTTTGATGTTGACCAGTTCCGAAAGACGCATGCCGGTGACATAGAAGAGTTCGATGATGAGCCGGTCGCGCCAGCCCTCGAAATCGTCAGCGAAGAGGTCTGCGCGGAAAAGATGATCCATCTCGTTCTCCTCCACATACTGCGGCAGGCGCTTGGCGATCTTCGGTCCTACGACCGCTTCCGTGGGATTAACCGTTATGTGTTTCATTTTCAAATGATAACGGTAGAATGCCCGCAACGTGCTCACCTTGCGGTTGACACTGCGCGCCGTCAGCCCCGCCTCCATCATCTGCACCATCCACATCCGGATCTCGCCGGCATCGACCACCAACAAGTCCTCTTGATCGTAAGCGTTTTTCAAAAACTCACTAAACTGTTTCAAATCATTGCGATACGCCTCAACAGTATTTGACGATGAGCGTTTTTCATATTGGAGATAGTTGAGGAAAGCCTGCATTTTACGGATGTCTATGCCTTGAGGAACTCCACCGGCTCCTTCTCACCTATTTCAGAGAATAATTTTTCCATGAAATCCGCTAAATTTTGCGACAAAGTATGCACGCGCCGCCGCCACTCTTCAATGTCAACATCGAGATGATCGGAGACGATTTTGAAAGAGACGTAGGGCTTTCCGAAGTGGTTCATGATGGAGAAAAGCGAAGAGGACTCCATGTCGAAGCAGTCTGCATTTCCCGATATTTCTTTCAGATGATCAGCGCAATAGACTTTGGGGGAGACGAAACTGTCGGAGGAGTAAAGTATTGCGGACGGCAGGTCGGCCGTGCAAGGATAGGACAGATGGTCGAGCAACATAGGCTGCGGGTGGAAGATGCGTCCGGCAGAGGTGACCTCGCGGATGGAGAGCAACGAGCCCACCGGCAGGGTGTGTGCCCCCACCGTGCCAACATTGACAACGGTGAACATTTCATCACGATGACGGTCCAGGAAGTTGAGCGCCGCCTGCGTCGCCTGCTCCCGGCCGATGCCTGTGAAGTTAACAACGTGCGACATTCTGCCCACCTCTTCAGGAACCGCGGCAAAGACTGCTATTTTCATGTTTTACTTTTTTAATCGATTATAAAAAATTATTCAATCACCACCTTTTGAACAAAATGTCCATTCCGAGTATCTACATTCAATAAATAGATGCCTGGAGCAAGCATGGAGACATCGAGATCACACTGGGAAGAGACGTCGCAAGCACGCTGTCGAGCGATGACGGTCCTGCCCTCCATATCACAGATTCTCAGATTTATACAACCATCCACCGACTCCGGAAGAGCGATATGGATAGTTTGGTTAGCCGGATTCGGATAGACGGTCAATTGCGCGGTGGCGTGCTCTGTGCAACCGCCGGGCACCTGCGGACCGCGAATGCCGATGATGATGGCCTGGGAAGAGTTGAAGCTGTAAGGGCCGGGCGTAAGGTCGGAAAGCATGAAGTAGCCATCGTAGCCGCCGCCGAAACCCCAGTTGATGTGGAAATAGTCGTCGTCGCGGTAGCCGTCGCAGACAAAGACATGACCGCCCTGACTTCCGGTGCCGCCATAGAAGAAGGGAGCGAAGTCGTCCAATTCTCCCTTCGTCATATCAAGCCACTGGGAATCAGTGTAATAATTGCGCTCTTTGTATTGGATAGTGGCGGGGTATCCGAAATAGGCGGAGAGAGCAGGCACGATGTTGTTGGAGTTGGACCAACTGGCGGCGGGCCCGTAGTTCATATTGACGGCGACGCCGCAGTGGTACAGCAGGGTGGCCACCGCGTTGATGGCGATCGTGGAAGAACTGCTACTCAGCGTGTTCGGCATGTGTTCATACTGGTACGTCGTGTTGGCGAAGTCGGCCGACAGCGTGCCGTAGTTGCTGGTATAGGAGTGGCTGGAGATTCCGGTGACCGGCCAGCGCCAGTAGCGCATCACCTGTCCCATGACGATGGCGCCGCATCCCACCTGCACATGACCGCCCGCCGTGGAGTTGGCATCCTCCGGACACAACGAGTTGTACGGATTCTGTTGGTGCCAATGCGATGTCACCAGCGGGCCGACGACGACGGCGTTGGCGGCAGGCATGGCGTAATTCAGCAAGGATGCCCAACGCGGTGACGTGGTAGTCGCCTCGCTCTTCGCGATGGCCTGCATCTCCTTCGTATATTCATCCAACATGAACGACAACGCAGGCGGCATGGCGGATGCGTCGAACCCGCTCTCCGTGGAGAATCCGATGACTGGCTCCGAACGGTCGTCACCAGCCACGATGACAAAGCCCTTATCGCTGAATGCGACGACATATAGCCCGGGCAACTCGGCAGCGTTTTCCTCCATCACGAAAGAGGTCCGATAGACGATGGCCGGCGTCAACCCGATAGCCGACTGTTTCAACACCGTGGTGTAGTAACTATGTGCCACCGTAACGGCGACCTGTTCATCCACCGGCTTGGCTTGGGCACTGAACGTCAGTACTACCAAGGCAATAGCGAAAATCAACTTATTGCTTTTCATGCTTTTATTTATTCAAAGTCTCCACGACGGCATCCGCGATCTTATCAAAAGCAGCACCGACGGTGGCGTTGGTAGTCGAAATGAGGCAGTCCTGGTTCTCCACCTCTTCCACATCCTGGATCAACGGAATCTGCGCCAGGAGTTTGGTGTTGAACTCCTCCGCCAGTTTCTGACCGCCGCCCTTGCCGAAAAGCAGATATTTCTCCTCAGGGTGTTCCTTCGGGGTAAACCACGACATGTTCTCGACGATGCCAATGAGGGGCACGTTCATCTTGGAAGCGGAGAACATCTCGGCGCCTTTGCGAGCGTCGTTGACGGCGAGCACCTGCGGGGTGGTAACGACAATGGCGCCGTCGATGACAAACTGCTGCATGGCAGAAATCTGGATGTCGCCGGTGCCGGGAGGAAAGTCAACGACAAGGTAGTCGAGTTCGCCCCACTGCGTCTTGCCGAAGAGTTGGGCGAGGGCGCTGGCGGCCAACGGACCACGCCAGATGACGGCCTGGGTGTTATCGACCAAGCAGCCGAGAGAGATGATCTTCATTCCGAATTTCTGGATCGGCACGAGAAACTCCTCTTCGCCGACATAGGTGGCATCAACGGGAACGCCTTCGATGCCGAACATCTTATGGATGGAGGGGCCGTAAATGTCGGCGTCGAGGACACCCACGCGGTAGCCCTGACGGGCCAGTGAAAGCGCGAGGTTGGCGGCGACGGTGGATTTGCCCACGCCGCCCTTGCCAGAAGCGACGACCAACACATGACCGACGTTCTCCAATTTCTTTTTTTCAATAATCAAACTTTTGTCTCCGTTAGGCATGATGAATGTTTTTTAAGTTATTAATAGAAAATGAATTATTCAACTGATACGGACTTGGCGAGGTTGCGGGGCTTATCAACGTTGCAACCTCGCAACACGGCCACATGATAGGCCAGCAGTTGGAGCGGAACGCACGAGATGAGCGGGGTGAGCAGTTCGGCTGTCGCGGGGATCTCGATGCAGGCGTCCGACATCTCCTTGACCAGTTCGTCGCCGCGGGTGACCACGGAGATGATCTTGCCCTTGCGGGCCTTGACTTCCTGGATGTTGCTCACAGTCTTCTCGTATGTCTCCTGCTCCGTGGCCAGCACCACTACGGGCATCTCCTCGTCAATGAGGGCGATGGGGCCGTGCTTCATCTCCGCCGACGGATAACCTTCGGCATGGATATAGGATATCTCCTTGAGTTTGAGCGCACCTTCGAGGGCGACGGGGAAGTTGATGCCACGCCCGAGGTAGATGGCGTTGCGCTTATCCACGAAACTCTTGGCAATTTCACGGATCTGGTCGTTGAGTTTGAGGGTCTCCCCCACCTTGGCGGGAATCTCTTCCAAGTCATTGACTAATTGGTGGTATTCGGCGATAGCGATGTTGCCTTTCTTGCGTGCGAGGCAGAGAGCCATCAGCGTGAGCACGGTGACCTGGGCGGTGAAGGCCTTGGTGGAGGCGACACCGATCTCGGGGCCAGCGTGGGTATATGAGCCGGCGTGGGTCTCGCGGGCCAACGTGGAACCGACCACGTTGCAGATGCCAATGACGGTGGCGCCGCGGCTCTTCGCCAACTCCACGGCGGCGATGGTGTCGGCGGTCTCGCCGGATTGCGAGATGGCAATGACGACGTCGTCTTCATAGATGATGGGATTGCGGTAGCGGAACTCAGAGGCGTACTCCACCTCCACAGGTACCCGCACCAGACTCTCAAAGAGATACTCGGCAACTGTGGCAGCGTGCCACGAGGTGCCGCAAGCCACCATGATGAAACGCCGGGCGTTCATCATCTTGGTCTCGTATTCTATGATGCCGCCGAGCGAGACGACATCTTTCTTCACATTGAGACGTCCCCTCATGCTGTCCTTGATGGCCTTGGGCTGCTCAAAGATCTCCTTGAGCATGTAATGCTCGAAGCCGCCCTTTTCGAGTTGGTCAAGGTTGAGTTCCAACTTCTGCAGATAGGGGCGCTTTTTGCCTTTTTCATTGATGTTCCTGATTTCCAGTTTCTTACCGGGAATGGCAACGGCCACATCGCCATCTTCGAGATAGACCACCCGCTTCGTGTACTCAACGATGGGCGCGCCATCGGAGCCAGCGAAGTACTCGTTGTCGCCCACGCCGATGAGAAGCGGACTGCCTTTCTTGGCGAGGATGAGCTGGTCGGGATTGTCAGCAGAAAGGATGGCGAGGGCGTATGTGCCCACGACGCCAGAAAGCGCGATGCGAACAGCCTCGGGCAGCGGAACATCCTCCTTCTTGAATATGTCCTCGATGAGATGGACGAGCACTTCTGTGTCCGTGTTGCTGCGGAAGGTGTAGCCACGGCTGATCAGCTCCTGCTTCAGTACCAGGTAGTTTTCTACGATGCCGTTGTGGATGAGCGCGATCTTGCCATCGTCGGAAAGGTGGGGATGGGCATTCTGCTCGCTCGGCTCGCCGTGGGTGGCCCAACGGGTATGGCCGATGCCGGTGTGGGCGGAGACATTCTTCCCCGAGCACAGATCGTCCAGGTCAGCGACACGCCCGCGGCATTTGTACAACGCGATGCCATCGGGCTGGCTGAGGGCCACGCCAGCGCTGTCGTATCCTCTATACTCCAAACGTGTAAGTCCTTTAATCAAAATCGGGTAGGCCTCTTTGCCTCCCGTATAAGCTACGATTCCACACATGATTCTGGTTTTGGTTAATGGTTGGGATTATCGAATGATAAAAGATTTGCATCAACCTGCAAATCATTAATATTCAGTATAATATACTTCGAGCCGGAAATGATCGGCGAAGTCGGGATCCGTCCCGCGGAACACCAGCCGGTTGCCTCGGATGCCAGCGCCCGCAACCACAATGTTCAGTCCGCCGTCCTCCGTGCCTTTCAGCAACTGCTGGACGTAATTGGTGATTCTAAAACGATACTCCGCCGTCTTCTCGTCATAGATGCCCCCAAAGTAGTTGGAGGAGGTATAACTTGCGTCATCCGGAGTGTAGTAGGTGCTGAGGCCGTCTTTCGAGACCACCTGCAGGGATAGGTTGAAGGGCTGGAAGAAGTACTCCTCGTCGGTGGAGATGTTGGTGAGTACCAGTTCCGCCCGATTGATGACGACATTCCTGCCCGCAAAGGCGGAGACGATGGAATCCGTCTTCACATGCGTCTTCACGCCGGCAGTGGCTTGCAGGTAAAGCGTCTCCTCACCCAGGTCTTGGTTGCCGTTGATGACCTGGCTGCGGAAGTCCAGAGAGGCGGAAGTATAGTCATGAGTGTAAAAATTATATCGCGTACAGTTGCTGCTGACGGGGAACGTATATTTCTTGTGTTCCCTGTCAACGGTGTAATAGAGGGTGATGCCGGAGGTGGCAGAGGTGAGGCTGATGTAACAGAGGTTTCCCGTGGCGTTGTTGTGCGCCTCCGCCTGCACGCAAAGTCCGTAGAAGGCGTTTTGGAAAGCCGTGGTTGTGGCAAGGTCCGACTTGTTGAGGGTGAGCAATTTCCGACCGAAGTTGTCAGCAAGGCGCAACGACAAGTGCGGTGCGGTAGAGGCGGTGTCGTGGACGACACGAGTGGTCGGACGGGGCAAGATGTAGTTGTTCACATAGCAGAGGTTGCCGCCCATGACGTCGGGTTGGTTGTCGCAGTCGTAGTACTGCTCCTTGTCGAGCGGCGCGGAGAGTTCCTGCACGTTGAAACGGATGCCGGAGAGGGTGTCGCCGAAATAGCCGGCATACTGGAGGTTGAGCACGACGGAGTCGAGCACGGCCTGTTTGGGAAAGAGGGTGTTGGTACCCGACACGTCGAACTGGGTGCAGAAGCCGGCGCGGGTCTTGCCGAACACGGGATCCATGATCTCGCCCACGACGTTGTTGAGCAGGTTCTTGGTGTTGATGGAGTCCTGCAGAAGGGAGTATGCGGTGATGGGGACTTCGGTGAATTCCGCCCCCAGGATATCTTCGTCCTGCAGGTTCAGGCCGATGACATCAATCTCTTTTTTGCAGCCGCAAGCGAGCAGCGCCAGAGCGAGCGCGAAGATGGTGCAACGATGTGTCATAATGGTGGTTTAGAAAGTGGAGGGCTGTTGTGTCATCAACTGGTCGTAGAAGGCCTCGTACTGGTCAACAAAGTCAGGACCGTCAGGATGAGTCATGTGCGGGAGCGGCGAGGCGGCGATTTTCTCGGCGATGCCCGCGTCGATGTCGGGATGGGAGGAGACGACGGCGTCCGAGAACTCCATCGCCTTGGTCATCAGTTCGGGATAGCCGGCGTTTTCCAGACCGTCCACGAACTTCTCTTCAATGCCCGTGCCGACCAACTTCTTCAAGAATCCCGCGTCCAACTTATCCTCAAACTGGTCATTATAGACGGAAAAGACAATCCGCGTATCCTGGAAGTGAGGGTCGTCCTTGTAGCAGGTCTTGATGAAAAGCGGCACCATTGAAGTGATCCAGCCGTGGCAGTGGATGATGTCGGGCGCCCAGCCCAGTTTGCGAACCGTCTCGATCACCCCCTTGGCGAAGAAGATCATTCGCTCGTCATTGTCGGGAAAGAAAGCGCCTTCAGGACTGAAATAGAGTTGCTTACGTTTGAAATAGTCATCACTGTCGATGAAGTAGATCTGCATGCGCACCACTTGCAAGGAAGCCACCTTGATGATCAGCGGGTGGTCGGAGTTGTCCAGAATGATATTCTGCCCCGACAGGCGGATCACCTCATGGAGCTGGTTCTTCCGCTCGTTGATACATCCGAATTTGGGCATGAACGTGCGAATTTCATTGTCACGCTCTTGGATGCCCTGGGGAAGGTACCGACAAATATGCGAGACGTAACTCTCTGGTAAATAAGGGAAAATCTCCGGTGCTACATACAAAATCCTCTTTTTCGCCATAAGCTATAAATTTGTTTGCAAAAGTACAAAATTATTTTTTATAATCCTCATCTTTACAAAATTATTTTTAAATAAATGAGGGCTTGAAGTAAGACGAAAAATAAATTCACATCGCTGCCTTCTGATGGTGTTTTATATTAAAAAAAATGTAAATTTGCAGCCGAAAAAAAAGAGAAAACATGAAGAGACTTCTTTCCTTGCTGACGCTTGCCGTTTTCTGCGTCGTTTTCGCATTCGCGCAGACAACCCGCCACTACGAAACGGTTGACGGAGACCCCTTCGGCACAAAAATCTACACCCTCGACAACGGACTCAAAGTCTATATGTCCGTTTACAAGGACGCGCCGCGCATCCAGACCTACGTCGCAGTGCGCGTGGGCAGCAAGAACGACCCCGCGGAGACCACCGGCCTGGCGCACTACCTGGAGCACCTGATGTTCAAGGGCACCGACAAGATCGGAACCATGGACTGGGAGCACGAGAGGCCGCTGCTGGAGGAGATCGAACGGCAGTTTGAGGTCTATCGCAGCGAGACCGACCCTGACCGCCGCACCGCCATCTACCACGTCATCGACAGTCTGTCGTACGTCGCCAGCGGCTACGCCATCCCCAACGAGTACGTCAAACTCATGAAACTCCTCGGCTCAAAGGGCACCAACGCCTGGACCTCCAACGACAACACCGTCTATGTGGAGGACATCCCCTCCAACCAACTCGACAACTGGGCACGCATCCAGGGCGAGCGCTTCGGCAACCATGTCTTCCGCCTCTTCCACACTGAGTTGGAGACCGTTTATGAGGAAAAGAACCGTTCGCTCACGAGCGACAGCCGCAAGGCCAGCGAGGCCATGCTCGCCGCCCTCTTCCCCGGGCATCCCTACGGCACGCAGACAACTCTCGGCACCTCCGACCACCTCAAGAACCCGTCGCTCACCAACATCGGCAGATTCGTCGATACCTACTACGTACCCAATAACATGGCCATCATCTTAGCGGGCGACTTCGACCCCGACGAGGCGGTCGCCTCCATTGAGAAGTACTTCGGACAACTGCCGGCCAAGCCCCTCCCCGCCCCCGTCGCCATGCCCGCCGCCACACGGCAGCCGATGCCCGCCGGCCAACGCATCCAGGTCGATGTCACTGGACTTGAGGCGCCCTTCGTGAACCTCGCCTTCCGCATCGGCAAGCCCGCCAACGCGAAGGAGATGGCTCTGCTCGACATGCTCGACTACGTGCTCAGCAACGGCAAGTGCGGCCTCATCGACCTCAACATCAACCAGAAACAACTCACCGACGGCTGCTCATCCTATCCCTACGGACTGTGCGACAACTCCGCCTTCGTCCTCCGTGGCCGTCCCAAGAACGGACAGTCGCTGGAAGATGTGGAGGAACTTCTCTTACAGCAACTTCAATTAGTTTGCAAGGGTGATTTCGATGACGCGCTGCTGAGCGGCGCCTGCAACAACATGCGCCGTCGCGAGATGAGCCAACTGGAGAGCAACAGCGCCCGCGCCTCCAAGCTCCTCGGCTCTTTCACCGACGCCATCCCATGGAAAGAGGCCTGTAAGTCGCAGGAGACCTACGCGAAAATCACCAAGGAAGATGTGGTGAAATTCGCCAACGAATACTTCGCCAACGCCGGCTATGTCGCTGTTTACAAGCATCAAGGCACCCCCGAAGAGGTTAACACCGTCGTCAAGCCGCCCATCACACCCATCCAAGTCAACCGTGACGCCGAATCGGAGTTCTTCCAATCCGTGAAGAAAACGCCGGTCAAGGAAATCGTCCCCGTATTCCCCGATTTCGACAAGCAGATTCAGACCATCTCGCTCGATAAGAAGGGCAATGCCCCCATCCTTTGCGTCAAGAACGTGGAGAACCAGACCTTCAGTTTGCAAATCGTATTCCAAGAGGGCGAGTTGACGCGGCGCGAAATGCCCATCGCCACCTCGCTTGTGGATTACTTAGGCACTGATAAACTGAGCGCCGAGGAGGTGAAGAAGCAGTTCTACCAGATGGCCTGCAGTTTCAATGTCAATTGCGGCGATGAAGAGAGTTACATCCACCTTTCCGGCCTCAGCGAGAACTTCGAGCCGGCGCTGAATCTGGCACTTCAAGTACTGCGCACGGGTACGGTGGAGGAAAAGGTGTTCAAGGAGATGATCGAGTCGCGCATCAAGCACATGGAGGATGCCAAGAGCAACCAGGAGCAGGTGCTTTCTGCCCTGCGCATCTACGGCGAATACGGACCAGAACTGGTGAATTACTCCATGAATCCCGCCGAACTTCGCGGGATGAGCGCATCGCAGGCCCTCGACGACCTCCACCACCTGCTGAAGTGCATGCCCGAGTTCCGCTACTACGGACCGCTGACGCCCAAACAGGTGAAGAAGTCGCTGGCCCTATACTACACGCTGCCCCAAGAGGACGCCACCTCCAACATGGCCGCCGAGTTCGAGAACCAGCCCGTGACCGAGAACATCGTGCTTTTCGTCCCCTACGACGCCAAGCAGGCGCGGTTGGTCACCTACTCCCGCGGACCGCAGTACGACCGAGAAATGATGCCCATCGTCACCATGTACAACCAATACTTCGGCGGCGGGATGAACGCCATCGTCTTCCAAGAGATGAGGGAAAAGCGCTCCCTCGCCTACACCGCCCAATCCAGTTACATCATCTCCTCCAAGCCGATGGACTACACCTACAACTACTCCTTCATCGGCACCCAGAACGACAAGATCATCGACGCCTGGTTGGCTTTCGACGAACTCTTCAACGACATGCCCGTGTCGGAGGCGGCTTTCGAACTGGCCAAGGAGAACGCCAAGACCAACATCGCCGCCACACGCACCACCAAGGGGCGGATCATCGCCTCCTTCGTCACCAACCGCAGGTTCAACTTCAGTTACGACCGACAGAAATTCATCTACGAATCGTTGGACGGTCTCACACTGCAAGACGTCATCGACTTCAACCACAGATACATCCAGAACCAGCCCAAGATCTACATGATTTTGGCCCGCGAGAAAGATGTCGATTTCGAGGCATTGGAGAAGAACTTCGGGCCAGTGAAACGCCTATCATTGGAGGAAATCTTCGGATATTAAAAGTTCCAATTCATATATAAATCAATCAATTATCCCTTAAAAAATGAAAAAGATCATCCCCCTTATCGCAGTTTTTTTCGCCATGGCCAACCTCCACGCGCAAAGCATTCCCAATGCCGGTTTCGAGCAGTGGAACAACGGGGAGGCCTCCAGTTGGGCGACCTCCTTCTCCTACAGCGGCATGCTCCTCAACTTCGAGTACCAGGCCGGCGAGCGCGCCACGGACGCCCATGACGGCAGTTATGCCATGAAAGTCCACCCCTACGACCTTGACCTAACGATTGCCTCCTACACGCTTCCCGGACTATGCCACCTCGGTTATTTCAACACTGAAGCCGACATCATGTCCATCTTGGGCAACCTCACTGATATCTCCGCCATCATCAACGCGATGGTTTACGGCGGCATCAGCTGCAACCGCGTGCCTGAGAAGGTCACGGCATGGATCAAGTACATACCCTCCGGCGACGATGCCATGTCGGTGACTGTTCAGTGCCTGCGCGACGACAACGTGGTGGCCGAAGGCACCTACAGCCGTGCCACCGCCACCAATGGCTACGTGCAGATCGAGATACCTGTGACGGTGACCATGAACGACGATCCCACGACACTGAACGTCATCTTCAGCTGCGGGAAGACCGCGGGCTCGGAACTTTATATTGACGACGTGGACCTCGTGCTCAACAACATCGGCATCGACGAACCCTGCAACGCCATCTTCACCTTAGGGCCCAATCCGGCCAACGACGTGCTGAACATCACTCCCACCCTGGGCGGAAGTTACCACTATCGTCTATACGATGCCAACGGAAAGACCGTGGCGGAGCAGGATGGAGTGGAGGGCACCGCAACCGTGAACGTCGCCGGCCTTTCGCAAGGCGTCTATTTCCTGAAAGTCAGCAACAACGGATTATCGAGAACCGAGAAGGTCGTCATCCGATAGAATGCCGCATGTTCTCAATCCGTGAGTGACATTTCATTCAAAGACAAATTTTGTTTCAGATACATTTTTCAGTAAAAAAACACAAAAAATGGAAGAAAATTATAACGAAGAGATTCAAGAACAGAGGGAAGTGCGTCCTGAAGAAGAGGTTCGCACAGAGGACTTTGAAGTCCAACCCATAGAGGAGGAAGCCCGTCCGGCACGTCTCCCGCGCAAGGAGAACCACTTGGTGGCCGGCATTGTCCTGACAGCGCTGTTCAGCGTCTTCGGACTGCCCACCCTCATCAACGCCTGCAAGTCTCTCATGCGTTGGCGCAGAGGCAATTATGACGCGGCCCTCCTCTCCGCACGTAAAGCCAGAAGGTGGATCGCCCCGGCCATCATCTTCGGCGTCATCATCACCATCGCTTACATAGTGTTCTATATCTGGTGGTTCCAAAGCGTGTACGACCTCTCCCTCATCCCCGAAACTCCGCAAAAGATGTACTACTAATGACCCGGGGCGAGTTCCGGCAGGAGTTCCTGTCCCGTCTCCAGACGCTCTACGATCCGCGCGAGGCCACTGCCATGCTCCGTTGGTATCTTCTTGACCGATGCGGGCTGGAGTATCATCTTTTTGTCTTGGATGCCGGAGTAGAAATGCCCGACAACATCAACTATCTTTCTGATTTACAACGCCTTGAAAACGGCGAACCATTGCAATATGTCGTGGGTTTCACCGAATTCCACGGACTGCGATTCCGCACTGATTCGCGCGCCCTCATCCCCCGTCCGGAAACGGAAGAGTTGGTGGATCTCATCTTGCGGGAGCAACGTCACTGTCCGGACCTGCGTGTGCTCGACATCGGCACGGGCTCGGGAGCCATCGCCATCACACTGGCGCACGAACTTCCCACGGCCCAAGTGGATGCCCTCGACATCAGCGCCGACGCGCTCGCATTGGCTAAGGAGAATGCGCAAGCCCTTCACGCCAATGTCAACTTCATCCACGCGGATATCCTGCGAATAAACTCATTATCAAAGAAATACGATATCATTGTAAGCAATCCGCCCTACATTCCGGAAAGCAGACGTCCGTTGCTGCACCGCAACGTCACGGCGTTCGAGCCGGCAGTCGCACTCTTCGTACCCGACCGTTCTCCCCTCCTTTTTTACGAAAAAATCGCCGAACTCGCATCGAAAGCCATGACTCCGGGCGTGAAAGTCTATTTCGAGACCTATGAGGATTTTCACCTCGAACTGACAGAGTTATTGAAGAGAAATAAATTTTTGGATATCAGATGTTTGGATGATATTTCGGGGAAACCACGCTTTGTGACTGCCCGTCGCGGTTAATTCTTTCCCGAACGCGTATGTTTATCCAACCACTCCTGGTCGTTCGGATAGACGTATTTTTCCAATTTCTCGAACACCTCTTCCGGAGACGCGGCCACCAACAGCAGTCCATGATGGAAAGGCCGCAGAAAACCCTCGTTCAAAAAGATTTCCAACTGTTTCAGCAGCGGATCATAATAACCGAAAGCGTCGAGGATAACGACTGGCTTGTGGTGCAGACCGAGTTGTGCATCTGTCAGTATCTCAAATAGTTCGTCCATGGTGCCGAAAGATCCTGGCAGGGCGACGAAAGCATCGGCCAGCCGCTCCAGCGTCTGTTTCCGCTCGCTCATCGACTTCACCCAAATCATTTGGGAAATGTTGTTGGCGACCACCACGTCATCCACGAAGATCTCGGGCATCACACCGATCACACGCCCCTTTTCTTCCAGCGCTGCTTCCGCAGCGGCCCGCATCAGACCCAATTTGGCCCCGCCGTAGTATAGGGTCAAACCGCGTTGCGCACACAATCGGCCGAAATCCTCAGCCAGTTGACAAAATTTCGGGTCTTTTCCATCCGAAGAACCGCAGAACAGAGCCAAAGACCGGCACATTTCAGACATGGATATGGTGTTTAAATGGAATGATTATCAAGGAAGTAAGGATATAAACTAAGATGATGATGGGAAGTGCTCCGAAACGGAAGATGGCGAACAAGACGACCGCAATGGCAAGGAAAAGGTATCTCACCCAATTTTCCTTGAAATGCAAATTCTTGAATTTCAAGGAGAACATCGGAATGTCCGTAAGCAGAAGCACGGCAAAAACCAGCACCATGATGAACATGAGCCAGAAGTTGTTGAACAGGGGGATGGACTTGGCTGAGAAGTGCAGGAAGCCGATGAAGAGGGCGTTGGCGGGCGTTGCCAGTCCGCGGAACTCCTCATGCTGGCGCTCGTCGTGGTTGAATCGGGCGAGGCGGACGGCGGAGAAGGCCGGCACCACGAAGACGACGAATGGCAGGAAACGCACCCACCCTTCCCGGATGGAGGGCGGCAGTGTGCCCAGTAACTGCGTCAGGAAGACGAACACAATGGTGGTGGGCGCCACGCCGAAGGAGACCACGTCGGAAAGCGAGTCCATGTCCACGCCCATGGGCGACTGCACATGCAGCATCCGCGCAGCGAAACCGTCGAAAAAGTCGAAAACGGCCGCCAGAAGGATCATCATGGAGGCGACCTCCAACAGGCCGCGGGTGGCGAACAGAATGGCAAAGCAACCGGAGATCAGGTTGCAACAGGTGATAAGGTTGGGGATGTGTTTTTTCATCTTGAAATCGGTTTGCAAAAATACATCTTTTTTCACAATCTAATGTGCAAAAAAAATGAGCAAAAAAATAATATGTCAGGTCAAATCGTTCTATATTTGTACCCTTGATGTTGTCATCAAGAATAAAATTCGTAAACACCACACTATGAAGAAGATAACAATAGCTCTCATCTTTGTTTTGTTCGGTTCGCTCTATCTGGGACTGGTGGGGCAGAGCAAAAAGAGCGAGCAACTGAAAAAGGACAAGCAGAGGGTACAGGCGGAAATCAACAAGAAACAGAAGCTGTTGGAAGAGACGCAGAAGAACAAGAAGGCGTCGCAGCAGCAGTTGGGCATCCTGCGCGACCAGATCGCGACACGGGAGATATACATGACCGAACTCCAAGGAGAAATAGACGTTTTGGCGGATGAGCGCCGGCAGAACGAGGCAGAGTCCTCACGGCTACAGCGCAAACTCATCTGTCTCAAGGAGGACTACTCCCGCGTGGTGTATGAGACCTTCAAGAACCGCCGCCAAAGCGATCCCCTGCTCTTTGTCCTCTCTTCGGAAAACTATTCCGACATGTTCCGCCGGATGCACTTCTACAGCCAATATGCGCAGAACGTACAGAAACACGTGGACGCGATCACGACCACGCAGAGCGACATCGCCCGGAAATGCGAGGAGATCGCGCTCATCGAGGAGGAGAAATTGGGCGTGATGCACGAGCAGGAGGCCGTCAACGCGCAGCAGCAGCAACAGCGCCGCGATGCCGAGCGGCTCTCCAAGTCGCTGCAGAAGAAGGAGAGCGCCCTGCGTGCGGAGATAGACAAGAAAAAGAAAGAGCAGGCCCGCCTCGACGCCGCCATCAAGCAGGCCATTGACGCGGAGATCGCCGCCGCAGCCGCCCGCAACAACAAGGGAAAGAGCAGCGGCAAATCCGGGAGCACCAGCGGAAAGGGCAGCAGCAGCAGCAGTAGCAGCAACACCATCGCCCTCACCCCGGCCCAACAGCAACTCAGTTCCACCTTCGCCAACAACCGCGGCCGCCTGCCCTGGCCCGTCAGCGCCTGCTCCAAGATCCAGGACTACGGCTCCCACCCCCACCCCGACGTCCCCTCCGTCAACGTCATGAACATCGGCATCACCCTGCTCACCCACGCCAACGCAGAAGTCAAGTCCGTCTTCAAAGGCACCGTGCTCTCCATCAGGGACTTCGAGGATGCGAAGTTCGTCATCGTCCAGCACGGCGAATACCTCACCATCTACAAACACATCACCAACATCGCAGTCAAGGCAGGCCAGGAGATCGCCACCGGCCAGAAGATCGGAACCGTGGCCAAAGAACCCTCCAGTGGCACCTACGAATTCACTTTCATCATGTCCAAAGGCAAAACCTACCTCAACCCCAACGAATGGCTCCAACGGCTATAACCCCGCCTCATGTATCTCAACGAAGCATTGTACACTGAATTCCTAAACAACCGCGAAATCCTGTGGCTCGGCATCGACTTCACGAAGGCCAAGTTCACCCGCAACAGTTTCCCGTTCTCCCAAGACGACATCCGGAAACTTATGAACGAGTGGAATCTCGCCATCATCTCCGACCAGAAGAAGTACGACATCCGCCTCAGCTTCCGGAAACCCATCATGTCGTACGATCTATCGCTCGTTTCAAAACTCAACAAATCACTGAAAATCAACAATCTAATTCGGAATAAAATCAATCTGGGAGATATTCAGACCTCCGAGAGCATCTGCCAATACGTCCGCTCCCTCGACCTGCCCACGCAACACAGGTTTTCGCTGATCTTCCTCGTGGAAGCCCTGGACGGCGAGAGCAAAACCGGCACCGTCTGGGTGGTCGTGGCGGAAACACAGACACACGAGCCGGCACTGTGCGAACGATTCATCAAGGCCCCCAGCGGATTCGGGACCAAGAACTACTGGGTGCGCATTTTCTACAACGTACTCTTCGACATCCGCACGTATGCCTTCTGCCGGTGGGAGAATTTGGTGAAAGGATAGAGGTTTCCAGATAAAGGGAATGATAGAGTGAAAATTAAAATATCAAAGATATGTCAGCATTCAAGGCCTATGATTTCAGAGGTGTTTTTGGAAAAGATTTCACCTTGGAAGAGATTTACCGCATCGGTTTCTATCTTCCTAAATTATTAAATGTCAACAAAGTACTGATCGGTCGCGACATGCGGACCTCGTCGCCGGCCATGTTCGAGTCGCTCACCGCGGGCATCACCGATGCCGGTGCCGACGTGTACGACATGGGACTGACCACCACGCCGATGGTCTATTACTTCACTGCCAAGCACGGCTTCGACGCTTCCGTCATGATCACCGCCTCGCACAACCCCAAGGAGCACAACGGGCTCAAGGTCTCCCGCACCAACGCCCTGCCCGTGGGCTACGACTCCGGTCTGGGGGAACTCGAAAAGATGATACAAGTGACGCCCCAGCCCAGCGGTGCCAAAGGGAAGGTCATACCGCACGACGTCAAGGCGGAGTATATCGCCTTTCAAAAACAGTTCTCCTACGACATCAGCAACCTCAAGATCGCCATGGACTGCTCCAACGGCATGGCGTCCATCTTAGTACGCGATCTGTTCGGTGATGCTCCCACCTACCTCTACGACGAGTTGGACGGGACCTTCCCACACCACGAGGCCAATCCTCTGGAAATACAGAATGTCAGGGACTTGCAAGCGCTAGTCGTAAAAGAGAAAGCCGACATCGGCGTCATCTACGACGGCGATGCCGACCGAGTGATGTTCGTCGATGAAAAAGGCACCTTCATCCCGCCCGATCTGATGATCGCCGTCTTGGGACTCTATTTCATCCAAGAAAAGAACGTGCAAGGAAAAGTGATTCAAGACATTAGAACCTCCAAGTCGGTGACCGAGTACATCAACCGACTGGGACGCGAGGTCTATGTGTGGCGCGTAGGACGCGCCTACGCCGCGATGAAACTGCGCGAGATCGACGGCGCCTTCGGAGGCGAGTTCGCCGGCCACTACTACTTCCGCGACTTCTACTACTCCGACTCCGCCATGATGGCCTCGCAACTCATCTTGCACGTTGTCAGTGAGATGAAGAAGAAAGGAGTCTCCGTTTCCCAACTCATCGCCCAGATCGCCACCTACGCCAACTCCGGCGAGATCAACTTCAAGATTGAGAAAAAGAAGGAGGCCATGGAGGCAATGAAGCAGTTCTTCACTGCCCAGGAGAAGCCCACGCAGGTGATGGATTTCGACGGCTATCGCATCGAGTTCCCGCAGTGGTGGTTCAACGTCCGCCCCTCCAACACGGAGCCGTACCTCCGTCTGCTGATGGAGGCGGCCACTCCGGAAATGCTCCGTCAGAAGTTGGAAGAGGCCCGAGAAGTACTTAAACCTTTTATTCAAGAAACTACTGTAAATAGCACTTGCAGATGTACTTGGCTATTGACATAGGAAACTCAAGACAGAAGGCGGCATTGTTCTCTGAGAATGGCGAATTGGTGACCTTGGAGGAGCAACGGCAACTCACATCGGGCACGTTGGTCAACTGGACGGACAAATACCCTGTCAAGGCCTCCATCCTGTCGTCCGTGGGCGAGGAACGCCTTGACTTGGAGCGGATGCTGGAACGGAAGACCCGGTACATCCGTTTTTCACACGCCACTCCCCTACCCATAGCCATCGACTACCAGCAACCGAAAACGCTGGGCTTGGACCGCATCGCCGATGCTGTGGCGGCGCAGGCACTGTTCCCCGGCTGCAACGTGCTGGCCATCCAATGCGGCACCTGCCTGGTGATGGATTTTGTCAACCAGGAAGGCCGCTACTTGGGCGGCTCGATTTCACCAGGTTTGGAAATGCGGCTGGCATCGCTCCACCACTACACCCACCGACTGCCAGAGGTCAGTTACCGCCCGGTAGATTTCCTCATCGGTGACACGACGGAGAAGAGCATTCTCGGCGGCGTAGTCAACGGTATGGCGGATGAAATCGACGGGGCGATAGAGCGTTACACGCAAAAATTCAAGGAGTTGAAAGTGATGATGACGGGTGGAAATTGCGAACAGTTGCATTTTTCAATAAAACATAGTATATTTGCCACCGCAAATGCTGTCCTATATGGACTTTATAAAATATTGCTATTCAATGAGAAAGCCAAACCATAGACCCATCTTGTTGTCGGCGCTGCTTCTGCTTTGCTGCCTTTTCGCGCATGCGCAGAACGAGATCAGTTCGCCCTACTCCAAGTATGGCTACGGTTTGCCCAGTCAAATCACCAGCGGGGCATACGATGCCATGGGCAAAGTGGGGTATGCCCTGCAGGATCCCTACCTTATCAACTACAAGAACCCCGCCTCTTACGTCGCTTTCGACTCCCTTTCGTTCATTGCAGACGCGGCTTTCAGCATTTACTCCAGCACACTCAAAACCAGCGAGTTATCGCAGAAGACCTCCTACGCCCGTCCCAGTTATCTCGTCCTGGGCTTACCCGTGACGCGGCATTGGCGCACCTCGGCGGGCATCTTGCCTTTCAGCAATTTAGGGTACAACATCGCCTATAGCACACAGCTTTCGGAAGATGTCCTGGTAGATTACGCCTACCAAGGTGACGGCGGACTGTTGCAACTCTATTGGGGCAACGCTTTCAAGATCTGCAAGGGACTTTCCGTCGGTCTCAACGCCTCTTACCTTTTCGGCCGGCTCAACTACACCAAGACCGCCGAGTTCAACGGGAGCAACTTCTTCAACACCATGGTTGACCGAACCACATTGGTGGACGGCATCCACCTCTCCGCTGGAGTGCAATATTTTGCCACCATCAAGGAGAAACATCGTCTGGGCATCGGCGTGGTTTATGAGAACAGCGCCTACATCTGGACAAAGCAATCGACGTTGACCTACAACTATGAAGGAACTGGCAACTACACCACCCTCAACGACACCGTGGCATATTCTGACAACGGAAAGGGCACCATGCAACTGCCTCAGTCGATCGGAGCGGGCCTCTCCTATCAATACAAGGACAAATGGTGGCTGACCGCCGACGTGACGTGGCAGGATTGGTCGCACTACCATCTCAACCATGAAGAGACCGGAAATTTGCAGAATGCCGTTTCGGTTTCCGCAGGGCTCCAGTTCATTCCCAATGCCACATCCACCAACTATTTCAACAAGATTCGCATCCGCGCCGGCTTCCACTACACGACTGGAAACATATTCGTCAACGGCCAATCCATCAACGCATTCAGCATCTCGGCCGGACTGGGATTTCCGCTCAAACTGTTCAACAACAACTCCTCCATCGGCATCATGATCGAATATGGTCAAATGGGTACGTTGGTGAACGAATTGCTGCGGGAGAACTACTTTAAATTCTCTGCACATTTTACTTTGCAGGAAAAATGGTATCAAAGAGTAAAATTAGAATAATTCAAAATCAACAACGATGAAGAAGATCTTTTTAATTGCAGTTGCAGTATTCAGCGCCTTCGTTGCCAATGCACAGACGCCCTGCTCATTCAAGTACGGAGCCACTGAAGAGGACTCCTTGACGTGCGCAGAACAAATCACCTTGTTCCGGACTTTCTACAACCAGAAACAATATGCCGAAGCATACACTCCCTGGCAATACGTCGTCAATTCCTGCCCGTGCGCATGGAGCGGCACCTTTGCGTATGCCACCACAATGCTGCGTGCCTTGATCAAGGCAGAAAAGGACTCTGTCCACAGAGAGGCGTTGATTGACACGCTGATCTGGTCGCAAACCGCCTACCACACCTATCACCCGAAAAACTGCACGGAAGGCAAGGGGTTAGGCATGAAGGCCTACTACTCGATCCAATACCGTTCGAACGACATCAACGTAGAGAATCAGGCATACGAGGACTTTGTCACCGCCGCTGAAATGGAGAAAGAGAACACGCAGCCCGCGGTTTGGGACATGTACTTCCAACTGGCCGTCCGTCGCACACAGCGCACCAAGGACACTTCCGCCGTAGTGGATGCCTACGAGCGTGCCATGGAGTACATCGACGACGCAATCATCAACAACCAAGCCAAATTCGAACAGTGTCTGCCTCAGTTCGACACCTTGAAGGCGAAGTTCGACAGAAACGAGATCGGCAAGATGATGTTTGACAAGGAGATCGAGAAATTAGTGAAAGACACCTCGAACTGCCAGAAGGCCATCTCAGGATACCGCAAGATGAACAAGAAGTTGGAAGAGGGCTTCGCCCCGTATGCAAACGGCGAGGTGCTGTTGGCCCTGTATGAGAAGAAATTCGAAGCCAACAAGGACAACATCCCCGCTTTGAAGAAGATGCTGGCCATCTTGAGTAAGGACTCCTTATGCCAGGCATCAGCGACATACAGCGAGATCCTGCAGATCCTTTACAGGGCGGAACCCAGCGGAAAGGTCGCCTTATATCTGGGCATAAAAGAGATGGGCAACAAGGACTATACCCAGTCCATCCAGTACTTCAACGAGGCCATTCGTCTCTTCACCACGAATGAAGAGAAGTCTCAGCCCTACTATTTCATTGCGCTTATTGAGTCGATGAGAGGAAGTTATTCCGCTGCCCGCGGACATGCGATGGACGCCTTACGTTGCAATCCGAAATTCGGACGTGCCTACATCCTCATTGGCGATATGTACAAGAACTCCTACAACCAGTTCACCAGTGGCGGCAACGGTGTCATCCCGGGAGCCGTATATTGGGTGGCGGCTGACAAATACAACCAAGCTCAGGCCATTGACCCGTCGTTGGCCAACGAGTGCGCCCGCAAGCGTGCCGCCCTCCCCAAAGTCAGCGGCAAGACGCTGGTCGAGAACAACCTGCAACCCGGACAGAGCTACCATGTCGGTGGCTGGATCAACGAAAACACCACGGTAAAATAATGCGGCACACCGCCCGACAAATCACCATAAGCACCCTCTGGCTCTTCATGCTGGGGGTGCTTTTCATTTCCTGCAAGGACGACGAGTTCGCGCACAACTCCCTCTATACCTACCAAGGACTCACCCCCGACGAATCGACGACGGGACTCCACCTCACCTTCAGCGATTCCGGACAACTCAACTTCGAGTTGATCACGCCAAGACTCAACAAATACACAGGTGAGAACAACTACATGGATTGTCCGGAAGGCATCACCATCATCTCCTACGACATCTTCGGAAACCCCGAGTCCAAGTTAACGGCCGACTACGCCATCAACGCAGAGAACGGGAACCGCTTGGAGGCACAACGCAACGTGGTGATCGTCAACCTGCAGAAGGGGGATACCATCACCACCGAAAAGATCATCTGGAACAAGCGTTTCCGCCAGATCTACTCGGACGTGCCCGTCCGCCAGATCCGCGCTGACGGCTCGGTATATCTCGGCAGCGGCTTCGACGCCGACGAGAAGTTCACCAAATACACCGTCAGAAATCCGCGCGGAGAGATCGTCGCCGACAACCTCTAGGCAACAAGTTTTTTTTATAACAAAAAAAATCGCTTCCCTTTTGAGAAGCGATTTTTTGTTTTCACTACCGCATTTCCTTCAGAATCTGGAGGTTTTCCCGTACCTCACGTTCCGACTCGTAGAAAAGCACTTTGTCCTCCTGATCAAGTTCGAGTTCGATGACGCGTTCCACGCCGCCCGATCCGAGGATGACAGGCACGCCGATGTAGATGTCGTGCAGTCCGTACTCGCCGTCGAGGTAGGTGCAGACGGGGAACACACGTTTTTGGTCGCAGATGATGGCTTCGATCATCTGGCAGATGGCGGCGCCAGCGGCATGCCAGGCGGAGGTTCCCAGGAGTTTGATCAGTTCGTCGCCGCCGAGGCGGGTACGCTCGATCACCTCGTCAATGGCCTTCTGCGTCATCCACTGGCGGAGCGGAATGCCGCCGATGGTGGTGTAGCGCGGCATGGGCACCATGGTGCTGCCATGTCCGCCGAGAATCAGCGCCTGGATGTCCTTGGTGGACACCCGCACCTTTTCGGAGATGAAGGACTTGTAACGGGCGATGTCCAACAGTCCGGACATGCCCATCACGCGGTTTTTGGGGAAGTTGGAGACATTGTAAGCGCAGTAGCAGAGCACGTCGAGCGGGTTGGAGACCATGAGGATGATGGCGTTGGGAGCGTGCTCGGCGACCTGTTCGGCCACGCTGGTGATGATGGCGGCGTTGGAGGTGATGAGGTCGTTGCGGCTCATGCCTGGCTTGCGCGACTTGCCGGAGGTGACCACGACGATGTCGGAGCCGTCCACGGCGTCGTAGTCGTTGGTGACGCCGACGATCTTGGTGTCGAAGCGTTGGATGGCAGCGGCCTGGTTCATGTCGAGGGCCTTGCCTTCGGCGACGCCCGGGACGATGTCGAGCAGTACAATTTCGTTGACGACGCCGCGCTGGGCGAGGCAGTAACCACAGGCGCTTCCCACCGCGCCCGCACCGATGATGCTGACTTTGCTCATGTTGGTTGATTTGATGCTGCAAAGATACAACTTTATTTCACGATGTGAGCAATGTTTTTCAGTCGCTTCCCTCCCCTGTATCCCCGAAAAATCGTATTTTTGCACCCCGAAAAAAAGCGCAGATGGAAGCCATCGACAAGACGAAAGATTTGGAAACGCGCAGTGTGGGCACGTTGTTGTGGGTGTATGCCCTGCCCGCGGTCATCAGTCAGGTGATCGCGTGCATCTACAACATCGCCGACCGTGCCTTCATCGGGCATGGAGTAGGGAAACTCGCCATTGCGGGCTTGGCCATCACGATGCCCATCATGAACATCATCCACGCCTTCGGTTCGCTCATCGGTGTCGGCTCGGCCTCCCGCATGTCGATCGTTTTGGGGAGAAAAGACATCAATTGGGCGGAGAAGATCCTGGGCAACAGTATGGTGTTCACGTTCATATTAGGCGGTATCGTGATGTTGTGCAGCTATATTTTCCTTGATCCGGTGCTCATGTTGTTCGGAGCGCAGGAGACCACCATCGCCTATGCCCGCGAGTACCTGCTGATCGTGTTCCCGGGCATGTTCCTGACCACGATCACCTTCAACCTCACCGGTCTGATCCGTGCCTCGGGCTATCCCTTCAAGGCGATGTTCATCCTGGCCGGCGGCGCCATTCTGAACGTCATCCTCGACCCCATCTTCATCTTCGGATTCCGCTGGGGCATTGCAGGCGCGGCCTGGGCCACCACCATTTCCATGACCGCTACGGCCATCGCATCCATCCTCCACTTCTTGCAACGGAGTTCCTTCATCCGCTTCCGCCGTCACGCCTGGCGGCCGAAGGGATACATCTTCCGCAACATCACCCTCATCGGCATGAGTCCGTTTTTGATGAACGTGGCCGCCGCCGGCGTGGTCGCCCTGCTCAACTCGCAGTTGCTGCATTACGGCGGCGACGATGCCATTGGCACCTACGGCATCATCAACACATTCGCCATGTTCCTGGTACTTTTCATATTAGGGATCTGCCAAGGAATGCAGCCCATCGCCGGTTACAACTACGGAGCCGGTCACAGTGATCGATTGCGACAGGTCTATCTACTCACCATGAAGGTATGCGTACTCACTGGATTGGTCGGCAGCGTGGTCTCCTGCGCCATCCCGGGCATCCTTGTGCGCGGGTTCACCACAGACAGTGACCTGATCCGGATGGCGATACCGGCCACCCGCTTCATCATGGTGATGTTCCCGTTGATCGGGTTCACCATCGTCAACTCCAACTTCTTCCAGTCCATCGACAAGCCGTGGATCGCGATTGTCACGAGTTTGTCGCGACAGGTGCTTTTCTTGGTGCCGATGTGCTACGCCATTCCCGCGCTGATCGCGCAGGCGGGCGGCAACGGGCTGACGGGTGTCTGGCTCTCCTGCACCATTTCCGACGTGCTGGGGGCGGTGTTGGCGGCCATACTGCTCTATACGCAGCGGGCGGTGTTCCGTCCCGGCCACACGCCGGTAATAAGGCATCGAAAGGAGGCCGGCCCGGACGGGCTCCACGAATGACACGAATGCAATTATGCATTTGTGCAAGACACCGCACTTAACACAGCAATAAGGATCTCATCGAATTTCAATCATTTAATTGAACCGTCCATTCTGTCAAAACCGAACGGATACCTATTTTCCAACCACATCCAACAAAAAAAGCCGGACTTTCATCCGGCTTTTTGTGGCGGGATCGAGATCCGCACTGAGACCTATGCCTTCACCACCGAATCTTAAGTCCGCAGTACCTTGTTGTTCACGTTGTTTCATTTCCGAAGAGCTGCCGGCGACGGCGGCTCTTTTTTTTGTCCCAGCGCATTCCAAACGGCGGAAGTATCTTTGCCGTGAAACACTACACAAAGCAAACGAAATGACCCACGATGCACTGAACCTCGGACTTTTGCCGGTTGAGATGACCGAAGGATATAACCTGCCGGTGGTGCGTGCTGATGCCGTGCCTATGGCCAACAGTATTATCCCGTTCAACCGGGCGAAAACGTGCATCCGCAAGGATGTGGGCGTGCATTTCTTCATTGATGACTACCAGTTTGAGCGGGTGTGGAAGTCGCCGCAGCTGTACGTGGAGATGCTGAAGCGGTACCGTTTCGTGTGCGCCCCCGATTTCAGTCTCTACCTCGATATGCCGATGGCGGCCAAGATCTGGAACATCTACCGCAGCCGTCTGCTCACCGCCTACTGGCAGCAACAGGGCTTACGGGTGGTGCCCACGCTGCAATGGGCGGAGCCAGGCACCCACGATTTCTGCTTTCGTGGCATCGCACCAGGCGGCACGGTGGCGGTAAGCACATTGGGCGCGGCCAAGCACCGTGTATCACGCGAGATGTGGATTGCAGGCATGAGCGAAGCCATCCGGCAGCTGCACCCCACCACCATCATATTATATGGTACCCCCATCGGCTTCGATTTCGGGAATATCTCGGTAGTGCAATATACCAACGAAGTGATAGAAAGGAGGAAAAGCTATGGGCGGTAGAGGGGCGTTTATGGGAGGCAGTTCTGGCTCTGTGGGTGGAGATTCTTCCCTTGGTTATGACAAGACCTATGAAAGTGAGAATGGGGGAACTGTCTATACGGAGAAATCAAGAATTAAGCAATCCAAAATCAACAAACAGGAGAAAAACAAATATGAAAAGGAAAATGATATGTGCAAACACCTTGCTGACAATGGGCACGATATAATCCATTTGGATGACAGAAAGTTAAAAGATGGCTCATACGACATTTTGCTTGATGGAGAGAAAGCGGAGTTGAAGAGTTTGAAAGGTGCAAGCAATATAGTCAGAGAAGGTAAAGATGCCATCAACAAACAAGGTGCTGATTTTGTAGTATTTAGATTTGATAGCTTCTCAACAAAAATGAAAAGAGAAATTGAAAAATTAGTAGATAGTCACATTCATGGATGTTACTATGTCAAAGGGGAAAGTGGATTGCAATGGTTTTAAAATCAAGAAACCCCTGTTGTAAAACAAGGGCTTCAGGGGTGTCCTTCCCCCGCTCAAGGCGAGTTGTAATGAACGCTGCAAAAATACAAAAATTCTGAAAACCAACAATAAAACAATCAAATTATGGAAAACCAACCAATGACACAGGCCCAGCGCGATATGCAGATGGCCGCCCTGAACCGCGAGTACAGGAAGAAAAGCAACGAAATAGCCCGCATAAAGGTAGAGGCGGAGCGAAACAAGATGTCAGGCATTCAACTTACTGACTTGGAGTACAGGCAGAAGCGAAAGCATCTGTTGGAGGTACTGCTTGACCTTAGGTTCAAAAGATCTAAAATAGATGAAGGCACACAGGAATACTTATCCTTTTCCGACAATATTCGGAGAACTGAACATCAGTTAACCATTCTCAAAGATAAATGGTTCTCCGACCGACAGGAGATCAGAACCAGTTTTTATTTCAAAAGAACCTCCCTCGATGAGGAAAGTCGCAAACTCACCGAATGGTTCGAGTTTGAGAAGTACAAAATTATGTATGAATTTGAGAAATCTAATCACGATGATAAAGATTCAATCCTGGATTGACAATCCCGACCGCGACTATGCCAAAGGCGTGGCACTGTTTGCCCAATACAGCAAAAACAAGGCACTGGTACGCTATTTCCAGACCGGCACTGCACGCTTCCGTATGGGCAAACTGGTGTATGAGATGGGGAAGGTGGCGAAAACGGTGTCAGCAGTGAAGGAACACCCTGTAGAACAGCGGGGCATGCCCCGCTGCAATAGCACGTCCATCAGTCTGGCAAAACCACATTCCGTCACCCTACCCCCATACATCCTTGCCGCCAAAAAAGAGATTTCCGCCCTGTACGCCCTCATCGACAAACGGCACCGGGAATTGTACGACCTCGGCACCTCCAACGCAGATGATGTGGTGCGCCATCGGAAACGCATCCTCGATGATCGCAAGCCCGCCATCGAGCGTGCCGACCATCTGTACCGGCTGAAGGAGGAATGGTTCGCCCTCGATGACGGCACCGCCCGTGAACAGGTGGCCAACGATATCAGGGAGGTGCTGGCTGCGCCATTGGCGAAGCAATGGACGATTTGCGCACCCGTAGAGACGCGCCATGGCACGTCTCTACGAACAAACGTATCCGGATTGACAGATCTGCAATTATCCAAACGCCGCACCCAGCTGCGTTCCTCCATCACCAAGACACAGAACATGCTGCAATACCAGAGCATCCGAAAGGCAACCTCCCCTACCCCAATGCCTAAAGGCCCCAAACGCAACGAATACGAACAGAAGCTGAAGGCCCTGAAAGCGGAGTTCAAGGCGGTGACGGACGAGCTGGCGAGGCGAGTGGCAAATTAAGTCACATATCAGTCACATAAAGAACCTATTGGTTATCTGTACTTTAACATTGATTCAAGCAAACGAAAGCAAATTACAGTCAAATGAGCGATACCAAACCCCTTCCCGCCGTTCGCAAAGAGTACGGCAGTTCCGCCGAAAGCGACTTCGAGACCATTGCCCTTGCCGTGATGCAAGGGCGCAGCGGCGACCTGAATGACGACCAGCGGCACAAACTCGACCTTACCCGCGATGCTTACCGCATTGTGTGCGGCTACCCCAACAAGAGCGTGGCCGTAAAGGAGATGTGCGCCCTGCACCCGGAACTTAGCGAGCGCACCGCACTCACCTACGTCAACCAGGGCATCCGCATCTGGAACCCCGGCGACCGCCTCGAACGAGACTTCCTCAACACCGTGTTCCTCCAAGCCCTCATCAAGGAAATCTATAGCGAGGACAGCGACGCGGCCACCCGCGCCAAGAACCTCGCCACGCTGCAACGCTACCTCTCCGAGATGCCGCAAGACCCGATGGACCCCACTATGATGGAGAAACACACCATCAACATCCAGCTCAACATCAACGGCAACACCATCAACATCCCCGCCGACCAGTGGGCGAAAATCAAGGAAAACAAACTCATCGCCGCCGCTTTGGACCAGGAAATCACTGAGGCACAGGCCAAGGAGATTATGGAGGGGTGAAAGTTGAAAGATGAAAGATGAAAGATGAAAGATGAAAGTTGAGAGTTATGTATATACATGTTTTTCAATGTGGTGAGTGCCGGTATTTCGGAGACGACAGTTGTCCGTGGCAGAAGACTAAAGAAAACAACATTGCCGGAGAGTGTTTTTGCCATAAACAGCAAACGCAATCATGGAATGTCACATCCACATTTACAGGGTTTGGCGCGAGAATGGTGTCAACGGTAGTGTCATCGGGTGCACCGATAGCGGTTGTGGAATAGGGAATGGAAATTTCCAAAATAGCCTGTTGGTAAAATTTGGAAATTTCCATTTTGCGCAATGCAATATTTTGTATTTTTGCCGCGTTATTGGTACTATGAGAATACTGGAAATAATAACGGCTATAGTTGCCATAGGCGGAATGGTCTGGATCATAAAGTTACTGCTTGGGATTCAGAAATCTGTTGGTTCCCATGATGAAGCCATAGGGAATCTTCGTGACAAACAGAAAGAGTTGAAGTGTGATGAACACAAGAAGTCTATTGAGCGCCATGAGAGAGATTTGACTGCATTCACAGACATCAAAAACAGTATCCGTGCCATCGAGGAATATTTGATGGGATTTGATAAGGATGCGTATTCCCAGCTGCTTCGGAAGTGCAGCCCCTATAAATTGTTGTTTTTGGGTGAACAGCTGCTTGAAAAATCAGGAGGGCGTAAATGTGTGGACGAAAATCTTGATATGCTGTTAACTGAGATAGAAAAACGCAATCCTTCAGCTCCTCTGGATGTCGAGGAAGCGGCCTTGAATGTTGTTCGGGCCTTGCGTGACACACCGTTGTTCAACGATGTAAAGAACTTTGTATATTATTCGCCCCAACAAATCGAACTAATTGACGAAAACGGCGAAAAAGTGGAAAGAGGCGTACACATCAACCTCATCTTTATGCTGATGAGCATCTATTTACGGGATAAATTTTTTGAACGACACCCTGAAATGGATACATCCGACTTTCTGAAATCCTAAACGTCCTCCCTCCCGATTGCGTTTTTTTTGTCCCACCCAGTTCCATCCGCCCATACTATCTTTGCCGAAAAAAAACAAACGACTATGGGCGGACGAGGAGCTTTTGAAAAATCTGGCAGTACAGGAATTAAAGAAGAATTTAGAGAATACTCAACTATTGGGTATCTAAACCACATAAAAATAGTGCAGTGGAATAAAGGGAAAAACAACTCAACAATAACTTATTCAAACACAAAAAATACGACATATTACTCTTACTCTAAAGAACATAAAAGAATTGAACACATCTATTATTACAGAAACCATAGATTAGTAAAGAGTGTTGATTTTTATGACAAACAAAATAATTTGGCTCCACACACACATTATTGGGGAAAGAATGGCCCTGTTGGAAGGAAAAAACATGATCCCAAAAACACTTTTACTATGAATGAAAAAGATATGCGGTTATACAAAAGTGCAATAAAATGGAATAGTGGACATGGAAGATGATGAAATTTTAATCGAAAATTTTTGGAAATATACAGGCGACCACCATTTGAGAAAGTCAGACCTTTTTTGGCATGAATCTGCCAAATGGGATGCACGCTCTGATGATCCTGAAACAATTTTTAGGTATTATATTGAAGAAGTGGGATTTAATATGTCTTTTTATTGGATGGAAGACCACGAGTTGTATATCATCAGAACAGAAGAATATCCGACACCCGTTATCAGATGTTTTCATGACCCAGATTGGGACGGCGTGCACGAACTGCATAAGTTTATAGGTAGTGGTGCCACATACGGTGCTGGTGAGGTTTTGTGTGAATTTGAAGATGATTCAAAGATATGGGACGAATTGACCATTAACGGCAAGCACTTGTCTGAAATCCTCCCCAATTCTGCCATATTGGAGATGGATTAACTTTGTCCCAGCTTATTTGTTTTGCGTGTGGTAACTTTGCCGCGTTGCTACACCAAAACAATATGATCAGAGACCCTTTGAACATGCGGCTGATGCCTGGCAACCATACAGGCAGGTACGATTTTCCCGTCATCAACCAATACACGGGAAAAGTCCCGTCGGAAATCATCCCCTTCAACTATGCAAAAACCTACTCCGACAGGAACGTGGGCGTGCATTTCTTTATCGATGACTACCAGTTTGAGCGGGTATGGCGTTTCCCTGACCGATATGTTCCATTACTCCGGGAATACGAATGCGTGTTCACTCCTGATTTCAGCTTGTATGTCAACATGCCGCTCACACTCAAGATATACAATGTGTATCGCAGCAGGGTGCTTGGCCACTACTGGCAAATGCAGGGTGTCAAGGTGATACCCACTTTGCAATGGGCTGATTTCCGAACCTTCGATTTCTGTTTCACTGGCATCACGCCTGGCGGTGTTGTTGCTGTCAGCACACTCGGTTCTGCACAGAACCCGCAATCGAGAGGATACTGGACAGCCGGAATGCAAAAAGCCATCGATGTGATCAACCCTGAAACCATATTGCTGTATGGCACACCTATAGACTTTGATTTCGGTGATATAAAGGTCATTCACTACGACAACACCATCCTTAACCGCCTCCGTCACCACTAATTTTCAATTCTCAATTCTCAATTATGAATTTGCAAGTTTCCGCCACCAAATCCCAGTTGCTTGGGTTGATGCTTTGCCCGAAGTACCATGTCTCCGTTGAGGGGCGCGGCACCGGCAAGAGCTTCGACATCGGCTTCACCATGGATAAGATCGTTCGGGCGATGCCACGCTCCATCACCGCCATCACCGGCAAGACCTACGGCCAGCTGCTCACCAACACCCTGCCGTCGTCGCTCAAGCTGCTCGGCAAGATGGGCTACGTGAAGGACGGCAACTTCGTGGTGTGCAAACGTCCGCCCAGCTGGTTCAAGACCCCATACGAGCAGATCAACCGCTACGACAATATCATCAGCTTCAGCAATGGGGCGTGCTTCGCCCTCATCAGCCAGACCGAGAAAGGCAGCGGGCGTGGTAAGAACATCGACTTCGAGATCATGGACGAAGCCCTTACCATCAACAAGGAGCAGTACGACTATGAGGTGTCGCCGGCCAACCGTGGCAATAACGAGTATTTCGGTCCCCGCAGTGCCAACCCGGTGAGCTTCCACCACGGCTTCAAGTACTCCACCTCCATGCCGCCCACCAAGGCGGGCAGGTGGATCCTGGAATATGCCAAATACTACGAGGAGGAGAAAGGTGTGAACCTATTCAGCGTGTGGAACCGCATCGTGAAGATGCAGATCGAGCTGCTGAAGCTGACGAATCCACGCCAGTTCGCCGATGCGTGGAATGAGATTGTCCGCCTCAAGCACAAGATAGAACCATTCCTGAGCAAAGAAGGTTTGTTGTTCACCTGTAGCAACGCTTTCGATAACTTGGAAAATCTCGGACTCTCCTACATCCGTCGGGAGTACCAGAAGCAGCCGTATCTCACCTTCCTCATCGAGGTGATGAACTACCTGTTCGATAAGGTGGAAGACTGTTTCTACAGCATCAACGAGGAGAAACAGATCTACTACGCCTCCGACCAAAGCCAGATGATTATGGCCATGGCCAAGGAGACTAACTTCGACTACAAACCGGAAGACATTCTCGGATCATCGGTATATGACCGCGACTGCAACCCATCCGTCCCCTTGGAGATTGTCCCAGACTGGGGGTCTGCCATCTGCCTTTTCAGTGTGAGCCAAACCAGGAACTACGACTTTGTGAGCGGCATCCTCACCCAGCAGGAAGTGCACAACATCATCAACGAGTTCTTTGTGAAACCCGACGGCAACAGCAACGTGCTCATCAAGGAGCTGTGCGCCAAGTTCAGCAACCACTACCGCCAGCACGCCAACCGTGATCTGCATTTCTACAAGGATAAGTACGGCGACAGCCGCAATCCCAACATTGTGAAATCCAAGACCTACAACCAGTTGGCCGTGGAGTATCTGACCGCTGCGGGGTGGACGGTAATCGAGCACGAGCATCCTGGTATGGAACCGCCACAATCTGACAAGTACTTGCTCATCAACAGCATCCTGAAGGAAGACAATCCGGAACTGCCGCTCTTCCGCATCAACGGCACCCGCTGCCGTTACACACTCATCTCGATGAACAATGCGATGGTGAAGGAGTACGACGGCAAGCTGGGAAAAGACAAGAGCAGCGAGCGGCGCGGCAGCGGCGTGCTCCCAGAGGAAGCCACCCACTTCTCCGATGCCGTCGATAAGATCCTGTGGACCAAGTACGGCACCATCGTCGAGCGCGATGGCGGCGACTTCGTGCCGGCGCGGTTTGGCGGGCGGTCGCTGTAACCATACCACCTTGTCATATTTCCTTGCCGGCGGCGTTGGAAATTTCCACGCAGAGTAGGGCGAGCGGCGGCTCTCGAAACGCTTGACAATGTGAGAAATATTTTTAGAGAGGGTTAAAATACTAAAAATTAAGGATTTGCCCAAATTTTCATTTCGTAATTTTTTTGTCCCAGCGCATTTTAAACGGCTGTCTTATCTTTGCGAAAAATCGAAAGGATATGGAGCAGACAATCACCCGTGCCGATGTGCTGGCAGAGATGGAGACCCGTGAAACCGCCGATGGTCGCCGCCGCTACTTCGCCATCCAGTTCTACAAAAAGGACGGCGAACTGGTGACGCTCAACCGCGCCCGTTGTTGTGGTCTTCGGATGAACATGACCGACAACCGCACACGTGGCGTGCAGCAGGTGGACGACCACGGCAACGCCATCGGCCATATCTACCCCGTATCTATCGACAACATACGCAGTTTCAACAATGTACGAGTAAAGATATAGCCATGGAGATCCTATTCGACAAAAAAGGCGAGCCAAAAGTATTCCGAGGCAAAACCGTCTTCGGCAGCACCACGACGGTAAAACCCGTGAAGGAGCGGCTTGACGAATACTTCTCGTTCGACAAACGCAACTATGCCATGTGGGGCGACACCAACTGTTTCCCTGATGATGCGGAGCGCACCATACGCACCACCAGCGTGTTGCAGACGGGTTTGAACTACAAGGCACGCTGCTGTTATGGACAGGGAGTGGTGCCGGTGAAGGTGAGCGGCTTCGATGACAACAACAACGAGATTTTTGAGCCGGTGCGCGACCGCAACATCCTCAACTACCTGCGTGGGCTTGCTTTCCGCAACTACCACACCGCCGCTTTCCGTGACCTGATCAAGTTCGGCAACGCCTTCCCGTTGTTGGTGTTCAACAACGCGGGCGATAAGATTGTGCGTGTGCAGATCCTCAACGCACGTCACTGCCGCATCAGTGTTGACAAGACCAAACTGCTGGTGTATGGCGACTTCAAAAACACCTATCCTGCCGAGGATGAAACCGTGGTTTATGATATGCTCAACGAGGATGATCCGTTCTACGACCTCCAATGGCGGCGCGATACGGGCAAACTCAAAGGCGTGAAAGCCATTGCCTTCCCGCGCATCCGCAACTATTTCAGCAACAACGACTATTATGCCGCCCCCGACTGGCAGTCGGCACAGGAAAGCGGCTGGATCGACATTGCCCACAAGATTCCTGAGTTCCTGAACCGTGCCTACCAGAACGCGATGCACCTGATGTGGCACGTGCAGATCCCCGCCACCTACTGGGAGAAACAGTTCCCCCGCAGCGAATACAAGAATGTGGAGCAACGCAAGCAGCTCATTCAGGATTTTATGGACAAATTCGAGAAAGAGCTGACCGACACCAAGAATGCCAACAAATCGCTCTTCACCCAATACTACATCGACGAAAGCGGACGCACCAACGGCGACTGGAAGGTGACGCGCCTCGATGGGGAGATCAAAGCCGATGACCGTCTGAGTATGTCGGCGGCGGCCAACAGTGAGATCTTGTTCTCGCTGATGGTGAACCCCAGCGTGCTGGGTGCCGGAATGCCGGGCGGACCGTACTCCGGGAACGCCGGCAGCGGCTCCGACATCCGTGAAGGTCTGTTGGTTTCCCTGATTTTGAGCCACATTGAAAAACAGGCGGTGTTGGATCCGGTGGAACTGATGTTCGAGTACAACGGAATCCACGACATCGACCTCAAATACCGCAATATCACCCTGACCACCCTCGACAGCGGCAGGAACACACAGGAATCATTGACATAAACTATGGAACCAAAGCTCTTCACACCCCAATTCAGCGAAAACGCGGAGGTTTTCAAGAAATACCTGCCCGTGAACATCAACCTGCGGTTTGAGACCGTGGCCTCGCACCTTGCATTGTGCGAAGAGACGTACCTGCGTCCGCTGCTGGGTGCCGCACTTTTCGACCGGCTTGCCGCATACGTGGGAGCCAACCCCGCCCTGATGGCCGAAACCGCCGACAGCAAACTCATCAATATGGCGCGGTTCGCCCTCATACGGTTGGCCATCTGGAAGGGTTACGACATCCTCGCCGCCAATATCAGCGACACGGGCGTTTCTGCCGAAGTGGACAAGGAAAACCGCCTCTACCGCTATCAGGAAGAGAACATCAAGCGCACCCTCAAAGAGGAAGGTTTCAACTATTTGGACAACATCCTCGAATTTCTGGAGGCGAATGCTACCACTTTCACCGAATTTTCCCAATCCGGGCACGTGCTCAACAGTCAACAGTCGCTCATCCGCAACACACAGATGTTCGACCGATATTATAACATTGAAAACAGCCGCCTCGTGTTCCTGAAGATGCGGCACTATATGCGTGATGTGGAGCTCATTGAGTTACAGCACCGCCTTGGCACAGAGTTCTACAAGGAGCTGCTTGCCGCCGACGAGAGCGAACAAAAGTATTCTGCAATTCTTCCTTATCTGCGGATGTATGTGGTATATCGCTCTGTGGCAGAAGGCATCGGAGAGCTGCACAAGCTGCCTACCGAAAAGGGGCTGCTGTTCGAGACTTCCAGCATGGAAGGCGTGACCGATTCGCCCATCACCCGCGCCCAGATGGCGGAGACCCGTACCCGTTTCGCCCAGCGTGCCGAACAGTACCTGGCTGCCGCCATCGCCCATATCAAGGCAAACAGCGACAACTATCCCAATTACACCGCCTTCGCGGGCGACAGTCCCGAAGATGGCATCATCCACCGCGACAATACCAACCGTAAAATCTTTCTGGCATAATGGAAACCGTATCAGTCATTTCAATCATCCTCAATTTCGTACTGGGCGGAACCACGCTCTTCGGTCTCATACAATGGATTTCGGAACGCCGGAAACGAAAACTCGAAACCGACTCAGTGGCCATCGGCAATGCTGCCTCACAGGCCGAAGTGGATGACAAAGAGTTCGAGACGCTGAAAAAGCAGCTCGACTATCAGGATGAACGGCTCAACAGTTACGAGAAAAAGATGAAGGAGCGCGACAAACTTGACGATGAGATGAGGGAAGAGATGGTGAAGATGAAACGGTGCAAATACGATTTGGAGATGCAGGTGATGAAACTGCAGAACCAGTTGTCCGTCAAGGAAGAGGAATACCGACATGATGCCTGTATGGTACACGATTGCGCCAAACGAATCAGCTATAAACCCCAAGAATCATGATTACCACCCCCGAAACTTACATAGTAGCCCCTACCGACTTCAAACTGCGCCTGCACTGCGATGGCGACTCGTTTGACCCCACCACCGACTTCCTCGAACTGCGGTTCTCAGTCGGTGATGCCGAGTATGAGGTTGTGAATGATCCGACCAACGAAACCCACACCCACTGCAAGATCGACGACGGAGATCTCGTGGTGATCTTCGAGCACTACCCGTTCATCAGCGGACGGCTGTCGTACCGTGCCCACTTCCGCAAAGCCGATGCCGACTTCAGCGACGGCACCGCCGACATCTACGTCAAAGAGACCCCGACCAACATTCACTTTGTAAAATAACGGCCATGGCAGATATTGAACTTACCGGCACGATTGAAGGCATGCCGACAGCCCCCGAACTGGAAGGTACGGCTACTGTCCCCTCACCCGCACCGCTCGCTGGCGGCGTGGAGGGCATCCGTGGTCCTAAAGGCGACAAAGGTGACAAGGGAGACAAGGGCGATAAGGGTGATACCGGGGCACAGGGTCCACAAGGCGAAAAGGGGGATAAAGGAGACAAAGGAGATAAGGGCGACACCGGGGCACAAGGACCGGCAGGTGCTGACGGGCGTGATGGTCAGGATGGACAAGACGGCGCACCCGGTGCAGACTGGCAGGACGGAAAGTCCGCTTATCAGATATGGTTAGATGCCGGCAACAGCGGAACGGTGGCCGACTTCCTTGCATCGCTGAAGGGAGATCCCGGTCAGGACGGTGCCGATGGGGCGGATGGTCAGGATGGTCAGGACGGCGCACCCGGTGCAGACGGGCAGGACGGAGCCGACGGAAAGTCCGCCTACGAAATATGGTTAGATGCCGGCAACAGCGGCACGGTGGCCGACTTCCTCGCCTCGCTGAAGGGAGATCCCGGACAGGACGGTGCCGATGGTGCTGATGGTCAAGATGGTCA
>JAEEKX010000004.1 GCA_016288655.1 Bacteroidales bacterium
AACTCTCCATTAATGAGATAGTTGGTCTGATGAAAAGGAAATGGATTGATTTGATACTCTGCTGGAATATTGCACTTTTCAACAAAAATTTCTTTGAGATTATCCATATAAGATGATATTAAATGCAGAAAAATCAACGCAAAAATGCACTTTTTATTATTGGCTATTCGCTAATGATTGTCAGCGAACCGTGATACTCCACAGCACGGGTAAAACCTTCATAATGGAAGGTGAAGTAGAATACCCCGTCGCTCAACCCGGCGTTTTCAGTTGGACTATCAGCAAAATACATCCGCGTTCATCCATGTTCATCCGTAGTTCACCAAGCGATGCTTGCCCCGAGTCACACTTCCGGCTTCTCCATCGAGGACAGTCCGGCAATGGCCATCCGGATCTCTCCGTAACTGACATTTCCTTCCAGTGTGCCGAAGATGTCGCTGATGCCCATGCCTTGATTGTGCAGTTCGCGGATGCCCTCGATGACATCGTGATCCAGGAATTCCTCCGCTGTCGTTATCTTCTCGGCGATGCATTTGGCAAGATGTCCCTCTAATGTGACGACTTTCAGTCCGCGCTCTTCGGCAATCTCCTCCAATGTTTTTCCTGACTTATATTGCTTGTATGTAATGAGATGCGTGGGCATCTTCTCGGCTTTCTTTTTGCTCTTGGCTTCCGATTCGTCTTCCGTTTCCGGCTTCCTTCGTCTGCGGGGTCGCCCCAAGCCGCGAGAGAAAATGTCTTCGGCCTTGAAGGTAAAGGTGGGCAGGTGGAAGGTATCGCGCAGATGGTAATAGCCCTCTGTGGTCGCGTTCTTCGGGATGCCTTTAATAAGGTGCAGCCGCAGCGCCAACTCCCCGAACAAGGTTTTGAGCAGGTCTTTGTACTCCTTGGCGGTGTCTTCGTCGTGGATTTCGGCGGGGGAGTGGGTGCAATGGTGCAGCGTTTCCGCCAACTCCTTTTCGAAGTAGGTTGCGGCGTCGGAGAGGCGTTGCATCAGCCGCTCCTTGTTGTTTTGATGTAAATCCCTGATTTGTAATTGGAAAGCATCTCCCACTTTCTTGAATTGAGCCACTTCCCTGCGCAGGTCGGCACAGTGTGTCACGCCTTCATCGTTGAAACGCTTGCTGTTTTTGTTGACCAAGGCAAACAGTTGAGTGCAGACGCCGTCGGCAAAGCGGAAGTCGTAGATATTGCAGATCATCTGCACGTCGTACTCGGATTTCGCCTGTCGCAGCACTTCCGACAACTGCTCGTCATCGAGTTTCTGCTGGGCGTACGTTACCACGTCGGGGTTGACACACAGGGTGTTGGGGCGGATGTTGCTGGCCAACACGAGACCTTCCAACGAGCGGCAACGGCTGAGGGCGACATAGACCTGTCCCGATGAGAAGGCCCACTCGGCATCGATCACGGCCTTGTCGAAGGTCAGGCCCTGGCTCTTGTGGATCGTAATGGCCCATGCCAACCGCAGCGGCAACTGTGTGTAAGAGCCAAGATGTTGCTCTTCAATCTGTTGCGTACTCCTATTGACGTTATAACGGATGTTTTCCCACGTCTCACGGCTCACTTCGATAGTCTCTGCTTCTTCATCGCAAAGTACCTTGACGATTTTGTCGTCGATTTCGGCCACAATGCCCAATTTCCCGTTAAAGTATTGCTTTTGAGGATGTTTGTCGTTGGCGATGAACATCACACGGGCGCCTTCTTTCAATTCCAATATCGGATCGTTGGGGTAACTCTTTTCTGGAAAATCCCCGTCGATTATGGCTTCGAAGCGGTAGGTTTGGGATGGGAGGCGCCGCATCTCCTGTGCGTTGATGCTGTCGGCTTTGTGGTTGTGGGTAGTCAAGAAGATATATTCTGGATGCTTGGATAGTTGAAAATCAGGTTGATAACGACTTTTCAGCATCTCTAATCCTTGTGCGGAGAGGCAGTTGTTGCGCACTTCGTTGAGCAGTTGCACGAAGTCGCCGTTCTGCTGGCGGAAGATCTTGTCAAGTTCGATATAGACGGGCGGCTGTTCCTGCACTACTAAACTGTTGAAAAAGAAGGGAGTAGGGTAGTAGTTGCTGAGCAGTTCCCACTCTTCGTTGATGGTGACGGGTGGCAGTTGGTACAGGTCGCCGATGTAGATGACCTGCACGCCGCCGTAGGGCTCGTTGCGGCGGTAACGGACGTGGCGCAGGATGGTATCGATGGCGTCGAGGATGTCGGCGCGCACCATGCTGATTTCATCAATGACCAGAATCTCAAGTTGTTGCAGTACTTTTTTGCGGACGCCGGTCATCTTGATTTTGCCAATGAGGTCGCGGCGGCCGAAGTCGGTCGGCACGAACGGCGTGAAGGGGAGTTGGAAAAAGGAGTGGATGGTGACACCGCCGGCGTTGATGGCGGCGACGCCGGTCGGGGCGACCACGGCGATCTGCTTGCGCGTGTTCCGCCGGAGTTTGCGCAGGAATGTGGTCTTGCCCGTGCCCGCCTTCCCGGTCAGGAAAACGGCGCGGTTGGTTCTTTCACTGAAGTCGTTGGCAATATCGTAAATCGTTTCCATCTTTTAGTCTTGGAAGTTAATGGTTTGAGTAGTAGAAAGAAAATATCCTGTTATTTCTTTTTCTGGACGGAAAACCCGAATTTCCCCAGCACCTTGCCGAGGCCGTAGTAGTGGCCGTTGGCGTAGGCGACGAGGCCGGCGCGGTCGAGGTGCATCTCTCCGTTGGCATCGAAGAGCCCGTCGGCGGCGTGTACGGCGACCACTTCCGCGATGAACATGTCGTGCGTGCCGAGCGGGATGATTTCCTTTACCACGCACTCGAGATTGACGGGAGACTCGTAGATGAGCGGCGCCTTCACCACGCTGCCGCGCACGGGTGTCAGTCCGGTCTCGTAAAACTTGTTGTATTTCTTCCCGGAGCGCACGCCGCACCAGTCGGTGCGTTCTGTCAAGTCGCTGGAAACCAGATTGATGACGAACTCCTTGTGCGCTTTGATGATGGGGTAGGAGTGTCGTTCGGGGCGGACGGAGATATAGCAGAGCGGCGGGTCGCTGCAGAGCGTTCCGCACCAGGCCACGGTGAAGATGTTGTACTCTTCGGGTGTCTCGCCGCAACTGACCATCACCACGGGCACGGGGTTGAGCATGTTGCCCGGCTTAAGTTGTCGTTTGGCGGTGTTGTGCCAGGCGTGGCGTTCGGGGTTGGGGCGTTTGCAGTTGGGAGCGGGTTTGCGGGGTTTCTTGGGATCAGTCATGGTCGTTGTGGTTTCTTTTGTCGAGCCCCCACAGCAGTTTCTCACGGATGACGGAGTAGAAGTCGGCGTTGGTGAGGCGCACGGTTGCGATGGTGTAGGGCGCTTTGGTGATGGTGAGGGGAATTTGGTCGTTGAGCGTGATGCGGTGGGAATCGACGGAGAGGATGAATTTTTGGGAACGGCTTTCGACCTTGATTTCCAGCGTGTTGCTTGCAGGCAGCACGATGGGGCGTACGGTCAGACTATGGGAGGCGATGGGAGTGAGTGCGATGACGTCGGCGGTTGGCACGAGGATGGGTCCGCCGCAACTGAGTGAGTATGCGGTGGAGCCGGTGGGCGTGGCCACGATGAGCCCGTCGCCCCAGTAGGTGTTGAGGTGGGCGCCGTTGGCCCGCACGCGGATCTCGTTGATGGACTCACCGGAGGGGTGGATGGAGATGTCGTTGAGGGCGAACTGCGCTGTGGCAAGTCCGTCGCCATTGGATACCACCTGCAACAAAGCCCGTTCTTCTATCTGGAAATCATTGTTTCTCAAATAGTTGACAGCTTGTTGAAAGTTGTTGCGGTTGACGTGGGTCAGGAAGCCGATGCGGCCGGTGTTGATGCCGAGGATAGGAATCCGCGAGTCGCCCACGATGTTTGCGGCGTCAATGAAAGTGCCGTCGCCGCCGATGGAGAAGAGGAAGTCGGGCTGTAGCTTGGAAAGCTCCGCTTGGTTGGCAAAAGTGCCGGAAATGGTCGCCTTGGCTTCTTCAGGAAGGGCTTCCATCAGCGACTGGAACACCATCACCTTCATTTTCCTCTCTTTCAGAAAAAGGATGACCTCGGTGATGAAATCGTTGCCTTCATGGATAGCAGGCCGGCTGTAGATGGCGATTTTCATTTGGAAACAGATAAAAATAGCGTAGAGACGTTTCATGAAACGTCTCTACGAATTGGCATTATGTCGCATCTTTATTCGTACTCCTTCACCTCGATGCTTCCGTCGAGGATCATGCGGGCGTTCATGGCCATGGAGGCCATCTCGTCTTCGCCGGGATAGACGGCGACGGGGGCGATCCATTCGACGTGGCGTTTGATGTGGCCGACGATGGGCTTGCCGTAGGCGATGCCGCCGGTGAGCAGGATGGCATCGACTTTGCCTTCGAGGACGGCCGCATTGCCGGCGATCTGCTTGCCGATCTGGTAGGCCATGGCGCGCTCGATGAGGTCGGCGTATTTGTCGCCGGCGAGGGCGCGCTTTTCCACTTCGTAGGCGTCGTTGGTGCCGAGGTAGGAGACGAGGCCGCCTTTGCCGACGATGACCTTGCGCATCTCTTCGTAAGTGTATTTGCCGCTGTAGCAGGCCTTGATCACCTGGTCCATGGGGAGGGTGCCGGAGCGTTCGGGTGAGAAGGGCCCTTCGCCTTCGAGGGCCTGGTTGACATCGACGACGCGGCCCTTGCGGTGGGCGCCGACGCTGATGCCGCCACCCATGTGGGCGACGATGAGGTTGAGGTCTTCGTAGCGTTTGCCGCAGTCCTTGGCATAGGTTCTGGCGATGGCTTTCTGGTTGAGTGCATGGAAGATGGAGAGCCGCTCGAAGTCCTTGTGGCCGGAGATGCGGGCGATGTCGTCCATCTCGTCCACGATGACGGGGTCGGCGATGTAGGCCTCTTTCAGGCCGACCATCTTGGCGACGCTGTCGGCGATGAGACCACCGAGGTTGCAGGCGTGAACGCCATTGTAGCCTTCACGTAAGTGCTTCTTCATCAACTCGTTGACGCGATAGGCGCCGGAGGTGAGGGGCTTGACTAAGCCGCCGCGCCCCATGACGATGGCGATGTCTTCGAAGTTGATCTGCTTGTTCTTCAACTCATCGAGCACGAATCCCTTGCGGTAGTCGTACTGGTCGGCGATGGTGGGGAACTTCGACAACTCTTCGACACTATGTTTGATGTTGGTAGTGAAGACGTTGTTCTCTCCTTCGAAAACGGAGATCTTGGTGGAGGTGGCGCCAGGGTTGATGGCCAGGATGTACTTTCTCATATCGTTTTTTAAGTTGGTTATTCTGCGGATGTGTAGGTGGATACGATCTCGCTTTCGCTATAGCCGGTGCCTGCGTTGGTGCAGACGTATGCGCGCACGTAGTAGATGGTGTCGAGCAGCGGAGCGTTATAGACGACGTCGAAGGTAGTGGACTTTCCGTCATGGTCTTCCATCATGATGGTGGTGACCTCTTCGCCCTTGTATGTGGGGTCGGGGTTGAGACTGAAGAGGAAGCCCACTTCGTTGAAGTACTTGCAACCGCCGTTGTTGGTGATGGTGCCTTCGCAGTCCATGATGCACTGGTTGGAGGTGGTGACGGGGATGACCTTGGCTTCAACGGTGGCAGGGTCGAACTTGGTGCAGCCGGCCACGAGCAGCAGCAGGCATCCGATACACAGGGAAACGAGTCGTGTTTTCATGATTTTGTCGTTTGGTTTTGTTTGTTTTTTTCAACTTGCAAAAATAATAAAATTTTTGAAACTGCGAACGATCCGAGTTCCGATTCGCCTACTTTCTGAACTTCATTCGGCAGTGGAGTCATTCTAAAATAATCTATCGGATAAATCAAAAGAAAAAGCACCTACAAAGTTATTGTAAGTGCTTGATTTTCAATGTGGGAACAACAAGATTCGAACTTGTGACCCCCTGCTTGTAAGGCAGGTGCTCTGAACCGACTGAGCTATGCTCCCGATGCTCGTGATTTGAGGGTGCAAAAATACGAATTTTTCGCTTGCTTTTGCACCTTTTCGAAAAAATCTCCTTCAAAAGTGGATGACCGCTTATTTCGGCATCAACTTGATGAACGGTATCATCATCTCTTCCAAGGAGATGCCGCCGTGTTGGAAGGTGTTCTTGTAGTAGTTGACGTAGTAGGTGTAGTTGGTGGGGTAGGCGAGGAAGCTGTTGCCGGTGGCGAAGACGAACGACGAGGTCAGGTTCTCCTTCGGCAGGAAGATCTTTTCCGGATACTTCACCAGGAAAATATCCTTGGAGTTGCAGTCGAGGTTGCGCCCCACCTTGTAGCGCAGGTTGCTGTTGGTGTTCTTGTCGCCGACGATGCGGATGGGCTTCTCGATCTTGATGGTGCCGTGGTCGGTGGTGATGTAGATGGGTATCTTCTTCTCCGCCAAGTACTTGATCATGTCGAACATGATGGAGTTGGAGAACCAGGTGGCGGTGACGTGGCGGTACGACTTCTCGTCGTTGGCCAATTCGCGGATGATATCGACGTCGGTACGGGCGTGCGAGAGCATGTCCACGAAGTTGAAAACCACCACATTGAGCATGTTGTTCATCATGTTGGGAAAACTGTCGAAGATCTTCTTCCCGAAGTCCATGTTGAGGATTTTGGAGAAGGATATCTTGCCGCTCTTGCCGAAACGCTTGAGGTACTCTTCCAGCAAGGGTTGCTCGAACTGGTTCTTGCCGCCTTCGTCGTTCTCGTTGAGCCAGTACTGCGGGTACTTCTTGGCGATTTCGGAGGGCATGAGTCCGGCGAACATGGCGTTGCGGGCGTAGTGTGTGGCTGTGGGCAAGATGCTGTAAATCAGCGACTCGTCTTCTGTGCGATAGTAGGGATGGATCAACTGTTGAATGCTTTTCCACTGGTCGAAGCGCAGGTTGTCAACCACGAAGAGGAAGGCGGTTCCGTTGCTGTCCAAATCGGGGAACAGCTTCTCTTTCAGGACGGTATGCGACTGGATGGGCTTCTCCTTGGCCGTGCCGTTGACCCAGTCTTCGTAATGTTTCATCACGAACTTGGAGAAGCAGCTGTTGGCTTCTTCCTTTTGGTCGGCGAGGATGTTCGCGACACCGGGGTCTTCGATCTTTTCAAGTTCCAATTCCCAATAAACCAGTTCTTTATAGATCATTTCCCATTCCGCCAAGGTGGAACTGTTGGAGATTTTGAGGGCGATGTCGCGGAAGGCCTGCTGGTAGGCCTGCGTGTTCTTTTCGGTCACGATCTCACCCTTGTCGATATTCTTTTTCAGGCAAAGCAGGATCTGGTTGGGGTTGACCGGCTTGATGAGGTAGTCGGCGATGTTGGCGCCGATGGCGTCTTCCATGATGTGCTCCTCTTCGCTTTTGGTGATCATGACGACGGGGATGTGGGGGTGTGTGGTCTTGATGTGCTTCAGCGTTTCGATGCCGGTAAGTCCGGGCATGTTCTCGTCGAGGAGGATGATGTCGATGGGTTCGCGGTCGAGAATATCGATGGCTTCGTTGCCGCTGACGGCGGGAACGACGTCGTAACCTTTGTTTTTCAGAAAGATAAGGTGTGGTTTGAGGAGGTCGATTTCGTCATCGGCCCAGAGGATTTTCGTGCTCATGCGTTATAGTTTATATAGGTATAAAACGCTGGGGCACGGCTTTTAGTACATGACGCGTTGAAAATGGGTTATTCGCGGATGACGGCGAAGTTGTAGTCGTCGATGAACTTGATCATGCGGGAGGGCTTGAAATCGACGGAGGCGGCGAACTGTTCGGGCACGATGTAATCGACGCGCTGGCGGATGGTGTCGCTGATTTCGTGGAAGGTGGCCGGGGATGGCTCGCCGGAGATGTTGGCGGAGGTGGAGACGAGCGGGCGGTCCAGTGCATGCACCAGTTTTTGGCAGAAGCTGTCCATCACGATGCGGATGGCGATGGTGCCGTCGGGGGGCAGCATGACCTTCGGCAGGTTGTAGGCCGATGGGTAAACATAGGTGGTCGGGCGCTCGGTCATCTGCAGCAAGTCCCACGCGATCAGCGGGATGCGCTTGACGTACAGCGGGAGTTTGTCGGCCTTGTCGAGCAGTACCAGCAGACTTTTGCTCTCCTGCCGCTGCTTGATGTCGAAGACTTTTTTCACGGCTTCTTCATTGGTGGCATCGCAGCCGATGCCCCAGACGGTGTCGGTGGGGTAGAGGATGACTTTACCGGCCAGAAGCAGTTCTACACAACGTTGTATCTCTTCTTCCATAGTTTGGGTTTTAGGTTGTAATGGGCTATTGTTCAGACTCTTCGCTGTTTTCTTCGGCGAATTGTTCGTCGGGGACGCCGTGGTTTTCGGCCAAGAACTTGCGGGCGGCCTCTTCGTCGGCGGATTCCACCTGGATCTTGATGCCGCCGGTGAGCACTGACATGAAGTTGCCCACGGTGTTGTCTTTGATGTAGGCGTTGATGCCGGCGTCTTCCAAAATGGTGCGGATGAGTTCCGCCTGCGCGCTGTAATCAACAACGGCCACGGTTTTCAGTTTGAGGTTGTCTTTCATATATTTGAGGATTGGTTGTTTCTATCGGGGTGGAGGTGTTGCAGCATCAGTTCGTCGCAAAAGCCGTCGGCGGTGCGGATCCAGTCGCGCTTGCGGCCGCAGACTTCGAAGCCGGCTTTTTGGAAGAGCCCGATGCTGATGGGGTTGTCGGTCATGATGTTGCAATAGACCTGGTGTACGTGGGCGAAGGTGAATAGGTAGTCGGTGGCGAGGCGGATGCTTTCGAGTCCGTAGCCGCGGCGGCGGGCGTCGGCGGCGATGAGGATGCCGAGTCCGGCGCGCTGGTTGGCGGGGTCGAAGTCGAAAATATCGACGGTGCCGACGGCGCGGCGGCTTTCGTTCTCCACCACCATCAGCCGCAGTTGGCGCTGTAGGAACAGGTCTTGCGGCGAGTCGATGTACTGTTGCAGGGTGTGTTGGGAAAAGGGCGTCGTGGTCCCGCTCACGACCCAGTTGGCGGGGGCGTTTTCCCACTCGTAGAGCAGCGGCAAGTCGCTGGGTTCAAGGGCGCGGAGGGTGACTTTCTTTCCAACCATCAGTCTATCATTCTTTTAATAATTCTCAAAGTGTGGGAATAACTCTTCTCTTCTTCGCAAAAGATGCCAGTGGAGTCGAGGGTGTCGATGCGGACTTTGGCGCTGGCGTGGATGATCTTACGGGGGCCGCAGACGATGCCGACGTGGGTGATGTCGCCGTTTTCGTTTTCGAAGAAGGCGAGGTCGCCGGGGCGGCTCTCCTCCACGAAATCGACGGTGGAGCCGCAGAGCACCTGTTGGGAGGCGTCGCGGGGCAGTGCGATGCCGATGCTCTTGAAGGCGATCTGGGCGAAGCCGGAGCAGTCGATGCCGGCGGGCGAGCGGCCGCCCCAGAGGTAGGGCGCCTGCAGGTAAGCCGCGGCGAAGCGCATCAGTTTGGCCTGTTTCGGAGATAGCCCGACAACGGGAGCAAGGGGCTTCTCTTCAGGCAGTTCCACGGTGAAGATGGAGTTTCCCAAGATGAGGATGCCGTCTTTCGGGCGCGGGAACGAAGAGCCGATGTAGATGGGGAAGGTGATGCGGGTGTCGAAAGTCTGGATGAAGAGCAGGTAGTCGGACACCACGTACTTGTCGGCGCGCAGGTAGTCATCTGCGTCCTTTTCGTGCAGCGGGTTGTGCAGACGGCGGTCCATCCATCCTTCGTAGCCGCAGTCGGCGGTGCGCACCTTGAGCCAGCCGGGGGCTTCCTCCACGATGGAGTAGGCCTCCCCGAAGAGCATTTGGGTGACCAATTCGGCGCGGTGGGTGGGTTCGGCGCGAAGACTGACGATGGCGATGTTGACGATGCCGTACATGGCGGGATGCGGTTAGAAGGGCAGGTCGTCGGTGGGGCCTTCCGGTTGCTGCGGGGCGGCCGGGGTGCCGTAGGGCAGCGTGCCGGGTTGTTGCGGCTGCTGATATTGCGGCTGCTGCGGATACTGCGGCTGCTGGTATTGCGGATACTGCGGCTGTGGCATGCCGTAGGGCTGCTGCATGGGCTGGCCGTAAGGTTGCTGCATCGGCTGCTGCATCGGTTGCTGCGGCATGCCGGGTTGCATGGGCTGCTGTCCCGGACGGTCGATGCGCCACGCGCGGATGTCGGTGTACCATTTGCCGTTGAACTCGCGCGACTCGATGTTGACGGAGACGCTGACCATCTCGCCTATCTGGAAGGTGTCGAGCACGGGGATGCTGTTGGTCCACGCCGCGATGCAGATCTTGCGCGGGAACTGCTCCACGGTTTCGATGATGAAGTTCTGTTTCTTCCATTCGCCACGGGCGCTGGTGCCGCTTTCCACGGGGAGTTTTTCGAGGATCTTGCCTTCAATTTGGATTTCCATGATGAGGTAATTTATAGGATATTACATTATTATTTTATACGGTGCAAAAGTACGGGATTTTCGCGAAATTTGATATTTTTCATCGTTTTTCATAAATAAATGATTGTCAGAAAGATATGTGATTTATCAACATCTGTTGAAAATTTTTCTCAAAAAAATTGGAAACATGGTGCTGTTTGAGAAAAAAGTTGTAATTTTGCCGCGACTTTTACAAAAGACCAAGACGTTAAAATACAGAGAGAAAAATGGCAAAGAAAAACAAAGAAGCACGCCAGCAAGTGATTTTGGAGTGCACTGAGCAGAAGGCCAGTGGAGTTCCGGGAATGTCAAGGTACATCACCACGAAGAACCGCAAGAACACTACCGAAAGATTGGAACTGAAGAAGTACAATCCCTATTTGAAACGTGTCACTGTCCACAAAGAAGTAAAATAATTAAAAACTGTAAGAGATGGCAAAGAAAGTTGTTGCAACACTGAAAAAAGAGGGTGGCGTCACCTATACGCGAGTTGTTCGTATGGAGCGTTCCCCCAAGACGGGTGCCTATACCTTCAAGGAGGCAGTCGTCGAATCCACCCAAGTTAAAGACTTTTTATCCAAAAAGTAATATTTTTTTTCATGGCGTTGGAAAAGTCGGACCTAATCGTTCGGCTTTTCCTTTTTTTATGCCTTGGCATTTCATGTTTTAGTTGTATATTTGCAGCCACAATTTTAATCATCAACTAAAGCATAAAGTTATGTCAGTTATCAAACCTTTCAAGGGATTCCGCCCGCCCCAGTCCATCGTCGAGAAATTAGCTTCGCGTCCTTATGACGTGCTCAACACCGCCGAAGCCCGCGTCGAGGCCGCCGGCAACCCATATTCCCTGCTCCACGTCACCAAGGCCGAGATCGACCTGCCCGAGGGCATCAAGGACACCGACCCCGAAGTCTATCTTCAGGTGGTGAAGAACTACAACGCCTTCAAGGATTACGGCTGGCTCGTCCAGGATTCCGAGGAGAAACTTTACATCTACGCCCAGAGCATGAACCCCACCGCTGCCGACGCCCACTGGCAGTACGGCATCGTGGCCTGCGCCTGGAGCGAGGACTACGTCAACAAGGTCATCAAGAAACACGAGTTGACCCGCAAGGACAAGGAGGAGGACCGCATGCGCCACGTCCGCATCACCAACGCCAACGTTGAGCCGGTCTTCTTCGCCTATCCTGCCGTGAAGCGCATCGACGAGATCGTCGCTTCCGTCACCTCCAAGGCCCCCGTTTATGACTTCGTGGCCAAGGAGGATGGCTTCGGCCACCGCTTCTGGGTCATTGACGACCGCAAACTCATCGACGAGCTGGTGGAGCTCTTCGACAAGCAGGTGCCCGCCATGTACATCGCCGACGGACATCACCGCAGCGCCGCCGCCGCTCTCGTGGGCCAGGAGAAGAAGGAACACAACCCCAACCACACCGGCAAGGAGGAGTACAACTACTTCATGACCGTCATCTTTCCCGACAACCAACTCAACGTCATCGACTACAACCGCGTGGTGAAGGATCTCAACGGACTCAGCAAGGAGCAGTTCCTCACCGCCCTCAACGACGCCTACACCGTGGAGGAGATGGGCACCGAGATCTATAAGCCCACCAAGTTGCACGAGTTCAGCATGTACCTTGACGGTCACTGGTACAAGATGACCGCCAAGGCCGGCAAGTACGACGACAACGATCCCATAGGCGTGCTCGATGTGAAGATCCTGTCCGACCATGTGCTCGACAAGATCTTGGGCATCAAGGACCTGCGTACCGACAAGCGCATCGACTTCGTGGGCGGTATCCGCGGTCTGGGCGAACTGAAACGCCGTGTCGATAGCGGCGAGATGAAGGTCGCCTTCGCACTCTATCCGGTCTCCATGAAGCAGATCATCGACATCGCCGACACCGGCAACATCATGCCCCCGAAGACCACCTGGTTCGAGCCGAAACTCCGTTCCGGTTTGGTCATCCACGAACTGGCATAGTATTGAAGTCCAGATATTTGAAAAAGCAGGGAGGTGACTTCCTGCTTTTTTTTGCCCGCAGATGAACGGGTATATGAAAGCATTTTATCGTGTGAGCCAGTGGTTCTGTCTTCAATGCCGACAGCCGTTCATCGTTGAATTTGACGCCGCTTTGAAGGAGAACCTTCGGGCACAGGATTGTTTTTCCGCTTCTGTGAACTCCGATGATCACTTGGGCGAGACTGCTGTCGAGCACAAAGGACCGTTAGTCCTGAAGGCAATACATAGTCGGCGATGTTTTTCGAATCGCCATCGTCGTGCGATTTTCTTCGCGAATCGAGGCCTCAGGTCTTCCGCTCCTGTTTCTTGGCGGCGGGGAAGAGCACGTTGTTGAGGATGAGTCGATAGCCGGGCGAATTGGGAAATAGGTCCAGATCGGTGGGCGGATCGCTCACAAAGTGCTGATAGTCTTCGGGGTCGTGGCCGGAGTAGAAGGTCCAGGTGCCCTTGCCATACTCGCCGTGGATGTAACGGGCCTCGTTGAAGATGGGGGTCTCGCCCATGATCAGCACGGTGGGTTTGATCTTGTCCTTGTTGAAGGCGGTGGTCTGTCCCATGAAGCCGCTGATGACGTTGACGTGGTTCTGGCAGAGCATGGTGGGCACGGGGTCCCACTTGGCGGAGAACTCGAAGAGGGTGAAGTAGTCGTTGGCCCTGCGGTTGCTGGTGGGCTTCACGTCGATGTCGGAGACCTCGTATTGGTAGGGGTTGGTGACGATGCGGAAGTTGGTGAATGCGAAGGTCTTGGTATAGTCGAGTTTGGACTGGGCCTGCGGGTCCATCGGGTCGCCATCGAACATGACATCGCAGATGTCCACGCCTTCGGCGGCGAGGGCGATGTCGAAGCTGTCGGGGCCGGAGCACATGGCGAACAGGTAGCCGCCGCCCGCCACGAAGTCGCGGATGCTTTTGGCGACGGCGAGTTTCATCTGGGAGACCTTGCTGAAGCCGAGGCGGGCGGCGGTGGCCTCCTGCTCGGCGACATCCTCCTTGTACCAGTTGGCGTTGCGGTAGTTGCCCCAGAACTTGCCATACTGGCCGGTGAAACCCTCGTGGTGCAGGTGCAGCCAGTCGTATGTGGGCAGCGCGCCGCTCAGCACCTCGCTGTCGTACAGCACCGTGTAGGGGATCTCGGCGTAGGTCAGCACCAGCGTCACGGCATCATCCCACGGCAGCTTGTTTTTGGGGGAATAGACGGCGATCTTCGGCAGTTTGGTGAGCCGGATCT
>JAEEKX010000023.1 GCA_016288655.1 Bacteroidales bacterium
TATGGCAGAAAGACATTTTGTTCCCAAAGCGGAATGCGAATATACAAAGGCTGATTTTCAGAGCGACCAGATGGTGAAATGGTGCCCCGGCTGCGGTGACCACGCCATCCTTGCTGCTTTGCTCAACACATTCCCCAAAACTGGTCACAAGAAAGAGAATATCCTGATGGTGTCGGGTATCGGCTGCTCATCACGTATTCCTTATTATGTTGACACTTACGGTTTCCACAGCATCCACGGACGCGCCTGCGCCATCGCTACGGGTGCCAAGCTGGCCAATCCGGCTCTCAGCGTGTGGGTGAACATGGGCGACGGCGACTCCATGGCCATCGGCGGCAACCACCTTATCCATGCCGTCCGCCGTAACCAGGACCTCAACATCACCATCTTCAACAACGAGATTTACGGTCTGACCAAAGGCCAGTACAGCCCGACCACCAAGTTCGGCCAGGTCACCAAGACCTCTCCGTTCGGCACGATTGACTATCCGTTCAATCCTGGCGAGCTGGTGATGGGCGCACAGGGCACCTTCTTCGCCCGCGCCCTCGACTGCGTGCCGGGGCTGACCACCGACATCATGACCCGTGCCGCCCAACACGACGGCACCAGCGTGGTGGAAGTGCTCCAGAACTGCATGATCTTCAACGACAAGGCACACGCCGCCATCACCGACCGCGCCGTCCGCGACGACCGCACCATCGTGCTGGAGAACGGCAAGCCCATGATCTTCGGCAAGGAGAAGAACCGCGGCCTGCGCTTCAACGGCCGCTGCCTCGAAGCCGTCACCATCGGCGAGAACGGCATCACCCTCGACGACATCATGATCCACGACGAGACCACCGAAGACACCGGCATCCACATGATGCTGGCCCGCATGTGCGGCGACCTCCCCGTCGCCCTTGGCGTCATCCGCAACGTCAAGAAGGTCTCCTATACCCAGTTGTATGAGGACCAGATGGACGAATGCAAGGCCAACGGCAAGTACAAGTGCGTCGATGACCTGCTCAACAGCGGCGACACCTGGGAGGTGTAATCGCTGAATTAATTCGATACTATATAATAATTATAGAGACGCAACCTACTGCGTCTCTTTTTTTTGTACTTTTGCCCGCTGGTTTAATAACCGCAAAATGTTTATTATTTTTAGCATAAAATATTAAAAACCAAATAATTATTAAAAACAAATCCTATGAAAAACTCTTTTACAAGTAGATTCATTTCTGCCTTGTTGCTCCTTTGTGTGATGACACTCGGCCAACTTCAGGCACAGGTATGGCAGCAGGTTGACATCAGCGAACTGGGTGCCGACGACGTGTTCATGATTGTCGATGTCGCCAGCAGCCACGCCATGACCCACAGCAACGGCACGGCATCAGCGCCCACCGCCGTAAGCGTCACGCTCAACGGCGACAACACGCAGGTGATCGGCCAAGTGGCAGACGACCTCAAATGGAATATCTCGGGCGACGCCAACGGCTACACCTTCTACCCCAACGGCGACCACACGAAATGGCTCTACTGCACCAACACCAACAACGGCGTGAGAGTGGGCACCAACGCCAACAAGGAGTTCACGATGGACAACAACTGGCTCAAGAACACGGCCACCAACCGTTGGGTCGGCGTCTATCTCAACAACCCCGACTGGCGCTGCTACACCAATACCACGGGGAACATCTCCGGCACGGTGACCCGTTTCTTCAAATACGTTACGTCAGCCACCAGCATCGCCACGCCGGAGTTCTCTGTCGCGGGCGGCATCCACATGACCCCGCAGACCGTCGCCATCACCTGCGAGACGGCCGGCGTTGACATCCGCTACACTCTCGATGGCAGCCAGCCCGACGGCACCTCCGCGCTCTACACCGAGCCGCTGACGATTTCGTCCAGCACCACGCTGAAGGCCATCGCCTGCAACGCCACCGACACCAGTCTCACCGCCACGGTCACCTACCGCTTACCCGTCGCCGTGACCGACCTCGCCGCCCTGCGCGCGCAAGCCACCGACGGCTACACCATCTACCGTCTGGATGGCGAGGCCATCGTCACCCTGGCCAACAGCAACCGCCACAACAAATACATCCAGGACGCCACCGGTGCCGTGCTCATCGACGACTACAGCGGCGTGATCACCAGCGAATACACCGTGGGCGATGCCATGAGCCGTCCCGCCGGCACCCTCAGTCTATACAACGGCATGTTGCAGTTCACACCGATCGCCGATCCGGGCGCTCCGGTCTCCAGTGGCAATACCGTCACCCCAGCCATCCTCTCCAGCGAAGAGTTGTTGGCTGCTGCGGAAGACTTCGAAGCCCAACTCATCACCCTCACCAACGTGGTCATCGACCCCGTCACCCCGGGAGTCGAGACTTTCGAGTACAACAAATATTACAACCTCAACGGGGAGGCCAACCCCAAACTCGGCATCAAGTACAACGATCTGGACATGATCGGACAGCCCATCCCGACAGTGGCGCAGAACATCACCGGCGTGGTTTATGACTACAACGGCACCTACGAGATCTTCCCACGCAGCATGGCCGACTTCGTCGATTACGAAGAGATCCCCATCAACCCCGAAACGGAGTACATCGACACCGCCGCATGCGTATCCTTCGTCTGGCACGACAGCACCTTCACCGAGAGCGGCAACTACTATTGGCACAACGACAGTTCCGTGTTGTTGCATCTCACCATCTATCAACCTGATGTTGTGGAGATCAGCGCCACCAGCCACGGCGAATACACTTGGAACGAAATCTCCTACACCACGTCCGGCGACTACGACCAGTCCTTCGTCAACGTACACGGATGCGACTCCGTGGTCACCCTGCACCTGACGGTCTTGGAACCGCAGACGATGGATTTCGTGGTGAATGGGAACACCTCGCTGGTCGCTTCGATGACGGGTTACGCCGATGAGCCGGTCGTCCTACCCGTGCTGAACGGTTGCGAAAGCATGAACTTTGCGGGTTGGGCCATGGAAGAGATGCCCACCCCGTCGGCTTCTGTCCCTGCGCTCTACACCGAGTACGCTCCTGCGACAAGCACCACCTTCTACGCCATCTTCCAGAATGCCGTGGAGCGCGACACCATCGTCATCACCCGCGGCAGTTTCGAGACCGTGGCCGGCTACGGCACTCCCGATGAATGGAGTGTCACATCCGCCAAGGGCGTGCAGGTCAACGGCATCGCCGATCTTTATACCAACCCTGACAACATGCAGATGCGCGGCACCACGCCCCCGCATCCCTACAACACCACCGCGCTGCCCGGCAACATCGTGAGCATCAGCATGATGGGCGCCGGCACAGGCACGGCCCGCAGTTGGACTCCCTACCTCGGCGACAGCGAACTGAATGCCGACACCTACACCACCGGCACTGCCTTAGGAGCGCAGACGGCTTCCGACAACGCCGCGACGATCTCCTGGAGCGTCGCCCAGCCGGGCCATTTCTTCTACCTCAAACTGGCCAGCGGCGCCACCTACATCGACAACATCACGGTCGTCTTCAACACCGGCGACGCGCTTTACTGCTCCGACCCGACCCGCCACGTCACCCTTGAAGCGAGCATCTGCGATGGCGACAGCTACATCGACGAACACTTCAACGAAAGCACGGCAGGAACCTACAGCACCACGGTGTCCGAAGGCGACTACTGCGCCACCGAATACACGCTGAACCTCACGGTACTCCAACCGGTTTCGACGGAAGAGACTGTCGATGCCTGCGGCGAATACATCTGGCATGACACTCCCTACACCGAGAGCGGCGATTACACCTGGACCGGCGTCACCGAACTGGGCTGCGACAGCACAGTCACCCTGCACCTCTTCATCCACACTGCCGTGGCCGCTTCCGAGAACGCCGAGGCCTGCAACGAATATCTCTGGCACGGCACCACCTACACTGAGAGCGGCGATTACACCTGGATTGGCGTCACGGAGTTCGGCTGCGACAGCGTCGTCACCCTCCACCTCACCGTCAACCATGGCGAATACAGCTACGAAGAGGCCTCCACGTGCGGCCTTCCATACAATTGGGTCCGCTTCGGGGAAAGCGAAGAGTTGTTCGCTCCGGGCACCTACACCCGAGGCCACGTCAATCCCATCACCCAGTGCGAGGATGTCGCCGAAATCACCCTGATACTGCACACGCCCGACACCACCCGCATCACTGCACAGATTTGCGAGGGCGAGACCTACACGCAGAACGGCTTCAACACCAGCGAGCCCGGCGAGCATAGACTGTACCTGCACAACCAATGGGAGTGCGACAGCGTCATCATCCTGACCTTGAGCGTAGGGGAAGAAGCCATCACCCACCTGACCGACGAGGCCTGCGCCAACGGATCTTACACCGAAAACGGCTTTGAACTCTACGACCTCGTGGAGGGCGTGATGCATGAGACCCTCGTTTTCGAGCGTCCCGGCACCTGCGACAGCATCGTCGAACTCACGCTGACTGTCCATGCCCCCGATGCCACCACGGAGACAGCCACCGCCTGCGACAGTTACACCTGGCACGGGACTCCCTACACCGAGAGCGGCGAATACACTTGGATCGGACAGAACCAGTACGGCTGCGACAGCGTCGTCACCCTCACGTTGACCATCAACCGCTCGACGACCAGCAGCGAGACGGCGACCGCCTGCGAAGAGTACATCTGGCACGGCACCACCTACACCGAGAGCGGTGAGTACACCTGGACCACGACAAATGCCCAGGGTTGCGACAGCATCGTCACGCTCACACTGACCATCCACCAGCCGACGACCGGCAGCGAGACGGCGACCGCCTGCGAAGAGTACATCTGGCACGGCACCACCTACACCGAGAGCGGTGAGTACACCTGGACCACGACGAACGCCAACGGCTGCGACAGCATCGTCACGCTGAACCTCACCATCCACCAGCCGACGACCGGCAGTGAGACGGCGACCGCCTGCGAAGAGTACATCTGGCACGGCACCACCTACACCGAGAGCGGTGAATACACCTGGACCACGACGAACGCCAACGGCTGCGACAGTGTCGTCACGCTGAACCTCACCATCCACCAGCCGACGACCGGCAGTGAGACGGCGACCGCCTGCGGCGAGTACATCTGGCACGAGACCACCTACACCGAGAGCGGTGAATACACCTGGACCACGACGAACGCCAACGGCTGCGACAGCGTCGTCACGCTCACGCTGACCATCAACCAGCCGGTGAGCGCGGAGGCCGAAGTCACCATCTGCGCCAGCGACCTGCCCTACACCTGGAACGGAATCGTATTCACGGAGGCCGGCAGCGAGACCGCGGCGCTGACCGCCGACAACGGCTGCGACAGCACGCTCGTGATGACGGTGACCGTGACTGAGATCAACACCGAAATCGAAGTGGTCACTTTTGACTTCTCTGAAAGCAGCGAAGTGCGTGTCACGCCACAAGAGGGCGCCGAGTACCAGTGGATCAACTGCGATGACAACACGCCGGTAGAGGGCGCCACAGGTGATGTCTTCACTCCCACGGAAAGCGGCGACTACGCCTGCATCATCACGTTGAACGGCTGTGTCGATACGACCGAGTGCGAATACGTCTCCGCGTCCGGCATCGACGAGTCCGGCGACATCGCCGCCAAATGCTACCCGAACCCCACCCGCGACAACGTGACCGTGGAGGCCGACCGCATGCAGCGCGTCACCGTGTATGACCTGAACGGCCAGCAGGTGTGCGAGATGCCGGTGGATGGCGATCGCTGCACGATGAGTACGCGGACCTGGGCGCAAGGCGCCTACCTCTTCCGCATCCTCACCGCCGACGGCATCGCCTACCGCAAGGTGATGGTGGTAAAATGATGAAGACACACCCCTAACGGCACCGCTACCATGGACATCCTCAACGATGAATACTTCATGCGACAGGCCCTGAACGAGGCGGACGACGCCCTGTTGGAGGGCGAAGTGCCGATCGGGGCGGTGGTGGTGATGGGCCAGAAGGTGATCGCGCGCGGCCACAACCACACGCAGCGCCTGAACGACGTGACCGCACACGCGGAGATGGAAGCCATCACCGCCGCCGCCAACCATATAGGAGCCAAATACCTCACCGACTGCACGTTGTACGTCACGGTGGAGCCGTGCGTGATGTGCGCGGGCGCCATCGCATGGGCGCAGGTGGGTGCATTGGTGTATGCCGCCGCCGACCCGAAGCGCGGCTACACCACGTTGGGCACGCCGGTGCTGCATCCCAAGACGCAGGTGCGCCACGGCGTGCTGGCGGAGGAGAGCGAGAAGATGATGAAGGATTTCTTCGCCCAGAAGCGGGGAAAGTAGCGGTGGTCATGGCTAAGACAATAGAGATCAACACATTGGATCACCCAGGCGTGGAGTTGTTCGCCCGCCTGACAGAAGCGCAGTTGCGCAACCGGTTGGAGCCGGAGAAGGGCATCTTCATCGCGGAGAGTCCGAAGGTGATCCGGGTGGCGTTGGCGGCCGGCTGCGAGCCGGTGGCGCTGCTCACGGAACGGAAATTCGTGGAGACGCAGGCGGCGGAGTTCATCGACCGTTGCGGCGACATCCCGGTCTATACCGGCGACACGGCGTTGTTGTCGCAGTTGGCGGGCTACCCGCTGACGCGCGGGGTGCTGTGTGCCATGCGGCGGCCGCGGATGCGGACGCTGACGGAGGTGTGTACGGCCGCCCGCCGCGTGGCGATCCTCGACACGCTGGCCGACGCCACCAACATCGGGGCGCTCTTCCGGTCGGCGGCCGCGCTCGGCATCGACGGGGTGCTGCTCACCCCCACCTGCTGCGACCCGCTCAACCGGCGGGCGATGCGCGTGAGCATGGGCACGGTGCTGCAGGTGCCGTGGGCCTACGTGGGCGACGACGCCGCGCAGTGGCCGACGGCGGCGGTGGCGCAGTTGCACACCTTGGGCTTCCGTGTGGCAGCGCTGGCGCTGAGCGACGACTCGGTGCCGCTCGACGACCCGGCGTTGCGGCAGGAGGAGCGGCTGGCGATCGTACTCGGCGCCGAAGGCGACGGGCTGCCGGCGACGGTGGTGGAGGGCTGCGACTACGTGGTGCGCATCCCGATGGCCCACGGCGTGGATTCGCTGAACGTTGCGGCGGCGGGAGCGGTGGCGTTCTGGGAGCTGCGTGCGGCGGCCCGCGCCAGGGATTGAAGCGGACACGGAACGCACACGGCCGCCTACGGCAGCGGCGGCCAGGCGGCGACCAGCGGAAGCCGCACCGCCGCCCTGCTGCCGTGGCGGGCGCGAAGTGAAGTAAAGCGGAAAGCCCGACGGCGTGCGCTGCACGCCGGGGCGCCCCAACGACACACAAATTTCCGACGACAGACGACCGCAGAGGCGCATCGTGAAACGACACGGGGAAAAGCGCAAGCATACCGATTTTGTATTCATCTGAAAATCAATGTTTTTCAATTTCATAAAAAAGAGATGATTTTTTGAAGTGGCTGGTAGTCAGAATCAAAAAAAAGTTGTAATTTTGCAGCCTCAAAAATTGGACGTTTATAAACAACAAAAAACAAGTATTAATCAAAACAAAAGTATGCCGACAATTCAGCAATTAGTAAGAAAGGGAAGAAAGAAACTGACTTCCCAGAGCAAGTCAAAGGCTTTGGACGCATGTCCGCAGAAGCGCGGTGTCTGCCTGAGGGTTTACACCACGACTCCCAAGAAACCTAACTCCGCCATGCGTAAGGTGGCGAGAGTGCGTTTGCAGAACCAGAAAGAGGTGAACGCCTACATTCCTGGCGAGGGCCACAACCTTCAGGAGCACTCCATCGTGCTGGTGCGCGGCGGTCGTGTGAAGGACCTCCCGGGCGTCCGTTATCACATCGTCCGCGGTGCATTGGACTCCGCCGGTGTGGAGGGCCGTCTGCAGGGCCGTTCCAAATATGGTGCCAAGCGTCCCAAGAAAAAAGCCTAATGCCTATATATAGAAAATAGTAGGTAAATTGAGCGCCAAAATGGGCGTCTCGAGAGTAAGTAAATTTTTAATCATTTATTGAAGCTACACAACTATGAGAAAATCCAAACCGAAAGCAAGAATCATCCTTCCGGACCCGAAGTTCAACGACGTGATGGTGACCAAGTTCGCCAACAACATCATGCTCAAGGGCAAGAAACAGACCGCCTTCCAGATCTTCTACGACGCCATCGACATCGTGGCGGAGAAGACCAAAGAGGACGGCTTGGAGGTCTGGAAACAAGCGCTCGCCAACGTCACCCCCTCCCTTGAGGTCAAGAGCAAGAGAATCGGTGGTGCCACGTTCCAAATCCCGACCGAACTTCGTCCGGCTCGTAAACAATCCGTCGGCATGAAGAACCTGATCAACTTCGCCCGTAAACGTCACGAGAAATCCATGGCGGCGAAGCTGGCAGCAGAAATTATCGCAGCAAAGAACGAAGAAGGTGCGGCCTTCAAGCGCAAGGAGGATACCCACAGAATGGCAGAGGCCAACAAGGCATTCTCACACTTCAGATTCTAACTTATTATTTGATACACCCACCACACCTTTCATAGGTAAAAAAGGATCTTTCATGTCGGAAAATCTGTCGAATATTCGAAATATCGGTATCATGGCGCACATAGACGCCGGCAAGACCACTACGACCGAACGCATCCTTTATTATACGGGCAAAAGCTACAAAATCGGCGAAGTCGATGAGGGGACGGCGACGATGGATTGGATGGTCCAGGAGCAAGAACGCGGGATCACCATTACCAGCGCCGCCACCACCGTTTTATGGAAGCACCTCGGCGAGGAGTTCAAGATCAACATCATCGACACCCCCGGCCACGTCGATTTCACGGTGGAAGTGGAACGCTCCCTCCGCATCCTCGACGGGGCCGTCGCCATTTTCTGCGCCGTCGGCGGCGTGCAGCCGCAGTCGGAGACCGTCTGGCGGCAGGCCAACAAGTACCACGTGCCCCGCATCTGCTACGTCAACAAGATGGACCGCTCCGGCGCCAACTTCGCCAACGTGCTGACCCAGATCAAGGAGAAACTCGACGGCGAACCCGTCGCCCTGGCCATCCCCATCGGCGCCGAGGACACCTTCTCCGGACTCGTCGATCTGTTGGAGATGAAGGCCTACGTGTGGCACGAGGACGACCTCGGGGCCACCTACGAAGTGCTCGACATCCCCGCCGACATGGTCGATGAGGCCGCTGAGTACCGCGACAAGATGCTGGACAAACTCTCCGAGTTCGACGACGACCTCGCCCTCCAGTACTTGGACGACGCCGACGCCATTACCGCCGAGCAGTTGATTCCGGTCATCCGCAAGGCGACCATCGAGCGCAAGATCCAGCCTGTCCTCTGCGGTTCCTCCTTCAAGAACAAGGGCGTGCAGAAACTGATTGACGCGGTCGTGGCGTACCTCCCCTCCCCGCTCGACATCCCCGCCATCACGGGCATCAACCCGAAGACGGAACGCGAGGAGACGCGCACGTGCGACCCCAGCGCCCCCTTCGCCGCCCTGGCCTTCAAGATCGCCACCGACCCCTACGTCGGCAAACTCACCTTCATCAAGGTCTATTCCGGCACACTCCACAGCGGCAGCGCCATCCTGAACGTCGCCACCGGCAAGCGCGAGCGCGTGGCCAAGATCCTGCTCATGCACTCCAACAAGCAACAGCAGTTGGAGAGCGTCGAGGCCGGCAACATCGTCGCCCTCGTAGGCATGAAGGAGATCCACACCGGCGACAGTCTGTGCGACGAGAAGCATCCCATCTCCTTGGAGAACATCGAGTTCCCGGAGCCCGTCATCAGCGTGGCCGTGGAGCCCAAGACCAAGGACGATGAGGATAAGTTGATGAACGCCCTCGGCCGTCTCGCCGAGGAGGACCCGACCTTTACCGTCCGCGTGGATGAGAACTCGGGGCAGACCGTCATCAGCGGCATGGGCGAACTGCACCTCGACATCCTGCTCGACCGCCTCAAGCGCGAGTTCAACGTCGAGTGCAACCACGGCAAGCCGCGTGTGGCCTACAAGGAGGCCATCACCCAGCCCGTCCGTCACCGCACCGTCTATAAGAAGCAGACCGGCGGCAAAGGGTCGTTCGCCGACATCGAGTTCCAGCTGGAGCCGCTGCCGACCGACCAGCACGGCCTGACCTTCACCAACCAGTCGAGCGCGAGCGCCATCGCCCGCGAGTACGTGCCGGGGGTGGAGAAGGGCTTCCGCCAGGCGATGACCAACGGCGTCATGGCCGGCTTCCCCCTCGAGAACCTCAAGGTGACGCTGCTCGACGGCAGTTACCACCCCGTCGATTCCGACGTGCTCGCCTTCGAGGTGTGCGCCAAGATCGGCTTCCGCGAGGCGTGCCGCGAGGTGCCCTCCATCATCCTCGAACCCCTCATGAAGGTCGAGGTGGTCACGCCCGACGAGTACATCGGCAACGTCACCGGCGACCTCAACCGCCGCCGCGCCGTCGTCGAACAGATCGAAGCCCAAATCAACCTCCAGGTCATCAAGGCCATCGTGCCGCTCTCCGAGATGTTCGGCTACGTCACCACACTGCGCTCCATCACCTCCGGCCGTGCCAACTACAGCATGGAGTTCTTCAAATACGAACAAGTACCCGCCGACCTGCAAGACCAGATCATGAACGTCGGACGGTTCGCCTTACTTTAACATATCAAAAGAAATATCAATCAAAAAATAAACAAGTAAAAACTTCAAACCATGAGCGAAAAAATCAGAATCAAATTGAAATCGTTCGACCACAACCTGGTTGACAAATCCGCAGAGAAAATCGTCCACACCATCAAGGCCGACAAAGAGGACAAAGTGGTGCTCGTCGGACCCATCCCGCTTCCGACCCACAAGAAGATCTTCACCGTCAACCGTTCGACCTTCGTGAACAAGAAATCGCGCGAGCAGTTCGAACTCTCCACCTACAAGAGACTGCTCGACATCTACGGTCCCACCTCCAAAACCATCGACGCCCTCATGCGCCTCGAGTTGCCCAGCGGCGTGGAAGTGGAAATCAAAGCTTAATTTCCTTTATAATTTTTCATAATGCGTTGCCCTACCATCCTTCGGGATGGCAGGGCTTTTTTTACTCCTCGCCGTACTGCACGACCTCGATACCTGCCTCTTTCAGCAAGTTGACGCCGGAGAGGTCGCGGTAGGCCTTGCCATAGACCACGCGTCGGATGCCGGCCTGGACGATCAACTTCGAGCACTCCATGCAGGGACACATGGTGACATAGAGCGTGGCGCCCACCGACGACTGTGTCGATTTCGCCAACTTGGTGATGGCGTTCGCCTCGGCGTGCAGCACGCACTTCTTGGTCACCAACTCTCCATCGACCATCTCCTCACAACAGTTGTCGAACCCCGACGGTGTGCCGTTGAAGCCGTCGGCGATGATGCTGCTGTCCTTCACGATCAGCGCGCCCACCTTGGCACGAACCGCATACGAGTTGGTGGACCAGATCTCTGCCATGGCCATGTATTTGTCATCTCTGTTTTTCATATCTTATTGATTTTTATTATTTTACAAAAAAATTAATCCTGAGGTTTTTCTTCAGAACCCAGATAGATTTCACGAAGTTTGGCCGCCTCGTTTTCCCAACAGAGGAGTTCGGCGGCTTGCCGGGCGTTGCGACGGCATTGCTCATACAACTCCTTATCATTCAGCAATTTGTTGATGGCATCCGCGATGGCCATCGGAGTGGTTTCGGGGACAATCAGCCCCACCTGCGTTTCGCGCACCACCCGCGCCATTTCCGGCAGGTCGGAGACCACGCAGGGGATGCCGGCGTTCATGTAATCGAACAACTTGTTAGGCAGGCAGAAGCGGTAGTTGAGGTTGGTGTCCTTTTCGAGCGAACAGCCCACGTCGCAGAGGGCGGTGTAGTTCGCCAGCACCTCAGGCGCCAGGCGCGGGATGAACCGCACCTTATCGGAAAGGTTCTCCCTTTCCACCAAGGATTTCAGTTCCGGCAGGACGTCGCCGCCACCGATGATCAGCAACAGTGCGTCGGGGATGTGGTGCATGGCGAGGACCAACTCCTCAGCGCCGCGGTCGCGGTTGATGGCCCCCTGCATCACGATGATCCGCCGGTCGGCAGGCAGCCGCAGTTCCTCGCGGGTGGCGGCGGGACGGGCGGTGCGGCGCAGCGGGACATTGCGGACCACATTCACCTTGCGTGGGCGCGGGTACTCGCTGTCGTAGAGGTCGGCGATCGACTGGCAGACGGTGATGACGTCGGTCAGTTTCGGGAAGCAGCGGCGTTCGATGCGGCGCCAGAAACGCTGCACTCTCGGGCGTCCGACCAACTCCGGGACGCCGCAGAAGTACTCGTGGCTGTCATAGACCAACCGCTTGCGTTTGAGCCGGCTGACGAGGAAGTTGGGATAGAGCGTATCCAAGTCGTTGGCAACCAGAAGGTCGCAACGGTGGAAGAGGAGAAAAAGGAAGAGCCGGAGGTTGTATTCCGCATAGAAGAGGAAGCCCTTGCGGAAGAGCAGGCGCAGGCGGCGTGTGCGGTAGGTGCGAGGCGCGAGGTCGGGGGAATCGCTGTAGCAGCGACCGACGAGCAGCACATCAAAGCCCATGGCCACGAGCGAGTTGCAAACTTTATTTACTCGTTGGTCGCTGAAGAGGTCGTTGGTAACGGAGACGATGACGCGCTTCAAGGCTTACTTGTTGAGGCGGCGAGCCAATTCCTGGGCGACGTAGGAGGCGACGTCGTCGGCGTAGGAGCCGCTGCCGAAGCCGGCGTCGTAACCCAACTCCTGCGCCAGTTCGTGCGAGATGCGGGGGCCGCCGCAAACGAGGATGACCTTGTCGCGCAGACCTTCCGCCTCAAGCATCTCCACCAGTTCGGTCAGGTTCTTGATGTGGACGTCCTTCTGGGTGACGGTCTGCGACACCAGCAACACGTCGGCGTGCATCTCGATGGCCTTGGCGATGAACTCCTCGTTCGGCACCTGGCTGCCCATGTTGAGGGCTTCGAACATCTCATACCGCTCGATGCCGTAGTGGCCGGCGTAGCCCTTCATGTTCATGATGGCGTCGATGCCGACGGTGTGGGCGTCGGTGCCGGTGCTGGCGCCGATGGCGATGATCTTGCGGCCGATGTGCTCACGGATGAACTCGTCGGTGGCGTGCATGTCCATCACGGTCGATTCGACCTTCGGGACGTGGATGGCCGTGTAATCGACGGTATGGACGGTGGAACCGTAGCAGTTGAAGAAGGTGTAGCCCTCGGCCAGTTCCTTGTAGAATACGACCAGCGGGTTCTCGAAACCCATTTTCTTCAGCATCTGTTTGGCGGCCTCCACGGCCTCGTCGCCGCAAGGTACGGGCAGCGTGAAACTCAGTTGCACCTTGCCGTCATTCATCGTATCACCATACGGTTTCACCTTCGTCAAATCCAACGTTTGATCGAAGTCTTTCTGGTCCATTGAATACAAACCACCGCTCATAGTCGCAAAATTTTAGTTGACTTTCTCAATTTTAAAAAGGCGTGCAAAATTACAACTTTTTTTGAAAAGAGAAGACGCAAAAAAACATCAAATTAACGATTGTCTCTTTTTCTTTTCACATATCACAAATAATGGGGATTGCTTCTGAAAAAAAGAGAGGATAAAAAATTTCAAAAAAAACGAAAAGAGTAGTCTGATTTTGCGAGAAAAGTAGTAATTTTGCGACTTTGAAAATTGAATAGACTATGATGAATGTACTATTAGCAGTAGAGGTGGCCATCCTTTGGAAAGCCATGCTGATTTTGTTCATTATCGGCATCTTAGCAGCCGTGGTTTTGTATTTCATTGCCAAGAAGTTCCACGTGGAGGAGGACCCGCGCATCGACGAGATTTGCGCGTTGCTGCCAGGTGCGAACTGCGGCGGATGCGGTTATGCCGGCTGCCGCAACTTAGCGGAGACCGCGGTGAAACGCGGCACCATGGAGGGCTGCACCTGCCCGGGCAACACAAAAGAAAACAACGCGAAGATCGCCCAGATCCTCGGCGTCGATGCCGGCGAGACGGTGCCGAAAGTGGCGGTGGTCCGCTGCCAGGGCTCCTGCACCAACTCGCCCGCGAAGGTGAGTTACGACGCCGCCGAGTCCTGTTTCTTCGCCAACAGTCTGTTCGCCGGCGAGGGCTTATGTCCCAACGGCTGCCTCGGCTGCGGCGACTGCGTGCACGCTTGCAACTTCCACGCCATCCACATCGACCCGGAGACCAAACTGCCCGTCGTCGATGAGACGAAGTGCGTCGGCTGCGGCGTCTGCGCCAAGAGCTGCCCCCGCGGCGTGATCGAGGTGCGCCCGAAAGGTCTGAAGGACCGTCGCGTGTATGTGGCGTGCAACAACAAGGAGAAGGGCGCGGTGGCCATGAAGAACTGCAAGGCCGCCTGCATCGGCTGCGGCAAGTGCGTCAAGGCATGCCCCTTCGAGGCCATCACCGTGGAGAACAACTTGGCCTACATCGACCCCGCCAAGTGCAAGATGTGCCGCAAGTGCGTGGCCGAATGCCCCAAGAACGCCATCGTGGCCGTCAACTTCCCCGCACCGGTCGCCCCGAAACCCGCCCCCGCGCCCAAGCCGGAAGCGCCGAAGGCGGAGACCGACAAGCCCGCGGCTGCCGAACCGAAACCGGAAGCCCCCGCGGCACCTGAGAAGACAGAAAACACACAACCCGAATAAAACAACGCCGGAGAAGGCCGCCCACCCCGCCCCTTCCCCACCCCAACATCAACCATCCGCAACATGAGTGAGAATAGAATCAAAGAGTTGGCCGGAGAACTGGCCGTCGAGATTTCCAAAGAGATCAAGAACGAGGTAAAACACCTGGGCAAGAAGACCTTCAACATGGGCGGCGTCCACCCTGAGGCCAACAAGTTCGCCCACAGCAAGTCGGTAGAGACCTTCGACCTGCCCGACCAGGCCGTCGTCTATATGACCCAGCACCTCGGCGCCCCCGCCAAGCCGGTCGTCCAAGTGGGCGACAAGGTGAAGGTCGGGCAACTCGTCGGCGAGGCCAACGGCTTCGTCAGCGCCAACATCCACGCCCCCATCTCCGGCACCGTCACCAAAATCGACGCCATCGCCGACATCACGGGGTACAAGAAACCCGCCGTCGTCATCAAGCGCGAGGGCGACGAATGGGACGAGAGCATCGACACCTCGGAGGAGATCGTCCGCGAGATCAAACTCGGCAAGGAGGAGATCATCGCCCGCATGAAGGACCGCGGCATCGTGGGCCTCGGCGGCGCCTGCTTCCCCACCCACATCAAATACATGCTCAAGCCCGAGCAGAAGTGCGAGTACCTGATCATCAACGCCGCCGAGTGCGAGCCGTACATCTCCACCGACAACCGCGTGGTGCTGGAGCGCACCGAACAGTGCATCATCGGCATCGAGATCGCCCTCATCGCCTCCGGCGCCGACCAGGCCGTCATCGGCATCGAGGACAACAAGCCCAACGCCATCGCCAAACTGACTGAGGCGGTGCATGGGCACCCGAAAATCCGCGTGCAGCCGCTACGCATCAAATACCCGCAAGGCGCTGAGAAACAACTCATCAAGGCCATCACCGGCCGCAGCGTGCCCAACGGCGCCCTGCCCATCTCCGTCGGCTGCATCGTCAACAACATCACCACCATGTACGTGCTCTACCAGGCCGTGCAGAAAAACAAACCCATCATCCAGGCCTACACCACCGTCTCCGGCAAGTCGCTGCCGTTGGAGAAATGCAAGAACTTCCGCATCCGCCTCGGCACTCCCATCCGCGACATCATGAATGCCGTGGGCATTCCCGAGGACACCGGCAAGATCATCGCCGGCGGTCCCATGATGGGCAAGGCCGTGGCCAACATGGACGCCTGCGCCGGCAAGGGCATGTCGAGCCTGCTCTTCCTCAGCGAGAAGGAGGCCAAGCGCGGTCCCGTGAGCAACTGCCTGCGCTGCGGCAAGTGCGTGGAGGGCTGCCCGATGGGACTCGAGCCCTACCTCCTGCACGCCCTCTCCGACCTGCAGCGCTACGAGGACTGCGAGAAGAACGGCATCATGAACTGCATCGAGTGCGGCAGTTGCCAGTACATCTGCCCCTCCAACCGTCCCATCCTCGACTACATCCGCGTCGGCAAGAACAAGACCGGCGCCATGATCCGCGCCCGCGCTGCCCAAAACAAATAACGATCCGACATGACCTGGAAACCCTTCGCCACACTCATCTGCAGCGCCCTGCTCGCCGCCGCCTGCAACTCCAACCCCAACACGGGCACCACCGAGCCGACACCCGCCCCGCAACCCGCACCCGAAGAAAAGCCCGCCCCCACAGTCAAGGAGATCCCCTCCTACTCCACCGTGCAAGTGGTTACGGAAGAGCGTTTTTGGGACGAAGTGTGCGAATGGGACGGCAGCCGCTACGGCTTCAAGACCCGCACGCCCGCCGTCATCGACTTCTACGCCGACTGGTGCGGACCGTGCGGCAAAATCTCTCCCTATTTAGCGGAGTTCGCCGAAAAATACGCCGGCCAACTCGCCATCTACAAAGTCAACGTGGACAAGTGCCCCAATGTGGCGCAGGTTTTCAAGGTCGAAAGCATCCCCACGCTCATCTTCCTCAAGCCCAACGAACAGCCCATGATGTTGGTGGGCGCCCCCGAGAAGGCCGACCTCGAAGAGAAAATCAAAGCACTGCTGTAGCCGTCATGTCAGGCAGGAACACACTTCGCCATCTTCTCATTTCCTGCATGGTGCTGCTCACCTTGACATCAGGCAAGGCACAGCAGATCGACTGCGACGCAGCCGCACGTTTCACCTCGACCATCGAGAAACGCTGCGCCGGCATCAACACCCAAGACCCTGAAGTCATCACCCTGCACTACCTTTTCGTGCTCGACATGCTCGACTCCGTGAAGAAGTTCCAGGAAGAGGCGCTTCCCAACCTCCATTTCTGTCCTGCCATCGACTTTTTCGCCACGCTGCACCAATGCAACGCGCTGGAAACCAATCTGTTGTCGCTCAAGGACACCCTGTCGGTACAGCGCCGGCGCGTCGATACGCTCTTCTACCTGCTGGCCGTCGATGCGCTCAACTTCAGCGACACCTCGGTGGCGGAGTACTACCTCGACCGCGCCCTCCAGTTCCGCCGCACCCAGGGCAATGCGCTCATCTTGCGCATGCAACTCCATTTCGACCAGGGTGAGTACGACGAGTGCCTGCCCATCCTGCGGACGCTATACAACGAAATCGATCTTTCGCGCGAGCAGGAGCAGTTTTTAGCCGACTTCAATGCGGCCTTCTACGCCAAACTCTATGAGCGAGGAGACTCCCTCGTGAAGGCAGGACTGCAAGCCGACGCGCTTCCGCTCTTCGAAACCCTGGAGACCTTCTGCCACGACTTGCCCAGTCAATACTGCAACGACGACTACTATCATGGCATCATACGCTCCAAATCAGGAGTTTACGAGTCCTATCTCACCATTTCTAAGGTGGCATGGGATCGTGGGAAAACGGAATTGGCCTACAAATTCCTCGACTATGCCCAGGAGTACCGCATGGCCAATGAAGACGAGGTGCAGATTCCGGAGAAATACGTCCGATATATAGAACAGATGGAGGCCCGTCGCGGGCAATATCACTTCAACCCATAATAGATGGATACACAACGCACATTCACTCAAAAAGATACCTACTTGAAGAGTCCATTAGCCGTGCTGGGCATCCGCTTAGCCGGACTCTTTGTCCTCTACACGCTCTGCCGCATCGTCTTCTTCCTGTTCAACCACGCCGCCTTCCCCGAAGCGGCACTCCATTATTTTATATATGGTATAAGGTTCGACATGGAGGCGATCGTCATCACCAACGCTCCCTACTTTCTGCTGCTGTTGTTGCCTTTCGCTTTCGTAGCAAAACCCGTCACAAGGAAAATCGGTGATATTTACTTCGTGATCATCAATACTTTAGCCGTAATCACCAACATCATCGACACCTGCTACTACCCCTTTGCCATGCGCAGGATGACGTGCGACATCTTCAGTTTCATCGGGGAGACGAACAACTTCGGCGAGTTGGTACCCGTGTTTCTGAAGGACTATTTTTACATGATTTTCGTCTTGATCGGATTCTTCCTGCTGCTTTTGCTGCTCGTTCATTTCAGCAACAAAGTGGATTACAGGGGATTCGTGATGAGGGCGTGGCGCAGATGGGTGCAGGCGGGTATCCGGTTGGTGATCGCGGCGGCGCTGTTGGTCGGCGCGCGCGGCGGCTTTCAGTTGCGTCCGCTCACCGTGGCGGCGGCGGGCAGCGTCGGCGGCATCGAGTACGCCGCCCTCGTCCTCAACTCCCCCTTCTCCCTCATCACGACAATACAGAGCGACAAGATTGACGAAAAGCACTATTTCTCCGACGAAGTGTGCGACCAGATTTTCGACATCAACCGCTATTCTTTTGATAATCAATATTTCGAATGTCCGCCCACGGACCATGTCGTCGTCATCATCCTGGAGGGCATCGCCTCCGAATACTCTGACTTTTTTGCTGATGAGCCCAAGAAACTGGCCGGCTTCACCCCGTTCATAGACAGTCTGGCGCAGAAGAGCATCACCTACCGCGGCATGGCCAACGGGCAGCACTCCATCGAGGCAGTCGCCTCCATCCTGGGCAGCATCCCGTCGTTGATGTCCAAGCCGTTCAGCCAATCGACCTACGCCACCGACTACGTCTCCTACGCCCTGCCGCAACTGACGGCGCAGGGATTCAGCACGCACTTCTACCACGGCGGCAAGAACGGCAGCATGGGTTTCGACCGGATGAGCCAACTGGCGGGGGTGCAGCACTACTACGGGATGGACGAGTACCCGCACAGCCGCCGCGACTTCGACGGCAGTTGGGGCATCCCGGACGTGCAGTACCTCAACTACGTCGCCGACCAACTCGACCACATCGACGGCAAGTTCTTTGCCACCATCTTCACCCTCTCGTCGCACCATCCCTTCAAGGTGCCGACGGAGTATGACGGCAAGGTGAAGCGCGGCGACATCCCCATGCAGCACACGGTGGCCTACGCCGATGAAGCCCTGCGGCAGTTCTTCGCCAAGGTGTCGAGAACCGACTGGTACGAACGGACACTGTTTGTGATCACTTCCGACCACACCACCTTCGACGATGCAAAAGAGGTTGATTTCCAACGGAATAGATACACCATTCCGATGATCTTCTTCCACCCGCAACAGCAGGAGGTATATCACTCCGACGAGATCATGCAACAGGTGGACATCATGCCTTCCATCTTCGGCTACTGCGGCTTCAAGGCGAAATTCGTCAGTTTCGGGCACAACGTGTTCGAGGACGGGACGCCGCGATTCGCCATCGACCACCTATCGGGCACCTACCAGTTCTACATCGACCAGTACCTGATCGAGTTCGACGGGCGGGATGCGATGAAGGTGTGGGATCTCAAAACGCCGATGCCGCGGCAGGAGGTCGATCCGAAGAAAGTGGAACGGATGGAGGAGTACGAACAGTTGATGAAAGCCGTGATCCAGCAGTACCACAACCGGCTCAACCGCAACCAACTCAAGGTAAAATAGGACAGTTGGGCTTCAAAAATAGCGATGAAACCGTCGAAAAAAACAATGAAAACGGGAGGAAAGCGGCAAAATAGACGTTCTTTGGAAAAAATAACTCATTGAAAATCAAACACAAAAAAAATATTTTGATTTTTTTTCCGAAAAAGATTGTCGTGAATGAAAAATCATGTATTTTTGCATGCTCAAAAAGGGAACGGAAATCCGCAGGCCCTCAAGAGTAAAAAGCTGTTGTAGCTCAGTGGTAGAGCACTTCCTTGGTAAGGAAGGGGTCGCGAGTTCAACTCTCGCCAATAGCTCAATTTTTATATCTTATAGCGAACAAAATTATTAACGCATTAAAAAATTATAAAAATGGCAAAAGAACATTACGAACGTACTAAACCCCACGTGAATGTGGGTACTATCGGTCACATCGACCACGGCAAAACCACCCTTACCGCTGCCATCACCAAGGTTTTGGCTGAGCAGGGTCTCTCCGAGATGAGAAGCTTCGACTCCATCGACAACGCTCCCGAAGAGAAGGAACGTGGTATCACCATCAACACCGCTCACGTTGAGTACCAGACCGCCAAGCGTCACTATGCACACGTTGACTGCCCCGGCCACGCTGACTATGTGAAGAACATGGTTACCGGTGCTGCTCAGATGGACGGTGCCATTCTGGTCGTCGCCGCTACTGACGGTGCCATGCCCCAGACCCGTGAGCACATCCTCCTGGCCAAGCAGGTCGGTGTTCCGAAAATGGTCGTTTTCATGAACAAGGTTGACATGGTCGATGACCCCGAGTTGCTCGACCTCGTTGAGATGGACATCCGCGAGCTCCTCAACTTCTACGGTTTCGACGGTGACAACACCCCGATCATCCGTGGTTCCGCTCTGGGTGGACTGAACGGCGATCCGAAGTGGGTTCCCGCCATCATGGAACTGATGGACACCGTTGACGAGTGGATTCCTCTGCCGCAGCGTGACAAAGATAAAGACTTCTTGATGCCCGTCGAGGACGTCTTCTCCATCACCGGCCGTGGTACCGTTGCTACCGGTCGTATCGAAACCGGTATCATCAACACCGGCGACCCGGTTGACATCATCGGTATGGGTGCTGACAAGCTCAAATCAGTTGTCACTGGTGTTGAGATGTTCCGCAAGATCCTTGACACGGGTGAAGCTGGCGATAACGTCGGTCTCTTGCTCCGTGGTATCGACAAGGACGAGATCTGCCGTGGTATGGTCATCGCGAAACCCGGTTCCATCCACCCGCACAAGGAATTCAAGGCCGAGGTCTATATCCTGAAGAAAGAAGAAGGTGGCCGTCACACTCCTTTCAAAAACAACTATCGCCCGCAGTTCTACTTCCGTACCACTGACGTGACCGGCGAGATCCATCTGCCCGATGGCGTCGAGATGGTCATGCCTGGCGATAACGTGACTATCACCGTGAAACTTCTCTCTGAGATCGCTATCAACAAGAACCTCCGCTTCGCTATCCGCGAAGGTGGCCGTACCGTTGGTGCAGGTCAGGTGACCGAAATCTTAGACTAAGAAATTATCACATCACCTATCACCGAACGGACAAGCGCAAACTTGTCCGTTCTTTTCAGGGGAATAGTTTAAGGGCAGAATAGTGGTCTCCAAAACCATTGATGGGAGTTCGAATCTCTCTTCCCCTGCCCAACCGAGGCCGAACCCAACCGTTCGGCCTCTTTCTTTTCAAGCCTATGAAGATCAACAACATCATCTTCGACTTCGGCGGCGTGCTGCTCGACTGGAACCCGCACTACATCTACGACCCCTATTTCGGCGACGCCGAAAAGGCCGAGTGGTTCCTCACCCACATCTGCACCTTCGAGTGGAACCAACAGCACGACGGCGGACGCCCCATCGCCGAAGGCGTCGCCGAACTCACCGCCCAACACCCCGAATGGGCCAAGGAGATCGCCCTATACTACGACCAGTTCCTCACCGCCATCAGCGGCCAGATCCCTGGCATGGAAGAACTGATCAAACAACTTAAAGCCAGCGGATTGCACACCTACGGTCTCACCAACTGGTCGGCGGAGACCTTCGCACTCGTACGCCCGAAATACCCCGTGCTCGACCTCATGGAAGATATCATCGTCTCCGGCGAGGAGAAGGTGATGAAACCCGACCCCGAAATCTTCCGCCGCGCCCTGCTGCGCTTCCGCATCCAGCCATCCGACACCCTCTTCATCGACGACAATCCCGCCAACACCGCCGCCGCAGAAGCCCTCGGCATACACGCCCTCACCTTCCAAAATCCCGAAACCCTCGCCAACGACCTCCGCCGAGACGGAATCCTGGCATAATCCATCCCACCATGATCAAAGAGATCCATCTGGCCGGCGGCTGCTTCTGGGGCACCGAGCAGTTCTTCAAACTCCTCGACGGCGTCGTGGAGACCGAAGTCGGCTTCGCCAACGGCCATACCGACAACCCGACCTACGAACAGGTCTATACCGACACCACCGGCTACGCCGAGACCGTGCGCATCCGCTACGACAATGAACGCATGCCCTTTCCTACACTCATCGGACTTTTCTTCAAGATCATCGACCCCACCAGTCTCAACCGGCAGGGACACGATGTCGGCACGCGCTACCGCACCGGCATCTACTACTCCGACAGGCAGGAACTGCCCGCCATCCGCGCCATGTACGAGCACGTCGCCCGCGAGTACGATCAGCCGCTCTGCGTGGAAGTGGAGCCACTCGCCAACTTCGTACCCGCCGACGAGTATCACCAAGACTATCTCGACAAGAACCCGACCGGCTACTGCCACCTGCCGATCTCGCTTTTCGCCGAAGCCAAACACTACAAGGCCATCCGCAACATACTGCGCGACAGACTGTTGGCGCTGCAAGACCTCGACTATCGCAACTTCCACGCCCAGTTGGTCCCCAACCTCCCGCCCGAAAAGATCATCGGGGTGCGCACGCCCGCGCTGCGGCAGTTGGCCAAAGAGTTCGCCCGTCATCCGGACATCGTGGAGTTCCTGCTGGAATTGCCGCACCGCTACTATGAGGAGTACAACCTGCACGGCATGATCCTCGCGGAAGAGCGCGACTACAGCCGCTGCGTGGCCGCCATCGACCGGCTGCTGCCCTACATCGACAACTGGGCCACCTGCGACCTGCTTCGTCCCAAGGCCTTCCGCCGCAACCATCCGCAACTGTTGCGCGACATCCGCCGCTGGCTGCGGTCGCGCCACCCCTACACCCTGCGCTTCGGCATCGAGATGCTGATGACGCACTTCCTGGATGACGACTTCCGCCCCGAACAGTTGGAGTGGGTGGCGCGCGTGCAATACGACGACTACTACGTGCGGATGATGGTGGCCTGGTATTTCGCCACGGCGCTGGCCAAACAGTACCCCGCCGCCATCCCCTACCTCCAGGAACACCGACTCAGCCCGTGGATCCACCAAAAGACCATCCAAAAGGCCCTCGAAAGTTTCCGCATCCCCGCCGAAGAGAAGGCGGAGATACGGAAACTGCGCGAACCGTCACGTTAATAGATAGTGGTGTATTTTTTGGCCTCTTTGTCGATGAAAAAGACAACGGGGACCAGTACTTTGACACAAAAATTCCTACCCATGTCGTAGATACCGCCCTCCTTCAGTCGGCTCAAGTGGCTGTAATAGGCGCGGTTAAGGATGTTGTGGGCGCAGAAATGCACCGATAGGATATGACGATTCTTAGCATAGAAATCGGCGCCCAAGGAGGAATTGAGCAGCGTATAACTCGGAGTGCGCGTCTCCGTGTCGTTGATCAAGCGGACGTTGTTTTGCGCTAAATGGCAATCCACCTGCGCCTCGATGTAGAAATTCCGAACGACCTTCTCTGGCAGCGGGAATACATAGCGGAGCGTGGAAAGCCAGCGCGGTTCCGGGGTGAAGGGCAGGTATTTGGAGTCGGCGGCACGATGCAGCTGCTGGGCGTTCACATACGAGAAAGAGCTCTCCAACTCCAATCCCTTGACGGGATGCAACACGATGGCCGCCTCCCCGCCCATCAGCCGGGCATTGCCTTGAACGAACTGATACACAGGCTTTTCATCAATGACATCCCCCCGTTTCTCCAAGAAGATGTAATGGTTTACCCAATTTGTGAAAAGCGACATCTGAAAATCGACCACCCGGCTGGCGAACTCGAGGCCCAAGTCCAATTGCCAAGAGCCCTCGGACTTGAGGTCGGAGTTGCCCACCTCGTAGCGCAGCGTTCCCTCGTGCTCGCCGTTGCTGCCCAGTTCGCTGATGTTCGGGGCTCTGAAGCCGCGCGCCACGTTGAATTTCACCGCCAGATTCGGCAAGATGACATACGACAACCCCACGCTTCCCGACACCCCCGGAAAGATGCGCGAGAAATCCGTAAATCTCTCATTACCATCGTCATACAATGCGAAGGAGTGCAGGTAACGCAGGTCGAAACGGACGCCCCCGCTGAGGTGCAACTTCCGGACCAAGGTCTTGGTGGTCGTGGCGAAAACGCCTGCGTCGAACAGGTTGTAAGCGGGGATGAGAAATTCGCTGCCCAAGTTCCGGGAAGTCTGCCACATGCCGTTGAGGCCGAAATTGCACTTCCAGCCCCGCATCTCGAGCGGCACATAGCGCACATCGTAGTTGGCGGTGTGCAGTTGGAAGTCCAAGCCCGGCTCGTCGGGTTCTTCGAACTCCTGCCGGCGATTCTGCTGGTAGGCAAGCAAAATCTTCAGGAACCCCTGATTCCTGAGATTGATCTGATTGTCAGACACGACTTTATAGTGACGAATTTGCTGGAAGGGCGACTCTGCGGGCACCTCCTCCTCTTCCGCTTCCTCCTCCGCTTCCACGATGCCCGGTTTGAGGTGATAGTAGGTGAATTTGAGATGGCTATATACCCGGTCGCCGTGGTAACCGACCATCCCCTTGAAGGCCTGTTCGGCGAATTGCGAGTTGGCGACCTTGCCGTTCACCTTGTTGGAGTATTCGCTGGCCTGCTTTTGGCTCCAGCGGGCATCCCAAACGAACCGTTTCTGGTTGCCGGCGACATTGAGGGAGTAGTTCCAAAGGTTGGCGTTGCTCTGATAGCCGCCCAGCAGGTCAATCTTCATCCGGCCGGCATACACGTGCGGCGGATCGCGCAGGATGAGCACGCCGGCGAGGGCGTCGGAACCATAGAGCAGCGACGCCGGCCCTTTGATGACTTCAACGGAATGGACGCCGGCATCGTCGATTTCGACGCCGTGCTCGTCGCCCCACTGCTGGCCCTCCTGCCGGATACCGTCGTTGACCACCAGCACACGGTTATAGCCCATGCCGCGGATGACCGGCTTGGAGATGCCCGACCCCGTCGTAATTTGCGCGATGCCCGGGAAATCAGAGACCGCGTCAATGACGTTGGTGGCCGAAATCATCTGCAGGTCGTGCGATGAGATAACCGTCGTGGGCAGCGGATTCGCCCACAGCTCGACACTTCCCGCCACGCCCAAGACCTGCACCCCCGACAGCATCGTGACGCTGTCGGCCGACGACCTCTTCAACGTATCGCCCGCATTTTGCGCCGCCACACCCATCGCAACGGCGACAAAAAATATCGTTATTTTTAGTGCTTTCATATTCTTATTCATTTAATAATCAATAAATTAAAGACAACACAAAAATGGCATCATCCTAAAGACAAGATCCCCAAATCTATTTTTTTGAAGAAAAAAAAAGAAAAGAATTAGAAAGCGGGCGGTGCTCGCAACGAAATACAGACAGACCGTTTCCTGACGTGCAGGCATTTGCGAATTTCAAATGGCTCCGCCCACGACGAACCGGCAGACAGGATGAAACAGAGCAACGGGAGAATGAAGGAGTTCGCCAGCAGTTGGCAGACGAAGCAGTCGTGTCCATCGCCCACCACGCTCGACCAGTGACCCGGATGGGGCACATGGGCGTCGCACTGCTCACACGCGATCAGTCGGGCATGGCCTTCGTGGGTATGGAAAGCCATGACGGCCTGCATCGACAGGAAGACGACCAAGAGCAATCGCGAAAGGTGGCACCGGATATTGTCGCGAGAGTACATTTCGGCGGCAAAAATACAATTTTTTCACATCAAAAGGCCACCCGACAACCGATTTTCCTGCAAGGCGTCATTATTCAAAAAAATGAGTAACTTTGCAGCATATCTAACTGTCATGGAAGTGCGTTTATTCGGAAGAGAGGGGAAAATGGATTTGCGGCAAAAGGAGATGGGCGAAATTTGAAATTCCGGAAGCCGGTGCAGGGTGCCCTTTCTTGCTTTTCACTGGCATAGAATCTGTTCTATTTTCCATTCATACATAGCCACTGTTTCCATTGGTTCCCACCCCTTTATTGCACTTTCCCGAATGACTTTTCACCCACACCTGCACTTTTCAGGGTGAGTTTTTCAGCCCAGCGGCTCGCACCGCAACAACGATTCGCGGAGGCGGGTGAAATGCTATTGTACAATTTTTATTATTGGAGTGCCTAAGGCCGATTGGATCATTGCGATGGTTTTGCAGGTAAAGTTGTGCCCGAAGGAAAACCATCTGGACATTGGTGAAATTACAGTTTGAATCTGAGATTTTCTTATAGGTCGTCCATGGCGGCACTACGCACCTTCTCCGAGTTGGCCTTGTCGTGGTAGATTAAAACAACCTTGCCAGTTTCATACTCATTTTCCGGACTTAAGTCAATACAATTTCTCCCAACTCCATTGTAAAGGAACAATACCATTCATAGTGGTCTTCTTTCAAATCACATAACAACCACCTAATGTCAACTGAATCGGGGATTTTTATACCCCTATCAGATCCACCCCAATAGCCGTGGAAATCTTGGCGATGGTACGCAGGGTGAAATTGTGCGTGCCACCCACCCAGCGCGAGACCTCCGCCTCGGTTTTCCCCATCCGTTTTGCCAATTCCTTATGGGAAATACGCTTCTCTTGAAGGGTTGCTTCAATTTTGTCGGCAATGGCAAACGACCAGTCCACCTCCTTTTTCACATCGGCGGGGATGTCGTTCACA
>JAEEKX010000024.1 GCA_016288655.1 Bacteroidales bacterium
TGTGAAATCTCAAAACTGAACGACATGGAAAAACAAGAGTACAAGAAGAGCGTGCTGGAGTACGCCGACGTGCAGGACGCCATGCGCTGCTCCTTCGAGGACGGCGAGAAGGAGGGTCTGCAAAAGGGAATGCAGCAGGGAGCACTGACCATTGCGATGAGGATGAAAACACTCGGATTTCTCGCCGCCACCATCGCCGAGGCCACGGGACTGGATGTGGAACAGGTGGAAGCGTTGTAACGACGTTAGACTTCTTTGCGCGGGGCGAAATCATCGCCGCCTACTTTCCGATGCAGAACTTCCCAAATACGGTGTCGAGCACGTCATCGGTGGTGATGGCACCAGTGAGTTGTCCGAGTTTGTCGAGGATGCCGCGGACGTCTTCAGCCACCAGGTCCGTGGGCAGACCTGTGGTCAGGCCGCGCTCCACGCGGTCGATGTCGTCGCCGATCTTGAGCATCAGGTCGTAGTGGCGCGCATTGGTGAGCAGGGTGTCGTCGCCCACGTGGTGCGCGGCCACGTAGCGTGTGAGGGTGTCGCGCAGACCGTCGAGGTGCTGCCGCCCTTTCGCGGAGATCCGCACCTCCCCCACCGTCTCTTCGGGCGGCAGCAGGCGCACGGGCGCGGGAGCAGCATCCACCTTGTTGACCACCAGCAGCACCTGCTTGCCGTCGAGCGGCACGACGCGGCGCAGGGTGGCCAGTTCCGCACCGACACTGTCGGGCGTGGCGGTGGCGGCATCGACGAGGTAGAAGATGACGTCGGCGTTGGCGGCGGCGCGGAGGGTGCGTTCAATGCCGGAGTTCTCGATGACGTCGTCAGAGGCGCGCAAGCCCGCCGTGTCGATGAAACGGAACAGCGTGCCATCCACTAGCAGCGTCTCCTCCACGGTGTCGCGAGTGGTGCCCGGGATGTCGGAGACGATGGCGCGGTCGTCGTCGAGCAGCGCGTTCAGCAACGTCGATTTCCCCACGTTGGGCTGGCCGACGATGGCCACGGGAACGCCGTTCTTCAACGCGTTGCCGGTATGAAACGAGCGGGTGAGCCGTTGCACCTCCTCGCGGAGGTGTGCCAACAGCTGGCGCAGTTGCCACCGGTCGGCGAACTCCACATCCTCTTCGCTGAAGTCAAGTTCCAGCTCCAACAGGGCGGCGAGGCGGACAAACTCCTCGCGCAGTTCGCCGATCTTGCGGGAGAACCCGCCCTTCAGCTGGCGCACGGCAAGCCGATGGGCGCTCTCCGACTGTGAACTGATGAGGTCGGCGACGGCCTCGGCCTGGGGCAAGTCCATCTTGCCGTTCATGAAGGCGCGGAGGGTGAACTCACCGCGGTCGGCCAGCCGGCAGCCGCGTTGCAACAGCAGTTCCAGCAGCCGTTTCTGGATGTAAGGGGATCCGTGGCACGACAGTTCCACCATGTCGTCGCCGTCGTAGGAGTGGGGCGCGGCGTACTTCACCGCCACCACCTGATCCACGAGGGCGTCGCCGTCGTAAAGGGCGACGAGTTTGGCTGTGTTGGCGGGCAGTTCGGCGAAGCGGGCGGCATCGGAGGTGAGCGTGCCGACGATACGGAAGGCATCGGGACCGGAGACGCGCACCACGGCGATGGCGCCGATGCCCGGGGCGGTGGAGATGGAACAGATGGTCATGGGGAGTTAAAAGTTAAAAGTTAAAAGTTGAGAGTTAAAAGTTGAGAGTTAAAAGTTAAAAGTTGAGGGTTGAAAGTTGAGGGTTAAAAGTAAATTGTGGGGGTTACATGCCGCCGTCGCACACCAGCACCTGGCCAGTGACGTAAGCGGAAAGATCGGAGGCGAGGAAAAGCGCGGTCTGGGCGACTTCCTGCGGGGTGCCGATGCGGCGCAGGGCGATGGTGCGCATGATGGCTTCGCGGGCGTCGTCGGAGAGCTTCCGCGTCATGTCGGTGGCGATCAGTCCGGGCGCGATGGCATTGCACCGGATGTTGCGACTGCCCAGCTCCTTGGCCATCGACTTGGTGAAGCCAATGACGCCGGCCTTGGCGGCGGCGTAGTTGGCCTGGCCGGCGTTGCCGCCGATGCCCGACACCGAACTGAGACTGATGATGCTGCCGGCGCGCTGGCGCAACATGGTGGCTTGCACCGCCTTGGTGTAGTTGAACACCGACTTCAGATCAACGTTCAGCACCTCGTCCCATTGCGTCTCGCTCATGCGCATGAGCAGACCATCACGGGTGATGCCAGCGTTGTTGACCAAGATGTCAATGCGCCCGAAGGCCTCCACGCAGGCGGCGGCGACGCGCTCGGCATCCGCAGCTGAGGAGGCGTCGGCCTGCACGAAGCGACAGTCGGCGCCGAGGGCGGTGAGACACTCCTGCATCTCCGGCGACACCTGCGAGGTGCCGGTGAACATCACCTTTGCGCCATGCGCGGCGAAGGTTTCAACAATGGCGCGACCGATGCCGCGCGTGCCGCCCGTGACTATGGCGACTTTTCCCGTTAACAGTTCCATAATAGGTGGTTTAAGGTCGTTTTATTTCAGTCCACGGTTCCGCAACAGCGGGTCAATGGATGGCTCGGCGCCACGGTAACGCTTATAGAGCGTCATGGCATCTTCCGTATTTCCTTTTTCCAAAATATTGGTTCTAAATGATTTGGCAACCTGCCGATTGAAGACGCCCTGCTCCTTGAACGGCTCGAAGGCGTCGTTGTCGAGCACGGCGGCCCAAGTGTAACTATAGTAGCCGGCATCGTAGCCCGTGGTGAAGACGTGCTGGAAGTAGGTGCTGCGGTAGCGCGGCAGAATCTCCGGGATGAGTCCGATGGCATTCATGGCGTCGCGCTCGAAGTCGGCCACGCGGATCTCTTGCGGTTCGGTGATGCTGTAATAGCGCATGTCGAGGAAGGATGCGGCGAGCAGTTCCGTGTTGATGAAGCCCTGTCCGTAGGTGGCGGCGGCGCCGATCTTCTCCATCAGCGAGTCGGGGATGACCGCGCCGGTTTTGTAGTGCTTGGCGTACATGCGCATCACCTCCGGTTCGCGACACCAGTGCTCGAAGAACTGCGACGGCAACTCCACGAAGTCGCGCGAGACGCTGGTGCCCGCTAAACTGCGGTAGGTACACTTCGAGAAGATGCTATGCAGACTGTGGCCAAACTCGTGGAAGTAGGTCTCCGCCTCGTCGAAGTTAAGCAGGGCGGGCTTGTCCTGGGTGGGCTTGGTGAAGTTGAAGACGAGCGACACAATGGGGATGATATTCTGGCCGTCGCGGATCTCCTGCTCGCGGAAGTTGGTCATCCAGGCGCCGCTGCGCTTGCTCTCGCGCGGGTAGTAGTCGGCATAGACGATGGCGATGACCTTGCCGTTCTCCAGCACCTCGTAAGGGATGGCGTCGGGGTGGTAGGTGGGGATGTCGGGATTGTGGCGGAAGGTGATGCCGTAGAGGTTCTTACAGCAGGTGAAGATGCCGTTGGTGACGTTGTCGAGGGAGAAGTAGGGACGGATGGAGTCGTCGTCGAGGTCATAGCGCTCCTTGCGCAGGCGCTCGCTGTAGTAGCGCCAGTCGTAGGGTTGGAGCGGCTCGTTGATGCCGTCGGCGAACATCATGCGCTGGTACTCGTAAGCTTCCTGTTTGGCCTTGGCGAGTGCGGGCTCCCACACTTGCATCAGCAGGTTATCGACCGCCTCGGGGGTCTTGGCCATGCAGTCGTCGAGGACGTAGGCGGCATGCGAAGGGTAGCCGAGGATGTGGGCGCGTTCAAGCCGGAGGTTGACGATCTGGTTGATGATCTGGCTGTTGTCGAACTCACCGGAGGTGCAGCGGGTGGCGTAGGCAGTCCAGAGTTCCTTGCGGAGGGCGCGGTCGCGGCAGTTCATGAGGAAGGGCTCCATGCTGGGCACGTGGATGGTGAAGACGTACTTGCCGCGCGTGGCGGGGTCGGCGTTGGCGGCCTCGCGGGCGGCGTCGATCTGCCCCTGCGGCAGTCCGGCCAGGTCGGCCGCGTTGTCGATCACCAACTTGTAGGCGTTGGTGGCCTTCAGCACATTGTTGCCGAACTGCATGGTGAGCACGGCAAGTTGCTCGTTGATTTCGCGGAAGCGGGCCTGCTGGTCCACGGGCACGTTGGCGCCGCCGCGGACGAATCCCTTGTAGGTCATCTCCAACAAGCGCATCTGCTCCGAATTGAGGTTCAATGAGTTGCGCTGGTCATAGACCGCCTTCACACGGGCGAAGAGTTTGCTGTTGAGACTGATGTTATCGCTGTGGCGCGACATCAGGGGGTAGGCCTTTTCGGCCACCGCTTCCATCTCGGGCGAGTTGAGACACTCGGTGAGGTTGAAGAAGACGCCGGCGACTTTGTTGAGGAGGGCGCCGCTGTATTCGAGGGCGAGGATGGTATTCTCGAAAGTGGGCGCCTGCTTATTACTCGTAATCGCCTTAATTTCAGCATTCTGCTGTTTGATACCCGCTTCAATGGCGGGCAGGTAGTGTTCCACCTTGATTTGGTCGAAAGGGGGAACGCCGTAGGGGGTGTTCCACTCCCGGAGGAAGGGGTTGCCCTTCTGGGCGGCGGCAGTGCCGGCGAGGGTGACAATAGCCATGACGATGAGGATTTTTTTCATTGAAATTACGATTATTGAAGTGAATATTTTCATCGGCAAAATTACAAAAAAGCGTTCAATAATCGCAAACAATTTATAATAAACTAATTACCAATGAATTACAATAGATTTTCATCAAAATTTGAAAAAATTTCTTGAAATGGGGTTTGCATTGAAAAAAGTTGTATTTTTGCAGCCGCAAATAAGCCCAGGTGGTGGAATTGGTAGACACGCCACTTTGAGGGGGTGGTGAGCATTAGCTCGTGCAAGTTCGACTCTTGTCTTGGGCACATTTGGCAAAGGCCTCGGAAACATTCCGGGGCTTTTTTTTGGGTGTCCACGGATAGCCCGAATGAATTTCGATTTTTTCGATGGAAGGATACCTCGACCATGAGATGCGCCAAGTTCCCAAACAGCGAAAAAGAGAAGGAACAAAATATTAAGAAGGGGAAAGATTCTTATATCGAAAGACACGAATAACGTAGTCTTACTTCGTATTTCATCCTGCAAGTTTACAATTTGGGGCGAACACAAACAGGCATCTTTCTGTAGGAGTAGATCGCGTTGCACTTCTCTGTCTCGATAAATTTGCCGTCATAATTATCAGCTATCGTTTGTTTGACTTCGCAATCATAAAATAGGTGAAAAAAAATGAGAATAGCGAGTCATTGCCAAAATATTCATTAACAATGACGTGCTTATTTGTGAACAAATGAAGCTGAAGTCAACTTCCGGAATTAACGTACCGCTTCCAACCCCTCCCTCCCCACCTTAAAAATTTCATGTATCTTTGCAAGTTCATTCCAAAATCTTGAAAAGATGAAGAAATTTCTTACTATCGCACTGACAATCATAATGATAGCCGCCACGCAGAGTTGTGGCATGCGGCAGTTGTCCAACTTCAAGGAGTGCTCCTTCAAACTCCAGAAGGTGACGAGCGTGTCGTGGGCGGGCATCAACTTCATGACCCTCGGCACCGACTACAAGAACTTGGACGCCGGCACCCTGCTGTCGTGTACGCAGGCGCTCCTGCGGAAGGACTTCTCCCTGAATGTCGGCCTCAACCTCGGAGCCACCAACCCGGGCAGCCAACCCGCACAGATGGTGGGCTTCGACTACATGCTCTACTACGGCGGGCAGATGCTGGGCGAAGGCACCAGCATGAACACCAGCGACATCGTGGTACCCGCCAACGGCGGATCCACCGTCATCCCCATCTCCTTCAAACTCGACCTCGCCGACATGGCCAAGGTGAAGAAGAGCGGCCTCGGCGTCGAGAAGATCATCTCCTTCATCTCCGACGTCGCCAAGGTCGGCAAACAGGACACCGACTTCGCCGTCAAGATCCGCCCCCATCTCCGTATGGGCAAAAAGATCGTGAAGGGCGTATATATCACCATCCGATAACCGCTCCATGCGCCGCGCCGTCATCTCCATCCTCCTCATCTGCCTGTGCGTCGCCGTCTTCGGCCAGCGCTTTACGGTGTCGGGCGTGGTGCGCGACGGCGGCAACGGAGAGAACATCAAAGGGCTGGTAGTGACACTGATGCCGATAGAGGATCCCACCCAGGGCTTCACCGCCTTCACCAATACCGCCGGCTTCTACTCCGTCACCATTCCCAAAGGCGAGTACGTCTTTTTCATCCAATACACGGGATACCAGGAGGTGCAGGACACCATCACCCTCGCCGCCAACCTCACCCGGAACGTCGATCTGCAGCCGCAGGCGGAACTCTTGGAGAGCGTGGTGGTGACGGGCGAGGCGGTCGATCACAACGTGGCCAGCGCCGACGTGGGCAAGATGGAGATGAAGATCGAAACCATCAAGACGCTGCCTGCGCTCTTCGGCGAAGTGGACGTGCTGAAGTCGATCCAACTGCTGCCGGGCGTGCAGTCGGGCGGCGAGGGCAACACCGGCTTCTACGTGCGCGGCGGCGGATCCGACCAGAACCTCGTACTCCTCGACGAGACCACCATCTACAACGCCGGCCATCTCTTCGGCTTCTTCTCCGTTTTCAACGCCGACGCCGTCCGCAACGTCGAGATCACCAAGTCGGGCATGCCCGCCTACTACGGCGGCCGCCTCGCCTCCGTGCTCGACGTGACCCAGAAGGAGGGCAACATGAAGCAGTTCCAGTTCGACGGCGGCCTCGGACTCATCTTCTCCCGCCTCACCATCCAAGGGCCCATCAAGAAGGACCGCTGCTCCTTCATCATCTCCGGCCGCCGCACCTACATCGACGCCGTGGTGCAGCCCTTTCTCAAAAAGACCTCCCCCCTCAAGGGAACCAAGTTCTACTTCTACGACCTCAACGCCAAACTCAACATCATCATCAACGAAAAGCACCGGCTCTACATCGGCGGCTACTACGGCAAGGACGTGTATGGCTTCAAGTCCAGTTCCGGCACCACGAAGGCGCAGTTCCGCTGGGGCAACGGCGCCGCCGCCCTCCGCTGGAACTACATCATCTCCCCGCAGCTTTTCCTCAACACCACCTTCTCCTTCACCAACTACGACTTCGCCACCACCATGGGCATGGACATCTACTCCATGGAGATGAGTTCCGGCGTGCGCGACTACTCCCTCAAGACCGAACTGACCTACCTGCCACCTTTCCCCCATGAGTTCAAGTTCGGGGTCCACTACATCTTCCACCGGCTTCTTCCCAACAAGTTCTCGGTGGAGGCCGGCCTCGACCAGGATCTGACCCTGCCCAACGTGGACCCCTACTACGCCCACGAGCTGGCCATCTACGCCAACGACGAGTTCGACATCTTCCCTTGGTGGAAGGTGAACGCCGGACTGCGATACACCCACTTCGAGTTCATCGGGCCGTTCACGCGCTACGTGTTCGACAACGCCGGCATCCTCGCCGACAGCATCGTCTATCGTCCGGGACAGTGCATCAAGCAGTACAACCACGTGGAGCCGCGCCTCGCCATGCGCTTCCGCCTCGCCAAGGCCACCTCCATCAAACTCTCCTACACCCTCAACTACCAATACCTCCACCAGGTCGCCCTCGCCACCATCTCCCTCCCCACCGACGTGTGGATGCCCTCCACTGAGATTGTCAAGCCGCAGGTGGGGCACCAGGTGTCACTCGGCGTCTATCAGAACTTCCGCGACAACATGTTCGAGACCTATATCGACCTCTATTTCAAATACATGAAAAACCTTGTGGAGTACAAGGACGGCATCAACCTGCAGGACATTACGCAGAACGCCGACCAGATGTACGTCTTCGGGCGGGGCTGGTCGTACGGCGCCGAGTTCTTCGTGAAGAAGGCCATCGGACGCTTCTCCGGATTCATCGGCTACACGCTCTCTTTCACCCGTCGCCAGTTCGACGACCTGAACGGCGGCAAGCCCTTCTATGCCAAATACGACCGCCGGCACGACGTCTCCATCAACCTCTCCTACGAGATTTTGCGCAACAAGTTGAGCGTCTCCGCGGTGTGGGTCTTCGCCACCGGCAACACCATGACCATCCCCGTCGGCTACTACTTCCTTTGCGGCTCCATCGTCACCGAATACAGCGACCGCAACGCCTTCCGCCTCGATCCCTACCACCGCCTCGACCTGTCGCTCAACTGGACCATCTGCAAGCGCAAACGGTTCGAAACCGGACTCAACTTCTCGGTCTATAACGTCTATAACCGTAAGAATCCCTTCTTCATCTTCTTCGAAACCGAGACCAACTTCGACATGGAGGGGCCGACCTTCGACATGGATACCAAAGCATATCAGATGAGTCTTTTTCCCATTCTGCCCTCCATCACCTGGAACTTCAAGTTCTAACTTTTATAATAGAAATGACTGATTCACAGATATTTTCAAATACCCCACCCCCCACCACCCACCCTCAATGGGGAGGGGAAGTGAAGTCCAAGCCCCATATTGAGCGGGAGGGGCAAAGCGGTTCGCAGCCCTGTAACGTCATCGTGGCGAACGGCGAGCCACCCGCGCACCCCTGGGTCGTCGCACTGCTGCGGCGGGCCGCCCACATCATCTGCTGCGACGGTGCCGTGGCCGCCCTCGAGCACCTCGGATTAGAGCCGGCCGTGGTCGTCGGCGACGGCGACTCGCTGACCGCCGAACAGCGCGCCCGCTATGCCGACTTCTTCGAGCAGGACGCGAGCACCGACTACAACGACCTCACCAAGGCCTTCAACTACTGCCGGCGGTACGGGCTTGACGACCTGTGGGTGGTCGGTGCCGGCGGACGGCGCGACGACCACGCCCTTGCCAACCTCGGCCTGCTGGTACGCCACGCCCGCGAGTTCCGGGTGCGCATGGCTACCAACTTCGGCATCTTCACCCCCATCTCCGCCACCACCGAGTTCGCCGCGTATGCGGGCCAGCAGGTGTCGGTGTTCAGTTTCACGCCCGCCTGCCGTCTCACCTTCCACGGACTGCGCTACCCCGTGTGCGAACGCGCCTTCACAGAACTGTGGGAGGGAAGTCTCAACGAAGCCCTGGGCGACAACTTCACGGTGGAGTTGTGCGACGAAGGGGAAGTGCTGGTGTATCAGGCATTTTGAACGAGTGGTTTTGGCGCACTCCCCGCGGGCTCAACTACGAATTACGCGAATCAACGCGAATTGCGCCAATGGGTATTTTGCTATGAAGCAAATCTACGACCTTTGTCAACACTCTTCTCTGACAACAAAAAACTTGCAATTCGTGGTCCGGAAGGAGCGAGACACCTCCATCATGCCTCCCGCACGTTCAGCACGGGCACATCCACCACGTTGGAGAGTTCCTCGCGCAGGCGGTCGGCGTTGACCGTGAAGCCGGCAGGCGACCACGGGTTGATGCAGATGGCCAACAGCCGCGGGCGTTGCAGCACCGTGAGCCGTCCGCCTTTCTGCAGATAACCGCGCACCGACTGCGGAGTGGCGAAGATGCGGGTGAAGTCCTTGACGATGAGTTCGGTGTCGGCCACTTCGGGCTGCATCCTCATCAGGTCGAGCAACTTGTCGCCGACGGCGCCGGTGGCGAAGATGCGTCGGCCGTGGCGGAAGAGTTTCTCCTTGTCGAGCAGCAGCGCCGACGGGATGTCGAGGTCGATAGGATCGCAGTCGTCGCCGACGGCCCAGAGCCCCTTGTCGCGGTCGGCGAGTTGCGCGGCGCCAGCAAGCGTAGTGCGGGGCAGTTGCAGCAGGTCGTAGGTGAAGCGGGTCTTGCGCACTAATTCAGGGATGTTGGGCGACAGCGCGGCGCCGGTGGAGAGGATCATGGCCTCGGTGATGGCGGGCGAAGCGGAACTCTTCCGCGACAGGGCGCCATCGACGAGGACAGTCTCCGCACCGAGGGATCGCAGTTGCGCCATCACCTCGCGGAGCAGTCCGGAACTGACCGGCCCGGAGAGGATGACCTTGCCGGGGGTGAGCGCGCGTGCCGTCACCAACCGCCCGAGAGCCGTCTGCCACGTGGTGAGGTCGAGGACCTCCGCGCAGAGGTGCCGCTCGTGGTAGAACTTCTCGGAAGTGGCGAAGAGCGTGTCCGGGGAAAGGACAATCTCCGGCTTGGCGGTGCGGGTCACCTGGTCGCAACTCTCACCGTCGATGCCGATGGAGGTCACCCCCACGCGCCGGCCCCGCCGACGGCACCCCTCCAGCACATACTTCAGACACTCCGTCTTGCCGGTGTTCTTCTCCATGCCCACCACGGCCACGGAGGAATAACTGCATACGCTCTCTATCAACGACATAGCAACGGGATTCAACGATTTTTTCCCGTTGCAAAATTACAAATTTCTCTCTAAGAAAAAAAGATGTATCTTTGCAGACTTAAAAGAAGAGTCATGCCAGAATACAATACAACTCGCAACACACTGCAAATCAGAGAGTACGGAAGGAACATCCAGAAGATGATCGAGGATGCGGTGAAAATTGAGGACCGCGCGAAACGCAACCAGGCAGCGAAGGCCATCGTGAAGGCGATGTCGTTCATCAACCCGGTGCTGGCGACGGGCAACGCCCCCACACCCAACAACAACAACGCGCAACAGGACCCGCAGTTCCAGAAGGAGAAGGAGTCGCTGGACTATTGGCAGAAGTTGTGGGACCATCTCATCATCATCTCGAACTACAAGTTGGACATCGACTCGCCATTCGCGCCGCCGGCACGACCGGAAGGGCGCATCGTGGTGGAACAGCACGAGGAGTACAAAAAAGGCGGCGTGCGCGTGCGCACCTACGGCCGCTATCTCGACCAGATGATCCGCACCGTGTCGGAATACCCCGACGGTCCGGAGAAACGCCAATTGGCCAAGGACATCGCCAACCAGATGAAGAAACTCTACCTCACCTGGAACCGCGACACCGTTGATGACAAACTCATCATCCACCAGCTCCAGGAGCTCTCCAACGGGAAACTCACGTTGCCGGAGGACTTCGTCTTCGCCCCCATCACCGACCTGCCGGAGACCAGCAGCGCACCCGTGAAGGCGAAGAAGAAGAAACGGAAGAAAAAACGCAAGGCCGCAGCCCCCGCCACCGCATGAACATCATAGAAACACACGACGTCACCAAGCGATTCGGCAGCCATACGGCGTTGAACCGGCTCTCCTTGTCCATCCGGCAAGGCAGCATCTTCGGCCTGCTCGGCCCGAACGGCGCGGGCAAGACCACCCTCATCCGCATCCTCACCTGCATCAACGTGGCCGACAGCGGCAGCGTGCTCTTCCAAGGGCACCCCATCACGCCGGCCGACGTAGCCCGCATCGGCTACCTGCCCGAAGAACGCGGACTGTACAAGAAGATGAAGGTGTCGGAGCAGGTGATCTACTTCGCCCGCCTGCGCGGCATGGAGAAGAAAGACGCCGAAAAGTCGCTGCGCGCCTGGTTCGAGAAGTTCCAAATCGAGTCGTGGTGGGACCGCCGCGTGGAGGAACTGTCGAAGGGCATGCAGCAGAAGGTCCAGTTCATCTCCACCGTGGTGCACCGACCCGACTTCCTCATCTTCGACGAGCCGTTCTCCGGCTTCGATCCCATCAACGCGGAGCAACTGAAACAGGAGATCCGCGAGCTGAAACGCGACGGCTCCACCATCATCCTCTCCACGCACAACATGGCGTCGGTCGAGGAGATATGCGACGACATCGCCCTCATCAACCACGGCGAGCTGCTCCTCAACGGCGCGGTCGGCACCGTGCGGCGGCAGTTCCGGCAGAACAAGTTCCGCATCTCCGTCGAGGGCGCCTTCGACACCTCCACTCCCCTACCCGACTGGGCCCGGATCATCTCCACCGACAGCGACAAGCACGCCACAACCCTCGTGCTGCAACTGAGCGACGACCACGGCGCCAACGACCTGCTTCGGCTCTTCATCGAGCAGTACCGCATCGCCGACTTCGGCGAGATCCTGCCCTCCATGAACGACGTTTTCATCCAGGCCGTTCAGTCCAACTCCCAAAAACATCAGCAGTCATGAGCAAGATATCCGTCATCATCTCCCGAGAGTTCCTGTCGCGGGTGCGCAAACGCTCCTTCATCGTCAGCACCCTGCTCATGCCCATCATCATCGTCGTGATCATCCTGCTGCCGGTCTATATCGCCAACCACGTCGAGAAGGAGTCCAAAATCTTCGTCCTCGACGACAACGACTACTTCATCAACAAATTCCACAACACCGCCAAACTCAAGTTCGAATACCCGAGCGGCGAGTTGGACGACCTGCAGCAACGCTGCATCGCCGGCGAGTGCGACGCGGTGCTGCACATCCTCGGCGGCTCCCAAGGCAACCGCGCCAACCTCTTCTTCTTCGAAGACCCGCCGCTCTCACTCAAAGGCGACATCGCCGAACAAATGGACGAAATCATGTTCGACCGCACCCTGCAACAGGAGTTCCAGTTGGACATCCAACGGTATAAATCCATTAAAGAACTATCGCACAGCGACATACAGACACTTCAAATCGACGAGGCGGGGCAGGCCGAAACCCGCATGGTGGAACTCAACCGCATCGCCGGCATCGTCTGCGGCGCACTCATCTACATGTTCGTCTTCATGTACGCCAACCAGGTGATGCGCAGCGTCATCGAAGAGAAGTCGAACCGCATCATGGAGGTGATCGTCTCCTCGGTGAAGCCCTTCCAGTTCATGATGGGCAAGATCGTGGGGGTGGCACTGGTCGGACTGACGCAGTTCGCGATGCAGATCGCATTCGTGGCGTTGCTGTTGTTCGCCGTGCAACTATTTGCCCCGCAAACGATGATGGGCGGCCCCGCGCCGACGGAAGTCTCGGCTACGGCGGGCACCGCCTTCGATGGCGCCGCCGTCGCCTCCAACGACGCCGACCTCTTCGCCGACATCTCCGCCTTCTACTCCTTTCCCTTCAGCACCCTGCTCATCTGCTTCTTCATCTACTTCCTGATCGGCTACCTCATCTACGCGTCGCTATACGCAGGCGTGGGCTCGGCCACCGACAACGAAACCGACTCCAACCAACTGGTGCTGCCCATCAGTCTGCCGTTGGTATTCACGCTGATCGCCATCACCATCGGGCTTTCTCCGCAGCACGAACTCATCCGTTGGCTCTCGTTCATCCCGTTCACCTCCCCCATGGCGATGTTGTACCGCATTCCGTCGGGCGTGCCGTTGTGGGAGTTGTTTGTCTCCATCGGACTGTTGGTCGCCACCTTCTTCGCCTGCGTCTGGTTCGCCGCGAAAATCTACCGCGTGGGGCTGCTCACCTACGGCAGGAAGGTCGGCTGGCGCGAACTGTTCCGCTGGCTGCGGTTGTAAGGGGCACCGCGGATGGCGGGGAACCCAGCCGATAGCTATGGGTTGTAGAGCCGGCTTCGCTTCCTGTCGGTCCAATTCGTGTTGCCTGCGAGCACGAGGATTCGGTGAAAAGGATAAGGCGTTTTTCATGATGGGGGTGGCAAAGTAACATTGGGGTTAGTCCAACGATTCAGGCTCTTCTTCGTCCGTATTTTCAGTGACAGAAGCATCAAAAGCTAAAAACACTTCCAAAAATGCAGTTTCACGGTAGAAGTAGTTGGGATCGTCGGTCAGTTTGTCCTCCATGAAATGGAAACCCCAATTGGCGTATTCTTCCATCGTTTGCATAAGCATACTTACTGCTTTGTTGGTGGTAATTTCGCCTTTCTCTAATGCAATAAAATCAATGTCAGTTCGTGCAACAAGCGCGGTGAATATGTGTTCACGAAGTTTTGGATAGGCTTTCCGTCCTTTGACAGAA
>JAEEKX010000025.1 GCA_016288655.1 Bacteroidales bacterium
GAAGGCAGTGACTACAGCTATGCTTGGAGCAACCAAGGCAATACCCGCAGCATCGAGGTCTCTGCCGCCGACACCTACACGGTCACCGTCACTGACGGCGACGGCTGTAAGGCGAAAGCCAGCGCCACTGTCACCGTGAACGCCCTGCCGGTCATCGCCAGTTTCACCGCTCCGACGGATTGCCCGTATAGCGAAAACTTCAACATCACGGCCAACGTTACCAGCGGGACGCCCACATATGATTACACATGGTCCGGCGCCGTGGCTTCGAATACCCCCGGCACCGCCATCGTTGCGGAGACTACACCGGTTGCGGCTACCCGCAATTACAGCGTCGCTGTCACCGTCACCGACAGCAAGGGCTGTCAGGCGAACCGCGACACCACCTTTACCATCGCCGACCAGACCGTCCCCGTCATCACGGGTACCATTGCCGACCATAACATGGAGGGCTGTAGCGGCGACCTTGCTAACAATTATCCCGCCAAGGAGAGTGTCACCGAATTGGAGAACACCTTCGGCCTTGCCATCAGCGACAACTGCACCGCGGACGCTGATTTGACGGTCAGTTACGAGGATCTCTCCGCGGGTACCTGCCCGATTGTGGTGACCAGAACCTACACGGTTACCGACAAGTGCGGCAACGCTACTCAGATTGCACAGACCATCAACGTGAATGTTGCCGACAATATCACGGTTACGGGCGGCACCAACGCCAAGACGGTGGATTGTCTCGCCGACACGGTCGCCCCGCACACGCTCACGCCTTCCGTGATGCCTACGGTGACCGATGCCTGCGGCAACACGCTCAACTATGTCTCTGTTGTGGGTAGCACGCCTGAGGACTGCGGCACAACGAAGACCTTCACATACACCTACAAGGATTGTGCCAACCACGAGAAGTCCTGGGTGTTCACCTACACCATCAGCCAGCCCTTCAGCGCTGGTGAAATCGTTGCGGGAGAAGAGACCATCTGCTCCGGCGGCGACGCCAGCGAGATTGGTAGCGCCACTGACGCTACCGGCTGCACCGAGATCACCTATCTGTGGCAACAGTCCACCGACAATGCTTCTTGGAGCGATATCACCGGTGCCAATAACGCCACCTACACACCGACCGGCCTGACGCAGACCACCTATTTCAGACGTGCCGCCCAAGACGAATGCCATGCCTTGGCACTCTCCACCGGCCTCTACAAGGTGAACGTCAATGCCGACATCACCATTACCGACCAAACCGAAAACGGCAGCGTCTGTCCTGATGGCTCTTATGAGATGAGCGTGACTGCAGAAGGGGGTATTGGAACGCTGACCTATCAGTGGTATGCCGGCGATCAAGCTATCGACAATGCCACCAACAGTACGTACACGGCAGAAAACATCGCTGAGGCCATCGCCTTCAAGTGTGTGGTTTCTGGTACGTCTGCCAGCGGATGCGCTCCTGCCGAAGCGTCGATCGAAGTCGGCCTCTACACTCTGCCGACGGTCACGCTGGATGATGACACGCTCTGTCTGAACGGCACCAAGGCCTTGACTCCGAGCGGCGCTGTCACCTATGAGTGGGCTGGGGAATACCTCTCCGATGAAGCGGGCGCCTCTGTGACCTTTATGGGTGAGTCTGCCGGCACTTATACCATCATGGTTACGGGTACCGACGAGCACGGCTGTGAGAACACCGCCACGGCTACCGTCACGGTCAACACCCTGCCGACCACCGGCCTGCAATTGTCCAACGCCACCATCTGCTTGGACGGCACCCAGGCGTTCTCCGTCGATGCGCAACAGGGTACGACCTACACTTGGACGGTCAACAACGGCGGCATACTGACAGAAACGGAAGGTGCTTCCACCACGTTCAGTGCTGAAGCTGCGAATCAATACACCGTCACGGTGAATGCCGTGGATGGCAACCAGTGTGAAAGCAGCGCTTCCGCCACCGTTACGGTGAACGACCTGCCGACGGTTGAATTGTCTGAAGAGGATTTCGTCTGCTATGGCAGCAACTACACCATCGAACCTGATTACGGTGATGTTGAAAGTGATGGCCAGTTGTCCTATGCTTGGTACAACAGAGATGTCCTGATGCCGAACGATGTCAATGCCAACCTGACGCTTACCAATGTGACGGAAGAAGACATCTACTACGTGGTTGTCACCGATGGTCAAACTGGCTGTTCGAGCAAGTCCGACAACTTCACCATTAGGGTGAACGCCCTGCCGACGGTGACGTTGCCCGCTGATGAGACCGTCATCTGCGCTGGCGAAACAGCTACTTTGACCGCCACCGCTTCGGAAGGCGTGTCATATGCTTGGAAGCACAACAACGAACCGATATCTGGCTCAAGCAGCACCCTGCAAGTCAGCGATGCAGGCAAGTATGTAGTGGAAGTCACCGACGATAACGAGTGCGTGGGTCATTCCGACACGGTCACCGTCACGGTGAACGCCCTGCCCATGGTGACGTTGGCCGCTGATGAGACGGTCATCTGCGCTGGCGAAACAGCTACTTTGACCGCCACCGCTTCGGAAGGCGTGTCATATGCTTGGAAGCACAACAACGAACCGATTTCTGGCTCAAGCAGCACCCTGCAAGTCAGCGATGCAGGCAAATATGTAGTGGAAGTCACCGACGGCAACGAGTGCGTGGGTCATTCCGACACGGTCCCCGTCACGGTGAACGCCCTGCCCATGGTGACGTTGGCCGCTGATCAGACCGTCATCTGCGCTGGCGAAACAGCTACTTTGACCGCTACCACTTCGGAAGAAGTTTCGTATGCATGGAAGCACGACAACGAGGACTATGACGCCGAGGACGATGTCTTGGAAGTCTCTGAAGCTGGCAAGTATGTAGTGGAAGTTACCGACAACAACCAGTGTGTGGGTCATTCCGACACGGTCACCATCACGGTGAACGCCCTGCCGACGGTGACGATGCCTGACAACGTTACCATTTGCGCCGGCAACGACTACACCATCACTCCTACATACGGGGAAAGTGATAACCAGTTGACCTATGCCTGGTATGCCGACGAGGAGGGGATTGATGCTAGTTCGGCCACCCTTGAGCTTACCGACATCACGGATGCTGCCACCTATTATGTGGTTGTTACGGATGCTGTGACCAACTGCTCGGCCACTTCCACCGATTTCGTCATCACGGTGAATACGGCATCGACTGTCACCATCACAGAAGACTATGACTTGGATGTGATTTGTGCCGACAGCGCCTTCCACTTCACCGCCACTGCGGGCATGGCCAGTTACACATGGAAGCGCAACAACGTTGAGATTGAGGGCGTCAGCGGCAACACGCTGCGCACCCAGTTGGCGGGCAGGTACGTGGTGGATTTCGTCTCTCAGAACGAGTGCGTGGGCCATTCCGACACCATCCCCGTCACGGTGAACGCCCTGCCGGGAATCACTGCGGAGGCCGAGCCGGATGCCGTTTGTATCGGTGACAACACCACCTTGTTGGCCAACGGCGCGGGTGATAACGGCACCTATGTGTGGAGCAACGATGACCAAGGGATTGAAACTGAGGTGACCCCGACGGCTGATGTCAATACCTACACCGTCACGGGTACGAATGTCCACGGCTGCTCTAACACCGCCACGGTCACCGTTACGGTGAATCCCCTGCCGATCGTTACCGTGATGGCCAATCCGACTTCTGTCTGCGATGGCACAGAAACCACGCTGACCGCTGCGGGTGCCGAAACCTATGAATGGAGCCACAACGCAGACGCAACTGGTGCTGAGGTCTCCGCTACCCCGACGGCTGATGCCCACACCTTTACCGTCACGGGTACGGATGCCAACGGCTGTTCGAACACTGCCGAGGTTGTTGTCAATGTGATTGCCCTGCCGTTGGTGAATGTCAACGCCACCAACGTGAGTTGTGGAGAACTTGGCTCTGTCACCATCGAGGTGACCAGCGGTCAGAGTCCTTACACCTGCGCTTGGAACGATGCAGACGCCACTGCGCTTGACGGTGACACCTACGAGGTCGCCGACCTGGAGGAGGGTACCTACCCGTACGTCATCACCGACGGGAACGGTTGTAGCATCACAGGCAATGCCGTTGTTGAAGCTCCAGGCGCCATCACGGCTGTCCAGACTATTGCGAACGCTACTTCCTGCGAGGGTACGGACAACAATCTGTCTGTTTCCATCAATGGCGGTACGGCTCCTTACACCTGCACTTGGGTGAATGCCGATAATGAAGAGGTTCTCCGCGACACGGCGGAAGTGGGCAACACATTCAACATCAACATGAACACCCTCTCTGACGGCGACTATCGTCTGACGATGATCATTGAAGACCAATTCGGTTGTGGCGGCGGTTCCGACACGATTGATGTCGCTGTCATGAAGAGTTACGACATCGTCCGCGAGATCAACCTTGCCACGGGTGTGGAAACCTACACCTACAATGGTACGGAATACACGTTGCCGAATGTTCCTGAGACCGAGACTCTGCACACTGCGCAGGGTTGCGACAGCATCATCACGTATGAGGTCCATCAATATGACTTGGAGATCTTGATCGCCGATACTTGCACGATGACTCGTTCCACATACTCCGCGGCGTATGCCAACACTCCGCGCACGCTCTACGGCGACACGATTTACGTGTCCCGCAATGTGCCGAGCACCTTCTACGTGTATGTGAGCAACACCACCAGCGAAGCGTGGAATGAACACCATGTTGACATGACCTATGCGCTGACCTTTAACGAGGATGAGATCTCCGACGATTCGTTCGGCGAGTACGTGAATGCCATGAAGATCGCCACCTACCTTGACCGTGACCTCAGATACTTCGGTCGCGACTCCGTCGATGTGGCGGTGGGCGAGATCCCGAGCACGACCTTCATGTACCAGGCGAATTTGAACTCCGTCATCAAATACTTCGACTTCTTCTACTTCGACGCCTTCAAGAACGTACCCAACAAGGTCGATTTCACCTTCCTGCAGAACGGTACCTACACCTTCAAGTTCAAACTGGAGGATCGCAACGCCACTGGCGGCACCAATGTCCCGGGCATCTACAACCCGTACATCGTGAATCGTCGTTATGGCCATCTGCTGGGTGGTACCAACGATGAGGTGGGAGAAAAGGAGGTCATCGCCGCCCGCACCTTCACGGTCATCGTGAATGAAGACGGCGTCAACCCGAGCACTCCCGCACCGACTGCTGTGGCCGACTACAGCGAGCAGGCAGTCGTGAGCACCTATCCGAACCCCGTCCGCGACCTGTTGAACGTGAGCGTGAGCGGCTTCGAGGGTGAAACCACCATCACGGTCACCGACGCCCAGGGCAAGGTGGTCCGCGTCATCAGCGAGAACCTCGCCGGCGGCCAGCAGGTGCTGACCTACAACGTGAGCGGTTTCGCCCAGGGTATCTACTTCATCAACGTCCGCAACAACGAGAAGACCATCTCGCAGAAGTTCGTGGTGAACAAATAGTCCGTCTGACGGAAGTAATCAAAAGAGGGTGACTAAAAGTAGTCACCCTCTTTTTTTTGCCCGCTCCCATGGGGAGCCGTATGGTTGTGCTATAGACGTGTGGTTACCCTCGAATCGCCGCCAGCGTCCGGCGGACTTCGGCTTCGTCGCTTTCGTAGCCGGCGGTCTTGCAACTGCCGTGTACTTCGTTGACGCCGGTGGCTTGGATGATGTCGGCTGCGTTGCGGGCGTTGACGCCGCTGCCGGCGAGGATGGCGATGCGGCCGTGGGCCTGTGCTTGGATGGCCCGCAGGGTGTCGATGCCCTGCTCGGCCGTCGGCTGCTGTCCGGAGGTGAGCAGGCGGTTGAAGCCGCAGTCGATGATCTGCTCGAGGGCGGTGGGCCAGTGGCTGCACCGGTCGAAGGCACGGTGGAAGGTGACTTCCATGCCGTCGGCGGCAGCTACGGCCTGGCGGCAGCGGTCGGTGTCGATGGTGCCGTCGGCGTGCAGGAAGCCGACCACGACGCCGTGCGCGCCCGCGTCGCGGCAGTAGCGGATGTCGTCGATGATGGCGGCGAACTCGTCGGCGCTGTAGTGGAAGTCGCCCCCGCGCGGGCGCACTAACACGAAGGTGCGCAGGGGCAGCCCCTTGACGCAGCGGGCGATGTCGGCGCGGTCGGGGGTGAGTCCGCCGAGATCGAGGCGGCGGCACAGTTCGATGCGGGGTGCCCCGGCCTGTGCCGCAGTCAGCGCCGATGCCATCGAAGCCGCGCATACTTCCAGCAGGGGAGGGTGGGAGAGCGGCAGCGCCAACTTGCGGTAGTTGACGCGGAACGCTTGCACCCGCCCTGTCTCGCGGAATCCCAGCGAGCCGTACAGTCGCGCTGCCGCGGCGTTGTCGGGCGCCACCAGCAGTGCCGCCGCGGGCAGCCGCAGTGCGGTGGCGACGTCCAAGCCCTTTTGTACCAATATCTTCGCGATACCACGGCGCCGCATCTCCGGCAGCACGTACAGCGAATCCAAGTAGTACTCGCCCGGACCGCTCTCATCGTCCATGCCCGACAGATCGACGCCGCTCATCTCGCGGATGAGCGGGAAGGTGACCGCCCGCAACATGCGGTAGCGGCGCCCGTCGTAGGCGGTGAGACTGCCCACCACGCGCCCGCCGACCTCGGCCACCTGCGTGTTGCGGCAACTGTATAGCACGTCATCGCGCAGGCAGAGCCGCGCCTGCTTCTCGATGAACTCGGCAGGAGGGTTGTCAAAGCCGACCGCCTCCAAAATGGCGCGGGCTACGAAAGGAGCGTCGTCGGCAGTGGCCGGACGGATGGTATAGTGGATGCTTTCTGTCAAGTTCATGAAAATGAGATCTTTATTCAATGATGATGCTCTCTAAGGCGAAGTCTTTCTTGCCATGGAGATCCTTGATTATTTTTTGCAAAAGTAGGAAAAAAAACAAAGTCATTGATGAAATTGTAAAAAATTGTAATTTTGCAATCATTTTAAGAAGATGAAAAAAAGAACGGTTATAGCAACGATTATTGTGGTCTGCCTGCTTTTGGCGGTGGGCGGCGTCTTGCTCTTCTCGCCCCTGATGGCGGGCTGCTCATCGGAGGCGACGCGGTCGAACGCCTTCTCCGCGGGGGCTGCGGTGACGGGCATGTCAACAACGGAGACGACCCTGTCGGAGGCATCGGAAATCCCGCTGGAGATCCAGACAGGGTGCTATTACCTGGGACGATTCGACGGTAAGGATTGTGTGCTCTGGTTCGATCAGGTGAAAGGCAAGAGCTTCGGCGGCAAGGCGTATGCCGTGGGAACGGCTGCCTCTGCCTCCCCGGTCTCCTTTTCGGGAACCTTCAAGGGGCGACGGTGCGTTCTGCACGTCGATCAGGAGAAGCGGGTGCTGAAGAAGATCGACATAACGGCCAACGCGCAGGGCTTCTCTGGCCGTTGCCGTGAGGAGGGATCGCAGCGGTCTTTCAACTTCCAACGCTACACCCCGCCGACCTACCAGCCCGCCGCCGATACCAGCCGGTATCATCGGGAGTACTTCGACGTGGAGGTGGTCAACAATGTCAAGTACGGGCGCGCGAGCGGGTACTGGGTCTCGCGGGTCGAGAATGCCACCGACTACGGGAAAATCATAAGCTCTGGCATCTCCAAGACCATCTCCGAACATGAGTTCGACCTCTACATGGACATTTACCTCCCCAAGGGCGACACTTTGCAGAAACGCCCGTTGATCATGTTCATCCACGGGGGTGGCTTCTTCATCGGCGACAAGCAGGACAATCCCATCGTGCTGTGGTGCAAGCATTTCGCGAGGATGGGCTACGTGGTTGCCTCCATCAACTACCGCATGGGCTTCCGGCCCTCCAAGCGAGCCATCGAGCGTTGCGGCTACCGGGCGGCGCAGGACGCGCACGCCGCCATGCGCTTTTTGGTACACAACAAGGACAAGTACCGCATCAATACCGACTACCTCTTCGCGGCGGGCAGCAGCGCGGGCGGCATCACCACACTCAACCTCGCCTTCATGCGCAACAAGAACCGCCCCGAGGCGACCCAGGGCAACCTGTTTACGCACAGCTTGGGCGACATCGAGACCTCCGGCAATGACCTGAAAGAGACCTTCCGCATCCGCTGCATCGCCAACATGTGGGGCTCCGTTCACGACATCAGCATGATCGACAACGCCAAGGTCTCCATCATCTCCTTCCATGGGAACGCCGATCAGGTGGTGCCCTACGGCTATGATGTCCCCTTCCAGGATATGAAAATCCCCGTCGGCGACCTCTTCTTCAACAAGATGTACGGTTCCAAGCCCATCCACGAGCGTGCCCGGAAGTTGGGGTATCGACAGGCACTGCACACGTTCGAGGGCTGCGGACATGCCCCGCACGTCGATAAGAACAACAACCCGACCGACAAGTTCTATTTCATCCAGAAAGAGATGACGAGCTTCTTCTATAAGGAGTTCGTCCCGCAGGATGTGAAGATCAATCATACCAGCGGACAGAATTATGAAGTTGCTGTAAATGAGTATGTCCGCACTTCGTGGAATGTGGTCGGTGGAATTCTGCTCTCGCGCAAAGGGAACAGTGTGCGCGTGCTCTGGCTCGACGATGCGCCCGAGCAGAGACTCGAGTTCTACGGCCGCCTGAAGAACGGGGCGGCGGTGGAGGACACGTTCATCCGTAAAAAATAAAAGGAAGAGCTCCCCGGTTAGGAGAGGATATTCTGCACGATACAGTTGATCAGTAATATCGCCGCGTCTGCCAGCAGCATGATGTTGATGATGCGGCGGGTGGTCGGCGTCTGCTTCCACCAGTAAAAAAGTGCGAATAACGCGGTGAGGAGCAGCGGGAAAAGCGGAGGGAAAAGGGTGAAGCTTTCCCCAATATCACCCTCAAGCAATGCGATGACGGACCGTTGAAGCCCGCAGAAGGGACAATGGAATCCCAAAACCTGCTGGTAGAAGCAGGGGAACATGTGGTCAGACAGCCAGTCGGCTAATCTGTGCATGGGTTAGTAGGGATAAGAGATGTATGAGTGGGACGAATCTATGAGCATGTAGATGTAAAAGAACCAGAAAACAATCGAGAGGGCGCCGAGGATGACTCCTATGATGGAACAGATTTTACCGGCGCGCAGCAGTCCGAATGCACGGTAGGCCGCGGGATTGCTGTGGAACAGATCCATCCCCTTGCTGGCCAAGACAAGCCCGATGATGCCTAAGATCAAGCCGATGCAGTAGCAGCCGGTGATGATGGACAGGACCCCCAAGACCAGAGCAGCGACACCGTTGGGAGCCACGTGTGTGCCCTGCTGGGGTGGATTGTACATTCCTGCTTGCTCTTGTTGAAGACGGAGGGACATTTCATCCGTGGGTTGTTGGGTTTGATTGTACTCTTCCATTTTTTTTGTTGATGATTTGATGGTGCAGACTTCTGTGAAAATCTGCCGCACGATGCCTGCGGGATGCGGCAGGAATTTGATTTTGCAAAAATAAGAAAAAATCAATAATGGGGATTCTGTCATGGCTGTTTTGTGTGTTATCTCAATGTTTTGTTGGCAGAAAAGGAGACGATATGGGAAAAAATGCTATTTTTGCATTTCATTAGTAGATGCGGAGAATATTGCTGAAAGAAGCAGTCATTCAATATTAAATTGTTTTATAAAGTATTAAAATACAGTTGTTTATGGGTGAAAATGGATTGGGTAAGAATCAAGGTGGCTTCACGTCGAGTTTCGGAGCCATCGCTGCCGCCGCAGGTTCGGCCATCGGCTTGGGCAACATCTGGCGGTTCCCCTACACCGTCGGTCAGAATGGGGGAGGGGCCTTCCTCCTGCTCTACATCGCCTTTGTCTTCCTGTTGGGCGTCCCCATCATGATGAGCGAACTCGCCCTCGGGCGCCGCTCGCGGCAGGACGCCGTCGGCGCTTTCCACGTCCTCGCCCCGCGCCACCGCTCCTGGATGTTTGTCGGCTTCTGGGGCGTGCTCACCACTTTCCTCATCTACTCCTTCTACAGCGTCGTCACCGGCTGGACGCTCGACTATGTGGTGCTCAGTTGTCAGGGCGGCCTGGCCGACAAGTCGCCCGCGGAGGTGTCGCAGGCCTTCACCGACTTCTCCACCGGCACCTTCTGGCCGATTCTTTACCAGGTCATCTTCTTGGTACTCACCGCTTTGGTGGTGATGCTGGGCGTGCAGAAGGGTATTGAGAAGACCTCCAAGATCCTCATGCCCGTGCTCTTCGTCCTGATGCTGCTCCTCTGCGTCCGTTCGGTCACGTTGCCGGGCGCCGGCGAAGGACTCGATTTCCTCTTCCGTCCCGACTTCTCCAAACTGACGGGCACCGCCGTCCTGTCGGCGCTGGGACAGGCCATGTTCTCCCTCAGCATCGGCCTCGGCGTGCTTATCACTTACGGCGCCTACGTCCGCAAAGAGGACAACCTCTTCAAAACCAGCGTCATCATTGCCTCCGCCGACACGCTCATCGCCATTCTGTCGGGCATTGCCATCTTCCCGGCGGTCTTCGCCTTCGGCATGAGCCCCGCCAGCGGTCCGAGTCTCGTTTACGAGGTGCTGCCCAACGTCTTCAACAGCATGGCAGGCGGACAGATCTTCGCCATCATCTTCTTCGTGTTGCTCTCCATCGCGGCGCTCACCTCCACCATCTCCATGTTGGAAGCGGTGGTGGCCTACGTGATGAAGCGGTTTCACATGCGCCGCGTGCCCGCCGTCATCTGCATCACCGGACTGCTGCTGGTTACAGGTATCGTCTGCACCCTCTCGTTTGGCCCGCTCAGCAATGTCAAGATACTGGGACAGAGTATCTTCGGATTTCTCGACATGCTCACGGCGACCTACATGCTGCCGCTTGGAGCCATCGGCATCGTGGCCTTCATGGGATGGTATTACGCCAAGTCGGAAGCCCGCGACGAACTGACCAACGGCGGTCTGCTGAAAGCACGCTATTTCTCTGTCTATTACTTCATTATGAAATATTTGGCGCCTGTCGCGCTGTTGGCGGTGCTCATTGCCGGCATCTTCGGCTTCGGCGGCTGATCGGCGATTCTTTTCTGATGGATTTGGGCGCCCCGGCGGGGATCTCCCCGCCGTCGGGTCCTCCGCTTTACTTCACTTCACGGTCGCCACGGCAGTACGGCGGTCAAGCGGCTTCCGCTGGTCGCCGCTTGGCCGCCACTGCCGTTAGGCAACCGTGTGCGCTCCGTGCCCGCTGCGGCCCCTGGCGCGCGCTCTTCCGTCACCGCCGCCATCGTCGGGAAATGCAGCGCGGACAGAACGTCCCCCTATCTTCTCTAACCGTTAACCATTAACCACAACCCTCACCGCAGCATCTTCGCCGCCTTCTCCACTGCCGCCGCCAGCCGATCGACCTCATCCATCGTGTTGTAGAAGGCGAAGGAGGCGCGCAGCGTGCCTGGGATGCCGTAATGGTCCATGACGGGCTGGGTGCAGTGGTGCCCCGTGCGCACGGCCACTCCCATCTGGTCGATGAGCGTGCCCACGTCGAAGGGGTGTAATCCCTGCAGGTTGAACGAGAGGATGGCCGCCTTCTCAGTGGCGGTGCCCACGAACTCGATGCCGTCGATGTGCGACAGTTTCTCGGTGGCGTACTCCAGCAGCGCGTGCTCCTGCGCGGCGATGGCGTCGATGCCGATGCCGTTGACATAGTCGATGGCCGTCTTCAGTCCGATGACGTCGCCGACGGAGGGCGTGCCGGCCTCGAACTTGAAGGGCAGTTCGTTATAGGTGGTCTTGGCAAAGGTCACCGTCTTGATCATCTCGCCGCCTCCTTGGTAGGGCGGCATCGCGTTGAGCCACTTCTCCTTGCCGTACATCACGCCGACGCCCATGGGGGCGTACATCTTGTGCCCGGAGAAACAGTAGAAGTCGCAGTCGAGTGCCAGCACGTTCACGGGGATGTGCGCGGCGGCTTGGGCTCCATCAACCAGCACGGGGATGCCACGGTCGTGGGCGAGGTTGATGATGCGCTTCACCGGGTTGATGGTGCCGAGGGTGTTGGAGACGTGCGCCACCGCCACTAATTTGGTGCGGTCGCTGAGCAGGCCTTCCAACTCGTCGAGGCGGAGCGTGCCGTCGTCGTCGAAGCCCGCCACGCGCAGCAGGGCGCCGCGCTCCTCGCAGATCATCTGCCACGGCACGATGTTGGCATGGTGCTCCATCTCCGAGATGACTACCTCGTCGCCTTCGTGCAGGAACGCCCGTCCGAAGGAGGAGGCGATGAGGTTGATGGATTCTGTGGTGCCGCGGGTGAAGACCACCTCGTGGGCATGCGGCGCGTGGATGAACTGCTGCACCGCCCGCCGCGCCTCCTCGAAACGCGCCGTGGCCAACTGACTCAGATGGTGCACCCCGCGGTGAATGTTGCTGTTCACTGTCCGGTAGTACTCCGTCAGCGCGTCAATCACCACCTGCGGCTTCTGCGTCGTCGCCGCATTGTCGAAATATACCAGCGGATAACCGTTCACCTGCTGGTCCAAAATGGGAAAGTCTTTGCGATAGTCCTGCATGTCGTGCCGATTTGAATTTGCAAAAGTACTACTTTTTCGGCATTTTGTTGTAATTTTGCATTTTGTTTTCATCATGAAGGTTCGACTCATCTACATCGGCAAGGAGGATTCGGGTGCGCTGGAGGGCGCGCTGGAGTCCTATGTCAAGAAAATCAGGTTCTACCTCCCCTTCGAGATGGAGGCGGTGCCCTACCTCAAGAATACGAAACTCTCCATGGAGGAGCAGAAACGACAGGAGGGCGCGGGACTGCTGAGGAAAATCGATGCGTCGGACTATGTGGTGTTGCTCGACGAACACGGCAAGGAGTTGACCTCCGTGGCCTTCTCCAAGTTCATGCAGCAGCAGATGAGCAGCGGCCGCCGCTGCCTCGACTTTGTCATCGGCGGGGCGTATGGCTTTTCCGACGAGGTGCGGCAACGCGCCGACACCCTGCTCTCGCTCTCGGCGATGACCTTCCCCCATATCCTCACACGCCTCATCTTCGCCGAACAACTCTACCGCGCCATGACCATCCTCCGCGGGGAACCATACCATCACGTTTAGACTACAGGCGTCAGATTACAAGGAGGCAGGTTTTAGGTTCTGTCTTCAATGAATTGAATATGGATGAGGAGAAGAGATGATCTTTTCTCATACGGAAAAGGTCTTCTTCATAAAAAAAAGAAAAATCCCCCGAGGATTTCCCCGGGGGATTGTCGTTTTTCCCGTGTTGTCGGTTTTCCGCGGGTTACTTGGTCACCACGAACTTTTCGGTGACGACCGTGCCGTTGGTGCGGACATTCACGAAATAGACGCCGGCGGACCAAGTGCTCACGTTGAGGGTGGTGGTGCCGTTCTCGGCGCTACGGGTGTCGAGGCGCGCGACTACGCGGCCGCTCATGTCGGTCACCGTCACGTCGCCGTCGCCGCAGTTGTCGGGCAAGGTCACGTTGAGCACGTCGCGCGCCGGATTCGGCCACACGGCGAGCGTTCTGCCGTCACCTTCGTCGATGCCCATCGGGGCGCCTGAGGCGGGGATCGAGTAGTTCAGCGTCGTAGTCGCCAGGATGGTGCCGGTGGCTGCGGCGTTCTTGCCGCCGAGGCGGTTGCCCGCACTCCAGACCATCGCCAGGTCGCTGCCGCCCTGCATCAACTGCAGGTCGAAGACGATGCTGTACTCACCCGCCTGGTTCCAGGTGGTGGTGATGCGGTTGGTGGTGTTGGCCAGGAAGTTCATGTAGAAGTAGTTGTACACATACGACGGGGTCGGACGGAAGGTGTTGTCCGGGATCGTGCCCACGGCCTCCGTTACGGTCTTGCCGTAGTATGCGTGTGTCGAAGGCACGTAGGTCGCCATGTTGATGCTGGCTACGTTCATCACGTTGCTCACCACCTCGCCATCGCGCAGGATGGTGTAGCGTACGGACACCTTCGCCATCGGATCGTAGTCGTTCTGGTCGCAGGTGAGGTTGACCGTGGAGGTGACCTGCGTGATGTCGTTGTCGGACAGACTCAGCATGGGCAGGTTCTCGTTGGAGCCGCTTTCGGGGGCCTCCACTTCAAACTGGAACTGTGCAGTGGCCAGCACACCGCCTTCGGCGCTGGTCTTACCGCCGATACGGCGGCTGACACCGTTGGCGTAATAGACCGTGGCGAAGTCGATGCCGCCCGTCTCCTCTACCAGTTCCACCAACATGGTGTAGGTGCCCGCTTCGGTGAAGTCGTGGGTCACGCGGTTGGCGCGGCCGTTCACGAAGTGCATGTAGAGGTAGTCGAAGTGCGTGCTGGCGATGTTGAAGGTGTTGGCCGGCACATTGCCCGTGCCCGAAGTCACGTTGTGGCCGTGGAAACTGCCGTTGTACTCCGTAGCGATGTTCATGATGCCACCGCACTCCGTCATGATGTCGTCCACCAGGACGTCGTCCTTGTACAGGTAGTAGTTCACCGACACCTTGGTGTCTTCGTCGGCCACATCGGCCAGGACGGTGAAGTCGAAGGTGTTGTCATCGACCTCCGTCACGTTGATGACCTGCGTGCCTTCGGAGACGCCATTGACCGTGAGCGTCATGGTGACAGTGCTGTCGCAGCCCGCGGCAGTCTGCAGATAGGCAATCTGCGTGCCGGCGGTGGTGAACACCACGCCGTTCCACTCATACGGCAGGTCGGCGATCTCTACGGTCCGCTGGTCCGCGCTTTCCGCCGACTGGTTGACAGTCAGGTGGAGCGTATCGACCTGCGTGCAGCCGTAGTCGTCGGTCGGATGCGTATAGGTGTAGTCGCCGCTTTGAGCATAGACGGTGCCGTTCCACTCGTATTCGCCGCATGCCTCGACCGTGAAGGCCTCGTGCTGCGGGTTGTGGATGGTCAGGTGGAGCGTATCGACCTGCGTGCAGCCGTAGTTGTCGGTCTGGTGCTCGAAGGTGTAGTCGCCGCTCTGCTCATAGACGGTGCCGTTCCACTCGTAACTGCCGCATGCCTCGACCGTGAGGGCCTCGTGCTGCGGGTTGTGGATGGTCAGGTGGAGCGTATCGACCTGCGTGCAGCCGTAGTTGTCGGTCTGGTGCTCGAAGGTGTAGTCGCCGCTCTGCTCATAGACGGTGCC
>JAEEKX010000026.1 GCA_016288655.1 Bacteroidales bacterium
GACGACGGTGTTGGCAGTGCCGACACAACCGTTGGCGTCAGTGACGGTGACGGCGGCGGTCTGCGTGCCGTAAGCAGTCCAAGAAGCGGTGATGGTGTTGCCCGAGCCCGTAACGGTGGCCGTGGGCAGAGACCAAACGTAGTTGCTCATATCGGCAATGGTGGAAATCTCGATTTCAGTCGGGAAGTCAGTGGAAGAGGCGCAGACGGCGAGGTCGTTGGCCAAGGTCGGCTGCGGCAGGTCGTTCACGGTCACTGCGATGGGTTCGGAAGTGGCGGAGCAGTTCGGAGTCTGCTCGTCGGTCAACATCACGTAATAGTTGGCCGTTTCAACTTCGGTGGCAGGAATGACCAAAGTAGCACCGGTGGCTCCATTGATGGCCACATCGCCCTTGTACCACTGGCGGGCGCTGGCGCTGCTGGTAGAGACGGCGTAGAGGGTAATTTCTTCGCCCTTACAGGTGGAAGCGGTCGCAACAGCGCTGCCGCCGGCGGTGGTGGAGACGACCACGGTCGGAAGGTTGTTCACGCTGATGGTGACCTCCTCCGACTGTGCGGAACAGGCCGGGGTGTTGCCGTCGGTGACGACCACATGGTAGGTGCCCGCCTCGGCGATGTCAGCCAAATTGGCGGAAGTGACGTCGGGCAGTTCTTCATTACCCTTGTACCACTGGTAGGTCAAAGTGGCCTGGCCCGTGTAAGTAGGTTCAATCGTATAGGTGGTTCCAGCGCAGATGGTCTTGCTGGTTTCGCTGATGACCACGGTGGGCAGTGCATTCACGGTGATGGTGCCATGCAACACCTCCGCACTGCACGCCGGTTGCTGGTTGCTGGTGGCAGTAACAGTGTAATGGTATGTGCCAGCGGCGGCGCAACTGCCGCTGATGGTATTGTTGACCTGATTGTAGGTGATGCCCGTCGGCAGTCCAGCGACCTCAACGGTGGCATTGGCATACTGGATGGTGAACGGGGCGATGGCAGTGCCGGCGCAGACTGTCTGCGTGGTATCTCCCGTAGCGGAGAGCTCAACCAACGGATTGACCGTCACGGTCACGCTCTTGCTGTCGGTGGCGGTGCAGACGACTTCGTTGGTGTTCACGGTGGCGGTGGCCGTCACGGTGTAGGTAGTCGTAGCATCGGGAGAGACAGTGATGTCAGCGTCGGTGGCCTGCGTATTCCATGCGTAGGTCACCGTGCCATTCGTACCGTCAGCGACGGTCGAGGCCGTGAGTGTGGTCTCATCATCTTTGCAGATGGTCACGTCAGCGATATTGGCGAGTGTGACAGCCGGGGCGTTCACCGTCACGGTTACGCTCTTGGTGGCGGTGGCGGTGCAGACGACGTCGTTGGTGTTCACGGTGGCGGTGGCCGTCACGGTGTATTCCGTGTTCTCTACAGGAGAGACAGTGATGGCGTCGTCGGTGGCCTGGGTATTCCAAGCGTAGGTCACCGTGCCATTCGTACCGTCAGCGACGGTCGAGGCCGTGAGCGTGGTTTCACCATCCTTACAGATGGTGGTCGCACCGGCAATGTCATTGAGGGCGATGGCCGGGGCGTTCACGCTGACGGTGACGTTAGCCGTGGCGGTACAGCCATGCGCGTCGGTGACGACGACGCTGTATTCACCGGCAGCGTTTACGGTGTTGTCCTGCGTGTTGACTTGGTTGTTCCAAACATACGTCATGACGTCTGTGCCATTGGTGACGTCGGCGGTCAGCGTGGTGCTGGCGTTGGCGCAGAAGGTGGTGGCGCCGCTGATGGCGACCGTCGGCAGGGTGTTCTCCGTGATTTCGATTTCGCCACTGGCGGAACAGCCCTCATCGTCGATGATGGTGACGGTATAAGTACCGGCGACGTCCACGGTTTTGGTTCTCGTGGTGCTGTCGCCCCAATTGTAGGTGGCGTTGTCAATGGTCGCCGTGCCACGGGTGATGGTGGCTGTCAGGACGGTATTGCCTTGACCGGGACAGAGGGCGCGGTCTTCATCAGAAGAGCTGATGGCGACCGTCGGCAGGGTGTTCTCGGTGACAGTGGCACTGGTCTGGGCTTGACAGCCATTGCCGTTGGTGACGATGACAGTGTAAATGCCGGCGGCAGAGACTTCGATGCTACGGGTATTGCCTTGGTTGCTCCAAGAATAACTGTAGTCACTGCCTTCGGAGGCGGTCAGCGTGGCGGTCTGCTGACCAGCGCAAATGCTGAGGTCTTCGGAAGAGATCGCGACCACAGGAATCGTATCAACCGTGATGACGGCATTGGCCGTGGCCTCACAGTTGTGTTCGTCGGTGACGGTGACGGAGATGTTCTTGGCACCCGGAGTGGCCCATGCGGCGGTGACGGTAGCGTCAGTACCCGTCACAGTTGCGCCAGCCAAATCCCAATCATAATCAATCATGCCGGTTGTGGTGGAGATCTCCAGACTGGTGGCGAAGTCGTTGGTGGTGGCGCAGACGCTGGCGTTGGCCAAGGTCGGCTGCGGCAGGGCATGCACGGTCACATCCACACTTTCAGTGGCAGTGACGGAGCAGGAGACATTGTCCACCACCTTCGTGGCGGTGGCGGTCACGGTGAAGGTGCTGTCAGCCGTCGGCTCGACGGTGATGGCATCAGTGGTTGCGCCAGTATTCCATTTGTAGGTTACATCACCATTGCTCTCTGCAGAAGCCGTCAAGGTGGTGTTGCCGGCGAAGCAGATGGCATCGTTGCCGGCAATGTCGTTCAAGGCCAAGGTCGGGGTGTTCACGGTCACGGTCACGGTTTGGGTGGCGCTGACGGAGCAGGAGACATTGGTGTTGGCGACGGCCTCGGTGGCGGTGGCTGTCACGGTATATTCGGTCGTTTCGATCGGAGAGACAGTGTTGGTAGCCGTAGTGGAGTCATTACTCCAGAGGTAGGTGACGTCACCGACGGTTGTCTGCGGATTGTAAGAGGCCGCCAGTTGGACCGACTCGCCGGGGCAGATGGTAGGCGCGGTGATCGTATTGAGTTCCACGGCGGGGGCAAGCACCCGGACCGTGTGGGTAGCTGGCTCGACAGAAGAACAGTTGTTTTCATCGGTGTATGCGACCGACACGGTGTAAGTACCGCCGGCAGCCCACGACAGTTTGATGCTGTTCGAAGTGGCATTGTCACTCAGCAAGGTGGCATCGGTGTAATCCCACTCGTAATTGCTCATGTTGCTCTCGGTGACCAGAGTAAGTTCGCCATTGCGGCACACCAGTGTGTCGCCGGAAATTTCGGGCGTCGGATTCTCGTACACCGTCAGCGTGACGGTCACCAAGCTGTCGCACTGGTTCACCGACTGGTATTTGACGACCTTCACGGCCTGTCCGTCCACAATGTCGGAAGCATAGAAGACGGTGTCGGCATGCTGCGGATCAAAGTGGTAGGGCAACTCGTTGACGCAGCAGGAGGCCGCCGTTTGAGTCGCGATGACCTCACCCTCGCTGATACTGACCGGTCCCAACGTGGCCGTGCAACCCATGTTGTCGGTCACCGTCAGGTTGTAGTCGCCGGCAGTCAGTCCCGTGATGTCGAGCGTATTGGCCGTATAGTCATCCGGTCCACTCCAAGCGTAGGTGTAGGAGCTGGCCTGGGTGTATGTCTCCGTAAGCGCCACATCGATGGCGCCCGTCGCAAAGCCGTAGCAGGCGACATGGGTGACACTCTGAGTGCCGACAGAGAAGACGTTGTCTTCCTCGGCATCCTCGACGAGAGCAGTGCCCTCGGGGGTGGCGGTACAGCCGTTGGCGTCAGTCACGACGAAGGTGTATTCGCCGGCGGAGAGGCCGTCAACCGTAATGCTGGCACTGCTCCCCTCCGATGCTATGGGATCACCGTACGGCTCTCCGTCCTTCATCGGCTGGATGGAATAGGGAGCGCGACCGCCGGAGACATTGATGACATAGTAGCCGGCGGTGGTCTGTTGACAGATGGTGGCGTTGTTGCCGCTCGCAGCAATGGTCGCCGACAGATCGGGATAACGCACCACGGTGATGGTCTGGACAGAATCCAGACGGTTGTTTTGGCAGGCGCCGACCGAAGTGACGAAGTTCACGTCATCGTGACGCCAAAAGCAATTGCCGGACACGTCGGGCTGGCTCCATCCGCCATCCGCCGTCCATGTGAAATCACCATAGGTGACAGGGATGTCGGTGAAACATTTGTAGATGACCGTGTCGGGGAGATGCTTGGTGGTGACGATCTCGTCGCTCAACACGAGAGCCCCGACCTGAGCGCCATACCCACCGATTTTACACTTGGCGGGCTTATACGACAGCATGGTCTGCACCGTACCGTTATTCATCTCATACAACTCCAGCTCAATGGTGTAGTCTCCAGAGCGCAGCCATCTGAGATAGAAGTCGATATGGACGCTACTATGGTTTAGATATTGTCCATTGAAGAAATTGAGCGAATAGTCGGAAATGTCATAGCCCAGCGGGAGAACTCCGTTGGGGAAATAGTTGTCGGAAGTGGTAATGTGAGCACCGGAACGCCACGTGCCCGACACATTGGTTGAGATGTTGCACGTATCCAGATCGATGTACAATCTGAGAGAGTCGTTCGGGATCAGCTCCCCATCGTACAAGATCCTGTAATGAAGCGCATACTTGTTGGCATTCACAAGACCTGAGTTGGCGAATGAGACGGAAAACACATTCGAAGTGCCGGCAATCGCATTGACGTTCGCCGGATTCAAACTGATACATGGATCGGACTGTGCGGAGATCGCGCCAATCAACATGACATTGAATAGAAAGAATAAAAGTTTCTTCATAATATGACGTTTTAATTATTAATATTGTATCGTTTATTCTCAAAAAATGCATAATACATTTTGGCATGGATTGCCGTCAAAATGTCTTTCAGAAATTTCATTTTTCCTTGAAGAGACTTCATTTTTGCCATAATAATTGAATCTGCAATATTAACACATTTTTGTTGATAAAATCGCGCTTGTTGAAAAAAAATCAATATTTTTTTCAAGCAGATGAATTTCAGCCAGATAGAGATTCCTTTTTTTCTTTCGATTTCAAAAATTATACGTACTTTTGCACCTTGTATTTTACTGGGGAATTGGGCATTCGTTCCTCCCTCCACCAAAGGAAAGAAAAAGTGACAGAAAAGAGAAAAATCGCGATCTTGGGCTCCACGGGTTCCATCGGCACGCAGGCGTTGGACGTCATCGCGCGTTTGCCGGATTTTCTTCAGGTAGAAGTACTTACGGCGCATTCACAAGCCGATCTTCTGATCCAGCAGGCCAAAAAGTTCCAACCCAACATGGTCGTCATCGGCGACGAGAGCCGGTACGAATACGTGAAGGAGGCGTTGTGGAACGACGACGTGAAGGTGTTCGCAGGCGCGCGGGCATTGGACGATGTGGTGCGGATGGATTGCGTGGATATCGTGCTGGCGGCGATCGTCGGCGTGGCGGGACTGTCACCGGCCTACCGGGCCTTGGAGAGCGGCAAGTGCGTGGCCTTGGCCAACAAGGAGACTCTGGTGGTGGCGGGCGAACTGATGACTCGCGCCGCCCGCGAGAACGGCGCCTCCATCATCCCGGTCGATTCCGAACACTCCGCCATCTTCCAGTCGTTAGTCGGCGAGGCGCACGCCGCCGTCACCCGCCTCATCCTCACCGCTTCGGGCGGCCCCTTCCGCGGCCTGTCCCGCGAGCAACTTCAGACCGTCACCCGCGCCGAAGCACTGCGCCACCCCAACTGGTCGATGGGGCACAAGGTCACCATCGACAGCGCCACCATGATGAACAAGGGACTGGAGGTGATGGAAGCCCAATGGCTTTTTTCCATGCCGTTGGAGAAGATCAGCGTGCTGGTACACCCGCAGTCCATCGTCCACTCGTTAGTGGAGTTCGAAGACGGCTCGGTGAAGGCGCAGTTGGGGATGCCCGACATGCGGCTGCCGATCCAGTACGCCCTCACCTACCCCGCCCGCCTCGACAGCGGCCTGCCGCGCCTCGACCTGACACAGCAGTCGCAACTCACCTTCGAAAAACCAGACACCGAGGCGTTTCCATGCCTGCCCCTCGCCATCGAGGCGGCGCGGCAAGGCGGCGCCCATCCATGCGTGCTCAACGCCGCCAACGAAGTCGCCGTCGGACTCTTCCTACAAGACCGCATCGGCTTCTACGACATCCCCCGCATCGTGGAGACGGCCTTGGCGCACGCCCCCGCCTGCAAGCCCGCAAGCGTGGCGGAGCACCTCGACATCGACAGACAGACACGTCAATCCATCATTCAATCATACAGCAAATAAGAGAAACACAATATGGGAATCGCAACACAAATCATTGGGCTTATCGCCTGCCTCTCCTTCTTAGTCGTCACCCACGAGTTCGGACACTACTGCTTCGCCCGCATCTTCAAGACGCGCGTCGATAAGTTCTACATGTTCTTCAACCCCTGGTTCTCCATCATGAGGGCGAAGAGATACGACGGGAAATGGCATTTCAGTTTCTTCTCCGGCAAGGCGCCGAAGGAGTGGGAGGAGCACCCCGAGAACACGGAGTGGGGCATTGGCTGGCTGCCGTTGGGCGGCTACTGCGCCATCAACGGCATGGTGGATGAGACCACGAAGCCGGGCGATCTGCCCGCGGAGCCGCAGCCGTGGGAGTTCCGCTCCAAGCCCGCATGGCAGCGGCTTTTCATCATCCTCGGCGGCGTGTTGGTCAACTTCCTCACCGCCCTCATCCTTTACGTCGTCGTCCTCTTCACCTGGGGCGAGGACTACATCCCCGTGGAGAACGCGACCTACGGCATGCACTTCACGCAGGTGGCGCTGGATGCGGGCTTCCGCAACGGCGACCACATCGTCAGCATCGACGGAATGAGGCCCGAGAAGAGCGGCGACATCACCGCCGCCGTACTCATCGACGGCGCCCAGCGCGTGGTCGTCAGCCGTCTCGACGACAGCACCTCGTCGGCGCAGGAGCGCACGATCTACCTCGACAAGGACTTTCCGAAGAAGGTCATCGGCTCCCCGAGGACGGAGCAGTACTTCTGCCAGTTCGAGATGCCGTACATCGTCGCCGACGTCTTCGACGACAGCCCAGCTGCGAAGGCGGGACTCCGCAAGGCCGACAGTCTCGTCGCCCTCAACGGCGAACCCACCTTCTCCTTTTTCGACTATCAGAAGAAAATCTCCCAGCAAAAAGACTCGACCATCGCCATCGCCTACGTACGCGACGGGCGGCTCGACACCACCGCCGTCACCGTCGGCAGCGACGGCATGATCGGCCTTGCGGCACGGACCGACTTATTCGAGCTGAAGCACGTGGAATACGGCTTCCTGAGCGCCATCCCCAACGGCATCTCCCGCGGCTTCCACACGCTGGGCGACTACGTGAAGCAGTTCAAATTAGTCTTCACCAAGGAGGGCGCGACGCAGCTGGGCGGCTTCGGCACCATCGGCAGCATCTTCCCCAAGACCTGGAACTGGCAGCTGTTCTGGAACATGACCGCCTTCTTGGCCATCATCTTGGCATTCATGAACTTCCTGCCCATCCCCGCCCTTGACGGCGGATACATCCTCTTCATCCTCGTGGAGATGATCACCCGCCGCAAGCCCAGCGACAAGTTCATCGGTTACGCCAACACGGTCGGCTTCATCCTGCTGCTGGCGTTGGTCATCTACGCCAACGGACTCGACATCCTTCGCGCATTCAAATAACGGACAACATGAACAGGCACAGACAGTTGGACACGCTCTTCCTCGACCGCGACGGCGTCATCAACGTGCAGTTGGTGGGCGACTACGTGAAGCGGGTGGAGGAGTTGGAACTGCGGGAGGACTTCCTGATGGCGATTCCGCTGTTGCGTGCCGCCTTCCGTAGGTTCATCGTGGTCACCAACCAGCAGTGCATCGCGAAGGGACTGTGCACGCGCGCCGACGTGGATACGGTGCATGCCCACTTGCGCGAGCAGTTGTCGGCGCACGGACTGACGCTGGACGCCATCTACGTCTGTCCGCATCTGGCGGGTGCGGGCTGCCATTGCCGCAAGCCCGAGCCGGGCATGATGGAACAGGCGCTGACCGACTTCCCCGACATCGACCGCGCCCGCTCGCTGATGGTCGGCGACAGCGCCAGCGACATGCGCTTCGGCCGCAATGCCGGGCTGCCCACGCTATTCATCGGCAAAGTCACCGACGACAACCGCGCCGAAATCGCCGCCTGTGCCGACATCGTCTTCCCCTCCCTCCTTCAATTCGCCCAAACCCTGTAGCCATGCGTTTCGCCTTCTACCTCATCTTCTACCCGCTCTCGCTGCTGCCCATGATCGTTTTGTATGGCATCGGCTACCTGCTCTATTTGATACTATATTATATTGTACGCTACCGCCGTGCAGTGACCACCCGCAACCTGCAGAACGCCTTCCCAGAGAAGTCGGAAAAGGAGATCGCGCGGCTGCGCCGGAAATACTACCGCCATCTGGCGCAGATTGCGGCGGAGATGCTCAAGATGCTGACGCTGACCCGCCGGCAAGTGATGCGCCGCTACCGCTGCGAGAACCCCGAATTGGTGCGTCGCTTCTACGACGAAGGCAAGAGCGTCATCCTGATGTCGAGCCATTACAACGACTGGGAGTGGATGATCCTGAGCTTGGACATGCAGTACCCACAGCACGCCGTAGGTGTGGGAAAAGCCAACAGCAACAAGGTATTCGAGAAGTTGATCAACCGCGCCCGCACCCGGTACGGCACCGAAGTGGTCTTCGCCGACCACGTGCGAGAACTTTTCGAACGGAATGAACAAAATCGCCGTCTCTGCGCTTATATGATGTTGAGTGACCAGTCGCCCAACAACATCCAACGGAGTTACAAAACGCTCTTTCTCAACCAACCCACGGGCATGATCTTCGGGGCGGAACATTTTGCGAAGAAGTACGACATTCCCGTGCTCTATTATGAAATCATCAAAACCGGATTAGGACATTATAAAATTTTGAATCAAATAATTACAGAAAATCCACGGAGTTGCGCCGAAGGAGAGATCACGGAAAAATACACGCGATTGCTGGAACAGACGATCCGTCGCCAGCCGGAGTACTGGCTGTGGAGCCACCGCCGTTGGAAACATCATGTAGATATGAACGAAGTCAACAAGTTATGAAAAAGAGACTGATACTTTTCCTGGCTGTCGTCCTTGCGGCGACGACGATGCAGGCGCAGATCGGGCACCACTCGAAAGCGGCCGACGAGAAGACGGTCATCTATCTGCTGCCGTTGAGCAGCGAAGAGGTGGCAGCGGCCAACGTGGCGGGCATGAACGACCCGAAGGAGATCCACCGTACCTTCGCGCGATCCGTCATCGGCTTCTGGGCCGGGGCGCAGATCGGGTTGGACGAGTTGGGCGAGGCCGGGCGCCAGTTGCACGTGATCTCGCGGGAACTGAACGGAGACGACAGCGGGAAGTTGCAGCACATCTTCGCCGATCCCGAGGTGCAGCAGGCCGACCTCATCATCGCCCCCGTCACCAAGGAACTCTTTCCGGCCGTGGCCGAATTGGCGCGGCGCTACAAGATACCGGTCGTCAACCCGCTGTCGTCCAACAGCGACATCGTGGCCGGCAATCCGTACGTCTATAAGATGACGCCTGACGCCACCGCCCGCGCCGCCGCGCTGAGCACACGCTTCCCTGGCGCGCACTTCATTCTGTGGGGCAGTCACCACGCCGACGACTACACCGCCTACTTCGACGCCCAGGGCATCGCTTACGACACGCTCTCCGACAGCCAGTCGTTCATGCCGCGGCTGACTCCCGGGCAGGAGCACGTGGTGATCTCCTGCATCGAGGGGCACGACGCCTACAACCGCGTCGCCAACGCCTTGGCACTGCGCAGCCGCACGCCCGACTTCCACTGGGTGCTGCCCGAAAGTCTCCTCGCCGGCGGCAGTCTCGACCTCACCGTCCTCGCCCCGTTCGACATCTACTTCTTCTCCAACTACTTCGTGGACGACCATGCCGAATCCATCCAGGTGTTCCGCGACGAGTACGCCCGCCGCTACCACACGCTGCCCTCCGTACAGAACTTCGCCTATCAGGGCTACGACGCAACATGCTTCTTTATTGAGCTCATCTTCAACGACTTCCACGTTCCGCAAAGTTTCACTCCCCTCTCCTGCCAGTTGAAATTCAAACGTTCGGAAAAGGGCAACGGATTCGAGAACCACGGCATTCGTCTTATTCGGCTTGACCATTTGCAATATTCTATCATTCAATAATTTACAAACATCAACCAACAAAAAAAGAGTTATGAAAAAAGTAAAAATCGGTATCAACGGTTTCGGCCGTATCGGTCGTTTGGTGATGCGTGCCTCCATCGAGCATGAAGACCTCGAAGTGGTGGCTATCAACGACTTGCTTCAAATCGACTATATGGCTTACATGTTGCTGCACGACTCCGTGCACGGACGTTTCAACGGCACGGTGACTGTCGAAGGCAACAACCTGATCGTCAACGGGCGTCCCATCCGCGTGACGGCGGAGAAGGATCCGGCGAACCTGAAATGGGACGAGGTGGGCGCCGAGTACATCGTCGAATCCACCGGTCTGTTCCTCACCCGCGAGGCCGCAGAGAAGCACATCATCGCCGGCGCCAAGCGCGTGGTGATGTCGGCACCTTCGAAGGACGACACCCCGATGTTCGTCATGGGCGTCAACAACACGGAGTACATGGGCGAGGACATCGTCTCCAACGCCTCCTGCACCACCAACTGCCTGGCTCCGCTGGTAAAGGTCATCCACGAGAACTTCGGCATGGTGGAGGGTCTGATGACGACCGTTCACGCCACCACCGCCACCCAGAAGGTGGTCGATGGCCCGTCGGTGAAGGACTGGCGCGGCGGACGTGCCGCCAACGGCAACATCATCCCCTCGACCACCGGCGCCGCCAAGGCCGTCACCAAGGTCATCCCCTCGCTGAAGGGCAGACTCACCGGCATGTCGTTCCGCGTGCCCACGCTTGACGTCTCCGTCGTCGATCTCACCTGCCGCCTTGAGCGCGCCACCACCTACGACGAGATCAAGACCGCCATGAAGCGCGCCTCCGAGAACGAACTGAAGGGCGTGCTCGGCTACACCGACGAGTTCGTGGTCTCCTCCGACTTCGTGGGCGACCCGCACACCTCCATCTTCGACGCCAACGCCGGCATCATGCTCAATGACCACTTCGTGAAATTGATCTCCTGGTACGACAACGAATGGGGCTACTCCAACAAGGTGCTCGAACTGATCAGTTACATGTCCAAACAGAACGACTAACCTACACATGGACTCCCGCTACTTTCTCAACCCCGACGTGCTGTTTTTGGCGCGCGACCTGTTGGGGAAGTATGTCTTCACCCTGGTGGACGGGCAGTTGGCGGGCGGCCTGATCACCGAAACGGAGGCGTACCGGGGCACCACGGACAGGGCCTCGCATGCCTACGGCGGGCGACGCACGCGGCGCAACGAGATGATGTATGCGCAAGGCGGCGTCGCCTACATTTTTGTCTGCTACGGCATGCACCACATGCTGAATTTCGTCACCAACGAGCGCGACGTCCCCGACGCGGTGCTCATCCGCGGCATCCTGCCCACCCACGGCACTGAACTGATGCTGCGGCGGACGGGCAAGACACGCTGCACGCCCGCGCTGACCGACGGCCCGGGGAAGGTGTGCAAGGCGCTGGGCATCACGATGGCGCATAACGGCATCGCCCTTGACTCCGACACCCTGTGGGTGGAGGACCGCGGCGTGGCCGTCCCCGACGGAGAGGTGGAAACCACCCCGCGCATCGGAGTCGCCTATGCCGGCGAGGATGCCCTGCTGCCGTGGCGCTTTGTGCTGCGGAGAGGTTTTAGGGATTAGGTTTCAGGGGTTAGTTGAGGTAGAGTTGCGTTTGCGTGACCTCGCTGGCATCGTAGGTGAAGTCGAATGAGTGGATGTAATTCCCATAACGGTCTGTAATCGTAACGTAGGCCGACTGAAGGGGCTGGTGAAGGATATCGGAATGCAACACAATGCAGTGGATAGGATCGTTCTCATTGGCTGTCATCGACCAATATGCCGCCGTATGATACACTTTTCCAGTCGTGTGCGTCGCAGTCACCACGATTTCATCAATACCGTTCTGCACAAAGTAGTTGGCAACATTTTGGCCATAAAAAATGACATGAGTGGCATAATACCAGCATGAGCCGTCATCCTTGGTCGCACTCGAAGTATAGTTCATCGCATAGGGCACCGTGCACCCTTTTTTCTCACAGGAGTTCGACACCAGCATGGCAACCGCCATCAGCAAAACAATGATAAAGTTTCTTTTCATATATAAAATTTTAGGATTAATTATGCCGCAAAGTTAGTGCGTGTCCGGCTCGGATAAACGTTCATGCCACTAATCTCAGAATTCATGAAACAATTTCTGGGATTATTGTAATGAAAACCGCTCGGAGGACCATTGAAAATGCCTATATTTGCAACCAAATTTTGAGAGATGAAACTACTGCTTGCCTCTTGGATCGACCGATTGTACGAGAATTTCGTCACGCCGACACTCCGCATCCTGTTCCTTGTCGGATTGGTGGTGTTGGTCGGGTACCTCATATTTTATATAGTAAGCAAAATCCGCAAGGAGTCGGCGCTGCCCAGCCGGCAATCGCTGTCGCGGGAGAACGCGCGGTTGGAGGCGGAAATCCGGCGCTTGGAGAGCGAACTGCGGGAGAAGGAGCACACGTCCGCCCCCTCCGCCACGACGCAACTGCTCAACATCGGCACCCTCAAGGTGAGGGCTGACCGGATCGCATACATCGTGCCGCAGTCGCACGAACAGAAAGGCGCCGGCGACGCCCGCATCAAGGTGATCCACTATCGCGACACCTCTCTCACGGATTCGGTATATAGCAACTTCGACGCCATCTTAGCGCAACTGCCCGGCGACTTCATGCTCATCAACAAGAACCAGATCGTCAACCTGCGGGAGGTGATCAAGGTGCAAGGGATGGAGGTGTTCCTCAACGGCATCCGCACACCGTTCTACATCTCCGATCAGAAGAAGGATGAGTTCGACATCCGGATGGCACACACGAGGGATTAGGAGAGCAGTCGGGCAGCCAGATCCTCGAAGACGATGCCGCCGAAGTTGCCCGAACTCATCAGCAGGTAGATGGTGCCATGCTGGCGCAACGCCATCAGCCGCTGCTGCAGGGCTTCAGTCTCCGTATAGACTTCCAGGTCTTCGCGCCCGAACGCGCTGTGTACCATCTCCTTGGTAATGGGCGGCAGTTTCTTGAGTTCGACGGCGTGGTGCTCGAAGAAGATGAGGGCAGCGTCGGCGGCGTCCATCACCCCGCGGTACTGGGCAAGGAAGTTTTCCGACAGACTGCTGAAGGTGTGCAACTCCATGCAGGCCACCAAGCGGGCGTCGGGGTACTGCTCGCGCACGGCACCGAGGGTGGCACGCAACTTCGACGGAGAGTGTGCAAAGTCCTTGAACACCAGTCCTTTGTCGTTTTTCAAAACCAATTCAAGTCGCTTTGAGGCGCCGCCGAAACTCTGGATGGCCTCGTAGAACTGCTCATCGGTGATGCCCACCTCGCGGCAGGCCAGACGCGCAGCATTGAGGTTGGCCATGTTGTGACGGCCGAAGATGCGCATCGGCACCTCGCCCGCAGGCGTAAGCAGGAAGGTCTGTCCGTCGCGGATGACGTGCGGGTGCACGCCGTACGGCTCCGGCCGCGCCGACCGCGGCATCTCCCCTATCCGGCGCACATTCTCGTCGTCGGCGCAGTAGATGAGCGTACGATCGACCATGTCGGCGAAGATGCGGAACTGCTCCACGTAGATGTCGAAAGTGGGGAAAACGTTGATGTGGTCCCACGCGATGCCGCTGATGATGCCGACATTGGGATGGTAAAGGTGGAATTTGGAACGTCGGTCGATGGGCGAAGTAAGGTACTCGTCGCCCTCCATCACCATGATGCGGGCGGACTGCGAGAGCCGCACCATCACCTCGAAGCCGGCGAGTTGCGCACCCACCATGTAGTCGCAATCCACATGGTGATACTGAAGCACATGGAGGATCATGGCGGTGATGGTGGTCTTGCCGTGGCTGCCGCCGACAACGATGCGGAGTTTGTCCTTGCTCTGCTCGTACAGGAACTCAGGATAGGAATAGACCTTCAGTCCCAACTCTTTGGCTTTCAGCAGTTCCGGATTGTCGATACGGGCGTGCATGCCGAGGATGACGGCGTCGAGGTCGGGGGTGATGCGTTCGGGGTGCCAGCCGATGTCGGGCGGCAGAAGTCCGTATTTCTCCAAACGGGCCTTGGCGGGATTGAAGATCTCATCATCGGAGCCGGTGATGTGGTAACCCTTGAGGTGAAGCGCGATGGCAAGGTTGTGCATGGCACTGCCACCGATGGCGATAAAGTGGATATTCATTTTTATAAGGTAATGGTTATTAACAGGTTAGTTATGCACGCCGGTGCTGCCGAAGCCGCCCGCGCCACGCTCGGTGTCGGTAAGTCCGTCAACGGCTTCCCACTCGACGGTCTCGTGGCGGGCGACGACCATCTGGGCAATGCGGTCGCCCGGGTTGACTGTGAAGGGGGTGTCGGAAAGGTTGACAAGGGCGACCTTGACTTCGCCTCGGTAGTCGGCATCGATGGTGCCGGGGCTGTTGGCGACGGTGACGCCGTTCTTGATGGCGAGGCCGCTGCGGGGTCGCACCTGCGCTTCATAGCCCGCAGGCAGTTCGATATAAAGCCCGGTGGGCACGAGGGCGCGCTGCAAGGGGGCGAGCACGATCGGCTCGGACAAATCGGCCCGCAGGTCCATGCCCGCCGACAGCGCGGTGGCGTACGACGGCAGCGGATTGCCGGAACGATTGACGATTCTGCATTTCATATTTCAAAAATTTCTGCAAAGATACGTGAAATTCCCGATTTTTTGCGTATGTTTGCACGTTTTTTGAAAAAAGATTCCTCCCATAGAACATTTCGGAGCCATCTTGGTTTTTAAACAAAATGATCATATCAACCTTTTAAATTTCAACATTATGATTAACGAAAGAATGCAAAAAGAGATCAACGAGCAGATCAATGCCGAATTCTGGTCTGGTTACCTGTACCTGAGCATGTCCGCATGGTTCACGCAGCACAACCTGCCGGGCTTCGCCAACTGGATGTACATCCAATATCAGGAGGAGTTCACCCACGGCATGAAGATGTACAGATACATCCACGAGCGCGGCGGCGAGGTGACCCTGAAGCCCATCGCGAAAGTCGATACCAACTGGAAGGACGGCGTGGCCATCTTCAAGCAGACGCTGGAGCACGAGCGCAAGGTCACCAGTCTGATCAACAAGTTGATGGACACCGCCCACGAGATTCGCGACTACGCCACCATCAACTTCCTGAACTGGTACGTCGATGAGCAGGTGGAAGAAGAGGCGAACGCCGAGGAACTGCTGGGCAAACTGCAGATGATCGGCAAGGACACGGCCGCCCTCTACAACCTCGACAAGGAGCTGAGCGCCCGCGTCTTCGTTGACTCCACACTCTCCGCCGAAGAGTAAAAACCACCATTAACGCCCGCCATCAAGCGGTTGTTTTCAAGAGACGGTGCCATGCGCCGTCTCTTTTTTTTTGCACGCATGACAGTACCGTTTTCTACTACCCCGCCACTGCGCAGGTCTTGTCCATAGAGGACTGAAAATCCACCTGATAACGATGGGCTCGGAAGGACGCAGGCCGCTCTTCGGAAAAGCGACGGCCTGGAGGGCACCTCTGATGAACCATGGTGCGGAGTAAGCAAACTGGGCGACCGCAAACATGGAATGCCGAATTAGAAACCCTGGCTACGGCATCCTGCCGGCTGTTGAAGAAGCAGAGACGAATGATTATATCATACTGTATATCAGATTGTTATATTGTGGATAAATTTTTATAACTTTTTGGCAGCAGTCAGCCAAATATTTTATATTTTTGCATTAAACAAAATTTCTACGGCTTCCATAACGTGAGAAGGCATCTTCCGCTATTTCTCGCAGCGATGAATTATTAATCCAAAACGCTCATTATCAGGCAAAAAAATGCCACGCGATGGTAAAAGATTCCAATCTCTGCCCACCTTCTCCTGAATGCCTGCCGCTAACGAAACACGCTAACCCATGCCATTCGCACACGAAATGAAGAAAAATTCATCCCGTCACGAAACGACACACCGATACAGAACAGGCATCGCATTTGCGCTGGCATTCTTCCTGTGGATCGGGGCCGCGCAAGGCCAGATCATTGACCGCATCAACCAGATCAAGACTGCAGACCCGTTCGCCATCAGCGGCAGTGTGGGCGCGGGCCTCGGGGTCTCGTACAACTCCAACACGCCGGGCAGCACCCCGTTCTCTTCCAACATCTACGCCAGTCTGAACCTGTCGTTCTACAGTTTCCAACTGCCGATCTCGTTCTATTTCAACAACAACACCACTTCCTTTTCGTACCCGCAACTCCCGACGTTCCACCTGGGATTCATGCCCACATGGCGCAACTGGAAATTCCACATAGGCCACAGCAGCATGCACTTTTCCAACTACACCTACTCTGGTCTGACTTTCCTGGGGCTGGGAGTGGAGTACCAAGGGAAACTCTTCCGCATGGGCACCTTCGGCGGGTTCCTGCAACAGGCGACCCGCATCAAGGGCTACGACGACCGCACCGCCTTCCAGGTGCTGGCCGACTCGCTGCTCGGTTTGAACGTGCCGGAGGCGGACCTGCCGCAGTACCGCCGCGACGCCATCGGCCTCAAACTCGGCGTGGGCAACGAGCGCAACTTCATCGACATCAACTTCCTGAAGGCCCGCGACGCCATCAAGTCGCTGCCGGAAGAGTGGCGTGACTCCATCGCGCCGAAGGAGAACCTGGCCGTCGGCTTGGCGGGACGCTTCGCCATCGGCAAGTGGTTCGCCTTCACCGCCAACGTGGGCGCCAGCATCTACACCAGCGACACCCGCGACACGCTCGGTGAGTTCTTCACCTCCGACGCCACCGTACAGAAGATCCTCAAAGGCACCCGCTGGCTGATGCCGTTCTGCAACACTACGGTCGTCAAGTTCGCCGGCGACGCCTCCATGAACTTCATGGCCCGAGGGTTCTCCGCCAGTCTGACCTACCGGTTCGTGCAGCCCGACTACGTCTCCCTCGGCGCCTCCAACTTCAACCAGAACTCCCACAGTCTCGGCGCCGTGTTCAACGTCTCCATGTTCAAGGGACGCTCCAACCTCAGCGCCGTCGGCTACATCCAACGCGACAACCTGAACAAGAAGCAGATGTTCATGAACCAGGTCGCCACCTACTCCATCAACTGGAACAACTCCATCGGCCAGATGTTCAACCTCGGCATCAACTACAACGGCATCAAGCAGGACCAGTACAACGGCACCTGCATCCTCAGCGACAGTCTGAAGATGAACCAGATCGTCCACACGTTGGCCGTGACTCCCTCCGTCTCCTTCCAAAAGGCCTACGACCATACCATCAGCTTGAACTTCAACTTCATACAGAACAAATGTCTGAATAAGAAGTACATCTCCCCCGTCGATGTGATGACCATCACCGCCGGCGTGGGCTACGGCATCGACTTCGAGCAGATCCGCCTCGGGTTCGACGTCGGCTACGACTTCTCCCTGTCGAAATCCGACTTTTCCAACTACAACGCCCACGACCTGAACCTCGGCCTCCGTTACAAGATCATCAAGAGAGAGAAGATGAACTGGAACCTGACCTACAACGGCTCATTCGGGTACAACATCCAGAAGGACGAAGGCGCCAGCAACAACCTCTCCATCAGCAACAGCATCGGCAGCAACTTCAGTTACAACCAGGCGCACACCGCCGCCCTCTACCTCTCCCTCAGCAACTTCAGCGACCGCGAGATCATCGGCCAGCGTGTCCACACCAACCTCGACTGCCGCTTCACTCTCTCCTACTCATACTCGTTCGCCGTCAGGGTCATCAAGAAGATGTCCAAGGAGGAACGCGCCCAGAACAAGCTGAGCCGACAGGCCGCCAAACTTCAGAAAAAATCCGCGAAACAATAACATCAGAACAAAACACCACTCCTATGAAAAGATCACATATCCTCCCCATCCTCTTGATTGCGATGCTGTTGCAGGCCCTCAACGTCTCTGCACAGATTGTGACCACCATCACGCCGAAGGTGAGAATGTTCCCATCGTCAGGGTTCAGCTACATGGATGACCCCGCGCGGTATTTCAACATCCAGATGATCAACACGACGCAGGACACGAAGCAGATCTTCTTCACCATCGACCTGTCGTGCGACTTTTCGGCCACCGGCGAGTCGTTCTACCTCCGGACGCGGAAGAATTACCAACCGCAGCTCCCCATCAGCGTCGGGGTGACGCCCGTGATGCTGAACCGGAGCCACTTCGACCAGGTCATCGGCAACCTGAACTCCAACGCCTACGAGACCAATGTGGATCGCAACAAGCTGGTGGGCAATGTGTTCACGCTTCCCGAAGGGCAGTACCGCTTCTGCATCACCCCATACGAGTGGACAGGGCAAAACGACGCCAACCCCGTGCAGGCGGGCGAACAGGTGTGCTACACCTTCACCATCTGCTACACCGGCTCGGCACCCGAGTTCACCTCGCCGGTGAACGGCTTCAGCGCGGGCAACCTCAACAACAGCAACCCCACCAACAACCTGCTGGGCGGCAACACCCCCTCCTCCGACATCCGCAACAGCGAACAATACACCGTACTTCCTTTGCAGCGCAACATCAATTTCACATGGACGGGTGTCATTTCCAACTGCCTGACCGTCAACGATTTCAATTACACCTTAAAAATCGTTGAGGTCTATCGGAACCAGAATATCCAGGACGCCATCCAGAACAACCCCACCATCGCCACTGTCGATAACAAGAGCCGCACCACCTACCAACACGATACGCTGACCAACCGTCATTTCGCCCTGCAACGGGGGCATGTCTATGCCGCGCAGGTGCAGGCCACATTGAAGAAGAACATGCTCACAGAGGTGCAGTTGAGCAACGAGGGCAAGAGCCAAGTCATCGCCTTCGTATGGGGCGAGGGGAACATCGTGCAGGACCTGCAGGGGCAGGTCACCTCCTCGGTCACCAACAACCGTGAGGAGGTCAAGCGGGAGGTTCGCGAGGCCTACATGGTCGCCCCGGGCAAGGACCGCCTAACCATCTCCACCCTGACCGGCAGACTGTCGGGAGAGACCGCCAACGTACCCGCTGACAACAGCAACGCCACCTACGTGGATGGCGAGTACCCCTACTATCAGTTGACACCGGGCAATGAGCTGAAGGTACAGTGGATGCCGGTGCGCAGCGACTCCGTCATCCGAGCCCTTTACACCGCCTCCTTATATGAATATGTAGGCGGCGAGATCGCCAACTCCATGAACGTGACGCCGATCGCGACCCGTGTCATCGACGAGACCGTGCCCGCCGCCAACTTCGGACTGGACCATACCACCCCGATGGAGATTGCGCAGGGCTGGGCGGACACACTAGTCAAAGGTTACAAATATGTGTTGAACCTGAAATCGGAGGTTACCTATTCCTATAATGAAAAGACCACCTACACCATCACCGAATACATCCACAACATGCCGTCGAACCACGACAGCATCGTGAATGCGGTGCAGTTCGCCACCGACGAGTACGAGTCCAACGTGGTCTTCGCGTGGGGCATCGACAGCGGCGCACTCGACAAGGTCTATCCGCCGCAGTTCACCTACCCCGTCGATTTGTCGGAGAAGGCGTGGGACGACACCACCTGGACCGAGTTGCCCGAGGTGGTGAAGCGCGAGAGTTTCAGTTTCCGCTGGAAAAAGGCCACGGGCATCGACTACGGCGACTCCGTCTATTATAAATTGAGCGTCGCCGAACTGCCTAAGGGCAAGAAGCCGCAGCAGGTGACGAAGATGCTCTACACCAAGGACAGCATCACCGAAGCCGAGTACATCGACTCGCTGCTGTTCGACACACTGAAGGTGGACAAGCAGTATTTAGCCCGCGTGGATGTTTGGATCAAGCAGATCGGCGACACCTCAGCGCACTACAACCTGCTGAACAACGGCCATTCCCATTATGCCACCTTCAAGTTGAAGTCACCGCCGGAGTTCGTCGCCGACATCGATGACAAGATCAAGTGCTTCCCGAAGGCGTTGGACAACCTGAGCAAGGAGACCATCACCCCCTCCGCCGACAGTTTGATCACCCATCAGGTCAAGTTGAAGATGGGCAATTTCCCATTGGTGATGCAGACCGTCAAATACGACACGACGAAGAAGGTGTATAACGGCGACGGCTACGTGATCTGGCATCCGTTGGGCGTGGATGTGCGGTTGAAAGTCAAGTTCGACTCCGTGCAGATCAACAAGAATTACGAGATCATCAAGGGCACGGCCGTCAGCACCGCCACCGACTCCTCCACCTATTTGGACGCCCTCACCAACCACGTGGACATGGAGAGTTGGAGCAACGACGACATCAACGCCGTGGTCTCCAAGTTGGGTGAGAACGAGACCGTCAAGGGCTATTATGACAAATTCAAGGAATATGGGGAGAAATACGCGAAGAAGTACGGCGGGCTTCTGGGACCACTCGTCGGGGAGAACATGGCGACGGAGGTGCTCACCTTCCCGCTGAGCGTCACCGACGAGGAGATCACCGGCTCGGAGAACGTCGTCTTCTCCATCAACAACATGTACTTCTCGCCCGTGACCGCCCTGATGAACATCTGGGCCATCTTCGCGGCGCAGAGCGACAACGCCTACATCCCCTTCTTAGCCAACAACATCTGCATGGACCAGGAGGGATTCCTCGGCAACTCCAGCACGCACATCGAGCTTTACATGGGACGTGACTACGAGATCACCTTGAACGACGGCTACAAGATGCGGTTCAAGAAATCCTCCAAGTTCGCCGACCCGAAGGACGGCACGGTCATCATCGTCGATACCGGCAAGTTGAACTACATGATGGCCGAGATCCAGTTCGACATGGATCCCAACGACGTGATGGGCATCGAGTCCGACGGCACCCCGCGCAAGGGCAAGGTCGTCAAGGCCGACCTGTTAGCCAAGATCCGCGACTGGGACGACTGGATCGCCAAGATCACGATGGACCCGTTCGCCATCGCCGACTGCGACCGTTTTACCTTCGTCCCCACGGGCAAGGGCATCTTCTACGACCACTCCTCCAAGGAGACCCCCAAGGAGATCACCTTCCCGAAGTCGTATTTTCCGGAGGAGGCCACCCTCGCTGCCATTGAAAAAGAGCAGAAGGACAAAGAAAAACAGACTGACGAAGACAAGAAGAAACTGAAAGATGCCAAGGCCGCATTAGCCAAGGCCAACAAGGAGTGGCAGGGATTCTATTGGGATGAGATGACCGTCTTCCTTTCCGATGAAATCAGCAACACCTTCGTTCCGGAGGACAAGCAGAACAAGGACTCCGTCGTCACCTACACGCACGGCATCAACGGCACCATCACCGACTCCGTCCACTACAGTTATCCTGGCAGCCGCATCAACTTCGGTGCCAAACAGTTGCTCATCGACCACGACGGCTTCACCGCGGAACTCTTCGTACGCGACATCATCAAGGCCGAGACCGACAAGGGCGGCGGCTGGGCATTCTCCCTCGACACCATCAGCGTGAAATTCGAGAAGAACAAGTACAAACACGGCCTCATCAAGGGCGGGTTCGGCATCCCGTTGTTCAGCGGCGGCTTCGCCTATACCTGCAGCATCGGCGCCGACAGCTTGGAGTTCAGCATCTCCTGTCCCTCCGACTCCCTGAAACTCGACATGTGGATCGCCTCTGTCGATTTCGACAACAAGTCCTCCTATTTCAAAATCAAGAAGATATACAAGGATCCCGACACCCGCATCGATCTGACCATGAACGGCAAGATCAACGTGAACTTCAAGCAGATCGGCATTCCCATCAACTGTCCGCTGGCGAAGTTCGAGGGCATGGGTATGCGCAACTACAACATGAGCGGCAAGGTTCCGGAGGGCACGGCCAAGTGTGAGAAGTTCGAGTTCACCATCGGCCACTGGTCGTTCGCCTCGCCGCAGAAGACCATCGGCGGCCCGGCCTCCGACGGCAACGGCTTGCAGACGGATGCCAAAGGCGAGCCCATCGGCTCGGTCTCCTTCGGCGGCTTCACCTTCAGTCTCACCAAGTTCGAACCTATTGTCGGCTTTGAGAAGAAGAACCTGAAACTCGGTTTCTCCGTGGGCGGACAGGTCAAGTTCGCCACGGAAGGCACCGACCTCGGCGCCAGTTGTGGATTCTCCATCTGGGGCATCGTGGATCCGGGCAACAAATTCCATGTGGAGAAGGTGGATGGCAAGTTGGAGTCCATCTCCTTCGACAAGATTGACTTCGAGGTGTTTACGTTGGACGGCTCGCTCGACTTCTTCGACAAGAGCACCAGTGAGAAGATGGGCGACGGCTTCGGCGGCAACCTCACCGTGACGCTGATGAGCAAAGTCACCTTGTCGATGAAGTGCGGCTTCGGCTCGAAAGGAACCGGTTCGAACAAATACACCTGGTGGTACTTCGACGGCGCGTGCAAGTTCCCCGGCGGCATCCCGCTGGGCGCAGTCAGCATCAACGGCTTCTCCGGCGGCTTCTGCTACAACATGAAGGCGAAAAAGAGTCTCTCCGACCCGAGTTACAGCGCCGTTTCGTTGCTGAAGGTGGCGGACAAGAACACCAATGAGGACAAGACCCAGGAATCGGGCATGGAGTTCGAGCCCTCCAAGAACAGTTGGGTGGCCAACGCCGGCATCAGTCTCGTCCTGACGGGTCAAGAGAACACCATGAACGCCGACGGAACCATCTCCCTACGCATCTCCAACAAGCACTTCTCCGGCATCTTCATCGATGCCAACGCATACGTGTTGAGCAAGATGGACAAGTCGAAGACGCCTGGCGACGGCAGCAACAACTCCTCCCCGCTCGTCCGCGCCAAAGCCATCATGGGCTATGAGCGCACCCAAGAATACGACTACTTCCGCCTCTCCATTGCCGTCAAGGCCGACATCAACCTCTCCAAGTTGCTGGAGGGCGCCAGTTCCTCGGTCTTCGGCAGCACGTTGTCGGGCATCCATAGCGGCACCTCCCTGCTCACCAGTGCGAACGTGACCAAGGTGCTGGATGGATTCAAGCCCTCCGGCCTCGGCACCCACAACGCCGGCGACCGCGACAACGCGGCGGCAGCTTCCGAGCAGAACGGCGGAAGACCCTCCTTCAGCGTCACGGCCAGCGTGCCCATCGACTTCGAGTTGAAGCACTACCGAAAGAAAGTGGACTCTCACAAGGCAGGCAGCACCGACTGGTACTTTGCCATCGGCAAGCCCAAATACTCCGAACGCGTGCAGTTGGCCGCGAAACTTGACATGGTGGTCTGTTCCGCCAACGCGGAGTTCACCTTCTACATGCAGACCGGCAACGCCTTTGCCTACCAGATGCCGCCCCTCAGCAGCGATTTGCAGAAGTTCTTCGGTATAGAAGACGACGACAAGAAGATGGATACCGACGATGAGGGCGTCAAGAACGCGAGAAAGATCAAGAACAACGACTGGCTGGCCATCGACAAGGGTGGCGGTTTCTGCATGGGCTCCACCTTCCACGCGGAGTTGAAACTCGACTTCTTCCTGTACGTGCATGTCAAGGCCGACCTCGGTTTCGACGTGGCGCTGCTCGACGTCTCCGGCCAGGGCTGTCCCGGCCACTCCCAGATCGGCAAGCACAACTTCTATGCGCTGGGGCGGGTCTATGCGGCATTGCAGGGTGACGTCGGCCTGAAGATCAACCTCGGCTTCTGGAAAGGCGAGATCTCCCTGTTCAGCGCGGGCATCGGCGCCCTGCTGCAGGGCGGTGGCCCGAACCCGTCGTACGCTTATGGCATGCTCCGCTTCAAGGTCAGCATGCTCAACGGCCTGCTGAAGTTCAGCACCAGCATTGACTTCAAGGTGGGCGACGTGTGCGTGCCTGGCGCCGGCGACCCGTTGGCCAACGTGAAACTCTTCCAGTCGGTGACCCCGGGCTTCGAAACCGAGGCCGCAGCCAAACTCAGCAGCAACAAGCAGTCACCGCTGCAGGTGGGCGTCATCGTCTCCAACATGCCGTGGGACCGTGAAGTCTATTTAGCCGACAACGACGGCAAGAACGCCCGCAAGTTCTACTTCACCCTGATCGAAAACAAGGTGAAATACCAAAAACGCACCGGTGCCTCCGGCAGTTACACCAACACGACCAACTTAGAGACCCTGAAGTTCTACCAAGGCCGTGACGACGCCAACTCCATCTTCTTCGAGACGCAGGAGGGAGGATTCGTCGAGAACTGCTACAACAAACTCTACCTCGAGGCCCGCGGTTTCGAATGGAGGAAGACCGTGCCGAGCAAAGAGTTGAAATCCGTCAACAACACCGCGAAAAAAGACTGGCCCTACTACGTGTCCGGATCCAACAAGGGCTCCATGAAGAGCAGTTCCACCTCGTACTACGACTGGTTCGACCCGACCTTCTTCGACGAAAACAGCGGCAAGAAGATCGTCAAGGAGTACAAGAAGGACACGACGGTCTATTTCCAGACCAAGCCCGTGGGCAACACCTTGAACAACATGGTGGTATATTCCTGGCCGTACAATGGAGAAAAGATCTTCCCCAGCATGGAATACGTCCACAGCGGCTCCGGCAGCAACACGACGCCCTACGCCATGCTCTACCTCTACAAACGCAGAGACGACATCTTCGACAAGACCTCGCTCAGCAACAACGGCAAGGAGTTGAAGATCTACCTGTTGAAATACAACGGCGATGCCGGCGAGGTCAACGAATGCAGCTACACCTACTATCCGAACGCCGACATCCCGTATGTGAAAGTGAAATTGCCCAAGACGGAATACGGCCACGCCGGCTTCGGTCCGCACAAGTTGAAGTTCCTCTTGGTGGGCAAGGGCGCATACCAGAGCGCGATGGAGGCCGCCAACAAGGCCGCTTCCGAACAGAAGAAGGAGGTCTCGCAACGCATCTCCAACTCCACCTACAATGCCGCACAGAATGCCCACAACAGCAACAAAGGCGGCAAGAAGATCAACATCATGAACCAGCAGTACGAGGAGATCTACGAAAGCAAGCACTCCGACGGCAAGGACTCGATGACCTACCTGCGCACGCAGTTGAAACAGAGTTACAAGGTGGCCTCCTCCGTAGGCGACTGCATCTATGAATGGATCTGGTTCACCGACTTCAACTACAGCACCTACGCCGAATACTTCTCCCGCAGGTTCTCAAAAGGCTGCTACACCTACGGCAAGGATGCCTGCAACTTGGACAAATTAGCGGAGGATGTCCGTGGAGGCACGGTGCAGGTGAACGGCACCAGCAACATCACGGTGAAATGGAGAGGCAACGACGACGACTATTGGGTATTTGTACCCTATGACCCGCAGAACGCGGCACTCTACAACACCCAGTGTACCCTGCCGCCGCGCTTTTATCTCGGCATCCGCGACAACTCCGACGCCCTGCACCAGATGCACGCCCGTTATTTCCAGAACTTCATCAACATGGAGAACGACTTCAAGAACACGCCGCTGCTGTTGTACCGCCACACCGACAACAGTGGAGAGTGCGATTATGTGTCCAATCCGTCCATCTCCGTTTCCGACTACTCCCTGCGGTCGGAACTCTCCAGCATTCTCAAGAGGGGCTTCGTATCCAACTACAGTGCCTCCTTCTCCCGCATCGACCTGCGCATCAAGGGTGGCACCTCCTACACGCAATGCACAGCCAACGGCTACCATCCGACCACGGTCGATGTACCCAGTCTGTTGGAGTTCTCCAGCACGATGGAGATCGAGCCGATGGATGACAAATACTTCGACCCCCAATACGCCTCCCGGCTCGCACTCAGCCAAGGGAACGTCATCCGGACGGTGACCATCACCGACTATGCGACCCCCGCCATCGTCGATGACATCAAGAAGTTCCACGACTTCATGCAGCGCAACGAGCAACATGCCGCCGCCTTCAACGGCCGCGGATGGAGCCACAAGGTCGATTTCTTCAAGGATTTCTACTCCAGCAAGTATAAGAACGCCCGTTTCTCCCATAGCAGTTTCCCGTTCGACATCCCCGAAATCTACATTGTGACCCATTACATGACCGCCCTGGATGCCGTATTCTACGGAGAGAAAAAAGGATACAAGATCAGCGACGGAAGAACCGTCTATTTCTACAACAAGAACGAGGACTTCATTTATACCAACTATTTGGATTTAAAGGATGCCATGTGGGCCAAGTACTGGTTCAATTCCTCTGCACAGTGCCTCGACCGCGGCGGCCATGGCTTCGACAGGGATTTCTACTTCTACAAATCCTCCACCAAATACTACAACACCCTCGACAACCAAGCCGAAAAAGGCAAGCACAAATACTACACGACGCAAAGCAACACATTCGGATCCTGGTACAACACCGACCTGTCCAGTTCCATCGGGAGCAACATCAACAACAACCTCGTGGTCTATTACCTCACCTCACAGGAGAGCAACTTCGAGTCCAACCTGATGAAGATCGCCAAGTCCGTCAAATTGGGCGAGGTGCAGAGTTCCAAGATCTTCTTCCCGAACGCCCAATTCACGCCGAGGAGCTGCTACTACACCATTCCGATCAAGAACACGACCCTCGAGTCGAGACTGAAGTCGTGCGGCAAACTCGAAATGAAGTCGAGCACTGACGCCACCGGATTCAACTACTAATGTCTCATCATGTATAAAAAGATCAAACAATGAATAAACTTCTCACAACCATCACCTGTGCATTCTGCATTGCTTTTTGCATGATGAATGTCAACGGACTGCGGGCACAAGAGGATCCCACGGCGCCGACCGCGTCGATAGACACATCATCCTCCGATTACGAGATGCCCATTTATGACTTCATCGTAGTCGCGCGCAGTTATGGCGACAGCGTCGTGCTGCGCTGGGCGCCCCAGAACGCCGGCGTCTGGCTCTCCGCCAACTACTACGGCTGGAACATCATCCGCGAGAAGAATCAGGAAGAGATCAAGGAGAACGACACCGTCTTCACGAAGGTCCTCAACCCCAAGCCCATCAAGGCGATGACCTTGGACGAGATGATGGCGCGCTACGACTCCTCCAACCTGTACGTGGGCGCGGCGGCGCAGGCGCTGTACGGCCCCGTCCACTATGACGTATCGCCGGAAGAGGAGGGCTTCGCCAACTATGTCTTCCGCCGCGAGCAGGAGCAGACCCAACGCCAGGCCATGGCCTACATGGCGGCTGAGATGAGCACCGACGCCGCCGACGCGCTCGGTCTCCGCTACGTGGACCGCGACGTCAAGAAAGGAGCCACCTACACCTACCGCGTGGAATGCCTCGTGCCGGAAGAGATGGCCGCCACCCCCGTGAAATTAGTTGATGTCCTCTGCACCCCCTTCGTCCGCAGTTACGAGGAGCAGATTCCCGAAATCAACTTCTTCCAGAACACCCCCTTCACCGTCTTCGTCTATTGGGAGAAGAACCGGCTGTCGGGCTACTACCTGGAACGCAGCAGCGATAACGGAAGGCATTGGGAAGCCATCAACGTCTCCCCCATCTACGGCTACCAGCCCGACCAGGAGACCTTCGAGGTTCTGGGCGAAGACATCGCCAATCTGCTGGTTGACAACGTAGGCCTCATCGACTCCCTCCCGCTGAACGCCAAGTTCTTGTACCGTGTCAGGGCTTTCGACGCATTCGGCGATTACGCCCCCGAACGCAAGTCGGAGCCCTTCGAGATGGAGGACTTCATTGCGCCCACCGTGCCCGTCCTCGACGCCATCGTGCCCGAAGACAACACCGTCTGCACCCTCGACTGGTTCATGGACTACCAGGACGAGGATCTCAAGGGCTTCGTCGTCACCTTCTCCGACAACCCGGCCGGTCCGTGGGACAAGGTCACCGACCTGCTCCCGCCCAAGACGCGGCAGTGGGTGGATAAGAAAGCCCACGACCGCGGACGCGGCTACTACCGCGTGTTCGCCGTTGACCACCACAACAACTACTCCTTCTCGCAGTCGCAAATCAACAACATCGAGGATGACGTCCCCCCCACCCCGCCGACCGGCGTCGCCGCCATCATCGACACCTTGGGTGCGCTCTACATGGAGTGGAGTCCCAACCCGGAAAAGGACATCTTGGGCTACCGCGTCTATTTCGCCAACCAACTCGACCACGACTTCATCCAGAAAAAAGGCCGCCGCATCGAGGATACGGTATATACGGACACCCTCAGCCGCAACACGCTGACCAAGAACGTCTATTTCTATGTCGTGGCCGAAGACAACAGCCACAACTTCTCCCAGCCCTCCGACACACTGGCCGTGCCCGTCCCCGACATCATCCCGCCCGGCATCGCCGTGCTTCAGGACTATACCCAGACCAACGAATCCGTGACTTTCACTTGGCTGCAAAGCACCTCCGAAGACGTGGCATACTACTATATCTACCGCAAGTTCGACAACGAGAAACAGTGGAAGTGCATCCGCATCATCAAGCCCGACGAACTGAAACCGGAAGAGCCGATCGTGTTCACCGACTACCCCGAACCGTCGGCCAAGAACTACAACTACTGCATCGAGGTGCTGGACGACAGCAAGAAATCCTCCGGCAAGACGGGGCAGACGACCGTGCGCTTCCGCGGCGCCTCCGTGGTGGAGATCCCGATGACGCTGAAGGCGACGCTGACCAAGAACAAAGCCGCCGTTAAATTGGATTTCACCTACGAATACACCTCAAAACGCAGTTATTACGGCGTCATATACAAATCCGTCGATGGAGAGCCGGCCTACGCGATCACCAGTTTCCAACGCGGCGAGAACACCTACACCGACTACTCCGTCAAACCTGGACAAAAGGTCTCCTACACCTTCCAGATGTTCCTCGGCACAGGCAAACGTTCCCAGAGATCCAAACCGGCCAACGTAACCCTGCCCTCGAAATAAGATTGACGAATTTCCATCAAGAAAATTATAACATAAAAAAATTTAGATATGAAGAAAGGACTACTTATTCTCTTCGCACTGATGCACGTCGCGCTGACGAGCGTCTTAGCACAGGCCCCGCAATTGATGAGTTATCAAGCGGTGCTCCGAGACGCCAACAACACATTGCTTACTGATCATGCGGTGGGCGTGCAGGTATCCATCCTGCAAGGAAGCCCCAACGGAGCGGCCGTCTATATAGAGACGCACGAAACCACCACCAACGCCAACGGCTTAATGACCTTGGAGATTGGCGGCGGCAACCCGGTAGCAGGAGCATTCTCACTCATCCCGTGGGGCATGGGACCGTACTATCTGAAGACGGAAATCGACCCCGACGGTGGGATGAACTACTCCATTGAAGGCGTGCAGCAACTGCTGAGCGTCCCCTACGCCCTCCATGCCGGCAGCGTCGATTTGAGTGGTCTGGACTCTTTGATCGAGCACTCCAATATCCCCGTCAGTACATTTGAAAACGACGCCCAATACATCACCGAACAACAAGCATACCAGTTCTTGAGCATAAACGGCGACACCATTTTCCTGACGAATGGCGGATATGTCGTTCTTCCGCAACAAGTTACCGCAACTGAAGTTGCCCAGTTACTGACCTCCGACACCACCTACGTCAACGCGCTCCAAGGTCCGCAAGGCCCGGTCGGTCCGCAAGGTCCGGAAGGTCCCGCCGGTCAAAATGGTCAAGATGGCGCTTCCGCACAGGAGATCATCCAACAACTCACTTCCGACACCACTTTCATGAACAATGTGCAAGGCCCCGCCGGTCCGCAAGGCCCGCAGGGTGAACAGGGTCCGCAGGGCGAGCGCGGTGAGCAAGGTCCCGCAGGACAAGATGGCGCTTCTGCTCAGGAAGTCGCCCAACTGCTGACCTCCGACACTTCTTACATCCAGGCGCTGCAAGGCCCCGCCGGTCCGCAAGGCCCGCAGGGTGAACAGGGTCCGCAGGGCGAGCGCGGTGAGCAAGGTCCCGCAGGACA
>JAEEKX010000027.1 GCA_016288655.1 Bacteroidales bacterium
GAAGCCAATGCTTTGTCCAAGCTGGCTTGGGTTCTACTTTTCATAACCACGGGCATCTTGGCAGCGAAAGCCTTCACGATACCTTTGGCCATGGTTCCGGTTCCAATAACACAAATTTTCATGATTCGTTATTTTTAATGGTTTGATTTTTAATTATTCGTTTTTGAAGACGGGTTTCGCCTTGTTGAGGAAGGCCGTCATTCCCTCTTTCTGGTCCTGGGTGGCGAAGCATTGGCCGAATATCCTGTTCTCGTATGCGATGGCGGCATCGGCGTCGAGGTCGTACTCGGCGTTGATGCACTGCTTGGCATAGCGGACGGCGATCGGAGCCATCGCGCAGATCTTGGCGGCCATCGCTTTGGCCTGCTCCATCAGTTCCGCCTGCGGATACACCGCGTTCACCAGACCGATACGCAACGCCTCGTCGGCACGGATGGCCTTGCCGGTGTAGATCATCTCCTTGGCGTACCCCATCCCCACGAGTTTGGCAAGGCGGTAGGTGCCGGAAAATCCGGGGATAATGCCGAGGCCGACCTCGGGCTGCCCGAACTTGGCGTTGTCGGAGCAGATGCGGATGTCGCAGGCCATGGCCAGCTCGCAGCCGCCGCCAAGGGCGAACCCGTTGACTGCGGCAATCACCGGAATGTCAAGGGTCTCAATCTTGCGGAACACCTGCGCGCCGAGGCGACCGAAGGTCTCGCCTTCCGCAGCATTCAGGTTCTGCATCTCCGAGATGTCGGCGCCGGCCACGAACGACTTCTCGCCGTCGCCCGTCACAATCAGCACCCGCACCTCCTTGCCGAGGTTCGTGATGAAATCATCCAGCTCCTTCAGCAGTGAGGAGTTCAGCGCATTCAGCGACTTCGGTGCCGAAAGGGTCAGGATGCAGATGCCGGATTCACAACTGGTTTTTAGATAATTGTAATTCACAGATTTGCGGATTTGAAGATTGATAGATTTGAAAATTTGATGTTCGCTGCGCTCACATTCGAGGATTTGGAGATTTGATGTTCGCTGCGCTCACATTCGAGGATTTGGAGATTTGATGTTCGCTTCGCTCACATTTGAGATTTGGAGATTCGATGTTCGCTGCGCTCACATTCGAGGATTTGGAGATTTGATGTTCGCTTCGCTCACATTTGAAGATTCAAACTATCAATTACTAATTGTAAATTGTTAACTCCCTTATAATTGCATCGGTTTCAGGTCGTCGGCGATGATCAGATCGGCCTCGGTGGCGGCCTTCACCTGATCGACCGTGAATTCGGGGTGGATCTCCTTGAGCACGATGCCCTTGGGGGTCACTTCCATCACGCCCATTTCGGTGATGATGAGGTTGACTTGGCCTTTAGCGGTGAGGGGCAGGTTACACTTTTTGAGGATTTTCGGGTTGCCCTTCTGGGTGTGTTCCATAGCGAGGATCACGCGCTTGGCACCGACGATGAGGTCCATGGCGCCGCCCATGCCGGGGGTGAGTTTGCCGGGGATCATCCAGTTGGCGAGGTCTCCGTTTTCATCTACCTGCATGGCGCCGAGGATGGTGGCATCGACGTGGCCGCCGCGGATGATGCCGAAGGAGGTGGCGGAGCTGAAGGAGGCGGCACCGGGCACTGCGGTGATGAAGCCGCCGCCGGCGTTGACCATCTCAGGATCTTCCTTGCCTGCTTCGGGAGTGGGACCCATGCCCACCATGCCGTTCTCGGTCTGCAACGTCACGGTCACGCCTTCCGGCAAGTAGTTGGGAATCATAGTCGGAATACCGATTCCGAGGTTAACGATGTCTCCATCATGGAGTTCTTTGGCCGCTCTCTTGGCAATGGTCTGACGAATTTCGGTTTTGTCCATAGTGATTGTATTTGTTTTTGTTTGATAATATGTTGTCTTTTCTCAAAAGCGGCTGCAAATTTACACAATTATTTTGAGATAATTCTTCTATTTGAAAAAAACACCAAAAAAAGGCGGGTTGTTCAAATATGAAAAATAATTCTGCCGAAGGACCTTGAAATTCCCAATTAAATCGTATCTTTGCCGCCTTATGAAAAACATCAGAAACTTCTGTATCATAGCGCATATCGACCATGGGAAGAGCACGTTGGCGGACCGGATGCTGCAATTCACCGGCACGGTGAACGAGCGCGACTTCCAGGACCAGGTGCTCGACGACATGGCGCTTGAGCGCGAGCGTGGCATCACCATCAAGAGCCACGCCATCCAGATGGACTACGTCTATCAGGGCGAGAAGTACGTCCTGAACCTCATCGACACCCCCGGCCACGTTGATTTCTCGTACGAGGTGTCGCGTTCCATCGCCGCCTGCGAAGGCGCGCTGCTGCTGGTTGATGCCACGCAGGGCGTGCAGGCGCAGACCATCTCCAACCTGTACCTTGCCATCGACAACGACCTGGAGATCATCCCGGTGCTGAACAAGATGGACATGCCCGCCGCGATGCCGGCGGAGGTGAAGGACCAGATCATCGACCTGATCGGCTGCGACGAGAGCGACATCATCGAGACCAGCGGCAAGACCGGCTTGGGCGTGGAGGAGTTGCTGGCGGCCATCATCGAGCGCATTCCCGCGCCCAAGGGCGACCCCGACGCCCCGCTGCAGGCCCTCATCTTCGACTCCGTCTTCAACTCCTACCGCGGCATCATCTCCTACTTCCGCATCTTCAACGGCACCATGCACACCAACGACCTGCTCAAGTTCATCTCCACGGGCAAGGAGTACAACGCCGACGAGATCGGCGTGCTGCGCATGACTCAGGAGCCGCGCCAGGTGATGAGCGCCGGCGACGTCGGCTACATCATCTCCGGCATCAAGACTTCCAAGGAGGTGCGCGTGGGCGATACCGTCACCCACGTCGCCCGTCCGTGCGACAAGGCCGTCTCCGGCTTCCAGGAGGTCAAGCCCATGCTCTTCGCCGGCGTCTATCCCACCGACGCCGACCAGTACGAGGAGCTGCGCGCATCCCTCGAGAAACTGCAACTCAACGACGCCTCGCTCACCTTCGTGCCCGAGTCGTCCGCCGCCCTCGGCTTCGGCTTCCGCTGCGGCTTCCTCGGACTGCTCCACATGGAGATCGTGCAGGAACGCCTCGACCGCGAGTTCGACATGGACGTCATCGCCACCGTCCCCAACGTCTCCTACAACCTGTACACCACCAAGGGCGAGATGATCGAGGTGCACAACCCCTCCGGCATGCCCTCCCCCACCGTCATCGACCACGTGGAAGAGCCCTACATCCGCGCCCAGATCATCAGCAAGGCCGACTACATCGGTCCCATCATCAAACTCTGCCTCGACAAGCGCGGCACCCTGCTCAACCAAGTCTATATCGCCTCCAACCGCGTGGAACTCACCTTCGACCTGCCCCTCGGCGAGATCGTCTTCGACTTCTACGACAAGCTCAAGAGCATCTCCAAAGGGTACGCCTCCTTCGACTATCACATCTCCAACTACAAGCCCGCGCAGTTGGTGAAACTCGACATCCTGCTCAACGGCGACTCGGTGGACGCCCTCTCATCGCTCACGCACGTCGATAACGCCTATCCCTTCGGCCGCAAGATCTGCGAGAAGTTGAAGGAGTTGATCCCGCGCCAGCAGTTCGACATCGCCATCCAGGCCGCCATCGGCTCCAAGATCATCGCCCGCGAGACGGTGAAGCAGGTGCGCAAGGATGTGACCGCCAAGTGCTACGGAGGCGACATCACACGAAAGCGCAAGTTGCTGGAGAAACAGAAACAGGGCAAGAAGCGGATGCGACAGATCGGCAACGTGGAAGTGCCGCAGTCGGCCTTCCTCGCCGTGCTGAAACTGGATTAGTCCACAGGGGAAATCCCATCATGCCCGCACTTGGAAGAACGCCCGCGAATAACGCGCCGGATTACGCATTTCTTCCACAAACCATCTGATAATCACACCATTTGCAATGGGCGATCTCCGGCGTCTGCTGGAAATCCACGTCGGGATGCAGCAGTTCTGCCAGCAGATTCCTCAACCCATCCTCGAAATCCTCCAACAAATGCTGCGTGATATCCAAAGACTGACTGCCCCGCTTGCCGTCCGCCCGCGGCTGCGTCAACGAGCATAAGGGATCTGTCCCCTGCATGATATGCTGGGTCGAGATCAAAGCGCAGAAAATCTTCTCGGGATCCACGCCTTGCGTCTTCCAATAGAGATAGGCATACATCAGCAACTGACAGAGTTGCAGGTTCTCCGGGTCGGAGAAAACCGCATTCATTTCGGTAAAGTTCAGGTTGTGAATCCGGCCCGTCTTGTAGTCTAAAATGGAGGTCTTGCCGCCGCGTTCCTCCACCAAGTCGGCGTACCCTTTCAACCTCACCTGCGCGTCGCCCACCGACAATACCTTTTCCAGTTTGAGTTCCGGCCGGATGATTTTGATACTCAATGCAGGAGTCTCCATCTCTTTTTTCAACCACACAAAGGTTTTGCGCAGTTGGCGTTTCACCACCTCGACCGCCAACAGCGGGCGCCCGTGGCTCAGGTCCTGGTTCTTCAGTTCATCAACTTTCCAAAAATGATGTTGCAAGAAATCCTCATCTTCCAATTGCCGGCTGAATGTCTCGATATGCTCGGCAAATCGCTCTGGCGATTCCATGATTTTCTTAGCCAGATCCTCCATCACGTGGTGTACGACCGTGCCGATGGCCTTCTGCTCGACATTCTCCTCGATCTCTTTCGACGGTTGGATTTCGGCGATATTCGCAAGATAGAACTTCAGCGGACAGTTGATGTACTGCGACAAATTAGTGGCCGAATAGGGCATTTCCCGGAGTTTTTGCAGGATTTCCGGGGTCTTTGGGATGGAGAGCTCCCGCAGTTCGGTGGTCAGGCGCGGCTGCACGGCCACCTTGCGGCGCACGATATGGATGCGGTCGGACAGATTCCGTCGCAGCACCTCGTATTCGAGTTGGCGCACGAACCGACTCTCCTCATTGGCGGATTCGGAAGTGTCCATGTCATAGATCAGATGGATGCGGGAAGCCCGTTGCAGCAGGCGGAAGAAGTGGTAGGCATAGGTGGTGTCGGCATGCTCGTAGGTGGGCAGTCCGTAGTGGTGCTTGAGTTCGAAGAGCAACATGGAGTCGGTGCCCCGGCCGGTGGGGATGACGCCTTCGTTGGCCGACACGACGACGAGGTTGTCGAAGTCGAGGGTGCGTGTCTCCAGCAGTCCCATCAGCTGCAGGCCCTGACTGGGATTGCCGATGAAGGGAATGCCCAGGGCGTTGATCTGCGCCGAAACAAACGTGTTGACGGTGCGGAAGTCGAGGGGCGCGTCGGTGAAGTTCTCCAGCAGCGCGGCCACCTTCCGCAGTTCCTCGTTCATCAGGCGGAGCACCTCGCGCTCCACGTTCTCGGGATCGTCGCCGAGGCGGTCGGCGACTGCCGTGAGGAAACCGCACACCGTTTCGATAAGCGGCCGCCCGTCAATGGAAAGGTCGGGGAACTCGAGGGGAAGCATCCCGTTCAGTTCCTCCCGCGAGATGAAGACGCGATTCCGCTTGACGATGTCGCCACAGAGGTTCCGCATGTCGAGATCCGTGGGAAACCAGGCCTGGGCGAAAAGCGGGTTCCTAAGCAACGCGACCACGTCCTTGTAATAGTAGCCGGCGCGGTCGGCGTCGGCGTGCTCCAAGTTGTTGAGCCGGCGGAAGTTCTGCGCGGCGTTCATCAGACTTTGGAAGAGATGGGCGGCATGGGTGTGACGCACAGGATAGCCCATGGTGATGTTGCATCTTTCGTGACCGAAGGCATGCACAAACGGCACCATCAAACTCTCGTCGGCGAAGACGACCGCCGTGCGTCCCAACTGCTCTTCGGGGATTCCGCGCAGCGCATCCACGGCGGCATACACCTGCCCCATCGCCTGGGCCGCACCCGTAATCGTAATCTCCTTGGGCTTCTCAACGTAATCATTGCCAACCACTTCAACCTTCTCAAAGCCCACATGCAGCTTCACCTCATCCACCATGCGGCGAATGCCCAGTTTCTCATTGTCATAATAAAAATGGTCGAGGTCGAAAAAAAACTCCGCCGCCGCCTGCTCACGGAAAAAGCGGGCGATCCGTTGCTCCGCCGGCGCTAACGACAGGAGTCCGGCAAAGATGACACGCCGATATCGGAAATCCTTGGCATATTCCCCGATATGCTCCACCACATCCCTGTAAATCATTCCTTTATAACCTTTCTTTTGGGCATAAAGATGCTGTTTGAATTGGGCATAAAGTTCGTTGAGATGATAGTAGAAGTCGAGGTATTTGCGCTGGTTATTTGAGAGGTTGGACTGCCCGAAGAAGTCGAGTTCCTTGATGTTGGCCAAATTGGAGTAGATCTGGTCGGCATCGCAAAGGTATTGGTCGATGTCGTTGATGTCGTGCAGGAAGGCACCGGCCCAGTTCATGAAGTTGACGAAGGCGTCATCGGTGCAGAACGCGCACTGGCGATAGACGTGGAAAAGTTCGATGAGTTGCTCGGAGCTGTCGATGGATTGCAAGGGGGAGAGCGACTGGATCAGGTCGTCGAAAGAGAGCACCGTAGGCGCCAGGATCGGCTCGGAGAGCAGTGAAGACATCTCCAGGTAAAGCCCCTGCTGGGCACGTTGGTTCGGGACGATGATCGCAACATTTTGATAATCAACACTCTTGCAATCTATAACATGATGGGCCAATTGGGAAAGGAAACTCATGGACGTTACTATTTAGCAAGTGCAAAGGTACGATTTTTTATGAAAAAAGTAGTAACTTTGCCGCCTGAAACTCACAAACGAAATGAAGAGCATCAAAGAAGCCGAAGAAGAGATTGTCGAAGAGTTCGAGCTTTTCGACGATTGGATGGACAAGTACAACTATATCATTGAGTTAGGGAAGTCTCTTCCGCTCATCGAACCGCAGTACAAGGACGAGCGGCACCTCATTCCCGGATGCCAGTCGCAGGTGTGGCTGCATGCGGAATTTGCCGACGGGCTGCTCCATTTCCGCGCCGACAGCGACGCCATCATCACCAAGGGCATCATCAACCTGCTCATCCGGGTGCTGTCGGGACACACCCCGCGGGAGATCGCCGAGGCGCCGTTGGACTACCTTGACCAGATCGGCATCAAGGAGCACCTCTCCCCCACCCGCTCCAACGGGCTTTCATCTATGATTCAACAGATTAGAGGATATGCGCAGGGGTATTTGAAGATTTGAGAGATTTGAAAGATTTGAGAGATTTGAAAGATTTGAAAGATTTGAGAGATTTGAGAGATTTGAAAGATTTGGAGATTATTAATACGAGCGCAGCGAGTTCAAATGCGAACGAAGCGAACAACAAATGTGAGCGAAGCGAACAACAAATAATTTTGAGATTTGAAAGATTTGAAAGATTTGAAAGATTTGAAAGATTTGAGAGATTTGAGAGATTTGAGAGATTTGAAAGATTTGAGAGATTTGAGAGATTTGAGAGATTTGAAAGATTAGCATGATTGCCATCAACAACCTTTCGGTAAATTTTACGGGCGACTACCTATTTAAGAACGTGTCGTTTGTGGTGGGCGACCGCGACCGTATCGGGCTGGTGGGCAAGAACGGCGCCGGCAAATCCACCCTGCTGAAGATCCTCCACAAGATCCAGGAGCCGGAGTCGGGCGAGATCACCATCACGGCGGGGCACCGCACCGGCTACCTGCCGCAGGAGCTGTACGGCCACTACGAGACCGACATCTGGGAGGAGACGCTGTCGGCCTTCGAGGAACAGCGGAACCTGGAACGGAAGATCAACCGCATTGCGCAGGAGTTGTCGGACCGCACTGACTATGAGACAGAAGGATACGCCAAGCTGGCGCAGTCGCTCTCCGACCTCACCGACCGCTTCCACCAATTAGGCGGCGCCACCATGGAGGGCGACGCCGAGAAGGTGCTCATCGGACTGGGCTTCCGCAAGGAGGACTTCCCCCGCCCGATGAAGGAGTTCAGCAACGGCTGGCAGATGCGCGTGTCGTTAGCCAAGATCCTGCTGCAGAAGCCCGAGGTCATCCTCCTCGACGAGCCGACCAACCACCTCGACATCGAGTCCATCCAGTGGCTGGAGGATTACCTCGCCAACTACGAGGGCGCGCTCATCCTCGTGTCGCACGACCGCGCCTTCCTCGACCGAGTCACCAACCGCACCATCGAGATCACCTTCGGCAATATCCAAGACTACAAATGCAGTTATTCCGAATACGTGCAACAACGGCTGGAACGCATTGAAGCACAGCAGAATGCATACGAAAATCAGCAGAAAGAGATCGCGCAGATCGAGAAGTTCATCGAACGGTTCCGCTACAAGGCCACCAAAGCGAAGCAGGTGCAGAGCCGGCTCAAGTTGTTGGACAAGATGGACAAGATCGAAGTGGACGACCTCGACAACTCGCACATCTCGTTCCGTTTCCCGCCGGCGCCGCACTCCGGCCGCGTGACTGTGGAGACGGAGCACCTCACCTTAGGTTATGGCGAGTTGGAGGTGCTGAAAGACATCGACTTCCACATGGAACGCGGCGAGCGCATCGCCTTCGTAGGCCGCAACGGCGAGGGGAAATCGACCTTGGTGAAGGCCATCGTGGGCGAACTGGCACCGCAAAGCGGCTCCATCAAGCTCGGGCACCAGGTCGTCATCGGCTACTACGCCCAGAACCAGGCGCTGATGCTCAACCCCAACAAGACCGTCTTCCAGACCATCGACGAGGTAGCGGTGGGCGACATCCGCCCCAAAATCCGCACCATCCTCGGCAGTTTCCTCTTCTCCACCGAAGACACCGAGAAGAAAGTGTCGGTGCTGTCGGGCGGCGAGAAGGCCCGTCTGGCATTAGCCAAACTGCTGCTGTCGCCCTTCAACCTGCTCATCCTCGACGAGCCGACCAACCACCTCGACATGCAGTCGAAGGACGTGCTCAAGAACGCCCTCCTGCAGTACGCGGGCAGCATGATCTTAGTGTCGCACGACCGCGACTTCCTGCAGGGGCTGAGCGGCAAGGTGGTGGAGTTCCGCGACCACGGCATCAAGACCTATTTGGGTGACGTTTACGACTTTCTGGAGAAAAAGAAAATCGACTCCTTCAACGCGTTGCAGCAAGCGGCGAAGAAGCCGACGGCGGGCGGCGAAGTCCCGGCGAAGGCCAGCAGCAACAAGCAGCAGTACGAACAGCGGAAGGCCGCCGACGCCGCCGAGCGCAAGCGCAACAACAAGGCCAGGAAATTGGAAGAGGAGATCGCCGAACTCACCCGACAGAAACTGGAGATCGAAGCCAAACTCGCCATGCCCGAGCAGTTCGCCGAACAGATCGCCTCGGGCGAACTCTACGCCGAATACCAACGCCTGCAGAAACTCATCGAGGACAAAGAGTGGGAGTGGCTGGAGGTGAATGGCTGAAGGTGACTTCTAATTATTTCTCTCCGACAATCAAATAAATACAAGCAAAAATCAGCCAAAATTTGCACCTGTTTTCCCCGTTTGCGTTAATGGGTCGTTAAATTGATTTTTTTTGCCTATTGGTCAAAATTGGTGATAAAATCCTTATAATCCATTGTTATTCAAATAATTATTCGTATATTTGCAGAAAATTTGAACGGTAATGGAACAGTCGAAGCAGACTTACAAGAAACAGGGCAACATCAGCCTTTTTCGATAGCGAAGATACTATGGACAAGCTCAATTCTCTGGGCAATCCTATGGAGAAACCTTCAAGAGTCGTTGATTTTGAGATGTTTAGGGAGAAACTGGAGGCGGGGCTCTACAAGGAGAAGTTCACCAATGTTGGTGCCAAACCTTATGACTATGTGCTGATGTTCAAGATTCTCGTGCTCCAGCGTATGTACCATCTCAGCGATGGGCAGTTTCGTGGAGGTGCCCCGCCAGCGCAACAGAAGACGCGGGCTAGGGTGGAGCATGTGTTCGGGTACATGGAAGAGTGCCTTCACGGAATGTCCAGCCGAGTGGTCGGCTTTGCGCGGAACGCGGCCTACAACACCCTGACAAACCTGGTCTACAACCTGTGCCGGTACGAGCAAGTAATGCGTCTTGGAATGAATTGATTAACCAACTAAAAATCAAA
>JAEEKX010000001.1 GCA_016288655.1 Bacteroidales bacterium
CACCACCTTCAGGTTGGGATAGCGCACCAGCACATTGTGGGCTATCATGTTGAGAATAGCGCGCGAGGTCTCGGCCAGATATTCGTAGCTCGCCAGCGGCACATCGGCAATCAGCTGTGCGTTCACCGCCGAGGGTTTGTGCGGATGCAGGATGACGACGGCCTTTTGCGCGTCGAGATAGGCCATCAGCGTGTCCAAGGCGGGGTCACCGAGGTACTGTCCGTAGCTGTTGGTGGCCAACTTGATGCCGTCGGCTCCCAACACCTCCAAGGCATAGCGTGCCTCTTCCAAAGCGTGCGGCACATCAGGCAGGGGCAGTGCGGCGCAAAACAGGAAACGGCCAGGATGGTGTTGTTTCAGCAAGGCCATCTCCTCGTTGCATTGCCTCACAATGGCGGCGTTCTCTTCTGGGGTGCCGAACATCGGTTGCGGAGCGGGCAGCGTCAGGATGGAAGTCCGAATGCCTGCCTCATCCATAAACGCCAGGTGAGTTTCGGTATCCCATGAGGGTATCGGGAAGCCCTCGTCAAGGGTGGCGTTATGCTTTTCGAGATACTCGATGTAGGTCTTCGGAACGATATGACAATGCACATCCATGGCTTGATATGGTTGTTGCGACATAGCAATAAGTGGTATTAGGAGCAGCAGTCCTATGACGATATGTTTACGTAGCTTCATAAAGAAACGATTATTATCCCATCGTATGCTCCCATTCGCCGCGGGTGTCGATGCCGGTGGCGTCGGCAAGGACTTCGAGGCGGTTCACCTCGTCGTCGGTCAGCGCAATGTCGGCAGCAGCTGCGGCTTCGGTCGAAAGATGCCGACCTATCACTATTTCACCTACAATACCAGCGAAGCGTTGCCCCTCATTTAAGAAACACTTCGGTAATACCCCATGCAATTCCGTGAGTCAGGGAGCCGGAAAATGCGGTAGCCCTACTTCTTCAACACCATGCCGCTGTTCCAGGCGGTGCCCACGCTGTCGCCGAGGGTCAGGTAGTTGAAGCTGGAGCCGTCCCAAGCCACGGGGTTAAGCTTCTTGATGTCGATTTTACCGTCGGTGAGGATGCTGGGGTCGGCGATGGCGTTCACGATTTCGCCTACCACCCAAGCGCCGCCCTCTTCATCGTCGCGCATCTCCACCACGCGGCACTCCATCGTGAGCGGATATTCGTTGATGATGGGCGCGTTGACGTTCTGGCTCTTGGTGACCGTGAAGCCGGCTTTGGCCACTTTGTCCTTCACGTCGTTGCCGCTCACAATGCCGAAGTAGTCGCTCTCGACCACCGTGCGGGCGTCGGCGTAGCTGAGGGTGAAGGCCTTGTTGAGGCGCAGGTTGTCGGTGGTCTTGTGCTTCGAGAGACTGAAGCAGACCTGATTGTTATCGTACTGTCCGCCCCAAGCGGCCATCATCACATCGGGCGTGCCGTCGGCGTCGTAGGTGGCGATCATCAGTGCGGGTTGCGGGGTCACATACAGTTTGGCACCCATGTTGGTGCGTTCTTCCACTTTTTTCAATTCCATAGTCTGATTGTTTGATTGTTTAACTTCTTGACTGTCTTGATTGTTTTGATTGTTGCAGGAGGCAAACGTCAGCGCAGCAGCTGCAAGAAGGAATAATGTCTTTTTCATATTAGATAATTATAATTACTTATCATCATTTTGGACTGCAAAATTAGCTTTTTTTTCTGATGTGAAACATAACACCTTGAATAGGTCACAGAATCTGAAATAATCGCGGTCTTTGCGAGGGTGCGTGACCGAAACGTTGGTGGTAGATGCGGCTGAAATGCGTCGGGTTCTCGAAACCGAGCGTGTAGCAGACATCCGCCACCGACCAGTTGGAAGAGCGCAGCATCTCGTCCGCTTTGAGCAAACGCTGTTCCCGAATCCACCGCGCGGGCGGCTCCCCGTAAATACTCTGGAAATCGCGCTTGAAGCTGCTCAGACTGCGTCCGGAGAGATAGGCGAGGTCGTCTAACGAGACAGGCGAGGTGAGACTCTCCTCCACGATACGGCGCACATCGCGACGCACGGGTTGCCGCAACTGCAGCATTGGGTGGAATATGTTCTTGGAGCAGTCCATCACGTTGTAAAGCAGTTCCATCACTTTCAGGCGTAGCAGTCCGGGATTCGCCTGCGATGGGTCATTGAAACAAGGCGCTAATGACCAGCAATAGGCCACCAAACGGTCGCTCATGGGACTGACCTGCGCGCCCAGCTCCTCGGTCGTCGGCGGGACCTGCACCTGTTGTGTGGCGAGAAACTCCTTCAACAGTCCGTCGTTGATGGCAAAGAGCAGACTTTCGAAGAGGCCTGTTTCTTCCGACCCATATTTCACATAACTGACGCTGTGCGCCTTTCGCAGTAGAATCATCTCGTTCTTGCCCACCGTCCACGACTGTCGGCCGCAGGTCAACGTTACGGAACCTCCCAGCACCACGTAGAGCAGATGCTGTTCGAGGAAGAATGTACCTCGTTCGCCAGCCGTCACAATGCGCTGGTCGATGATGCTGCCGCCGTCCAGCACGAGAGAGGAGGTGGTGCAGTCGCCGCTGATCAGAGCCGAAGGGAATTTCGTTATCTTCGCCATACTGTTGTGAAGAGTTGAACTACTCCTCTGGTTTTGTTTCAAACTCACACGTCAACAGATGCCAATTTTGCACAGAACTCCGCCATCTGAAAGTATCGGATTCATATACTAGACTTACAGTGCCTTTTCTGTTATTCTCTGTGGAATAATACAAATTGAATCGGTACTTGCCTGGGAAAATCCGCTTCCCGAAACTGGCCACCCATGCCGGCTTGACGGAACCAGGGTATAGTGGCGGCTCATTTGCCCAAGTTGTACAAATCTCACCGCCGAAATCTCCTACATATTTACCATCAACCCATCTGGAAAGTGTGCCCCAAAAATACCCAGGAAGCCATTCTCCATAAAGAGTGTCCTTGCTTTCGTTCTTGACAAGAAATAGCGGACCAGGGAACTCTCCATTCTCACCAGCAGAACTACTTAAATATTCCATTTTAACCAAGGGTGATGGATTGGAATATTTGGTGATGGAGAAGCGACCAGAGTTGATTGAGTCTTTGTTCTTCCAATCAGACAAGTCTTTTCTTTCTCTCCTAAAATGAACTGTTGTTTCCACCTTGTATTCTTCACCTGTCAGCGTGAAAGTTCTTTCCATGGAATCCCTTCCAGATATGACATTGGAAAACGTGACTGTCAGTCGATATTCGCCAAGTTGCTTCAAATGATACTCTTTTTGCATCTGTTTGACAGTGTCATCAAATACAATGGCACTCTTTCCGTCAGGGAAAAGCAATCTCACTGTCCCTTGGGAAGTTGATGGGATTTTCTCAACAGAATAATCAATCAGCAAATCACATTGTCCTTTCACAGATAAGACATTGGATAAAACCAATATGAATATGGCAAATATCCGTTTCATAAATCCCGATTTATCTGTTCATTAATCGGCTGCAAAGTTACGCAATTTCCCATACCACTATGTCATCAATCTGAAAATACTCATGGACAATGTAATTGCGCATGCCTTTCACCTTTTTCCATGGAGTGTTTGGGTGTGCTTCCTGAAACTCCGCAGTGAGCATATTGGCCGCTTCACCAATAATCTCAATATTTTTAACCACAGCATAATACATCATATCATCGTCCACAAGATTCTGATATGTCTTGTCTGCTATATAACGGTTCACCCGTTCCATAGCCGCAAGAATATGTTCCAGCCTTTCCTTGTCTCTACGCTGTTCTCTCATAAACCAGTTTTCTATCTTTTTCTACACTTTTTCGGGCAAAAGGAGCTAATGACCGTTCTGTCACCAGATCCACATCTCGGCCTAAAAGGTCCTTCAACTCCTCATACATACCGAAAAAATCCATCCCTACAATCTGAGAATGGTCCAACACAACGAGAATATCTACATCACTTTGAGAAGATGCTTCTCCACGAGCAAAAGAGCCAAACACCCAAGCCTTCAAAACAGGTTTCGTTTTGAAGTACTCTGATAGCATGTTCGACATCATTTCGATACTCATAATCATGTTTTTTTTCCGCCTGCAAATATACAACTTTTTTTCCATATACAAAGTCACTGGCATTAGCCTGAAAAATTGACACTTAGCGAGCAATGTCCAAAAGTGAAAAGAGACAATCATCAGTTCCAAATCTGCTAGCCATTTTGTGGGTTGTCAGGTTGTCTTGCGTATGTATGGTGCACTCCCTGCAAACACAGCTATCAGAATAGCAGTTCCCCCTCCCCCACCACCACCGCGGTGCCGCCGACATAGATTGTGCCGTCGGGAGTGACGCGCGTGGCGACTACCGAAGGCCGGCCCATTGCCTCGCCTTGAAAGAAGGAGAAATCGCCCGTCGCAGGAATGCACCCGTTCTGCTGTAGATAGTGGGTCAAGGAGGCGTTGGCGGTGCCGGTGGCCGACTCTTCCGGAATGTCGTACAACGGAGCAAAGTCGCGCACATGGGCGGTGTAACCGTCGTTGCCGAAAGCGAAAACGTGGAAACTGACGGCCTCGTAATTTTCAGTTATTGCGCCGATGGCGCTCATATCGGGTTGCAGGCGGTTGAGCGTTTCAACATCACCGACCGGAATCATAAAATCGGGCAATCCGGTTGAGACAATCATCACTGGCAGCGCTGGCATGTAGTCGCCGACCCCCAACGCACGGTAGATTTCCTCTGGTTCATCGATGGTTTTCACAATTTGGGGCGTGGCCATCTGCATCATCACGCGGTCACCCACCTCGATGGCGAGGTCGCCTGCTTTCGTGTGGCACAGGCACCGCCCCGTGAGGCCTTTTTCGTGATGCAGCATAGCGAACGTGGCGATGGTGGCGTGACCGCACAACTCCACCTCCGCCTTCGGGGTGAAGTAGCGCACCGTGTATTCATTGTCGGAATGTTGCACAACAAATGCCGTTTCCGAATAGCGCAGCTCGGCGGCCACTTTCAGCATCAGCTCTTCTTCCGGAAAAGCATCCGAATCCAATAGCACCACTCCGGCAGGG
>JAEEKX010000005.1 GCA_016288655.1 Bacteroidales bacterium
GCTCTTGCCCTGGCCTAACATGGTGGCGGCGTTGAGCACATAGCGCCATTTGGTGGCGAGCAGCTCGGCGGCCTTCATCATGATGGAAGCGCGCTGAATCCACGGCATGCTCTCCCATTTCTCGCGGGCGGCCATAGCGGCGTCAATAGCCATCTGCACACATTCCTTGTTGACTTTGTGATATTTAGCGAGAACGTGACCGTGCTCCGTCGGCATCACCACGGTGCCCATATCGCCAGTCTTCACATCCTTACCATTGATGATAAGCGGGATTTCCACCACCTTGTTGTACTGGCGGTCGAGTTCGGCCTTGAGGGCTGCGCGTTCGGGCGTGCCGGGAGCGTAGCTGTAAACGGGTTCGTTTTTCGGTTCTCTGAAAATGAAATTCGCGTTGTTCATGATTAAATTTGTTAATGTATTGATGATGAAAATTGTTTTTTCCTGACTTGAGACACACCCTTTCAAAAAGCGGTTGCAAATTTACACGATTTTTCAAAAAAAAAACATCTTTTTCCGATTTTTTCGCCCGAAAAGTGAAAATGATAATTTTTGTGTAATTTTGCATTGGAAAACAAAACTTTTTATATTCAACTTAAATTATTAACCATGAATAAATTAGCCACTTTAACAACAATGTTGGTGATGCTCTTCGCTTTCACTTTTACTGCCAATGCGCAGGCTCCTTACAGACACAGCATCGGAGCCACGGTGGGCAACATGCAGGCCTTCTGCTACAAGACCTTCCCGACCAGCAACTTCGCCATCCAGATCGATGCGGGTGAGAAGTTCACCGTCGGTGCCGGCCACACCAGAGGATGGGGCGGCTGGTCTTCGACCTTCGGCACCGTGGGTGCAAATGTCAACTTCCTGTATGAGCCCAACGCCACCGGCGGTCTCTACTGGTTCATCGGCGGCGGCCCGAGCCTTGGCTACTGGTGGAGCGAAGTAGCCCATGGTGACCTGTACTACGTCCACGGCGACTGGGGCAAGTTCGGTGTCAATGCCATGGGCGGCCTCGAGTACAAGTTCAACATCCCGCTCGCCCTGCAGTTCGACTTCCGTCCGGGTTACGGCCTGATGTTCGACGGCTACGACAACACGATCAGTTACTTCGACTGGAGCGTGAACGCCGGCGTCCGCTACACCTTCTAAATTTCCCGCTGAAAGCCTGAAAGACATCCTTTTACAAATCGGCAGCATGCAAGAATCCACGTTTTGCATGCTGCCGATTTAAAATATTTGATTTTGATGTGAATTTTTTGGTGATTGTCTCGCAAAAAACATGTATTTTTGCAACGTGGTATGTAAATAGGTATAAACGGCATCACAATGAAGAAAAGAACAATAACGATTTTGGCCATGATGACATGCGCGTGCATCCTTACCTGCAGCTGCAAGAAGAAGGACAAAGCCGATGAGACCGCCAGCAAGTCCGTGGTCTCGGGCATCTCGAAGGACAACCTCGACACCTCCGTCAACCCGGCGGACGACTTCTACGGCTATGCCTGCGGCGGCTGGATGAAGAACAACCCGCTGCCCGCCGCCTACTCCCGATATGGCTCGTTCGACCAACTGAACGAATCGACCGAGAAGCAACTGCACAAGATCTTGTGCGACGTCGCCGGCAAGGAGAACGCCGCCGGCAGCAACGAGCAGAAGATCGCCGACCTCTATACCGCCGGCATGGACGAGGCGGCCATCGAAGCCGCCGGCGCCAAGCCCGTCAAACCGCTGCTCGACAAAATCGCCGCCGTCAAGGAGCGCTCGCAACTCACCGACCTCATCGCCGAGTTGCACGCCGACGGCTTCCATCCGCTCTTCAGTCTCGGCTGCATGGCCTCCCCCAACAACAGCATGCAGAACATCGGCTGGCTCATGCAAAGCGGCCTCGGACTCGGCGACCGCGACTACTACCTCAACCCCGACAACAAGATCAAGAACGGCTACATCGACATGGCTCGCCAACTGCTGCAAAGTTCAGGATTCACCTCTGCCGACAACGCCCAGACGATGGCCACCGAGATCTGGAACTTCGAGACCGCCCTCGCCCGTGAATTCATCGACAAGAACGAACTGCGCGACCCCGACAAGACCAACAACCTCCAATCGCCCGACCAAATCAACGGACTTTTCCAAGTCATCAACTTCAAGAGTTACCTCACGAAACGCACCTCCCGCACCTCCGACTCCATCAACGTGGTGCTCGACAGTTACTTCAAAGGTCTCAACCAACTGCTGAAGACCCGCGACCTCGAGACCGTCAAAGGCTACCTTGCCCTGTCGGTGCTGCGTGAGATGGCTCCCTATATGAGCCAGGAGTTCGTGAACGCCCACTTCAATTTCTACGGGAAAATCCTCTCCGGAAAGACCCAGAACAAAGAACGCTGGCAGCGCGTCACCGCCACCATCAGCGACCTGTTGGGCGAGCCGGTGGGGCAACTCTACGTACAGCAGTACTTCCCGCCCGAAGCCAAGGAGCGCATGACCCACCTCGTGAGCAACCTCAAGGCCGCCCTCGGCGACCGCATCGCCCACTCCGACTGGATGAGCGAGGCCACCAAGCAGAAAGCCCGAGAGAAACTTGACGCCATCATCGTCAAGGTCGGCTATCCCGACCAGTGGCGCGACTACTCCGGTCTCTCCATCGACAAGGGGGGATATGCCAGCAACATTTTGAAAATCATGAAGTTTGAAACCGAATATCAAACTTCCAAGATCGGCAAGCCCGTCGATCCATCCACCTGGTACATGTCGCCGCAGACCGTGAACGCCTACTACGAGCCCACCACCAACGAAATCTGTTTTCCCGCGGCCATCCTGCAACCGCCATTCTTCGACCTCAATGCCGACATGGCGGCCAACTACGGCGCCATCGGCGTGGTCATCGGCCACGAACTCACCCACGGTTTCGACGACCAGGGGCGCAAGTACGACAAGGTCGGCAACGTCAACAACTGGTGGACCGAGGAGGACAGCAAGAAGTTCCAGGAGCGCACGCAGGTGATCGTGGATTACTTCAACAACATCGAGGTGCTGCCCGGCATCCACGCCGACGGACAGTTCACCTTGGGTGAGAACATTGCCGACAACGGCGGTCTGAACATCTCCTTCGACGCCCTTCAGCGCGCCAAGGCGGAGGGCGGCATCTCCGAGGTGATGGACGGATTCACCTCCGACCAGCGATTCTTCCTGGCCTACGCGGCCGTCTGGGCCAACAATATCACCGACGCCGAGATCGCACGCCGCGTCAAGACCGACCCGCACGCCCTCGGAAGATGGCGCGTCAACGGCACCCTGCCCCATGTCGATGCCTTCGTCAAGGCCTTCAACATCAAAGAGGGCGACGGCATGTATATCGCACCTGAGAAAAGAGCAAAAATTTGGTAATCAATAATCATTAAATTCTATTAGTTATGAGAAAAATCAAAGCAAATTTCATCAAACTCATGGCCCTGGCGCTCATGATGGGCGGTTCCCTCTCCCTCTCCGCCCAGAAGGCCGGTGAAACCGTCAAGGATGCCGACGGCAACGAATACAAGACCGTCGTCATCGGATCGCAGACCTGGTTCGCCGAGAACCTGAGAACCACCAAGTATGCCAACGGCAACAACATCCCCAACATCACCGACAAGGGCAAATGGGTGAACGACAAGACCCCCGGCTACTGCTGGTACGACAACAACAGTGCCAACAAGGAGTACGGCGCCCTTTACAACTGGTACGTCATCAACGCGGGCAACATCTGCCCCAACGGCTGGCACGTCGCCACCGACGCTGACTGGACCACCCTCGAGAACAAGGTCGGCGGACGCGACAAGGCAGCCCAGGCCCTCAGAGAGGCCGGCACCAAGCACTGGAAAGAAGCTAACGGCGACTACAACGACGACTATGGCTTTGGCATGATGGCCGGCGGCTTCCGCAATGCCTACGGCGACTTCACCTGGCAGACCGTTGACGCGGGCTACTGGACCGCCACCGGCAAAACGCCCTCCTACGCTTGGAACCGTACTGCCTACTACTACGACGACCACCTCAACAGACACGAGATCCAGAAGTGCTTCGGCTACTCCGTGCGCTGCGTGAAGAACTGATCTTCCACACCATATTATATAAAGGAGGCCCGCGCCTCCTTTTTTTGTGCCCGCACCCGTCGTTTTTTTTCATTTTAGTTGTACCTTTGCACATTCAAATCTTGAAGATGAAAAAAATCGCCTTACTACTCATTCCCTTGTGGCTTTGTGCCGCGTCCGCCGCATTCGCGCAAGGCAACGGCGCGCTCTTCACCGACGAAACGACAGCCAAGCAACTATACTTCTCGGGCAACATGCACGAGGCCGCCCGCCATTTCGAGGAATTGCTGCGCATCGACTCGCTCCACTACGAGTACAATCTCTTCGCCGGATACGCCTTCCTCAACTCCCACATCGACTACAACAAGGCCATTATCCATTTCCAACGCGCCCAACAGAATCCCAAAGCCGACCCCTACATCCCCTTCTACCTCGGCAAGGCATACCTGCTCTGCTACCGCTTCGACGACGCCATCGCCTGCTTCAACACCTTCAAGCAGAAGAACCTCAAACTCGACAAGTCCGACCTGAGTCCCGACCGCTATATCGAGATGTGCAACAATGCCAAACTGCTCATCGAGATGCGAAACAACGTCACCGTGGAGAATGTCGGTGACGCCGTCAACAGCGAATTTCCCGACTACAACGCATTCGTCAACGGCGACGAGGATGTGCTTTACTTTGTCTCCAAACAGGCGCAAAACATTGGTTCACAGCTGGATTACGACGGCTACAAACTCGCCGACGTCTATGTTTCCGAACGCATCGGCGGGCAATGGGGCAAAGCGAAGAAGATGAACAGTCCCGTCAACAGCGCCCTCATCGAGGAGGTCGTCGGGCTTTCCCCGGACGGTGAGCAGATGCTTCTCTATTTTAACAACGACAAAGGGTTCGATGATATTTTTCTGACACACAAGGAGAAAAAAGCCTTCATGCGGCCGGAGATGCTCAGCATGACCGTCAACAGCGACGCCACCGAGCACGCCGCCGCCATCTCGCCCGACGGCGCGTGGATCTTCTTCTCTTCCAATCGTTCCGGCGGCTACGGCGGCTTGGACATATACCTTTCGCGGCGCCTCCCCAACGGCGAGTGGAGCACGCCCAAGAACGCCGGTCCCAACATCAACACCGAGTACGACGACGACTGCCCCTATCTGGCCCCCGACGGCGTCACGTTCTTCTTCTGCTCGCAAGGACACAACAGTATGGGCGGCTTCGACCTGTTCCGCTCCACTTGGGATGCCGCCGAACAATTCTTCGCCATCCCCGAAAACCTCGCCTTCCCCATCAACACACCCGATGACAACAAAACCATATCAATCACAAAATCAGGAAGATACGCCTACATCGCCGATTTCCGCGCCGGCAGTCGGGGCGACTACGACATCTATAAGGTCACCTTCCTCGACAAGCCCGCCCCTTACAGTGTGCTGAAGGGTTGCATCGTCGATGCCGACAGTGCCGTTATGATGACGGAACTTGCTCGTTACAAGGTGGTTATCCGCGATGCAGGCAGCAAACAGCAGGTCGGCACCTATTTGCCCAACCTTCACAACGGACGCTTCACCTTCATCCTCCGTCCGGGCTTCTATCTCACTGATTATTATGTAGATGACAAACTCATCTCCACGCAGGAACTCTTCATTGAAGACCGCGAGCAGGGGACAGAGATCAGGGAATTGCAATTTACAACCACCACCAATCCATGACAGCGATGAGAAAAATCCTTATCCTTCTCTTATTGACTGTGGCGACGGCCACGATATCGGCACAGAACTTCAGGGGCGGGCTGCGCGCCGGCTTCACCGCCACTCAGATGTCGGGCGACGAATTGGGCGGCTTCCACAAGCTGGGCGCCTACGCCGGCGGCTTCGTCAACTGGCGCTTCATCAAGGCCCCCAAATGGGCCATCCAGCCAGAGATCAACTTCGTGATGAAAGGAAGCAGCAAGTTCCTCCGCGCCGACAAGAACGGCAACATCGGCAGCAAATATGTCCTCACGATGTACTACATTGAGGTTCCGGTTCTTGCCAAATTCATGATTGTAAGGGGGTTGGAAGTCGAATTCGGGCCGACTTTCGGCGTCTTGTGCGGGGCTACCGAAAAGGACGCCAACGGCATCATGCCCGGACGGATGCCCTTCCGCCGTTTCGAACTGTGCGGCATGGCCGGCATCTCCTACACCATCAGGGATCATTTCGGACTCAGTCTGCGATTTGTGCAGACCGCCATTCCCGTGCGCGTCAACGACGGCAACCACAGCCGACTATACCTCACCAAGAAGCAATTCAGCACGGAAATCGCCTTCAGTCTGTTCTATCAGTTTTAGAAATAAAAAATCACATGTCGGAATCGGCGGGCTGCCCCGACTCCCATTTCTCTCCCTTGACGGCCTCGCTGATGTTGATCACGTAGTCGCCGAGTTTCTCATATAGGGCGTACAGACTGCTGTAGGCGGTGCCGATGGCATAGTTGTACTCGTTGTGTTTCAGCGCGTTGAGATGCCGCTCGCGCAGTTCGTCGCGATAGTGGTTGATGGCGTTTTCCGCCTCATAGGCGCGGGCCAAATCCGCATTCTCATAATCGCCCCTGAGGTTGGAATCCATCACGTCCAACGAATCCTGCACGAGGTCGGTCATGTGCTGGAGGTTGGCGTTCAGTTCGTCGGAGAAGTGGACGGCGTCCTCGCGTTTGTTGCGGCGGGTGACGGCGATCTGATAGACCGCGTCGCCGATACTCTCCAGGTTATCAACCACGCGCAGCATGGCACTCACCCGCTGCGAGCCCTCGGCGGAAACGCCCCCCGCGGCGATATTGGTGAGGTATTTCGCGATTTCCGTCTCCATACGGTCGGTGATCTCTTCGTACTTTTCGATGCGCTTCATCACCGTGTTGAACTCATCCTCGCTCTGGGCCGTGCGCAACCCGGGCAGAAACTTGTACATGCGCAACACGCGCTCGGAGAAATGCTCGATCTCCTGCTTGGCCGACTGGATATCCAACTCCGTCGTCTTCATCCAATTACCAGGGATGTAAATCAAGCGGAACTCGTCCTCCGCATCGTCGGGTTTGACGGGCACCATCCAGTTGACAATCTTGATGATCTGGGGAATGAACCATGCCAAGATAATGGTATTCACCACATTGAAGAAAGTATGGAAGATGGACAACGCCATGGGAATGGCCTCGGGGGAGTAACCGACAGCGCCGACAGCGGTGTAGGGGTCGGAGCCGACCACGCCGACGGTGATGAGCGCGATGATATTCAGCACGGGACGGAAGAGGATGAGCGTGAAGATGACACCCACCACGTTGAAAACCAAGTGGGCGCGTGCGGCCTTCTTACCCGCATTGTTGGCCACCATCGCCGCCAAGTTGGCCGTGATGGTCGTACCGATGTTCTGACCCATGACCAGCGCGACGGCCATGTCCAGCCCGATCCAACCTTTATAGCACATCACCAACGTGATGGCCATCATTGCCGCCGAGGCCTGCACCAAACAGGTGAGCAACGCCCCGATCACCACAAAAAGCAGGACGGACAAGAAGCCCCAGTCTGACATGCTGCCCAAGACCTCCAGAAATCGCGGATACTCCTCCAAGTTCGGCATGGCCGACTGCAACAGGTTCATGCCGATGAGCAGCAAAGCCAGACCCATGACGAAGCCACCCGTCGATTGCAGTTTTTCCCTTTTGGAAAAGAGAAACAGCAACGAGATGGTGCCCAGCAACATCGGCAAGCTGAACATCGAATCCGACTCGCCCAAGCCGAACAACGTGATGATCCACGCGGTGATGGTGGTGCCGATGTTGGCGCCCATAATGACGGCCACAGCACCAGCCAATGTAAGCAGTCCGGCATTGACGAAACTCACAACCATGACGGTTGTGGCGGAGGATGACTGCACCGCCACCGTGACGCCCACACCCGTCAGGATGCCACGCAACGGATTGCTGGTGATCCTACCTAAAATAGATCTCATTTGGTTGCCCGCCAGTTGCTGGAGTGAGTCACTCATCAACTTCATGGCGAATAGGAACACCGCCAGCGCCCCTATGAAGTTGATGATAATGAAAAAGACATTCATGCTTCGTAATTTTCGCGTGCAAATTTACAACATAATTCGACGTGTTTTTTACTCCCGAAAATATTTTTGAAAATTCATTTTATACACATCTTCGTATTGAAAAAAGTTGTATTTTTGCAGCCCGAAATTATAAAGAGTATTTAAGAGTAATAAAGCGTAAGAATAATGAAAAAAGACATCCATCCGAAAGAGTACAGAACGGTGATTTTCAAAGACATGTCGAACGAGACCGCCTTCATGACGAAGTCCACCGTTAACACGAAAGACACGATTGTTTGGGAAGACGGCAAGGAGTATCCGCTGGTGAAATTGGAAATTTCCAACACTTCGCACCCCTTCTTCACGGGTAAGATGAAACTCGTTGACACCGCTGGCCGTGTTGACAAGTTCCGCAACAAATATGCGAAGCATCCTGCCAAGAAAGCTGAATAATTCAAAAAACTTTCATACCTTTGTGGCGGTTTTTCCAACAAGAGAAACCGCCATTTTTCATTAAAAAGAGCACCATGAACCTCATTCTTTTCGACGGCTGGTGCCGTCCGCACCTGCTGCCCCTCACCTACACCCGCCCCGTGGCCGACCTGCGCGTGGGCATCCTCACCATCCGCGAGAAGTGGGAACGCCGCCTCGGTTGCACCTCCTCCACCCTCGCCAGCAGTTATCTGCAAGAGAAGTTCCCGCTGCAAAGCGGTGCCGACAACCTGCTGATAGCCGGCTCGTTGCTACCCAACGACGACCTGCTGGCAGCCATCCGCGGACTGCAACCCGGGGAGGCACTGTACAACGAGAACGACCTGCTCGCCTTCCGCACCAACGACGGCCTCGACCTGCGCAACTTCTTCAACAGTTACCTCATGAACCGCACCACCGCCCTGCCGATGCGGCAAGTGCCCTTCGCCGGCGACTACGACCTCGTGTCGCGCCCCTTCCACATCTTCCTGCTCAACGAAAAAGAGATGGAAAAGGATTTCGCGATGCTCACTGAAGGCCGTGATTCACAACCGATTAGCGATACCAACACCGTCATCGGAGACCGCAGCCGCATCTTCCTCGAAGCCGGCGCCAGCGTGGAGTGCTCCACCCTCAACACCCGCGAAGGGTGCATCTACATCGGGCGCGACGCCGAAGTGATGGAGGGTTGTCGCCTGCGCGGACCTATCGCCCTGTGCGACCATGCCGTCCTCAAGATGGACGCCAAGGTCTATGGCGCCACCACCCTCGGACCCTTCTGCAAGTCCGGCGGTGAACTCGCCAACGTCGTCTTCCTCGGCTACAGCAACAAAGCCCACGACGGATTCCTCGGCAACAGCGTCATCGGCGAGTGGTGCAACCTCGGCGCCGACACCAACTGCTCCAACCTCAAGAACGACTACGCCAACGTGCGGCTCTGGAACTACGCCACCAACAAGATGGAAGAGACCGATTTACAATTCTGTGGACTAATCATGGGCGACCATTCCAAGTGCGGCATCAGCACCATTTTCAATACCGGGACCGTCGTCGGCGTGGGCTGCGGACTCTTCGGCGTCGGCTTCCACCCCAAGTTCATCCCCTCCTTCTCTTTCGGCACTCCAGGGCACAACTACGAGCCGTTCGACCTTCACAAGGCCTGCGACGTCGCCGCCCGGATGATGGCCCGCCGGCATAAAAATTTCGATGCCATTGAACAAAATCTCATAAAAAAAGTTTATGAGATTACATCATATAGTGAAAAATAGACATGCGCAAGAACAACGACTCATTCCTGTCCGACATGTTGGGTTCCGACACCAACATCATTCCGCTTTTCGGCGCCGACGATGAAGACCGTATCCGCAAGGAAACCGTGCCCGCCGAACTGCCCATCCTGCCACTGCGGAACACCGTGCTTTTCCCCGGAATGGTGATGCCGATCACCGTTGGCCGCGCCAAATCCATCAAACTCGTCCGCGAACTGCCCCACAAAGACGCGCCCATCGGCGTCGTCACCCAACAAGACAACGAAGCCGACAACCCCGAATTCAAAGACCTATATCACGTGGGCGTCATGGCCCGCATCCTTCGGATGATCCACTTGCCCGACGGCAACATTACCATCATCGTACAGGGAATCAAGCGGTTCGCCCTCATCGAACTCACCCAAACCAACCCCTTCCTCGTCGGCGTGGTGAGCGAATACCTCACCAACGACTACGACCGTGGCCTGCGCAACCGCAAGGTGTTCAAGGCCTTGATGGGCTCCATCCGCGACACCGCCTCCGACATCGTCAACCTCTCCCCTCACCTTCCCCAAGAAGCCGTCGTCGCCATCAACAACATCGACAGCCCCGCCTTCCTCATCAACTTCATGGCCTCTTACCTCAGTCTGAAAGTTGCTGAGAAACAGCGGATTCTGGAGATGACCGACCTTTTGGAACGCGCAGACACCGTGCTCAAATACCTCAACAAGGAGATTCAAATCCTTGAACTCAAGGCCCAAATCCAAGACAAGTCCAAACAGGAGATCGACCGCCAGCAGAAGGAGTACATCCTGAACGAGCAGATGAAGACCATCCAGCGGGAATTGGGTGAATCGCCTGTGGATCAGATTTATAACAAACTTCTAGAGCAATCGCAGGGCAAGCGATGGCCCGATGCGGTGAAAGATACTTTCATGCGCGAGTTGGGCAAGTTGCGCCGCTCCAACCATCTGGCACCCGACTTCTCCATGCAGACGGACTACCTGCAGACGCTGGTCGATCTGCCGTGGGGCGAGTACTCGCACGACGACTTCAACCTGACGAGAGCCCGCAAAGTGCTCGACCACGACCACTACGGCTTGGAGAAGGTGAAGGAGCGCATCATCGAGTACATCGCCGTGCTGCGTTTGAAAGAGGACATGAAGGCCCCGATCCTCTGTTTGGTCGGCCCTCCCGGCGTGGGCAAGACCTCGCTGGGCCGCTCCATCGCGGAGGCACTGAAACGCAAGTACATCCGTGTGTCGCTCGGCGGACTGCGCGACGAGTCCGAGATCCGCGGCCACCGCAGGACCTACATCGGCGCCATGCCCGGCCGCATCATCCAGAGCATCAAGAAGGCCGGCACCTCCAACCCCGTCTTCGTCCTTGACGAAATCGACAAAGTGCTGGGAATGAACATCCAAGGCGATCCCTCCGCCGCTCTGCTCGAAGTGCTCGACCCCGAACAGAACTCCTCCTTCTACGACAACTACCTCGAAATGGGCTACGACCTCTCCAAAGTGCTCTTCATCGCCACCGCCAACTCCCTGAACACCATCCCGCCCGCCCTCATCGACCGTATGGAGATCATCGACGTCTCCGGCTATTTTTTAGAAGAGAAGATCAAGATCGCAAAGAAGCACCTAATACCCAAGCAGTTGAAGGAGAACGGATTAGATCGCCACGCGCTTGTTTTCTCCGACGACATCATAGAAAAGATCATCGGTGACTACACCCGCGAGTCGGGCGTGCGCACCTTAGAGAAGACCATCGCCAAGATCATCCGCCACAAAGCCGCCGAGTACGTAGAGCATTCCACCTTGGAGAAGAAGGTCACCGAAAAAGACCTGCGCGAGATCCTACACGCCCCCATCTTCCAGAAAGAAAAGTCGTTGGACAATGACACCTGCGGCGTCGCAACTGGGCTTGCCTGGACCTCCGTCGGCGGCGAGATCCTCTTCATCGAGTGCGTCTCCTCTCCAGGCAAGGGCAACCTCACCATGACTGGCAACCTCGGCGACGTGATGAAGGAGTCAGCCACCATCGCCCACGAGTATATCAAGTCACACGCTTCTGATTTCCAGATAGATATAGAGCAATTACAGAAAGTCAACCTGCACGTACACGTGCCCGAAGGTGCCACGCCCAAGGACGGTCCCTCCGCCGGCATCACCATCCTCTCGGCAATGGTCTCCTGCCTCACCGGCCGCCGCGTACGCTCCAACGTCGCCATGTCGGGCGAGATCACCCTACGCGGCAAACTGCTGCCCGTCGGCGGCCTCAACGAAAAGGTACTCGCCGCCAAACGCTCCGGCATCTACGACATCGTGCTCTGCGCCAACAACAAGAAAGACATCGACGAAATCGACAAGACCTACATCGAAAACATGAACTTCCACTACTTCGCCTCCATGAAAGAGGCCGTGGATTTCATTTTGGAGTAACATCAAACGAAAAATTGCGTATTTTTGCACGCCCTTTCACTGAATAGGGCGCGAAAAAGCATTCCGATGGCGACCAAAAACAGAAGCACATCCCCTTTCTGGCAACTGGTTCACTACATTTTGGGTTTCCCGAAATCGGTGTATCTCAACTGGCGCTGCCTGCCCGCGCGCCAAGCCATCCGCATGCCCCTGCTCTGCTCACACAAGACCCGCCTGAAACACCTCTGCGGGCACATTTCCGTTCAGGGAAAATTGAAAATGGGATTGGTGAAAATCGGCTTGGGAACATCCCAACTATCTGATTTTCTGAAAGAAAGAACCATCATCGACTGGCGTGGAACCATCGTTTTCGACGGACGTTGCAAGATCGGCTCCGGCTCCCGCATCGCCGTCTCCGAAACGGGAACCCTCATCTTTCACGACAACTTCCACAACTCATCCCGCCTCTACATCATCTGCAACAAGCACATCGAAATGGGCAAGAACGTTGGCATCTCTTGGGATACCACGCTGATGGACAGCGACCAACACCGCATCTTCAATGCCGACGGCGTGCGCATCAACGAAGACGCCCCCATCGTTTTCGAGGACAACGTCTGGTGCGGATGCCACGCCATCATACTCAAAAACACACACATCACGCACGATGTCATCATCGGAGCCGGCGCCATTGTCGGAGGCCAGCACCTCACCCCCAACGTCGTCCTCGCCGGACAACCTGCCACTATCCTCAAGCAAGATATACACTGGAACTAACCGATTTCCAAATAGTTTAACACAACATGTCACTGTTATCCGTCGTCATCATCACCCACAACGAAGAACACAACATCCGGCGCTGTCTGGAGTCTGTCCGGTCCGTGGCCGATGAGATCGTGGTGGTGGATTCCAACTCCACGGATGCGACGGCCGAGATCTGCCGCAAGTTCGGCGTCCGCGTCATCGACCAACCCTGGTTGGGCTACGCCGCACAGAAGAACTTCGCCAACCAGCAGGCCCAACACGATTGGATTCTCTCCATGGATGCCGATGAGGAGCTGGATTACGAATTGCAACACGCCATCCAGTCGCAGAAGTCGTTGGGGTTCACCGGCGCCTATATTCTCAACCGGCTCACCATCTACTGCGGGCATCCCATCCGGCACTCCGGCTGGTATCCCGACCCCAAAATCCGCCTCTGGAACCGGAAGCAAGGCGCATGGCAAGGATACATTCACGAAACCGTCGAATTCACCGAAAACGTGGCTGTCCTTTCGTTGCCCGGGCATCTCAACCATTACTCATATCACTCTATTACAGAGCATATTAAGCAAGCGGACAAATTCACCACGATGACTGCGGAAGAGGCCTTCAAAAACGGGGCGAAACGCAAAAGGCGGTGTGCCATCCGCTGCAAGACGGCCTGGAAGTTTTTTCGCGACTATGTGCTGCGCCTCGGCTTCCTCGATGGCTACTATGGATTTGTCGTCTGCCGCATCTCGGCATTCGCCACATTCCTTAAATACATAAAGATCAACGAATTACATAATCAAGCATCCCATGGCACTTCAGAGAATCGTCCTCAGTAGAACCGACAGCATCGGCGACGTCATCCTGACCTTGCCGATGGCAGGGGCATTGCGGCAACGCTACCCTGATCTGTACATTATTTTTCTGGGAGCGACCTACACCCGCCCCATCGTCGAGTGCTGCCCCTACGTGAATGAGTTTGCCGATTGGTCAATAATTTCAAAAAAAACTGATACAGAGAAGATTAACACATTCAAGAAATTCCAAGCAGACGCTATCATCCACGTTTTTCCACAACGTGAGATTGCCCGTTTGGCCAAAAAAGCGGAGATTCCCGTGCGTGTGGGCACCTCGCACCGCGCCTTCCACTGGCGCTACTGCAACCGGCGTGTCAACTTCTCCAGGAAGAACTCCGACCTCCATGAGGCGCAACTCAACTTCCAGTTGTTCAGGCCCTTCCGGATGTCTATCCTCAACGCCGACCTACAGGAAGTGCGAAAATGCCTTTCCTTGATTCCTCCAAAACTGGAATTAGAGGCCCTGCATCTGCTTCGTCCCGACAAGTTCAACCTCATCATCCACCCGAAATCGAAAGGGAGTGCGCGTGAATGGGGCATCGACAACTTCGGGAAACTGATAGACCTGCTACCCGCCGAGAAATTCCGGATTTTCCTCTGCGGCACGTCCTCCGAAGAAGCCCTGATTGGGGATTTGCTATCGAAAGTATCTGATAACGTCATCAATCTCTGCGGAAAACTATCTCTGTCAGAGTATATTGCATTTATTGCAGCGGCCGACGGGTTGATTGCGGCCAGCACCGGGCCACTGCACATCGCCGCGGCGGTCGGCAGCCACGCCATCGGACTCTATCCACCCATCCATCCCATGCACCCCGGGCGATGGGGCGCCTTGGGCGACCACGTCAAGATCTTCACCCAAGAGAAGGAGTGCGACGACTGCCGCCACACGACCGATTGTGCCTGTATGCGTGCCATCCGGCCTGAGATGGTGCGCGACTACCTCATTACATTGCTTTAAGTCAACAACTTACTTCCAGACCGAACCCCGCACACACTAAAAAAGTTCCAGTTGCGTGCCGCTGTCATCGTTGTCATTGTCGCTGTCAGCGGGCTTGGCAGGTGTCGAAGGCGTGGTCGGGGTGTCGTCGTGGAAGCGCTCCAGGGCGTCAGCCATCTCGATATCCTCGATACTGCCGGGCACGATTTCCGTGCCGCTCTCTTCCGTTTCCGTCTCCTCCGGCTCATCCTCCGGCTCGTCATAGGGCAGCGGATCCAACCATTTAAGGCCCTTGATCGTACCTAAGTTCAGCCGTTTGCCCTTGGCCTTTATCCCCTGAGTATCAATAAATTCAGAAACATCAATCACCTCCGTGAAGAGAACCTTCGGATCCTTTTTATGATACTTCACCTCCAACTGCGGCAGGTAGTCGATGCTCACTTCCATCAACTTCACATCCTTCTCCATCGGGATGAAGTCGATCGTCTTGTCGGTTGACTGGGGATTGAACCGCTTGATGAAGTATCGGTCCTCCTTCTTGTTGTAATAGACGGCGGTGATGACCTTGTGGGAATTGTATTTGCGGATGATGGCGAGATCGTCTTCGAAGTGGGTAGTAAGTTCGTATCCGGTTATTCTATAATTACCTGATTTATATATAGATATAATCTTGTCGTCCTTTTTGAAATCCCCAAGAAAATCGCCACGTTCCTCGTTGTTGAGGCGCATGACGTTGGGGTCGAACCAGACGCCGATGGCGGAGAGCGTGGAGACGCCCTTCTCGCTCAGTTCGACGCGGGCGAGCGGGTTTTTCGACAGGATGTTGCCCTTGGAGGCGCGCCCCTTGATGGCGAGCGTGCTGAAATCGAACTCGTAGGTCTTCTTCTTGAGGTTGGGCTTGTTCTTCACATAGACCTTCACCTTTTCGGCCTCGCCGTTGGGGTTGGCGGTGAAATAGAGCACTTCGGTGCCCTTCTCGCCGGAAGTGAGGTCGTACTCTTTATTGCGCGTAATACCGCCGATGGGGAAACGCTTGACCATGGCCGGACCATTCTTGCCCTTGGAGTAGATCATGTTATAGACGGTGCGGTCGTCGTTGCGCTTGTAGATGCCCACATGGATGATATTCTTGGCAATAAACTGTTTGTTAGGCACCTTGGTGACGGTGAAAGTGCCGTTTTTCATGAAGACGATGATGTCGTCGATGTCGGAGCACTCGCAGGCCAACTCGACATTCTCATCCTTCTTGAGGGCGGTGCCGATGAAGCCCTCGGCCTTGTTGACATACAGTTTCTGGTTGGCGACGGCGGCGCTCACCACGTTGATGGTGTCGAAATTCTTGATTTCGGTGCGGCGCTCGCGGCCCTTGCCGTACTTTTTCTTCAACTGCTTGAAATAGTTGATGGTGTAGTCGATGATGTGGTCGAGGTGGTTTTGGGTCTCCTCCATCTGCATCTCGACGTTGGCGATGTCGTTCTCCACCTTCTTGATGTCGAATTTGGAGATCTTGCGCACCGGCTTTTCGCAAAGTTTAAGCACATCCTCGCGGGTCACTTCGCGCTTGAGCAACTTCTGATAGGCCTTGAAGTCGCGCAGGATGTTGTCAATTTGGGTGTCCCAACTGTCGGTGTCCTTCTCCAATTCCTTATAGAGTTGGTGTTCGAAGAAGATCTTTTCCAACGAGAGCCAATGCCACTGGCCTTCCAGTTCATGGAGGAAGATTTCGAGGTCCTTGCGCAGCATTTCGACCGTGTTGTGGGTGTTGACGCGCAGGATTTCGCTCACGGAGAGCATGGCGGGCTTGCCGTTGTGGATGACCCACGGGTTGGGATTGATATTGACTTGACAATCGGTGAAGGCGTACAGGGCGTCGATGGTCTGGTCGGGAGAAGTTCCCGGTTGAAGATGCAGGACGATTTCGACACCTTTGGAGGTCTGGTCATCGATCTTGCGGATTTTGAGTTTCCCCTTTTCGATGGCGGGAGTGATGGAGTTCTGGATGAGATCGACAGTATTGGTTCCGTATGGGATTTCTGTGATTACCAATGTTTTATTATCCTGTATGGAGATTTTGGCGCGACTGATGACCTTGCCACCGAGGGTGCCGTCGGCGTATTTGCTCACGTCGATGGAGCCGCCGGTGGGGAAGTCGGGATAGAGTTCGAAGGGCTTGTTTTCGAGAACGGCGACGGAGGCGTCGAGAAGTTCGTTGAAATTGTGGGGCAGGATTTTGGTGGCCATGCCGACAGCGATGCCCTTGACGCCCTGCGCCAGCAGCAGCGGAAAACGGATGGGCAGTTGGATGGGCTCCTTGTTTCGTCCATCGTACGAAAGTTTCCACTGAGTGATTTTCGGGTTGAAGACCACCTCAAGGGCGAACTTGGTGAGGCGGGCCTCGATGTAACGGGAAGCGGCAGCGGGGTCGCCGGTGTAGATGTTACCCCAGTTTCCCTGCGTGTCAATGGTCAACTCCTTCTGCCCGAGTTGCACGATGGCGTCGGCGATGGAGGCGTCGCCGTGGGGGTGATACTTCATCGTATTGCCCACGATATTGGCGACCTTGTTCATTCTGCCGTCCTCCAACTCGCTCATGGAATGGAGGATACGACGCTGTACGGGCTTCAACCCGTCATAGACGTCGGGCAGGGCACGGTCGAGGATGGCGTACGAGGCGTAATCGAGAAACCAGTTCTCAAACATCGACTGCACATACACCACATTGCGCATGTGATCACCCTCGCGCGGTTGCTCAATATCTTTTGAACTATCTGAAGATGAGTCGTTTACCTGATCGTCTCTTCTCTCTTCTTCCGATTCCTTCGTCTTGTCTTCGGCCATAGTGAACTAATTTATCAAATGAGGTGCAAAGATACTACTTTTAATTGGGATGAAAGGGGCGGGTAGCGAGATTTTTTCCACAACGAAATGGGACAACATCCGCTGATCCGCAAAGCCGCATGGCTAATGGCGGATGGACGTTTAATATTTCACGGACAGGGCGTTGCGCCGTGCGCCAGGGATGGGAGCGAGCACGAAACGCACGCGGTGGCATACGGCAGCGGCGGACCAGCGGCGACCAGCGGAAGCCGATCGGACGCCCTGCGGCCGTAGCCACCGCGAAGTGCAGTAAAGCGGACAGCCCGTCCGGCGCCCAAATAAAAAAAATGAATAGGGGGACCTAATCCTCCTGTTCCTTGCTGCCGAAAATCTTCGTGCAGGCGCGTTCCGCGGCAACCTGCTCGGCCTTCTTCACTGTATATCCCAGACCTTCCGACAGCAACTTGCCGTCGCTCAGCAACTTGGCACGATAGAGCCGGTTGCCGTGCTTCTGCTCGGCCACCTCGTGCTCGAAAGAGAGTTTCTTGTGGTTGTGTTGCGCCCAGTTCAAGATCTTGCTTTTGAAATTGGACTCCTCCATCACCACGGTGTCCAGGTCGTAATAGTTCTCGAAAATCTTCTTGAGGACGATCCGTTTGGTCTTCTCATAGCCCTTATCGAGGAAGATGGCGCCGACGAGGGCTTCAAAGGCGTCGCCGCCGGCCGACTTCGCATGGGCGTGCGGGTCGATAGTGATGAGTTCGTTGAGATGAAGTTTGCGCGACAACTGTCCCAGACGCTCGCGGCTCACCAACTTGGAACGCATCTCCGTGAGTTCTCCCTCAAACTTGAGAGGATATTTCTTGAAGAGGAATTCGGCCATAATGGCATCCAAGACGGCGTCGCCGAGGTATTCAAGTCGCTCGTTGTTAAGTACATGCCCGTTGAGGGTATGGTTATCGGAGGCGGAACGGTGGGTCAGTGCGATCAGATAGAGGTCAAGGTTACCCGGGCGGATGCCGACGACAGTGCGAAGGAAACGTCTTATCTCCTTTTCGTGTGCGTCATGATGCTTGCCGAGTCCTAACAAAGTTGTATGGGTTAAACTTTTTTCAAAAGGATGGATGCGTTGTGTCCGCCGAAGCCGAAGGAGTTGCAGAGGGCGTATTCCATGTCGCACTCGACCGGCCCGTAGATGCAGAAGTCCCAGACAGGCAGTTCCGGGTCCGGGTCCTCGAAGTTGATGGTGGGATGGACCACGTTGTTCTGCATTTCGAGGATGGTGGCGATGCATTCCACGGCGGCGCCGGCACCGAGGAGGTGGCCGGTCATCGACTTGGTGGCGTTGAAGAGCATCGTGTCGGCATGGTCGCCGAAGAGGGCCTGGATGGCGGCGCACTCGGAGGCGTCGCCGAGCGGCGTGGAGGTGCCGTGGGTATTGACATACGGGATCATGTCGATGCCGACATCGCCCTCCTTCAGGGCGAGTTCCATGGCCTTGCGGGCGCCGGCGCCGTCGGGACGGGGATGGGTGACATGGTAGGCGTCGGAAGTCATCCCGATGCCGGCGATCTCAGCGTAGATCTTGGCGCCGCGCTTGACGGCGTGTTCGTACTCCTCCAACACGAGCATGCCGGAGCCCTCGCCCATCACGAAGCCGTCGCGGCCGATGGAGAAGGGACGCGAGGCGGTGTAGATGTCGTCGTTGCGGGTGGAAAGGGCACGCATGGCGTTGAATCCTCCGATGCCAAAGGGCACGATGCCCGCCTCGGAACCGCCCGTGAGCATGATGTCGCACAGTCCCAGGCCGATCATGTTGCGGGCATCCCATAGCGCCGCGGCAGCCGAAGTGCACGCCGACGAAGTGACGAACGACGGCCCTTGCAGGTCGAAGCGGATGGAGAGGTTGCCCGACATCATATTGTTCAACGACTTCAGGAGGAAAAACGGACTGAAGCGGGGACGCTGGTTGTCGAGCGCGAAGTCGATGATGTCGAGCGCTGTCGTGGCCACGCCGCCGATGCCGGCACCGACCACCACGCCCGCACGCTCCGGATTGTAGGTGCCATGCGACAACCCCGCATCCGTCATCGCCTCCACAGCGGCGGCGACGGCGTAATGCGTACATACGTCAACCTTGCGTGCCTCCTTGGGATCCATGTATTTGGATACGTCAAAACCCTTCAATTCGCACGCGAACTTGGTTTTGTATTCCGTGGTGTCGAAATGAGTGATCATACCGACACCATTGGTACCCGTCAACAGGGAATTCCAAAAATCAGTCACATCGTTACCGATAGGGGTCACAGCCCCTATGCCGGTAACAACAACTCGTCGCAATTCCATACGATGAGGGAAGTATTTTTATTTGCCTTGGTGTTCTTTGATGTAGTTGACAACATCACCCACCGTGTGGATCGTCTCGCTGGCGTCTTCCGGAATAGTCACACCGAACTTCTTCTCGAATTCCATAATCAATTCAACGGTATCCAGTGAATCAGCGCCTAAGTCGTTGGTAAAACTCTTTTCCAAAGTGATTTCTTCCTTGTCAACGCTTAATTTTTCAGCGATAATCTCTTTAACCTCGTTAATCAATTCTTCCATAGTAGTCCTTTTTAAATTAAACGTGCAAAAATACGACATTTTTTATTATCGTTGACACCTTTCGTGTTTTTTTACACGCTGAAAATAGTATAATGTTGGTTTGCAATGACTTATTTTTTTTCTTCCGATGGCACATCCCCGATGGGATTCATCGTGATGACCTGATAGGTGATGTGGTTTCCCGACAGGATGCGGTCAACCCGATTGTGGTCTGTATCAGTGAGAAAAACCTGTCCGAAATGGTCGTTTCCCACCAGATAGAGCAGTTTCCGGATGCGTTTTTCATCCAGTTTGTCGAAAATATCATCCAACAAAAGGATCGGTTTGAGTCTCTTTTTGTCGAAAATGTAGTCGAATTGCGACAGTTTGAGCGCCAGCAGGAAGGTCTTCTGCTGTCCCTGCGAACTGAATTTCCGCACTGAGACCCCGTTCATCAGGAACTCGAACTCGTCCTTGTGGATGCCGGCGCAGGTGAAGCCCGCCTTGTAGTCGGCACTCTCATTGCGCCGCAACGACTCGGCCAACGGCATCTCATTCAAAGAAGAGACATAGTCGATGCTCACCTCCTCGCGACTGTCGGCCAAGAACTGGTAGTGCTTCTGGAACGTGGGCAGCATCTCGGCGACGAAGGCCTGTCGCTGCCGGTGGATCTCCTCCCCTATCGGCGCAAGTTGGTCGTCGTAAATCTGCAGGAAAGCGGGATCGTAACGCCCCTGCTCGAACATCTGCTTGAGCAGGGTGTTGCGCTGTGCCAGCAACTTCTGATAGGAGATGAGCGACTGGAGGTAGTTCCTGTCGAACTGCGAGATGGTCATGTCGAAGAACTTGCGGCGCAGTTCGCTGCCGCCATGCACGAGGTTGCTGTCGTTGGGGGCCACCATGATGACAGGGTACTGCCCGATGTGGTCGCTCAGGCGGTCGCACTCCTTCAGGTTCTCCTTCACCACCTTCCTGCCGCCGGGTTTGAAGCCGCAACTGACACTGTGGGTGTGCTCGTCGTCCAACCCCATGAACTCGCCGTGGATGGCGAACCCCGGACTGTCGAAACGCACGGCTGGCAGGTCCTGCGACGAGAAGTAGCTTTTGCAGAAAGAGAGGTAGTGGACGGCGTCCAGCAAGTTGGTCTTGCCGGAGCCGTTGTCACCCACGATAGCGTTCACGTTCTCGATAAAAGAAAACTCAGCCACCTCGTAGTTCTTGAAGTTGCTGAGTTGTATGCGTTGCAGGAACATGGCTGTGTAAAAAGTGCGGGCGACAATCAGATGTGCTACTTGATTGCCTCCTCCAAAGTGATTCGCTTGCCGGTGACGACATCCACCAGCACGTACTTGGTCTTGCCCATACCGAGTTTTTCAGCATACTGGCACTGGCCGACACCGCTGGTGCCGTTCACGTCCTTGAAGGCGTCGTCCGTCTTCTGCTTCAAAGCACAGAGTTGGTTGCAGGCCATGTCTATGGCGACGATGTCGGTGGAGGCCACAGCGCCAATCTTGTCCATGAAGGGCGCGGGCGCCTTGGCGGAGCAGTCGCAGGTCTTGGAGATATTGTCCATGACGTTGATATAGACCATCGGGCGTTTTTCGGTGAGCACCTTGGCATACTCCACCATCCGCTCGAGGAACTCCTCGCCCTGGGCGCGGTCGCCCTGGCCGAAGATGCCGAGGCCGCATTCAGCGATGCACTTGGCACAACCCAGGCACTTGCTGCTGTCGATGACGGGGCCGAAGTCGGTGAGGGTGATGGCGTTGGCGGGGCACTGCTGCACGCAACGCTGGCAGTGGACGAAGTCGCTGCCGTTGCGGACGGCGGGCACGTTGGAGGAGTGCTGCGCCATCTTGCCGCCCGGCGAGGCGAAGCCCATCGCAATGTTCTTGATGGCGCCGCCGAAGCCGGCGGAACCGTGTCCCTTGAAGTGCGAATAGACGATGTAGGCGTTGTAGTTCTCGAAATGGCTGCCCGTCTTGATCTTCGTGAAATGCTTCAACCCCGTCGCCTCGTACTCCAACTCGCCGTCGGCATCGAGGATGTCGATGGGCGCGAAGTTGAAGCCGTGCTCTTTCGCCAAGGCGATGTGCTGCTCCGTGAAACGACGCTTGCTGACATATAACACATTGGTCTCCACAAAAGTGGCGTGGGTCTTGCTCACCAACGGACGGAGCAGTTCGGGATTGAGGTAGTTCTGGTTGCCCTCCTCACCGAAATGGACTTTCAGGCCGATCTTGCCCTCCTGCTTCACGCCGAGGGCCTCGTAAAGTTTGAGGATGTTCTCCGGCGTGATGTCTTTGCAGAAATAGACGATCACCTCGTCGGAGGACGTTTTCGCGTCCTGCGTCTTGGCATCCGATTTCTTGCAGGCCGAGAATGGGATGGCGATAGCCGCCATCAGCAGGCAAAGGAGGATTCTTCTCATAAAATGCTATTTTATTTGGATGTCTTTTCTTTTTTTTCCGTTTTGATACGCATTCCGTAGAAGGAACGATAGACGAAAACAAGGCCGACGACGAAGAAGAAGGCACCGATGTAGGGGGTGTAGTCGAAGGAGGGAGCCACGGCGGCGGCTTCGCCGACATACTCGCCGGCTTCGTTGAGCGCGCCCTGAGCCGTCAGTTTCATCACCACGGCGATCTCCGCGGCGAGCATGCCGAACAGCGTGGAGAACTTGATGATGGGGTTCATGGCCACAGAGGAGGTGTCTTTGTAGGGGTCGCCGACGGTGTCGCCCACGACGGTGGCGGCATGCAGGTCGGTGTTTTTCTCCTGCAAATCGACTTCCACCACCTTCTTGGCGTTATCCCACGCGCCACCGGCATTGGCCATGTAGATGGCTTGGAAAAGCCCGAAGACGGCAATGGAGATGAGGTAGGCAACGAAGAAGTTGGGATCGAAGAAGGCGAAGGCGAGCGTCATGCAGAAGATGACGGCGAAGATGTTCCACATGCCCTGCTGCGCGTACTTCGTGCAGATACGCACCACGGTCTTGGAGTCCTCGATGTCGGCTTCGGTCTTGTCAAGGTTGAGGTTCTTCTTGATGAACTCGACCGCGCGGTAGGCGCCTGTGGTGACGGCCTGCATGGAAGCACCGCTGAACCAGTAGATGACGGCGCCGCCGGTAATGAAACCGAGGATGACAGGCGCGTCGGTGAGACTGAGGTTGAGCAGGTCGAACTTGGCCAGCATCAGGATGATGGCGAAGATCATGGTGGTAGCGCCCACGACGGCGGTGCCGATGAGCACCGGCTTCGCAGTGGCCTTGAAGGTGTTGCCGGCGCCGTCGTTGGCCTCGAGGAAGTACTTGCCCTGCTCAAAGTCGGGGATGAAGCCGTACTCCTTCTCAATGTCGGACTTGATGGCGGGGATACTCTCGATCTGGGAGAGTTCGAAGACGGACTGCGCATTGTCGGTCACCGGTCCGTAACTATCGACGGCAATGGTGACAGGGCCCATGCCGAGGAAGCCAAAGGCGACGAGGCCGAAGGCGAAGATGGCGTAGTAGGGGCCGAAGACGCCGAGTCCGGAACTGGAGATCATGAAGGCGGCGAACATGAGGCCGACCATCACGATTCCCTTCCAGAAGGCGCTGAAGTTGCCGGCGACCATGCCGGAGAGAATAGTAAGGGAGGCGCCGCCCTCGCGGGAAGCGGTGACCACCTCGTTGACGTGGCGCGAGTTGGAACTGGTGAAGGCCTTGGTGAGTTCGGGGATGATGGCGGCGGCCAGCGTGCCCAAACTGATGATGGAAGCCAAACGCCACCACATGGAGCAGTCGGGCTCCAGGAGGCCAATGACCGAGCCGGGCTCTGCAAACTGATAGGAGCCGAAGAGCAGGTAGGTGATGCCGAAGGTGACGATGATGGAGACGATGGAGGTGATCCAGACCAAGGATGTCAGCGGGTTCTCGAAGTTGAAGTTCTTGGCGTTCTTGTACTTGGCGGTGGAAATCCAGTGGTTGATACCATAGGAGATGATGGAGGTGAAGACCATGAGGATACGCATGGCAAAAATCCAAGCAATGAGCAGGGCCTGCAACTCCACGGAGGGAACGGCCAGGATGATGAAGGAGATGAGGGCGACGCCGGTGACGCCGTAGGTCTCGAAACCGTCGGCGGTGGGGCCAACGCTGTCGCCCGCGTTGTCGCCGGTGCAGTCGGCGATGACGCCCGGGTTGCGCGGGTCGTCCTCCCCGATCTTGAAGATGACCTTCATCAGGTCGGAGCCGATGTCGGCGATCTTGGTGAAGATGCCGCCGGCGATACGCAAGGCACTGGCGCCCAGCGACTCACCGATGGCGAAGCCGATGAGGCACGCGCCAGCACTCTCGGCCGGGATGAACAGCAGGATCACCAGCATCAGGATCAACTCGATGGTGATGAGCAGCAGTCCGACACTCATGCCCGACTGCAACGGGATGTTGACCACCGGCCACGGCTTGCCCCGCAGGGAGGCGAAGGAGGTGCGGCAGTTGGCCCACGTGTTGATGCGGATGCCGAACCACGCCACCGCATACGAACCGCCAATGCCCAGCACCGTCCACAGCAGGATGGTCAGCACCTGCGGCATCGACTTGCCACTCAGCGCGCCGAAGTAGAAGCAGATGGCCACGCCGATGATGGCGAAGAGGATGAGCAGGAACTTGCCCTGCTGCAACAGATAGGTCTTGCAAGTCTCGTAAATGGTGTTGGAGACGCTCTTCATCGCCTTGTGGACGGGATGTTTCTTGATGCGCAGGGCCAAGAACAGACCGAAAAGGAGTCCGATGAAAACGATGATGGAGCCCCACAATAGCAGGGCTTTGCCGGTGAGCGCCCCGTTGAAGAAGGTGACCTTGTTGAAATCCGGAAGCGTAAGATCGGCTTCGTTGGCGCTCAAAAAGAGCGGCGACAGCAGCAATGCTGTCAAGGACAATTTCTTTTTCATACAGTTATTATTTTGAATTACAATTAATTACAAAATCATAGGTAGAATTACATCTAATCGGCAAAATTACAATAAAAAATTAGATAATGGAAAACGAATTGTGTTATATCTCCACCGAAGCCCAAAATTCAAGGGGCTACATCTTTCCCATCAAATTGTGCATAAAAATGCGTATTTTTGCACGCTTTTCTATCTGTGCAAAAAGATTACACATAGAAGTCGTATATTTGCAGCGTCATTCCGAGAGAGAAAAGACGCAGTGTTCATTTAGTATCAACAAAAAAGTAATGCCGTGAAAGAATTGAAATGCCCCAAATGTGGAAATGTCTTCTCCGTTGATGAAGCCGACTATGCCTCTATCGTCAACCAAGTAAAGACCGCAGAGTTCGACATCGAGGTAAACCGAAGGATCGCCGAACTGCACAAGCAGTATGAGGTGGAGGAAAAAGCCCGCGAAGCACAGGCAGGACAGGCACACCAGAAGGAACTGTCCGCCAAGGACACCGTCATCAACGAGAAGGAGAACGAAATCCTCCGGCTGAAAGAACAGATTGCGGCGTTGGGCGAAAAGCGCGAGCTGGAGATCGGCGCAGCCGTGACAGCAAAGGATAAGGAAATTGCCAACCTCAAGTCTGCCGTTGACGCAGAGAAAAACGCCTTACAAGTTGCTGTCCTTCGAGAACAGCAGAGGACGAAAGACGCCTTGCAGTCCAAAGACACGGAGATCGCCAACCTCAAGTCCGCCGTTGACGCAGAGAAAAACGCCCGGCAGATCGCCATCCTTCATGAGCAGCAGAAGTTACAGGATGCTCTGGCAGCCAAAGAAAAGGAGATCACGGAGTTGAAGTCAAAGGTTCAGACGGTGACATCCGAGGCCATGCTGCGGGAGAAGGGCATCCGGACGGAGTTGGAGGGACAACTTCAGCTGGCCAAATCCAAGGCCGCTCTTAATGAAAAGAGCATCCGCGATGATTTTGAATCCAAATTGAAACTCGCCCAGGAGCAGGTGGATTACTACAAGGACCTCAAGACCAAAATGTCCACCAAAATGGTCGGCGAGACGCTGGAGCAACACTGCAGCACCATCTTCAACGGAGAGATGCGCCCGATGCTCCCGAACGCCTATTTCGAGAAGGACAACGACGCCTCCAGCGGCTCGAAGGGAGATTTCATCTTCCGCGACTACGAAGACGGCATGGAATACATCTCCATCATGTTCGAGATGAAGAACGAGATGGACGCGACGGCCACCAAGCACAAGAACGAGGACTTTTTCAAGAAACTCGACGCCGACCGCAACGCCAAGGGCTGCGAATACGCCGTATTAGTGTCGCTGCTGGAATCCGACAGCGAATTGTACAACGGCGGCATCGTCGATGTGTCGTACCGCTATCCCAAGATGTACGTCATCCGGCCGCAATTCTTCAAGACGATGATCACCCTGCTGGTGAACGCGGCCAAGAAAAGCGTGGAGTACAAACGCCAGTTGGCTTTGGCCAAAAGCCAGTCGGTCGATGTCACCAACTTCGAGAACCAATTGCTCTCTTTTCAGGATGCGTTCAGCAGAAATTATCGCATTGCCAGCGACAAGTTCAAGACGGCTATTGACGAGATCGACAAATCCATCAGCCACCTCCAGAAGATCAAGGATGCCCTCATCGGATCCGAGAACAACCTGCGGCTGGCCAACGACAAGGCCGAAGGGCTGACCATCAAGAAACTCACACGTGACAACCCCACGATGAAGGCCAAATTCGACGAGGCGAGGAAAGCCAACGAAGGAGCGGTCCTTCCCCTCGAGTAGCACCATTACGGCTCCACCATTCGCCATTCGCCGGGCTGGAGCGTGTCGAGGCACAGGTCGCCGATCTGCACGCGGATGAGCCGCAAGGTCGGAAAGCCCACCGCCGCGGTCATGTGACGCACCTGACGGTTCTTGCCTTCAGTGAGGGTGAGCCGTACCCAACTGGTGGGAATGCTGGCGCGATAACGGATGGGGGGCACGCGCTCCCAAAGCCCTTCCGGCGGCGGCACCCTCATCGCCTTACAGGGACGGGTGCGGTAGCCCTTGATGGAAACGCCCGCGGAGAGTTTCCGCACGGCCTCCTCGGTGATCTCCCCATCCACCTGCGCAAGGTAGGTGCGGGGATGCGCGTTCTTCGGGTCCAACAGCCGCTGCACCAGCCGACCGTCATCCGTCAGCAGCAAGGCACCCTCGCTGTCGTGGTCCAATCGCCCCGCCGCATAGACGCCGGGAGGAAAGCCGAACTCGTCGAGGGCACGATGCCCCGCCTCGGGCGTGAATTGACTCAGCACCCCGTAGGGCTTGTTGAATAGGATGATCATAACCGTTTAGAATTTCGGCAAAAATACAATTTTTTTCGCTATATCAAAGAATTTGAGGGTGACTAAAAAGTGATTTTTTTATTCACCCTCTTTTTTATTACTAAAGTTCCGTGATGGATCTTCAAAGTGAAGGGGCGGGATTATAGTCGGCGGATGGGTGTGTCTCATGGATGGAGGAACGTGATCTAACC
>JAEEKX010000028.1 GCA_016288655.1 Bacteroidales bacterium
ATGGTTAGATGCCGGCAACAGCGGCACGGTGGCCGACTTCCTCGCCTCGCTGAAGGGAGATCCCGGACAGGACGGTGCCGATGGTGCTGATGGTCAAGATGGTCAGGACGGCGCACCCGGTCAAGACGGGCAGGACGGAGCCGACGGAAAGTCCGCCTACGAAATATGGTTAGATGCCGGCAACAGCGGCACGGTGGCCGACTTCCTCGCCTCGCTGATTGGGCAACAAGGGCCACAAGGCCCAGCGGGACCGTCAAACCTCAATTTCACCCACACTGCCAATACTACGGTCAGCACTTCCACCACCACCATCACCTTCTCCGCTGCAAGATGTTCAGCCAAAATAACAGTAACCGCTGATGTGGGACTTACCATTAGTTGCAGCAATGGCGCAGACAACTACATTTGGGTGAAGAACAACGGCAGTAGTGACGTTGATGTGGTCATCAACCACATTTACGACAGCAACAACAACGATTGCAATGTAGAAGGAGATTGTGAGACCATTCCGGCGGGCAAAACCTTGGAAATCGGATTCTGCATTAACGAAGATGGTGCTTATGTAACATCAAAGATATTATGATAGGAACATATTACTATTTCAAGTTGAGGAATGGCGTTGAGCATGACATTAAAGTCATAGCGTTCCCTGTTAACATGAATCTTGATCTGAACAGAAAGTTGTACCGTGAACTTACAACCGAGCAGCGGGAGTTCTACCTTGCCAATCCTACGGCCAAGGTGCAAGAAGTGGTTAGGTGTGAACTTAACCCGACCTATGTGCCGCCAACACCTGATGTGCAGGAGTATGCAGCGCAGAAGGTAAAGGAGCTGAAGGATGCCTGCTACGGCTCTATCAGCGTCACATCGCTTGAGTTCGCGATGGCGATTGACAAGGTGGAGAACATCACCGCTGATAGTTATTATTCACTGACAGAAGCAAGACAGGTTGTGAGCGACTTCCGCAGTCAAAGCAAGCACGCAATGACGGTGCTGGCTACTTACCGACCTCAGATTGAGGCGGCTCAATCTGTTGAGGCGGTGGATGCTGCCTACGAACAAGCTATAGATGCGCTATGAGAAGAGAACATAAAGAAAATAAATCGGTTATAGTACCCGACCCTGTTTATTGGTTTCCGCTTACAGCTGATGCCAATGACGTAATGGGAAACTGGATAGGATGGAGCACTATTTCAGGGGTTACATATTCCTCAAACGGAGCATATTTCAATGGCTCCCAGAAAATAGAAAAAACAAATGCAAGTATATCTCATGCTAATTTTCATACTTTTGCTGTTGAAGTGATGTTCCCTCAGTTGTACGCAACAGGATTGTATTGTATGATCAAGTATGCGTGCACAAGATACAACACTTTCAACGCCTTCAATTATGCTCCCGGATGGTCACAGGACTTAAATTGTGCAACTTATTATAACAATAGTTATGGAGTATTGTCAATATCATCAGTCCCGTTTGTTGCAAATCAATTTTATACATTGCTTGTCAGATACAATTACGACACAGGGATGTCTGAACTTTTTATTGATGGCGTATTACGTAATAGTGCGGCAAAGGTAATACCTGCATTTGAAACAGTGAACAACGTATGGATAGGAGTCAACAACGGGACTGACAGATACTTTAGAGGCTACATAAGAAACGTAAGGATGTGGAATGTCATGCTGACAAATGAACAAATATCAATGTTATGAAACGAGAACATACAACAACTCAGAGTTATATTGATTGGTTGAAATCAATCGGCTGCGTACTATACCTACCGCTTACGCAAGATGGTGATCTGCAAGATCGTATCAGTGGTGCATCTTTACAATACACCAATAGTGGTACACGAGCATATTGGGATAATAATGAGGGTATGTACGTTTTTGTAGGACCCTCTTATCATACGCAGTCATACACTCTTGCAAATAGCTGGTCAGCTGCTACATTTCCAGACAATGAAGTCAGCGTACTGACAACCTTCAAGAAAAAATCAGCAAACGGCAACGGCACGTTTATGTGCGTCGGCAATTACACCGCTATTGGCAACGCCACTATGCAGGCTGGCACTTCCAATATCGCAAGCTGGAACAATTCATTATATAATTGCGCATACACTCTTTCATCGGCAGGAAGGTGGCTATATGACAATGGAGCTTTGTTTGCAACGTACGGTGCTTATGCTCCATATCTCCCACAAGGATGGGGAGGCTACAACTGGTATGTAGGCAGTTACAACAGCAATAACAACGGCCGCGAGGTGTATATCAAGGAAACTCTGATGTTTAACAAAGTTCTTGATTTGCAAACTATAAGAAAAATACAAGGATATGAGTAAGAGAGAACATATAACACAGCAAGTAACACCACCATCTATTTATACTGACTTAAATTATATAGAAACAAACGGGACTCAGTATATAATAACACCTGTTTATACGGCTGGAGATATTTATGAAGCGGGAATTAATTTGATATTTACGGTTAGACCTTATCATGTTAATGTTATAGCTGCCGCATTTCCGCCAACCGAAGATGATGTTAATTGGACTGGTGGACTTTATTCTCCAAATCCTGGTGTAGTTCGTGTATGGTGTGGCTCAAGTGCAAACATTCTTGGATTTAGTAATTTAAACACTGGGATACAATATTTTATGTCTGTAAAAGTTAATCGTTTAACCCACACTGTTTACCAAACTTGTAACAATACAACATATAATCGAAGTTATAGTGGCACAGCAAGAGGGGATGTTACTACGGCATTTTTAGGTGGATTGTATAAAAACAACGTGTCAAGATATTTAGCTTCAGCTAAAGCAATTAGTGCATATATCAAAATTAATGATGTACTTGTGAGAAATTATGTTCCAAAATATAACACGCTGACAAATAAAGCTGGTTTTTTTGATTTAGTAACAAATTCTGAATTCCTGACAAGTGCTGGAACGAGCGATTTTTTATATGGTTAAAATTATGAACAACACACTACAATACAAAACGACCGATAACATACTCATCCTATGGCTGCTCGCAGCAGTCATGTCAGTCATCATGCTGGTGTCAGCGCACACCCACAAGGTGGCCGCACCCACAATGCAGTGGCAGGCGGACAGCAGCTGGGTGAAATCATGGTAAACCTTTTAAACAAATATTTTATGAAAAAGAACAAAATCATCGTAATCGCAATCATTGTGGCAGTTGTCATCATCTGCCTTGTCAGCATCAAGTATCTCCCATTCTGGAGCACAATCATCAGCACCGCGACAGCCGTTGCGGGCTTCTTTGCAGGCTGGTACGCAAAGAAGTGGTACGACCAGAACAGAAAGGAGGAGTAGATGGCGGACATTAAAAAACTTGCTCCCATCATCTTAAAATGGGAAGGCGGATGGGCAAACGACAAAGACGACCACGGCGGCGCCACAAACATGGGCGTGACCGTGGCCACTTGGAAGAAGGTAGGATACGACAAAGACGGCGACGGCGACATTGATGCCGATGATCTGAAGCTGCTCACCCGTGATGATGCGTTGCGTGTGCTCCGCATCTACTGGGAACGATGGCGTGCCGATGAAATCAAAAACCAGAGCATCGCCAACATCCTTGTGGACTGGGTTTGGGGATCCGGCAAATACGGCATCATCTACCCGCAGCGGCTCCTTGGTGTGGCCGCCGACGGAGTAGTCGGTCCCAAAACCATCGCCGCCATCAACAACTACCCAAACCAGCGGGAACTGTTCAACCGGATATGGGCACGACGCAAAGTTCACTTTGAGAACATCTGCAAGGCGGACCCGACACAGCGGAAGTTCCTGAAGGGGTGGCTCAATCGATTGGCAGACTTCAAATTCGAGGAATAATGAAAAGAGGTATCATCACTTATATCTTCGCTTGTATTGTGGCAGTGGTCTTAATGATAGCGTCCCAAGGCTGCTGCCCTTGCAAGCACCTATCGACTGACACGAAGGACTCAGTTCGTGTGGAGACGCACTGCGTAACCATAGAGCGTGTTGACACGCAGGTAGTGGAACTTCCAATTGAGGTGTACAGAAACGTCACCCGTGACACGTTCAGCGTGGTATCGACCAAGTATGCCATCAGCACGGCACGTATTGATAGCGGCTTCCTGTGGCACGACATCCGAAACACCGGATCAGTGCAGGTGCTTACCAAGACCGTTACCGAATACCGGGACAGCATCATCTACCGCGATAAGCTGGTGACCAACACCGTGCAGGTGGATAAGCCGCTCACTAAATGGCAGAAGTTTCAGAAGAACGGCTTTTGGTGGCTGCTGGCTCTGCTGATACTGGCAATAGCAGCATTTGTGCTACGAAACTTTGTAAAATTTAAGGCATAATGGGACTAATGATCATACTCCGGAATTCATTGCACGACACGATACCGAACTATATCGTGCAGCGCGACGGCCACATCATCACCCTCTCACGACCTGCCGAAGGTGAACGCTGCGACATCATCCTCGATGGCGGCATCCCTCTCCTACCCGCCGCCGATGGCAAGTTCTACCCGGTGCGCAACACCGGCAGCGGCTTCGCCCCCGATATGCTGTGCGCCGCCGTTCCCTACTTCTACGAGTACTGTCAGCAGAACCGCTGGCGCGGCTTCCTCTACTTTGAGCGGTACAGCACCGCACAGCTCGCTGCCCTCGAACGCCTCCTGCGCGATCTGTGCCACAAGTTCCGTATCGTTAACCCCTACGGCAAGCACACGTGGCAGCTCTGTCCCGAACGCACCACCGAAGGTACGCCCGGCATCTACACCGACGCTTCCTTCTGCATCAACGGTCCCGCCGTACACCCACAACCCGAATTGATTAACCTATTGAAATCATTATGACATCATCATCCTACTACAACCACATCGAGCACCTCGCCCGCACGAACAAACTGGTTGCCCATACCGACCGCGACAAACACTTCTTCCGTGGCGAGTTGGAAGAGTTCTATATGGATCTGCGCAACCGCGTGAAGTTTCCCGCCGTCATCGCCGAAAGTTTCGAGCTTACATGGGACGAGGATGCGGAGTTCAAGCAGCGCGAAACCTCCTTCATCATCGCCGCCAACTACAAGGAAAGCAAGAACTGGGACAATATCCACACCGCCTTCGACCTGTGCGAGCGCATTGGCGACGAGTTCCTGCGCCGGCTGATGGAGGATGCCGCCAACGGCACACTGTGCGCCGCCATCATTCCGATGAGCGCGGTGCCGGTACTTAACGAGCAGCACCTGTACGCCGGCATCCGCTACACCATCACCGTGAAATCCTCCTTCGACACTGAGCCCAACTCCGACGTGTGGCAATAAAACGACCTACCAATGAACACCATCGCCTACGAAATCGACGGGCAGCGCACCGAACTTGAGTTTCCCTCCACATTGGCCGAAATGAACGGCGAGCAGCTTATTGCCGCCGTCCGCAATATGCTCTCCGGAGAGGACATTCCGCTGGCCGACCTTGCCGTGCTCACGGGCGTGCCTACCGACACACTGGAGCTTTTCAGCCCATTCCAGCTTTACAGTCTCCGTGAGATGTTCACATTCCTGCACGATGCCGACCGCGAAGCCCTCAACTTCCGTGAGTGGAAGATACCCACCATCACCGTGAACGGCACCACGTGGTACGGTCCGATGAGCAACTTCGCCAACATCACGTGGGAGGAGTTCGTGTATGTGGACCAGTGTTTCCTTAACGGGTTGCACCGTCCGATGGTGGCCGCACTGTTCCGTCCGGAGCGCGAAGGGTATAACGGCGAAACCGATCGCCGCATCCCGTTCACCACCTTCGGCACCGCCAACCGTTACGAGCTGCTGGGCGAACCCGACCCCGCCATCCAGACAGCCATCCTGCTCAACTATGTGGCCATGCGCCGCGCCTCCCTCGAAGAGACCTACCCGCAGCTCTTCCCGCAGCACGGATCCGAGCCCGATGACACCCACGAGGCCGACTTCACCGACGAAGATCCGGAAGCCGCCGACACCCCATCCGGCAACTTCAGCTGGACGGGCGTACACCGCAACCTGCTCGGCGACAACATCCAAGACGAAGAGAAATACCTGCACCTGAACGTGCATACCGTACTGAACCGCCTGAACCAGCTGATACTGGACAATAAACGACACCACTAACAGCGGGGCATGCCCCGCTGCATATATACTGAACACTATGGAAGAAAACCTGATGACCGAAGAAGAGTTCCTGCGTCGTGCCAAACAATGGGCCGACACGGTGCGCCGCCAGGCGAAAGCCGCTGCCGCTGGTTTCCCCAAGGGCAAGCAGGGAGCCACCCACACCTACAAGACAGGGAGGTATGCCGGCACGACCGAAGGCAAACTGAAAGACAAGACCACCTACAAGCTGCGCAAACGGTACGGTGACTTGGAGGCGTTGAGCTTCAAGATGCCCGTACACGGCATCTTCCGCGAGTATGGTGTGGGCAACGGGCAGCCGCGACACGGCGTGGCCACCAAAAGCGGCAGGGCGGCATCGGCGCACACCTACGTCAAGCGCAGCATGAGCGACTGGTTCTACGCCCCGTTAGAGCGCAACGTGGAAGCCCTCGGCGACCTCGTAGCCGACTACTACGGCGACAAAGTGCTGGTGGAGTTCCGCAAACTGGATGTTGGGAAAGGAGTGGTGTAAGGGGAAAAGTTTGTCCCAGCAACATCTGCCGGTATTGCCTACCTTTGTCTGACTTTATCAGTTTATGGCAAAAGTATCCGAAAAATATCGCACAACAAAAAAGCCGGCCTTTGGAAAGACCGGCTGCGGAGTATATTCATATTACATCAGCGAATTGGGATCAAAGGTTTTCTTTGAGCCATTTATATGCCCCATACAGAAATGCTAATGTAATTATTGATCCTAACATTGTTCTAAAATTTTATCGGTGCAATAATACAAAAAAAAATAATACAAACACTTCTTATTCATTTTTTTTATGAACATACCTATAAACATTTGGTTAAATCAGCAGGGGATAGAAAACAACCTCAAGTCAGTCCGAGCTGCTATAATAAAAACGACTAATGAACTTGCAAAGCTACCGTATCAGTCTGAAGAATGGTATCAGAAATCAAAAAAACTTAGTGAATTAAAAAGTATTTACTCCGAAATGCAGCAAGGAATCAAAGCTACGAGCGAGGAAATAGAAAAAGCGGGTGAACACACGAAAAATCTCGCTATGGCTTGGGGCGGTGCTGCAGCTGTTTTCCAAACTGCGTCTTCCGCTGTCCGCCGTTTCGTTTCCGCTACGCAGGAGTATGTTGATGCCTACGCCCGGATGGATGATGCGATGACCAATGTGAGTAAATACACCGGGCTTACCCGTGAGGAAGTGAAACAGCTGAACGAAGAGTTCCGGAAGATGGACACCCGTACTCCGACGGAGAAGCTCAATGCACTGGCCGCCGATGCCGGACGTTTGGGCATCACCTCTAAAGAAGCCATCAAAGACTTTGTAGAAGCCGCCGACATCATCAATGTGGCATTGGGCGAGGATTTGGGTGAAGATGCTGTGAAAGAAATAGGCAAGATGGCCACGATGTTTGGTGAGAGTGATAGGTTGGGGCTGCGTGGTGCGATGATTGCTACTGCATCCGCCGTGAACACCCTGGCACAATCTTCGTCAGCCTCAGAACCCTACATTATGGATTTTTCCGCGAGGTTGTCTGGCATTGCCAATACAGCTGGTATCACACAAGCCCAAATCATGGGTATTGCGTCTGCTATGGACCAGAATATGGCGCAGGTGGAGAAATCTGCAACTGCTGTCCAGAAGGTGATGATGGATATGATGAGCAAGACGGAGAAATATGCCAACTTGGTAGGCATGACCACCGAAGAGTTCCGCAAGCTGGTTGACAACGATATGAACACCGCCTTCCTTACCGTGATTGACACCTTCAACAAAATCAACGAAAGTGGCCCGTCGGCATTAGGTGAAACCCTTGCAGATTTGAAGTTGAAAGGTGCCGGTGTGCAAGAGACCCTGCTTACACTGGCCAGCCATACCGACCAGCTCCGTGAAGCCCAGGCCCTCGCCACTCAAGCATACGCCGACGGCAACTCAGTCATCAACGAAGCCGCTGCTGTAAACGGCAATGCCGCCGCCCAATTGGAGAAGGCCAAGAAAAAGATGCAGGATATGAAAGCGGAACTGGGAAACAAATTGATTCCTACCATAACAAAATTGGCAGATGTCGGAGCAGGCGGACTGAAATTGCTTTCCTCCATCATCACTTGGGCAGGCCAACACAAAGTATTAGTGTCTGCAATGATAGCACTAACATTAAAGTATTACGCTACAAAGCATAAGGAGTTCCTATTGGAAGTGAAAAGACAAGCTTTGGAAAAGGCAGGTATAATTCTTTCCAAGGCCAAGAATGCTATTTTGGCAACCAGCACAACCTTCACCCAACTTTTCGCATTAGCTCAAGCAAAACTCACCAAGAATACTCTGGCAGCCGCCAATGCCCAGAAAGCGCTTAAAGCGGCATTTGCAGCCACTCCCTGGAGTCTCATCATTACGGCCATTTTAGCACTTGTAGATGTTTTCGAGCGACTTGCTAAGGCCACATTTACCACTGAAGGGAGAACAGCGGCATTTTATAAAAAATACAGAGATGAAGCGGAAATCACCTATAAGAAAGAGGAGGACCGCATCAATGCCCTTGTTGGTATAATCGAATCAGAAACCACCTCACGAGACAAGAAACTGGAGGCCATTAAGAAACTGCAAGAGGTCATGCCCGACTATAAAGCTGACTTAGATGAAGAAGGACGTCTGCTTTCTCATAACAAAGAGAAAATAGACGAATACCTTACATCGTTCAGGAAGATGGCCACGCTGAAAGGCGCACAAGCTGCATACGAAAATGCAGAAAAAGAATATCAGACCAAAAAATCAGAGTGGGATGCCCAGCGTGAAATCTACCAAAACTCAAACTGGGTGGGGAAGGGGTGGCGTTTAGGCAAAAGATGGCTATTGGACTTAGGTGGCGAATATATCGGACGTCAGTTTTTTGGACTTGATTTTGGCCCAGGAATGGCAGACGTACAAGCACACGATGCTAAAGAAGTGAGAGACAGACTATTAAAGCAATATGAAGATTTGGCGAAAGAATATCAAAAAGAATATCAAAAATTGCTCTTGGAAGACGAAGACCCCAAACCAGACCCAAAAAACAATCCCAACAATAGTGCTGCCGAGTTGGAAAAAAGAAAACAAGAATTTCGCGAGAAGCTGGCCGATTATTACCAATCCATACGTGATGCTAATCTCGATGAGTTCTCAAAACTCCGGAAAGAGATACTAAAAAAAAATGCCGAGTTGTACAAAGAGATGAACGATCTCGGAATGGGTGACGAGCTCCTGCCCACATTGAATGCAGCCAGAGACGAAGCATTTAAAAAAATGACACACGATCTGGTGGCAAAGTACCAAAAGGCATCATTGGACGTAATGGATGCCATCAGAAAAACCGTCGGCAAAGATTATTCCAACAAAATAGAGGAAGAACTCGACAAGGATAACAAGAAATGGTATGACGCAGAGAAAAAAGTTTGGGACAACCTCAACTCTCTTTCAGATATATATAACCATCTTAGTGAAACATTAGCCGATCCTGAAGAGCTGAAAGAAGTGGATGAAGCAATTAAAGTCCAGGAGGCACTACTAAAAGAAATTGAAAAGAGAAAAATTGAGTCGCAAGCCAACATCATCAAAAAAAATTACGAGGAAATTCTAAAATTCGCACAAGAGAAGGATAACGAACAGCGGCGTGCTGCGGAGCTCGCCGGCAAGACCGAAAAAGAACAGGCGGAACTGCGCAAGCAGTGGAGGATACAAGAGATACAGGAAGAGTACGACATTCGCATCCGTCTTGCGGAAGCCGAACTTGAAGCAAAGGAGGCCCTGAATGACGGTGACGAGGAAGGACTACGGAAAATCCGCGATCTTATCACAGAGCTGAAACGTCTGAAAAAGGAAGTCCCCAACATGATAGATAATGAAGGGAAGTCCAAACAGACTCCCAAAGATGAAGGTCTTCTCTCCCTGTTCAACATCAGCAGCATGGATCCGTGGGAAGAGAATTTGAAACGGGCCGTTAACGCATTGGAGGAATTGAGAGCCACCGCCATGGATGTATTCAACAGTATGGTGGAAATGCAGCAGAACGCCGCAGAACAGGAGCTCAACCGTTTTACGGAAGCGCAGGATGCCAAGTCGCGCAAACTTCAGCAGCAGCTTGAAGAAGGGCTCATCTCCCAAAAATACTACGACGCTCAGATGGAAAAGATGGAGGCAGAGCGGGAAAAGAAGGAAAAACAGATTCGCCACGACGAATGGGATAGGGAGCATCAGGCAAGCCTTGTCAACGCAATCGCGGCGGGCGCGCTGGCAGCATCAAACTCATTGGCAAACGGTGGCGGTGTGCCGTGGGGACTTATTCCTATGGGCGTTTCGCTCATTACCACCGGTGCCAACATCGCGCTGATCGCCTCACAGGTGAACCCTTACGCCAAGGGCGGCTACATCCGCAAAAAGCAACTCGCACTCGTGGGTGAGAAAGGCCCAGAATGGGTGGCCTCCAACACCTTGCTGGAAGATAATGAGACCGCCCCAGTAATCGCCGCCCTCGAAGACTACCAGCGCGGGAACCGCTCTCCACTGCGCATGGTGGCACCCACCCAACCGGCGTGGAAAAACTTGTCCCAATCGGCCTCGCAAATTTCCTCTACCTTTGCATCCAACAGAACCCCGGTTGTGCATCACCACTACCAAACCGTCGGAGGCGACGAACTGCTGAAGGAGGTAAAACAGATGAACCAGTTCCTATCGGATCCGAAGAACCGGCAGGCATACATCAGCTACAAGATTCAGACCGAGGCACAGAAAAACAGGGATTTCATCAAACAAGCGGCTAAATTATGATCAGTTTCCGTTCCAAACCATTCCGGATAGACTTTGCAGGCAACCGTCCGCGCTTCGACATCAAGACCCAACCGCATGTTATATCGGGGAGAAAGTGTACTGTAACGTATGCCATCTATCAAATCCCATACGTTGAAGGTGTTGACGGGACTCTCGAACTGACCACCAATGCCGGCACATTTGTCAGATCTATCATTCCTTCAACAGCGGGCTTATATAATCATCAAGAAATACGCGCCACTTCTGACCCTACGGTAATGGCCGACCGCATCTACGATCGTTTGTGCAACACGCCTGCCATTACAGACGATTATCTTGTAGAAGTCTATACGGGAACCGGGGCAAACAATCACCCATGCTGCTTCTTGCGGCTCACACGCAGAGAAGCCGTTAGTGGAGAAAACCACCCGAGTCTATCGTACAAGCAAGACGGAACAGCTTGCGGCAGCGTAAATGGTTTTCCTGTAATACACACGTGGACTTTCACACAAGGACGTGCAAGTGTTGACAGAAAGAATTACATTGTCAAGGGGCACTTTCTTATCACAAGAAAAGCAGAGCTTCGCGGAGCATACCTTTCTGGAGAGGTGCCTGACGATGAGATGTTGGAATCGCCACAATTTTCCATTTGGGAAGAAAATGGAAATGCTGTAATTGACACACGCCTCCTTCAGTCGTATTTTCACAGGATGGACATCCCAGCATACGGTGAGACTCTCGACATCTATCCTCTTTATTACAATATGATTCGCTATCGACTACGCGCTGGCGACCGATACGATGGGGATAATCCTTTCCAAACCACATGCGAGGAACACATCCTGATCAATGGCCTTTTGCGCCGAGAAGAGTTCGTGCGCAACTCGCCGGATTGGGAGATAGCTGAATCAGATTTCCAAATCTCAACGGCAGCAGGACTCATCAACTGGGGAACTCCAGCCAAATCCACTGTTCGTCTTTTCCATGGTTGCGAGTACTATATGTATGTGGCCAACTTCACCAGCTCAAATCGCACACTGACCGCAACTATTAGAACAAACCAAGGGATTGACTATACTAACTCATTCTCCATACCACCATATACGATTGTGAGACTTCCGGTTGGTCCAAACGCCTTACCAGAGTCACTGAACATGGATGATGACTATGGGTATAGTGTCATCCTCTCAGGACACAACACCTTGGCAGTACTTCAAGTGGAGTTGGAATCCAAACCATATTTCGGCAGAGTGCTACTATTACAGAACCACCTTGGTATAGCCGAGACTTTCATTATTGACCATATCGTATTTGAGCGCGAAACCAGCGGAAATGAGGTGGTATTGGATGGCGAGCAGATGGTTGATTTGGCAGACCATAGTACACGACTAACCCTCCGTACGGGCAACCATCCGAAGGAAGAGATGCGTCTGCTGGCCGACGCTTTCACCAATCCAGACAACTATCTGCTTGACGGCACACTTGCTTACCGCATCAACTTCATACCTGGCACACTCACCGTAATAGATGAGGGCGAAGATTTGCAGAACGCAGAAGTAGAGGTCACAATTGGTAGGCCCGTCCAACGTGCTATCGAGAAGGTTGGAGGCAGCCACATAATTGGTTCGGAGGCTCGTATTGAAGACAACACATTATTTGTAAATAATATAGCATCATTATGATTGATCTGATTCAAAACAATGAGCAGTGGAGCTCAACAAGGGATAAACTTAACGAGGTGATAACCATCGTCAACTCACTCAATGGGGAGTACATAGCGAAGCCTGTGTTTTCGTCCATAGGCGCATATTTTGACCCAAAGACAAATGAAATAACTGTAATTATTGGTTTTGCCAACGCCGGGAACTGGCCTTTCGGACAACTCGCCGTAGAAGTTTGTACCGACAATTTCGTCTCCGGATATTCCACCCGCTTTTATGTCGACGAAGAAGACATTGTTTCAGGCACTCCAATGTCGGGTTCGGTGAAATCAACCAGATCTTTTGACAAACCTGAAGATGGTGTTTATATTTATTGCCGGGCGGTGTGGGCTGGAATGGTTGTCTCCGCAGTAGTTTTAGCAGCAGTTTCAGCATCTTAATCTGTCGCCATGCTTGACATCATCGTGAACGGACAGCGCATCGCCATCGAGCGCGGCACCTCCATACAGGTGGAGTTCAACAGCAGTATCTTCTCCACCGACGGCATTGAGGGCGATGTGGCTTACAGTTTCGACGTTCCCGCCGCCCCCAACGATCTGATTTTCGAGTCGGCGCGGTTTGTGTATGTGCAGCGGCGGCGCAAGTATGCCTGTGCCATTCTGCTGGCGGGAACTCCAATCGGCAACGGTAATCTCTATGTCACCAAGGCCACCAAAGACACCTACAGCTGCGAATTGGCAGTGAACGCCTTCCCAGACGGATGGCGAGACCGCAAGCTGCGCGACAACGACTACGGCGAAGACATCATCATCAGCGACAATTACGCCAACCACAAGCAGAATTGGCTCGATTTCCTCCGAAGCACCCTCGCCACCGACAGCATCGTCAAGTTTCCACTCTTCCTCGATGAAGATTACTACGATGATAATGAGGATTTTGGATATTGGGAAGGAATAGCAAATGACCCGATTGGCGAAAAAGCGAACAACGGTGTGACCATCTGCAAGTTTGTAAACCGTCTTTCGTTCTATTTCAATGGCAATGACAAAGACATTGAAGACGCTCCACCGACATCTGTGGGCTCTTACAGCAGTGTGCATTCCGGCTGGAGGTTGTTTAATGAGTTGCACGCCATGGGGGAAAACAATGTGGAGTACAACCAGCTTTCATTCGCCCCCGCACTCAAAATCAGATGGCTGCTGGAAAAGGTCATCGCGAATGCCCAATATTCACTGAAGGGGAATTTCGTTGGAAGTGGTGAGGTTGGCAACCTCTTCTACCAGTCATTACACTCGATGGACGGCACATTGAACGAATATTACCCCGATCCTCATGTTAACGCTGAAGGAAATTCTGGTAATTTCCCACAGAATAACTATACCGGTAGTAGAGTCATTCCTGTGGTAATGGACGATCTTAACAGCAACATTGGCTCATTTGATAACACCACACACCGATTTGTCGTGCCCATTGAGGGGACTTACAATTTCTCTGTAACAATACGATTTCGGAAAGAAATCGGCTTTTTTGTCACAGATGCGCAATCTTTCGGAACATGCCTGCGATTTCTCATGGGCAGTCCGGGCCACACCGACGGGTGCAATTTGCGTTCCGAGGGTGGTGTGGGGCAATATGAAAGCATTGTAGCAGACGATTGTGTGTTCGATGCACCCATCGGTGCGACTGGAATGCCAAATGTGTATGGTGACAAGATCCGTTACAAGGGGAGCAACATGGGTGGCGATGTTTGGGAGCTGCAAATCTCATTCACACATACATTTCTGCAAAAGGACGTTGACAAACCATTTGAGTTTGTATTGCAGGATGCGAGATTACAACCTTTAAATGGCCAGGCTTTTGAAGAAGCCCGCGATTGGATAATGACAGAGGATTACATCACAGGAACAGGCCCTGCCTGCGAGATGGATTTATCATACGACTATTACGCAAACTCTTTAAAAACCAACATTTTCACCAACAAACTCAAATTCAGCGACCACGTTCCCGACAAAACCAATTCAGAGTTCCTCAAATCCCTACAATGTCTGTATGGATTGTCATTTTTCATAGACTCACTATCCAAAGAGATTGAAATCTCGTTCATCAAAGACATTTTCACGTCAGGTCAAATCGACCTGACACATTATGAGATGGATGATGAGACCTCGATCAATGACTGGGAACATCACCGCTATGTTTACGAACTCCCACCGGTTGAGAGCAACGAGGTGGCCGATGATGACCTTCTTGAGGATAACGAATATATGAGCACTCTTCCCGTCGCTGCCGACAATGTGGGGAAGAAGACATACATCCGCTCACTCAACGAGATATATTCGGCGCAACGTGTCGAGGACGCTATAACAGTGTGGTCCTATATTTGGGAGAGATATTCAGGAAATGCTCTAACGCTGCCGGTCGGAGAATCCGACATGGGCGATGATGACACCAGGGTAACCGTTGGGGTAGAAATTCCGTCAAAGCAATTCACATTCTTCAGCCCAGATGTGGGTACAGATTACATCGTTGATGCGGAACATCCGTCAGGAGTTCCATACGTTCCTGAAATTGATTCCGTAGAAGCCCAGTTGCACTATCCCTCCATCAAAGCACAGGCGGTATCATTTCTGAACAAAACAAACAGCGGCTTCAACCTCATATTGCTGCGCTATTTGGGAGATGAGCAAATTCCGCCACACATGAGATACCACCAGAACGTATCAAACCCATTGATAATTGGCACTCTGGCTGTAGAGGACTGGGACAATGGGCCGCACTATTACCACCACTTTTCTCCTGTATGTTACGGCAACGACAATGTCCGTCTCCCTGGCAACGACCTTACCGCCACTGGCGAGCACTCCATTGGCGAGGTGTATGTGAAGCCGTGGCTCCAGCTGCTGAGCAACTACGAGAAAATCACCTACCGATTCCTGCTGCCGCCTGCCAAACTGCTGGAGGTCATCCGGCTGTTCCGTCCGCAGGATGCCGCCCCTGAGAACCAAGTGCGCTGGATCTTCGTGGAGAATGTACGTGTGCTCCCCATCCGGATGACATTTGAGATTGTGGAAGGCAAAGACCAGATACTCACCGAAATAGAATGTGCGAAGCCCGTGGTATAGGTTCGTGTCCAAGGTTTGAATCCCACCGGGACACGAACCATGGATTCAAAACTCCAGCTTGTTCCACTCCAGGATCTTCTTCGCCTCGCTTTTGTGCGTGTACCGCTCAGTCATCTCCAGAGAGTGATGATCGGCCAATTCTTTCACATACTTGGCCGGTACGCCGGCCTCCAGCATTTCCGTTATACCTGTGTCCTTAAGCGAATAAAACTGGTAGGCTACGGGCAGTTTCAGTTCGTCGCGGATATACCCCCATATACGGCCAATCCTTTTTGAATTAAGCAAAACTTTTCCCGGTTTGAATGTATCCTCGTCTGAAAAAATGTACCAGTTCCCCGGATAGTCTTGCAAAGTCAAAAAATACTCCTTCAGTTCGTCTGGCAAGGCAAGCACGCGCGCATTGTGGTTTTTTGAGATCTCGGGAGGGATTGTCAATAGATTATCGACTGGGTTATACATCCCCACCTTCAGCATCAAGATCTCTTTGGGACGGACAAACAATTGGTAGCACATTAGCATCACATAATAGAAAACAGGGTTGTTTTCCTGAACATACTTTTTTATTTTTTCACGATCTTCACGCGGGATGATGGTTCTTAGCTTCTTATCGCATCGTTTAGGTTCAAAATCGGCAAATGGATTGTCTTTTATGTATTCTCTCTTCTGCATATAGAGAAATACAGTCTTCAGGCAGCGAAGATAATTGTTGTAGCTTCTGTTCCCCATCTTTGGATTGTCGGCCAGATGCCGCAGATACCTTTCGGCCATTTTTTTATTGAAAGTGAAGCAGGGACTGTCCACCACTCCCCTATCCTCCAACCATTTTCGGAAGATACTAACGATGGACGTATATACGCGCATAGTGTCGGGACGAACATCCTTTTTCTTTTCAGCAAGGAACTTATCAAGGGCTGCCCCCAAGGTCATATTCGCTTCAGACGCAATTTCATCGTAAAACGGATTCCATCCCTCGTATAGTTTCTGGTTGATGGCAGCGCACACCATCCGTGCATACTTCAGACGCTCCTGCTGTCCTTTGATATGGTTGAAGCGGTTTCGCTTCCGTTCCATCTTGTTGGTCATCGGGTTGATGACATAGTAATAGATGTAAGTCTCCTTCTTGTTGTGGAACACTTCCGCCGGACGGAAGTTAACGAACATTTTGGGCATTTTTTTTTCTCCTTTCTGATTTTTTTCAATCGTCCAGGAGGGATTGTTATTGAATTCGTTTTGGCGCAAATTTGGCGCAGCAAGTTCGGACAAAAGAGCCGGAACCCTTGATTCATGGGGGTTCCGGCTACTTTCTGTGGCGGGATCGAGAGTTGAACTCGAGACCTCCGGGTTATGAATCCGACGCTCTAACCAACTGAGCTACCCCGCCTCTTTTTGAGTTTGCAAAAATAATACTTTTTTCCATTCCATGCCACATCCCAGCAAAAATATTTTACAAAAATATAAGTTGTTATAAATAAGACAAATACGAAAGCACATCTACTTTCTCACATTTCCTTTCCCGCCCCCGTGCCCCCCAATCCCGGCATTTTACTCAAAAAACAATACTATTTTAACGCATTTAACGTTATATTCTCGTGAAAAGATTCATGCTGTGGCTCGGTCTATTGGCTTGCGGCGCGGTGGTTCACGCCATCGAGCCGCCGCAATTGCATTGCCTCAGCGTCGAGGACAACGGCGATGTCACCCTCCATTGGACACCCGCTCCCGCCACCGCCGACTTCGCCTACTACCGCGTCTTCCACTCCCCCGACGGAGTCGTCTTCACCCAACTCGCCCAACTCAACGGCAACACCACCAACACCTACACCCACGCCGGCGCCGACGCGCTCAACAACCCGCGCTGCTACTACTACGTAAGCGCCTGCTCCGCAACCGCTTGCCTACCATCCGACACCCTCTGCACCCTCGAGTTCTACCTCACCAACCAAGCCAACGGCACCGCCGTGCTCAATTGGTCGCCCGCGCACACGCCCGCCCTACCCTCCTGGGACAACCTGTACGAGATCCAACGAGAGTATCCCGCCGGCACCTGGACGTCCGTCGGCCACACCCCGCAACTCATCCACCGCGACACCATCGACATCTGCGAGGCCACCCTCGGCTACCGCGTCCGCCTCGCCGACAACAGCGGCTGTACCAACGTCTCCCGTCCCCTGCGCGACATCTTCTCCGACATGAACGCCCCCGACATTCCGCAACTCGACAGCGTCAGCGTCAACTTCACGACATCCCGCATCCAAGTCGGCTGGGAACAGGCCTTCTCCCCTGACGTCTTCGCATACATTATATATCATAACGAAAACGGACTCTGGATCCCCGTCGATACCATTTACGGCATCGGCAACACCCAGTGGACCGACCCCGTCAACAGCTCCAGCGAAGTGCACCAGTACCGCGTGGCCGCCCTCGACAGTTGCATGAACTCCAGCGCCATGAGCGGTCCGCAACACAACATCCGCACCTTCGTCGATTTCGACCTCTGCCGCCGCGAGGCCTATCTGCGGTGGGAGAACTATGAGGAGATGCCCCTCGATGTGGAACGCTACCTCGTGCTCTACTCCGACAACGGAGGACCGCTCACCCTCGCCGGCGAGACCGACGGTCAGACCCTCGCCTTCACCATTCCCGACCTCACCCCGCAGCACACCTACAACTGTGTAGTGCGCGCCGTCTCCTTCGGCGGCATCGTCACCGCCACTTCCACCAAGTGCACTTTCCTGTTCAACCAGGCCGACAACAACGACTTCGCTTACATCCGCTACGTCTCCGTGGTCGATAACCGCAACATCGAGGTCAAGGTATCCACGGGAAGCACCGTGAGTTTCTCGCGAGTCCACCTCTACCGCAGCATCGGCGACGACCAGCACTTCACCCACATCGCATCCCTGCCCAACAACGGTACGGACACGTACATCTTCTTGGACGACAACGACTTGCGAGTTGATCGAGAATTGTACTACTACCAGGCCTCCATTGAGAACGAGTGCCAGGTGGAGACCATGCTGTCGAACATCTCGCACAACATCCTCATCACTGGCGCGCACGACAACGAAGCACGGCTCAACTCATTGACCTGGAACGACTACGACGGCTGGCAGGGCGGCGTACAAGGTTACCAACTGCACCGCAAGTGCGAAGCGGAGAGCGACTTCCACATCCTCGGCACCTTCTTCTCCGGTACCACCGAAGATCCCGTGACCAACCTGCGCGAGATGGGCGAAAAGTTTTCCTATTTCGTTGTGGGCGAAGAGTTTCCTGACGAATACGGATTCATGGAAGAGAGCGTCTCCAATACGGTGGTGGTGGAGCAGCGTCCTCTCACTTACATCCCCAACGCCTTCTGTCCGCGCATCGGTTGCATCAATCAGGTATTCAAGCCGGTACACTCCTACGTGTCGATGTCGAACTACCACATGTACATCTTCTCGCGTGAAGGCAAACAACTTTTCCACACCACCGATCCCAATGAAGGGTGGGACGGCAAACTCAACGGCACGGTGCTGCCCGGTGCCTGCTACATTTACCGCATCACCTATACCTACGGCACCGATGGCGAGTTCGAAGCAGTCGGCACAGTCACATTGGTGCGGTAAGGAAATTCCCTTTCCTCATTGACATCAAAACTTATACCTCGGCCACTACTCTGCCAGTCGCTGCCGCTCCACCTCGAACAGCAGGATGCCGGTAGCGACGGAGACGTTGAGCGAGCGTATGGTGCCCACCATGGGGATGCGGACGGAGTCGTCGCATTTACGCAGGTAGTCCCACGCGATGCCTTCGTACTCATTGCCCATGATGAGACAGAGTGGCTTCGTGAAGTCGCGCTCGTAATAAGTGTGTTCGGCCTTCTCGGTCACGCCGACCACCTCGATGCCACTGTCCTTCAAGAAATCAATTACCTCCACAAGATTGGAATGCCGACAGATCGGCACTTTGTGGAGTGCGCCGGCGGAACTTTTCACGGCGTCCTCGTTAAGTTGCGCGGCGCCCTTGAGTGGCAGGATGACGGCATCCACGCCGGCGCACTCGGCCGACCGCACGATGGCGCCGATGTTGCGCACATCGGTGATCTTGTCCAGTATCAGCAGGAATGGCGTCTTACCCTGCTCATACAGGAAGGGCACGATCTCATAGATGTCGTTGTATTCGATGGCGGACATGAAGGCGACCACCCCCTGGTGGTTGCCCCGCACCATCCGGTTGAGTTTCTCCACGGGCACATATTGGAACGGGATGCCATGCGCGCGCACCTGAATGAAAAGGTCCTTGAACAGCGCGCCACCCAATCCTTTCTGGAACATCACCTTGTCGATGGTTTTCCCACTCTGAATGGCCTCCAACACCGGCCGCATCCCATAAATAATCGATTCATCCATAATATTCTGATTTTCTGATCCATGGTCGTCGCATGCAACGCCTTTTTCCTAATTTCCAATCCCTATTCTCCATCTACTCCCCTGCTCCCTGCTACCTCTACTCCTTCTTCACCCACGCATGCTTGATTCCTGCCGCAAACACGTTGGCTTCCTCCTCGGTGTTGAAGACGCCGAGGCAGACGCGCTTGTGCCAGTCGCCTGGGGTGTCCAGGATGGTCGGGTTGTACTTCTGGAATCCGGCGGTACGGATATGCTTGAGGCAATCCGCATCGGAGCCGAAACTGCCGTGTACGACGTAGAACTTGCCCATCTGGAAAGTTGTATGTCTGGGGTTGTTGAAATCGAAAGACGCAGGTTCGGAGACGGGTTCTGGCGCCACCTCGGGTGCGGGCTCCTCCTCCAACAAAGTATCAACGGCCGTCTCCTCTTCGGCAAGCGCCGGCTCTTCGACGGCAGGTACAGCGGGCTGTTGCGGCTCCGTAACGGGCTCAACGACCTGCTCTGTACCCGTAAGTTTCTGATAGCACTCTTTCACCTTGTCGCGGAAGATATAGCCGACGGCAGCCAGTCCGCCCAACAGCAACAAGACCAGAAGCAGCACCCATATCCAACGGTGCTTTTTCCTGGGCGCAGACACCTGTTCCGATTTCTGTTCTGATTCCGGCTCCGGCATTGGCTCCGGCTCGGAAACGACCTCCGGCACAGGTTCCGGTTCCGGCTCCGGCATTGGCTCCGGCTCGGAAACGACCTCCGGCACAGGTTCCGGTTCGGGCTCCGGCATTGGCTCCGGCTCGGGAACAACTTCCGGCACGGGTTCCGGTTCGGGTTCCGGTTCGGGCTCCGGCATTGGCTCCGGCTCGGGAACAACTTCCGGCACAGGTGCTGGTTCGGGCTCCGGCATTGGCTCCGGCTCGGAAACGACCTCCGGCACAGGTTCCGGTTCGGGCTCCGGCATTGGCTCCGGCTCGGGAACAACTTCCGGCACAGGTTCTGGTTCGGGCTCCGGCATTGGCTCCGGCTCGGGGACAACCTCCGGTTCCGGCTCTGCTGTCGGTTCGGGTTCGGGAACGGGTATAGTTTCCAGTGCTGGCGCGACCACGGGCGCCTGTATCGACACGGCTTTTGGCTCCTCCAGCGGCTCCACCACCGGAATGGACGTCATTCCTTCAAACTCACGGTTGATCGCAGGGATCCACTCGCTCTCAAAGGTGATGATTCCCTTTTTCTGCGAGAACGTGCCAAAATCCGGCACAACTACGGGGCGCTTTTTCTGCAAATCCTCCAGCAACTGCGAAGTCCATGCCTTGATCCTGTCGTCCGCCTCCACAATCTTCATCAACCCTTGGTTGGAAAGGAACAGCACAAAGTCAAAACCACTCCCGTCGGCGTTGACGTCCAACGAAACCTCATTATGCGGCGGCAGAATCCGCTCCTTCGTGACCTTGGCAGGATGAAACACCACCTGAAACAGTCCCAGCCCATTGATATAGGCCGACTTGTTTTCAGCAAGGTATTTTATTAAATTGCTTACTATCATGATTTTATAAAAGTTTTCGCAAAGACTTCGGCACGAGTCAGATCCTCAGGCGTGTCGATGGAGATATTGTCGTAGGTGCAAGGACTGACGAAAATGTCGTAACCATTGTCGAGCCACCGCAACTGTTCCAACTGCTCCGCGTCCTCAAGGTCGGAAGCGGGCAGGGCGACGAGTTGTTGCAACACGTCGCAACGGTAGGCATAAATGCCGACATGACGGAAATGGTGCCGCGCGACCTGCGTGTTGCGATAGTACGGGATGGGCGAACGGCTGAAATAGAGCGCGCGCCCCGAGCGGTCACACACCACCTTCACCATGTTGGGGTTGGCGGGCTCCTCCTCAGGCAGGAACTCCTTGGCCAACGTCGCAATCCTCACCTCCGGCCGACGGAACAACTCCGTCAACTGCCGGATGGCGTCGGGACTGATAAAGGGCTCATCGCCTTGGATATTAACCACAATGTCAGCGGGTTGCAGATTCAAGGAGCGAGCCACCTCGGCACACCGCTCCGTACCGGAGCGGTGGGTGGAAGCGGTCATCACCACCTCGCCATGAAATGCTTGCACCGCCGAAAAAATGCGGTCATCGTCGGTGGCCACAACCACCTGGTCGAGCGCCGACATCCTCGACCGCTCATAGACCCACTGCACCATCGGCTTGCCCTGGATGAGCGCCAACGGCTTGCCCGGGAAGCGGGTCGAGGCATAGCGCGAAGGAATGACCCCTACAAACGCCATCTTAATGCTTTTGGTCGAAAAGGCCGAACAACTCGCCATCGATCTTCTCGATCACCTTGCCGAAATCCTCGGGCTTTTCGGCAAACTTAATCGTATTCACGTCGATGATAAGCAGTTTCCCCAGTTTGTAATTGGCGATCCACTCCTCGTAACGCTCGTTCAAATGCTGCAGATAATCCAACCGGATGGTTTTCTCGTACTCACGACCGCGCTTCTGGATCTGCCCGACCAACGTGGTGGTGTCGGCGCGAAGGTAGATGAGTAGATCGGGCGCCTGCAGGAACTGCGCCATCAACTCGAACAACGAAGCATAGTTCTCGAAGTCGCGCGTGGCCATCAACTGCATGTCGTGCAGGTTGGGAGCGAAAATATAGGCATCCTCATAAATGGTTCTATCCTGAATGATGGTTTTCGTATGCTTCCGAATATCAACAACTTGACGAAAACGATTGTTGAGAAAATAGACCTGCAGGTTGAACGACCAACGCTGCATGTCCTCATAATAACTGGCGAGATAGGGATTGTTCTCCACACTCTCGTACATCGGCTCCCAGCCGTAATGTTTGGCCAACATGGTCGTCAGGGTCGTCTTGCCCGAACCGATGTTGCCTGCTACCGCAATATGCATAATGGATTGTTTTTGTAAAAGATTGAGCAGCAAAATTACAAAAACTTACCTTATAAATGAAGAAATGTGAATGTTTTGTTGATAAAAAATTATCGACCTGAAACTCACAACGGAAGAATTATGAAAACCACAAAATAACAAACAGATTTTCAGATAGTTAAATCTCAGAAATCAATTGACGAATCTGCTGTTCATCCAACGAAAGTTGCTCCATCAAGGCCTCCACTGTGCCAAATTTTTGCTCAGTGCGAAGGTATTCAACGGCCTGAAACTCCAATTTCCTTCCATAAAGATCTCCATGGAAGTCGAAGATGTGAATCTCCACGACCGGCTCTTCCAAACCGAGAGTGGGGCGGCTGCCGACATACATCATGGCGCCGAACAGTGTACCATCGAAGCGGACTCGCGCTGCATAAACCCCTGTCTCAAAGTCGGTTGTAGGTGTAATAGCGAACAAATTCACCGTAGGATAGCCGAACTTGCGACCGTTGCCGTTGCCATGGCATACTGTTCCGCAATACCAAGTGCTATTCATCGTCTTCGGGAAGTTCGGCAGGCGGATCGCTCTCGTCGGAAGCCCCGACGACCACGACAATCTCGCCCTTCACGGTTTGACTTGAGAAATGGGTGATGGCCTCCCCTATCGTGCCACGGAAGTTCTCCTCATGAATCTTGGTCAACTCGCGGGCGACACAGATCTTCCGGTCGTTGCCGAAGATGGGGACCATCATCTGCAACGTTTTCAGCAACCGGTAGGGCGACTCGTAGAAGATGGCGGTTTCGTCGGCGGCGGACATGGTCTTGAGGCAGGTCTCCTTTCCCTTTTTGTGCGGCAAGAAACCGTAGAACTTGAAACTGCTGGCGGGCAGGGCGGAGTTGACCAACGCGGGCACCAAAGCCGTGGCGCCGGGCAGGCACTCCACCTCAATGCCATGTCGAACGCACTCACGCACAAGTAGATACCCCGGATCCGAGATGCAAGGTGTGCCGGCGTCGGAGGTCAGCGCCACCATCCCTGCCTGACGGATCTGAGCGACGATGTTGTCGAGTTGCCGATGTTCATTATGTATATGGTATGGATAGCACGGCTTCTCGATTTCGTAATGGCGGAGCAGATTCTTGGTGGTGCGGGTGTCCTCGCAAAGCAGAAAATCGGCCTCCCGCAGCACCCGAAGGGCGCGCAGGGTGATGTCCTCCATGTTTCCGATGGGCGTGGGTACGACGACCAGTTTCATCGCTATAGATAAGATTGGAGTTTCTTGTGGTTGTCGGCGGTGCGGAGACGCTTGATGGCACGCTCCTTGATCTGACGCACGCGCTCCCGCGACAGGTCGGTACAGGCGCTGATCTCATCGAGGGTGTATTCGCGCTTGGCATGGAAACCGAAGTACAAACTCAGCACTTCACGCTCTGTTTCAGGAAGTTCCGCCAGCACATCGTCCAACTCCACACAAAGCGATTCCGACATGAGCGAATCGTCGGTGGCGGGGGTGTCGTCGGTCACGAAGGTGTCGATGAACTTGGTCTCGTCGTCGGAGGCGACGGGGGCGTCGATGGAGACGTGGAAGCCGTTCTGACGGAGCAGGTCGGCGACCTTGTCGGCGGGCAGATCGACGGCCTCGGCGATCTCATCCACCGAAGGCGCACGCTGGAGTTCCTGTTCCAGGCGGGACATCTCCTTACGGATTTTGGCGATGGTGCCCACTTGGTTGAGGGGCAGGCGCACCACGCGCGACTGTTCGGCGATGGCGGTGAGGATGGCCTGACGGATCCACCACACGGCGTAGGAGATGAACTTGAACCCGCGGGTCTCGTCGAACCTGCGGGCGGCACGCACCAGTCCCATGTTGCCCTCGTTGATGAGGTCGGGCAGGCTAATTCCCTGATTCTGATACTTTTTGGCTATGGAGACAACAAATCGCAAGTTCGCAGTGACCAACTTGTCAAGGGCCGCTTCATCACCATTCCGAATCCTCCGCGCCAACTCGACCTCCTCATCGGCGGTGATAAGCGGGACTTTCGCGATGTCGGACAGAAATCTGTCCAACGAGGCGGAGTCGCGGTTGGTGATGGAACTTGAAATTTTGATTTGACGCATCATAATGGTATGGTTTTAATATGATTAAATGGTTATTTTTCTAAGTAATGCAGTTCCGTAGTGCCGTCGGTATTGAGCAACGTGACGGGCGTGCGCATCGTCCGGCCGTCGCGGATGTAGATGACATCGACGCGGTCGCCGGGGGAATGCTGTGCCAGCACCTCACGGAGTTCCGAGATGGAGTTGACCTCGGCGCCATTGATGGAACGGATGACGTCATTGCTTTGCAGGCCGGCACGGGCGGCGGCGCCGTCTTCCGCAATCTCCTGCAGGCAGACGCCCTTGACATCCGGCAGTCCCAACTCATTGGCCAATTCGTTATCGACCTCGCGAATAGTGACCGAAAGCACGGCGCGTTGCACCTGGCCGTACTCCTTCAGGTCGCCGACCACCTTACGGGCGATATTGGACGGGATAGCGAAAGAGTAGCCGGTATAGTAGCCCGTGTGGGAGGCGATGGCCGAGTTGATGCCGATGAGTTCGCCTTCAGCATTGACGAGTGCGCCACCGCTATTTCCCTGATTCACAGCAGCATCCGTCTGAATAAAGGATTCGACGGAAGTGTTGGACCCGAGGATGTCGAGGTTACGCGCCTTGGCGCTCACAATGCCCGCAGTGACGGTGGAAGTGAGGTTGAAGGGATTGCCCACAGCCAGAACCCATTCGCCGATACGAACCTTGTCGGAGTTGGCGAAGACCAACGACGGCAGGTCAGCGCAATCGATCTTGATGAGCGCCAGGTCGGTGCCCGGGTCGGTGCCGATGACCGTGGCGGGGAATTCGCGTTTGTCGTTCAACGTGACCATGACGTCCAAGGCATTCTCTACCACATGGTTGTTGGTGACGATATAGCCGTCTTCCGATATGATCACCCCGGAGCCGGCACCCATCACCGTCTGTTCCCGGGAACCGAACGGTGCTGAAAAATCGAAGAAATCCTCCCAAAAACTGTCGCTGAAAAAGTCCTCCCAGACCGATGTCCTATATTTAAATGTAGTCTTGATATGAACAACGGCATGTACAGAACTCTCCGCGGCGCCAGTCAGATCGACATAATTGCGGTTGGCGGATTGCGCGTAAGCGCCCACTGAAAAGATACTTATCAGTGTGAAAATCAGAATTTTAGCAAACATAGTGCGTTTCATGGCTTTCTCCTTTCTAAAATTAGATGCTATAAATACAAACAAGTAACGAAATTGTTTAAGAAAAATTATTTTTTTATGCTGATAAAAAAGGTGTTTTTGATAAAATTTTTTTTGTAATTTTGCCGCCCGAAAAAAATGTCTAACTAAAATCAATTAAAATGTACGCAATCGTAGAAATAGCAGGGCAACAATTTAAGATTGAAAAGGATCAGAAGATCTTTGTTCATCGCCTTAAAGCTGACGAAGGTGCCGAAGTGAAATTCGACCGCGTGATGTTAGTTGACGACAACGGTTCCGTTAAAGTGGGTACCCCCACCGTTGCAGGTGCAGAAGTCACCGCCACCGTCCTCAAACATCTCAAAGGCGACAAAGTACTTGTTTTCAAGAAGAAAAGAAGAAAAGGTTACCAGACGCTGAATGGGCATCGCCAGTATCTTTCTTCCATCCAGATCAACAACATCACCCTCTAACCCATTCATTCACGGATTTTTATCATTAAAAAAATTATTCATTATGGCTCATAAAAAAGGTGTCGGTAGTACGCAGAACGGTCGCGAATCCGAAAGCAAACGTTTAGGTATCAAGATATTTGGAGGTCAGATCTGCAAGGCAGGCAACATCCTCATCCGCCAAAGAGGCACAGTGCACAATCCTGGCAGAAATGTCGGTATGGGCAAGGACCACACCCTCTATTCCCTGATCGACGGTACCGTCGAGTTCAAGAAGAAAAGCGGTGGCAAGTCCTTCGTCTCCGTCATCCCGATGGAACAGGGTGCTGAGGCCTAATCCAATCAAATCCAGCAGTTCATCCGCTGGAATCGGGATGTAGTTCAGTTGGTAGAATACTTGGTTTGGGACCAAGAAGTCGCTCGTTCGAGTCGAGTCATCCCGACCAACAAAACATACCAAGGTTCCGTAGCTCAACTGGATAGAGCAGCTGCCTTCTAAGCAGCAGGTTCTGCGTTCGAGTCGCAGCGGAATCACAAAAAGCACCAGATGTCTGGTGCTTTTTTTATACCCATTCCCGATGGGAAGTCATGCTCGGGCTGGGACTATGTACAGTGAAAAGTCAACAAAACCGTTCCGTAGAAGTTCCTTACTATTGAAACGTCACTCGAATTTCCATCAAAAGATTCCCTCTTCCCGCGGGATCACCCGGTTGAGGCCATTCTCGAAATCCCTGTCCAACAGCGACTTCAGGTAGGAATAATGCTCGGGGTATTTCACGAAATCGAGTTCGTGCGTATCGACCAACACCACAGGGATGTTGTTCAAATGGCTGAGATAATTCATGTAGGACGACTGGATGTCCTGCAAGTATTCGGGGTCGATGTCCTGCTCGAAATCGCGGCCGCGGCGTGCTATGTTGCTGAGCAGCTGGTCAATCTGGTTGTAAAGATAGATGATGATCTCCGGCTTGGGCAGGTAGGCGGAGATGATGTCGTAAACCTTCAGATAGAGGTTGTACTCGTCTCCTTGCAGGTTGTTTTTGGCGAAAATATAGCACTTGTCGATGAAATAGTCGGAAATGACCAAGTCGGTGAAGAGGTCACGATGGGAGAGCAACGTCTTGAGTTGCTGGTAGCGATCGGTCAGAAAGGTCATTTCCAGCGGGAAGGCATAGTGCTCCGGATCCTTGTAGAACTTGGCGAGGAAGGGGTTATCGACAAAGCGTTCGAGCACGATCTGGGCGTTGAGGTCGGCGGACAACTTCTCGGTCAGGGTGGTCTTCCCTGCCCCGATACAGCCCTCGATAGTGATGTAGTTGTATTTCATCGGACATTATTTTAAATAGGCAAGCATCTCTTCAAAAGATGATGTAAATGGTGGAAGTATCTGATTATCATATAATTCAACTAAAAGAACAAGGATAAATTCCCGTTCAGGAATGCGCGGATGAGGCAGGATGAGTTGCGGGGTATCGCGGCATTCGTCCTCAAACCAGAGGAGGTCGATGTCGATGGGGCGGTCGGAATAGACGGGCTGTCCCTGGCAGTCGTATCGGGTCTTTTCGGTACGGCCGAGGGCGCGTTCGATCTGTTGGGTCTTCGCCAACACCTGTTCTGGCGAGAGGTCCGTCTGCACTTCCAGCACCTGGTTGAGGAAGGGCGGGGCGACGAAACCCCACGCCTCTGACTCGCGCACGGAGGAACGGCGCACGACACGGCCCACTTCGGACTCGACGTGTGCCGCCGCCTTTTGCAGGAAGAGACGGCGATCGGACATGTTGCTCCCCAACGAGAGAATCATCTTTTTCATACGTTGCAAAACTACGCAAAAAAAACGAATCCGGCCACGCAAATGTGGTCGGATATTAAGAAAAATTGTAAGAAGCAGATAGACAGAAAATTCTGACTTCGAAGAAATCAGAGATTAATCCCGATTGATGAGGGAGACGTAGTACAGCAAGCTGGCGAGCGACGCGAGGGCGGCGACCACATAGGTGCGGGCGGCCCAGGAGAGGGCGTCCTTGGCGTGCTGGTGCCCGATTTCGTTGACCTCGCCGCTGCGTTCGAGCCATGCGAGGGCGCGCTTAGAGGCGTTGAATTCAACTGGCAGGGTAACGAAACTGAAGATCGTGGTGAGGGCGAAAAGCCCCACGCCGACGGCGGCGACATATAAACCGATCTGGCTGTTCTGCAAGAATGACATAAGCAGCAATCCGCCGAGGATGACCCAGGTGGATAGGGTTCCGCCGATGTTGACCGCCGGCACCATTGCCGAGCGCAGGCCCAGCCAGGCATAGGACTCGGCGTGCTGTATCGCATGTCCGCACTCGTGTGCCGCGACGGCCGCGGAAGCCACGCTGCTGCCGTTATAGACACCTTCACTGAGGTTCAAGGTTTTGTTCACAGGATTGTAATGGTCGGTCAGATGCCCCTTGATGCAGGTCACCTGCACGTCGTAGATGCCATTTTCATGCAACATTTTCTCTGCGATCTCCCGTCCCGTCAGCCCGGAAGGCAGGAACTCCTTGGAATAAGTTGACATGCGTTTCCCCATGACCGATTGGACGATCATGCTCAAAATGAAGAAGACTCCGAATATCAGCCAATACATCGTACAAAAATTTATATCTCTTGAACAACCCATCGGCACATTTGTTTAATGGGAAACGAAAATTTAATCCATTTCAAGAAAAAAAGAAAACATTTTGAAAGGCGCGGTTAATTCAACAAAAAAATGTAAATTTGCAGCCGCGTTTCCATTGAAGGAGAAAAAAGAAATTCATATTATAATCAAAAACATACAAAATGAAAAAAGCGATTTCTGCACAAGAGGCTGCCGCCATGATTAAGGACGGCATGACGATTATGGTAGGCGGATTTCTGGCCGCCGGTTCCCCCAACCGTGTCATCGAGGCGATTGCCGCCGGTCCCGCCAAGGACCTGACCATCATCTGCAACGACGCCGGTTATCCCGACAAGGAGGCCAGCCACGGTCAAGAGTTGGGGTGCGGTCTGCTGATCGCCGCGGGCAAGGTGAAGAAACTCATCGCCTCCCATATCGGCACCAACGCCAAGGCCATCGAAGGCCTGAACAACAAGACGATGGAGATCGAGTTCGTTCCGCAGGGTTCTCTGGCAGAGAAGATCCGCGCAGGGGGCGCTGGTCTCGGCGGCGTGCTCACTCCCACCGGCCTCGGCACCATCATGGAAGAGGGCAAGCAGAAACTCACCATTGACGGTAAGGAGTACCTTCTGGAGAAGCCCCTCCACGCCGACGTGGCCCTCATCGGCGCATCCAAGGCCGACGAAAGCGGCAACCTGGTCTATCGCGGCACCACCAACAACTTCAACCCCATGATGGCCACCGCCGCCGACCTCGTCATCGCGGAGGCCAAGGAGGTCGTTCCTGTCGGCGCCATTGCCCCCGAACAGGTACACACGCCCGCCCTTTTCGTTGACTACCTCGTCGAGGCATAATTTCCACACGCCCCATAACGACTTCAAATACAGTTCGTTGTGGGGTATTTTATTTCATTTCGCATGAACATTCCCGAATACAGCACGCTCTTCAACGGCACCGGCAACTTCTTCGTAATCGCTGGGCCTTGCGTCGTGGAGAACCGAGAGGTGACCTTCGAGGTGGCGCGTTCGGCGGCGGCGACCTGCCGGACGTTAGGCATCCCTTACTTCTTCAAGGCCTCCTACCGCAAGGCCAACCGCTCGTCGCTGCACTCCTTCACCGGCATCGGCGACGAAGCCGCCCTGCAGATCCTCGCCGACGTGAAAGCGGATTTGGGGCTGCCCATCGTCACCGACATCCACACCGAGGAGGAGGCGCAGATGGCCGCCGAGGTGGCCGACATCATCCAGATACCGGCCTTCCTGTCGCGGCAGACCTCCCTGTTGGTGGCGGCCGCGCGCACTGGCAAGATCGTGAATATCAAGAAGGGACAGTTCCTGTCGCCCGAGGCGATGCAGTTCGCCGTGCAGAAGGTGCGCGAGGCCGGCAACGACCGCGTGATGCTCACCGAGCGCGGCACCACCTTCGGCTACCAGGACTTGGTGGTCGATTTCCGCGGGGTGAAGGCAATGCAGCGGAACCGCTGTCCGGTGGTGCTCGACTGCACCCACTCGCTGCAGCAGCCCAACCAGCCCGCCGGCGTCACCGGCGGCCATCCCGAACTGATCGACACCATCGCCCGCGCCGGCGTCGCCGTCGGCTTCGACGGACTGTTCATCGAGACCCATCCCGACCCGTCACACGCCCTGTCGGATGGAGCCAACATGCTTCCCCTCAAAGAATTACAACCCTTATTAACGAAACTCATACGGATACGACAAGCCATCCTGTAAATCGCACATCCCTAAAAAAAAACAACCTTATGGAATCGACTGAAAACAAAGACAAATTCTTCATCTTCAATACTTTATCCAAAAAGAAAGAGCTGTTTGTGCCGCTCAACCCGACCCACGTGGGAATGTACGTCTGCGGACCGACCGTCTATGGCGAGCCGCACTTGGGCCACGCCCGTCCGGCCATCACCTTCGACCTGGTGTTCCGCTATCTTCAACACATTGGTTATAAGGTACGTTACGTGCGTAACATCACCGATGTAGGGCACTTGGAGAACGACGCCGACAGCGGCGAGGACAAAGTGGCGAAGAAGGCCCGGCTGGAGCAGTTGGAGCCGATGGAAGTGGCGCAATACTACATTGACAGTTACCACCGCGCCATGGACGCCCTCAACGTGAAACGTCCCTCCATCGAACCGCGTGCATCCGGGCACATCATGGAGCAGATCGATATGGTGAAACGCATCTTGGATGCAGGATTCGCCTATATCTCAGAGGGTTCTGTCTATTTCGACGTGGCCAAGTTCGACCAGGCCTTCGGTTACGGCAAGTTGTCGGGGCGCAAACTCGACGAGTTGTTGGCCAACACCCGCACGCTTGACGGGCAGGAGGAGAAGCACAATTCGGCCGACTTCGCGCTGTGGAAGAAGGCCGCGCCCGAGCACATCATGCGCTGGCCTTCCCCGTGGAGCGACGGCTTCCCGGGCTGGCATATTGAATGCACTGCAATGAGCACCAAGTACTTAGGCGACCAATTCGACATCCACGGCGGCGGCATGGACCTGCTGTTCCCGCACCACGAGTCGGAAGTATGCCAGAGCACCGTCGCCAACGGCATGGAGTCGGTGAAGTACTGGATGCACAACAATATGATCACCATCAACGGGCAGAAGATGGGCAAGTCGTTAGGCAACTTCATCACGCTCAACGAGTTCTTCACCGGCAGCCACAAGTTGCTGTATCAGCCCTATTCCCCGATGACCATACGTTTCTTCATCCTGCAGGCGCACTACCGCGGCACGCTCGACTTCTCGAACGAGGCGTTGCAGGCGGCGGAGAAGGGCATGTCGAAACTGTACGCCGCCATCGCGCAACTGCCGAAACTGAAGGCCTCCGACCACTCCGACGAGGATGTGACCGCTTGGGTGCAACGCTGCTACGACGCGATGAACGACGACCTCAACACACCCAAACTCATCGCCGAACTTTTCGACGGTGCCCGTATCGTCAACTCCGTGAAAGACGGTAAATTGGCGCTTACCGCTGCCGACCTGGAGATGCTGCAGAAGTATCTGCCGACCTTCTTCTACGACATCCTCGGGATGAAGGAGGAAGAGGCACACGGCAACTCAGAATACACCGACAAGTTGATGTCGCTCATCATTGACATCCGCAAGGACGCCAAAGCCAACAAGAACTGGACGGTGGCCGACCTCATTCGCGACCGCCTGACGGAGATGGGCATCACGTTGAAAGACACGAAAGAGGGAACGACCTACGACCTCAACTAACTTGTTGTCAAATAAATAGAATCCACTTGGACGATGCTCAACCGTGTCACTCCCCCACCCAGCCGCATCAGCGAGATGCCCTGTCTGACGCCACCGCAGTGTCGCATGCTGTCCAACGGGATTCCGCTCTTCATTTTTCAAAATAAGGGGCTGGAACTCATCCATTTAGTCGTCAGCACCCGTGCAGGTGTAGTCTATGAGCCGATGAAACGGCTGGCCAGTTTCTGCAATAACCTGCTGATAGACAGTCACCCCGACATGTCAGCGGAGAAGTTCGAGGAGTTTCGCGACTATGCCGGCATCACCCTGTCGGTGGATGCCAGCTGGAGCCACTCGCACCTGAGCGTGATCTTTCCGCGTCGCAACAGCCAAGCATTGAAAGAGGTGCTGCAAATCATCCTTCATCCCTGTTTTCGGAAAGAGGAGCTGGAACGCTATCGTGCCCGCACCATCCGCGATTGGGAATACGACACCCGCAAGGGAGATTTCCGCAGCGCGCAACTCATCCGAAAGTTGTTTTTTGGGGATGAACTCCCATTTTCAAAAATTGCAGATTATCGTGATTTTGAGATTATTAACAAAAACCATCTCAACCATTACTTTAAGCAGTCCTATTGTGCCGAAAACATGTCTATATTCATCACCGGCCATGTAACGCCGGAGGTGACGGAGATGGTCGAAGGGTTGTTTTCCGGTATTCGACATGGGGAGCCGATGCGGATGATGTCCTGCGACAACGGCATCCGTCCGCCGCAGCGGATTCACGAAACGATGCCCGACGCGCTTCAGACTTCCATTGCCCTGTGCCGGCGCTGTCCCACCGCCAACGACCCGGAGATCCACGCCTTCCGTTTCTTCAACACGCTGTTTGGCAACTACTTCGGCTCACGATTGATGCAGAATCTCCGGGAGAAGAACGGCTACACGTACGGCATCGGCAGCACCATTTCCCACTTTCCGGACCGATCCATCTGCCAGATTGCGAGCGAGGTCAACAACGACAAGTGCGAGGCGGCCATCCAGGCCTGTTTCGATGAGATGAGGCGTCTGCGGGAGGAGCCAGTCGGCAAAGAAGAGATGGACGAAGTACGCAACTTCCTGTATGGAAGTGCATTGAGAGGTATTGACGGATCCGTGCAACTGATGCGCTCATACATTGGCTGGCACGAGATCGGCTGCGATGAACAGCGTTTCATCCAATATTACGAAACCATCGGAGCGATTACGGCCGACGACGTGCAACGTCTGGCCAACCAGTGGCTGCGCGAGGAGGATTTCAGCGTGGTCACCGTGGGACAATAATCCATTACAGAACATGGAAAAGATGTACGAAAAGATCAACAAGCGCGGCTGGATGGTGGCGATCCTCGTGATTCTGCTTTTTGGGGCCTTCATTCACGCCAAGTATCTGAACGAATTTCCTTTATACATCCATGCTTGGGCGCAATCCGACTGGTATTCCATCTCCTTAGGATACGTGGACAACGGCTTCGACTTCTTCCACCCCCAGACGATGCTTTACAACAAGCAGGACGACGGGGTGTGGGGGTCGCCCATCACCTCGGCGGACTTTCCCGTACACGAGTACGTAGTGGCGCTGTTGATGCAGTTGTTCGGAACCACATCCCCTTGGGTCTTCCGTATCTGGACATGCTTCGTCGGCATGGTCGGAATGTTTTTTCTTTACAAACTAACATTCTTATTGACAGACGATTGGATAAAATCGACGGGCGTGGTGGGCATTGCAATGACCACCCCGTCCTACGCATACTATTTCAGCGGCTTCATCCCCTCGATACCCTCGCTCACCTTTGTCATCATCGGACTCTGGGGCTATTTTTCGTATGTCCGGAAAGGGGAAGCGGGCTATTTCCATGTCGGATTCGCCTGTCTCACCTTGGCGGCGATGATACGCATGCCGCAGGTGGTCCCGTTGGTGGCCGTATGTTGTTTTGAGGTGTTGAGGATGTTCCGCGGGGAAAGCGGTTGGCGTGACAAAGTGGTTACCGTGGGGGTGTCGTTCGCCTGTTATATCGGTTTCTACCTGTGGAACAGACACTTGCAAGCGGAATACGGCTCAATGTTTTTGGGAAGATTGTTGCCGGCCAGGGACATGGACGATGCGCGTTACGTTTATGAGAACGTGCGGGAGCGATGGATGTTCCACTATTTCCAGCGGATACAGCACTGGTTGGTGTTGGCCGCGGTGACGGCGGCGGCCATCGCAGCTGTCATACGTGCGGCAAAAGGGCGTCATTCCCCTGCAAAAGATTGTATTGCAAGCACTTCTAGACTCTCTCTCTGGTGGTTTTTGAGCATCTACTTCCTCGGAGCCATCCTGTATGTTGTCGCCATGCTACGGCAATTCAGCAACCACGACTACTACTTTCTCGACAGTCTGTTCCTTCCATTCATTCTCCTGTTAGTGCTGTCGTTGGCCCAACTGCCGGCTGCGAAGCGCATCCGCTCCGGGCTTGTCGGCGCTTTGCTATTGGCTATTTTATTGATTATCATGGGGAAAGAGGCCGTGCAGATGCAGCAACTTCGACGGGAGCCGTTCGACCCGGCACTGCGTTGCTACGAGCATTTCTTAGGGTCGGACAAATTGCTCGACCAAGCGGGGATCTCGCGCGACGCCAAGGTGGTGGCGCTTTTCGCCTACCCGAAAAGTTCCTGTTTCATTCAAATGCAGCGGCGTGGATATATCGTGCTGAACACCGATGAGAAGATAGTGCGCAAGGTCCTTGCCGCCGACTACGATGTCATCGTCATCGAGAACGACGTGCTCCGGCAGGAGTTCGAGGCGCACGGGTACGTGCTCAAGCGCCTGCAACCGATAACCGGAAACGAGGGCATCATCGTCTGCACGCTGTCGGAGACGCCCACGGCGGACGATGCGGAGACGCTTATCGAACGTGCCCAAGGGTTGCGATAGCATCAGGAAGCACGAGGTCATTCATGCACTTCCGGCAAGACAATACTGACTGAGTAGCCGGATGCCTTCGGCTTGGGGGCGGACTTCGTTTTGGAAGGTGTAACTGTATATGTGATAGTCGTTTGCGGAGGAGTCGGAGCCAAAGAGAAGCGCACATGCAACTTGCAGTTGGCTTTCAGGCGGACGCCGCGGTTCCGTGCCTGTCCATAACGCAGCATCCGAACGATCCGAAGCGCCTCCTCATCGCACGAAGGGCACAGACTCTTGAGGATGGAAGCACTCTCCACCCTTCCGTCGTCGTTCACTTGGAAAGCAACGGTCACGATGCCCTCAATCCGCTGTTTCATAGCATCTTCCGGATACTGAAGGTGCGCAGAGACAAAGACGTCCAATGCCTTGCGACCTCCCGGATATTGCGGTTTCTCCAGAAACTTCTTCGTAGATTTTTTCCTTTTTTCTTCCATCAAAACACAATTTCTGTTCCCATAAACTATCTATATAACAACTCACCCCCGCTATTTTGTTCATTCTAATAGACTTGCAAAAATAGATTTTTTTCTTTGAAAGGCGACAGCGTATCAAAAAAAATCGTAATTTTGCAGCCACAAAAAGCACGGGGTGTGGCGCAGTTGGTAGCGCGCTACGTTCGGGACGTAGAGGCCGCAAGTTCGAGTCTTGTCACCCCGACTTTTTTTTTAAGACTTCCCAATCCCATGCGTCGCCATAAATTCCTTTCCATTATCCGCCCCTACCGATGGAAATTGGCGCTTATTGTGGTTGTCAACTTGCTGTCCATCCTTCTGTCCATCACCACGATGCTGCTCATTGAGCCACTGATGAAGTTGATTTTCCAGGGGCATATCGACGGGCTGAGTGCCATTGGCACGCAGTTGATGAAGGTGATGGGGCTTTTTGTGGATGTCAGCCAGCCCCAGCACTCATTGATGGCGATCATCATCTTCGTGGTCGTGCTTTTTTTTCTGAAGAATCTCTTTACGATCCTCACCCAGTGGCTGCTGGCGCCCGTGCGCAGCGATGTCATCCGGCAACTCCGCAACCGCATGTACCACAAGGTGTTGCTGCTTCCGTTATCGTTTTTCACCCATCAGAAGAAGGGCGACTTCATCTCGCGGGCGGTGAACGACACGCAGGAGATCGAATTCACGGTGTTGAGTGCATTTCAGACCCTGCTGACCGCTCTGCTCACCATCATCATTTATGTAGCCGCGCTTTTCACCATCAGCACGCGGCTCACGCTGTTCTCCCTGATATTGCTGCCCATTGCGGGATTCTTCATCTCTTTGATTAGCAGAAAATTAAGAAAGAAAAACAAAGAGATGAAGGAGTTGCAGGGCGTGATGTTGTCGCATGTGGAGGAGACGTTGGCGGGGCTGCGGGTCATCAAGGGATTCAACGCGCAGGCGCACGCGGAAGGGGTTTTCGACCGTCACAACAAGAGTTTTACCGATACGCACCGGCATTTGATGCGCCGTGCCGACTTGGCGTCGCCGATGAGTGAATTTCTCGGGGTGACGGCGGTGATGATCATCTTGGTCTTTGGCGGTTCTTTGGTCTTGGGTGGCGACGCCACGCTCACGGCCCCGCTGTTCATCACCTACATTGCCCTGTTCGCCATGATCGTCAATCCCGCGAAGAACGTGGGCACGGCGATGGCGGGGTACCACCGCGGCATGGCGGCCCTCGACCGGATTTACGAGGTGCTGGATGCGGAAGAGCTTCCCAAGAACTGCGACAATCCCGTGAAGGTCAAGTCTTTCGACAGCAGCATCGTCTTCGACCACGTCTCGTTCTCCTACACGGAGACCGAGGTGTTGAAAGAGATCAACATAGAGATTCCGAAGGGGAAAATGGTGGCGGTTGTGGGCGCGTCGGGTGCGGGCAAGACCACGCTGGCGGACCTGCTGCCGCGCTTTTACGACGTCACCGCCGGAGCCATCCGCCTCGACGGCACCGACCTGCGTCAACTTGACATCGACTCGCTGAGGTCGCTCTTTTCCATTGTGTCACAAGATGTTGTGCTTTTCAACGACACGGTGGCGAACAACATCGCCTTCGGCAGCGGCGACTACACGGAGGAGCAGATCTGGGTAGCGGCGCGGGCGGCCAACGCGGCCGAGTTCATCGAGCAACTGCCTGACGGGCTCTCCACCAACATCGGCGACCGCGGGCTGACGCTTTCGGGCGGTCAGCGGCAACGGCTCAGCATCGCACGCGCCGTGCTGCGCAACACGCCCCTTCTGATCCTCGACGAGGCCACCTCCGCCATGGACACCGAGTCGGAACGGCTGGTGCAGGAGGCCCTCGACCGCGTGATGCAGAACCGCACCACCTTGGTCATCGCCCACCGGCTGTCCACCATCCGCCACGCCGACAACATCATCGTGCTCGACGCCGGCCGCGTGGCCGAGCAGGGGACGCACGACGAACTCATGGCCCTCAACGGCAAATATGCCAAATTCGTAGAAGTCAACCAACAATCATAGCGCATGCCCAAACACAAACTACAACGTTTTGCAGAGAACGAGACCTTCACCAACCTGTTTCAGCACCAGAACTACGACGTGCGCAACGACGCCTTTCCGTTGAAAGGGCGGTGGCACGCCGACTATTTCCACAACGACCATCCCATCGTACTGGAGGTGGGCTGCGGGCGCGGCGAATACACCGTGTCCATGGCGCGGCAGTTTCCCGACTGCAACTTCATCGGCATCGACCGCAAGGGCGCCCGCCTTTGGCGCGGCTGCAAAGACGCCACCATCGAGGGGCTGCCCAACGTCGCCTTCATCCGCGGACAGGTGGATGACATCGAACGCTATTTCGGCCCCGGCGAGGTGTCCGAGATCTGGGTCACCTTCCCCGATCCGCAGCCCAAGAAGGCCCGCCGTCGGCTCGTCTCCCCCAATTTCGTGGAACGCTACTGCAAGGTTTGGGGCAACCCGGGCATCCTGCACCTCAAGACAGACAGTCGCCTTCTCTACGAATATTTAATAGAGACCGCATCTGCAAATAATTGGCAGATTCTCGACCAAATCGAAGATGTCTATGCAGAACCCCAAAGGCCGTTTCTCACTGAAATACAGACTTTTTACGAGAAAAAGTGGTTGGAGGAAAAGTCGATGATTTCTTATCTGAGGGTAAGTGTTAAGAATGAACTGGAGGCGTCCCAAAATGCCGAGCTCTGACCATTTTTTAGCATAGTGAGAGATGCAGAAATTCCGTAGTCTCATTCTTCCCATCGCCATTGTGGCGGGGTTGTTCTGCCACCATTGGTTAGCGATGGCCAAACCGGCCGTGCCGTTCCTCATTTTCCTCATCCTGCTGCTCAACTTCAGTGCCACGGAGATCAAGAAACTGCGGTTTTCGCCCATGCACGGCTGGATGCTGCTGTTCCAGGCCGTCGTCAGTTTGGGATTGTACTTTCTGCTGCGGATGTGGGACGAGTTGTTGGCGCAAGGGGTGATGGTCGGCGTGCTCAGTCCGGTGGCGGCCTCGGTGGTGGTGATCGCCTGCATGTTGGGCGCCAACCGTGCCACCATCACCGCCTACAGTTTAGTGGGCAACTTCGGCATTGCCATCTTGGCGCCCATCTACTTCTCCTTCATCGGCACCAACGTCGAAATGCCGTTTTGGGACTCTTTCCTGCTGGTTTTGTCGAAAATAGGTCCGACGATTGTGCTTCCCCTGCTGATTATCATCGTGTTGCAGTTGGTCGCCCCCAGAGTCAACGCGGTCATTGCCAAACGCAAGGGGTGGTCGTTCTACCTCTGGGGCGTCGCGCTGATGATCACCATCGGACAGGCCATCGACTTCATCTTCCTGCATGGCAGCGGTCACTGGCGGAGCATCGCCTGGCTGGCAGTGGCGTCGCTCATCGGTTGCGCAGTACAGTTCGGCTGCGGGCATCTCATCGGGAAGCGCTACGGCGACCGCATCGCCGGCGGGCAAGGGTTAGGACAGCGCAACACAGCGCTCGCCATCTGGATGTCGGGCATGTACCTGCAGCCGCTCGCCTCCATCTTCCCAGCGACCTACTCGATCTGGCAGAACCTGTACAACAGTTTCCAACTTTGGCAGCATGACCGTCGAGCGGCCGAGGCGGCTACCCCAACAGCACCTGAACCGCATAGCGGGTGCGCTCAGTAACGGGCGTAAGCGACAGATAACCAGACACCAACCTTCCTTCTGACAGCACCATCGGATACTTTTCCGTGAGTTCGACATGTTCTTTCCACAGGCCGGACTCTGCCGGATTATAGCGCAGTCGCCAACGCCCACGGGCGTCAGGAGCGCAGAAGTGGCAGTAAAAAAGCTGCGAAGCGAGCCCCATTGTCATCCGGACATTCAACTCCACGGCGGGGTGGATGCGACAGCCGCCTTCATGACGATAGACGAGCATATCCACACCGACCGGTCCGGAATAGCAAGGCGCAACATTATTGCGTATAAAATCTTCGATACCAATGCGATATTCATCTAAAAGCGAAACATCCACATTGCGGGAAAGCCATTCCACTTTGCCATTTTCTGGCATCATCAAATTCTCTTGATAGATGCCGTTGTGGGTGGTAAAGATGGAGATACCGCAGTAGTCAACATGACCATCGCGGCAGTAAAATTCCATGGCAAAATCCTGAACATTAAGAAGATACCTCTCCCCTATCACGCAGCCGCTTTTTCGAATGGACTGGTTGGCCCAGCCGCGTTGGTGCGGGGTGAGGGCGCCGACGACGTGGCGCAGTCCGCGACCGCTGCCCGACCAGGGCATTTTGAGCATGACATCACCGCAGGCATGGACGTAGGCCTCCACGTCGGCGGGGGTGGTCAATTCGGTGGCGGGCGACGGCAGCAGTTGTGGGTCAGCGACATTTTGATGAAGGTACTGCAAAGCGTGGATGGCAGTGCGGCGGTGTGATAGGTCGCGGATTCGGGCGAGTGTTTCGGTGCAAGGGAGGATGTGCGGGGGGGCGTTCTGCTTGAGCAGCCACTGTGCCAAATTATGGTTCCATCCCCAGGGTTTGGGGCAGCAACCCATTTCTTTTATTCCCTGATTATCAACAAATTGAGTTTTATTAACAAATCGTTGCAGGTCACATAAAAAAGTGGAAGGCAGGTGCAGATTGGGCAGATAGACGACGTTGTCGCGGGCAAACCAGGCGGGCAGGGCGGCGCAGTCGCGGGCGAACTCCACGGCGGAAGCAGGCGGCACGTAATGGTTGGTGCCGTGGGCGAGTGCCAGGTCGTGGTCGGGGTTGAAGATGTAGAGCGGACGGGCTTCCATGACAGATTATTCGATGCAAAATTACGAAGATTATCGCAAGTAGGTCAAAAAAAGTGAAAAAGGATTCAATTTTCACATAAAAATAGTAATTTTGCAGCATCAAAAACAGAACGACCATGGTAACGAAAGAGGACGTCATCGCGTTAAAAAAAACAAAAAACGCCATCATCTTGGCGCACTACTACACGCTTCCCGAAGTGCAGGAAGTGGCTGATTTCGTGGGCGATAGTCTGGGCTTGTCGCAGAAGGCAGCGCAGACGGAGGCCGACATCATCCTATTTGCCGGTGTGCATTTCATGGCAGAAACGGCCAAGATACTGAATCCCAGCAAGAAAGTGTTGGTGCCCGACATGGCGGCGGGGTGTTCGTTAGCCGACGGCTGCGACCCCGACGAGTTGGCGGAGTTCATGAAGGATTATCCTGGCTATAAGATACTTGCCTATATCAACTGCACGGCGAAGGTGAAGACCATGGCCGACATCATCGTCACCTCGGGCAATGCGTTGCGAATCGTGGACTCCCTACCGAAGGATGAGAAGATCGTGTTCGTGCCCGACCGCAACTTGGGCGACTACATCAACCGGCAGACGGGCCGCGAGATGGAGTTGTGGCACGGTGACTGTTGCGTACACGCCCGCTGGTCGGCGGCGAAGGTCGCGCAGTTGAAGCAGGCGCATCCGGAAGCGCTGACGATCGCGCACCCCGAGTGCCGTCGCGAGGTGTTAGAATGCGCCGACTTCATCGGCTCCACAGCAGCGATGCTGAAATACGTCGCCTCCTCCCCTGCCCCGGAGTTCATCGTCATCACTGAAAGCGGGATTCTGCACGAGATGCAGAAGCAGAATCCGGGCAAGCGATTCTTCTCCGGCGACAGCGAGTGCATTTGCAGGACCATGAAGATGAACAACTTGGAGAACATATACCAGGCGCTGAGGGACGAGAAGCCCGAGCTGTTGATGGACGCGGAGACCATCGAGGCGGCCAAGCGACCGATTCTCAAGATGTTGGAGTTGTCATAAAATCGAATTAAAACAGAGCAAAATGTCAAGATTCATTTCCTTATTGCTTCTATTTTGCACCATGACCGGCTGGTCGCAGGAGATATTGCTCAGCACCCACTGGACACAAGATCCCCCATACAATATGCTTTGTCCAAGGGATCCCGTAAATGACTACTCCTACAGTTATGCCGGATGTCCTGCCGTTGCCATGGGACAGATCATCAACTATTTGCAAACGACACAATCCACCCGCTTTTCAGATGACGACGACTATATGCACATCTACGCCGGACGTAATTTCTCCATCGATGACGATTGGGAAGAGCTGCAATTCCCGTCGTTTCCGCAGTTGAATGTGATGTTGGATTCCGTGGATGCTTTTTTCCAGCGTGGCGAGGAGCTATCCGACCCGTTGGCCGCCGCGCTCATTTTTGCGTGCGGCACGGCAATGAAGCAGGTCTATTCCGCGCAAGGATCCGGCACATTCTCCGTGGATCAGGCATATGAGGCCTACCAGCGATTCGGCTTCTCCGACTGCATGTTGCTTCGCGAGCCGGATTCCGCCATGTATGCCCTGTTGATCAGCAATTTGCAGGCCGGCTATCCCGCCCATCTGGCCGTGGAGACCCCTGACGCCACGGCCGGTCACAACGTCGTTGTCGATGGCTACCGCGAAAGCGACGGCAAGTTCCACCTCAACTTCGGCTACGGCGGCTATATGGACGACTGGTACGACATTCCCGACCCCGATTTCTATTATGGCATGACCCAGTTGGAAGGCATTATCATGAACCTCATCCCCGCGGTTCATTCGGCTGTTCCAGAAGCATTTAACAACTCCCCAAAGACACTTGAGATCTATCCCAATCCGGCTTCCGACATCATCTACCTGAAAAGTGTTCCCGATGAACAGGTGGAGTATTCCATCATCAATGTCTTGGGACAGGTGGTGGCAACGGGAAGCACCTGCGGATCCATTTCCGTTACCGGATTAGAGCAAGGGCTCTACTTTCTGCAAATCGAATGGGGATCAGGCCTGAAAACGGCCAAGTTCATTGTGGAATAGCGTGTTATCTTGAACCGGCATCCGGCTCGATGTGGATGCTGATTTGGGTCTCATGGCCATATTTTTCGTAAAGATGGTCTTCGATCTGGGTGGCGATCTCGTGGGCATCGAACACACTCATCTGCGGATCCACCACGACATGAGCATCGATGATGTAGGCGATGCCGTTCTTTCGGGTCTTGAGGTTGTGGATGTCCTTCACCCCCTCCACCGACATCGCCGTTTGGACGATTTCCTTTTCAACATCCTCTGGCAGAGATGATTCAAGCAGTTCCGACAATGCCGGTATCGACATTTTGACACCGAAGACGATGATGGCGATGCTGATGCCGCAGGAGACCAGCGGGTCGAGGACCGTCCACCGACTGCCCAGCAGGTAAGCGCCGCCGATGCCCACGAAGGCACCGACTGACGAGAGGGCGTCGCTGCGGTGGTGCCAGGCGTTGGCCTTGGTGACGGGGCTATCGACCTCCTTGGCGACCTTCATGGTGGCCCGGAAGAGGATCTCCTTGGCCGCGATGGAGACGGCGGCGGCCACAAGGGCGATGGCACCGGGACGCGGGATCGTCTTGCCGTGGAAGAAGTCCATGACAGAGTGCACGCCATTGGCCAGCAGGTTGCCGCCCACGGCGATGAGCAGGATGCTGACGATCAGCGTGCCCAAAGTCTCGAACTTGCCATGCCCGAAGGGGTGGCTCCTGTCCGTATCCTTGGAGGCCCAATGGGAGAAGATGAGGACCACGAAATCGCTGAAGAGGTCTGACAGCGAGTGGACGCCGTCGGCGATCATGGCTGCGCTCTTACCGAACACGCCGGCGCAGATCTTGCCCGCGGTGAGCAGGATGTTCACGAAAGAGCCCCAAAGGGTGATGTTCCTTATTCTACGTTCCCGTTTTTGCATGACGAAAGAATCGAGGTGCAAAAATAAGATTAATTATAGAAATCGCCAAATGAAATTTCTGCCCCGACTGTTCATTTCATTTGGGTTGCATATGATGCGGTCGTGATACCGCGGTTGCCATGAAATGGGAATTTGGTTTTCCCGTGTGAAACGTGTGACAGCGGATTTGACCCCACGAATTACCGCCCCCAAATTCCTGTAGGGACGCACCGCGTGCGTCCGAATCCGAATCACCGCGTGCGTCCGAAATTAACGGGAGGGTGACTAAAAAGTAGTCATCCTCTTTCTTTTTGCATTTTTCGCAAAGTTGCTTCCGACATTCCATTTCAATATTTTTCTGACAAAAAAAATGGTTATTTATCTGTTTTTCAGACAAATAACCATTGCCATTTGATGATTTTTTTGTATTTTTGTATCGCCAAATCACAAAAACAAACAAAACATCAAGGCAATGGCAAAAATAACATTTAAATCTTACAATCAG
>JAEEKX010000029.1 GCA_016288655.1 Bacteroidales bacterium
ATGCCGCCGTCAGACTTATAAACCATTTGGTGTGATGGTTTTTGCCTAATTTATTGCACCAATTTCAGTGGCATTGTCTTTACTTAAAAGCGAGAAAGTATGATGATCAGTCTTTCACACACCGGACAGACAAGCCTTCCTCTGTACTCCATGAGGTTCTGAATACGTCGTTGTTAGCGCTCTGAAAACAACGGATATATGCCTGTTGGTAGTATCCGCCTTTTGTGGAGGTCCAGAAATATCCGCTGTTGCCAAATGTATGAAATGTAAACCCTGCAATTCCAGCGGGCAATGCAGAGAATCCAGTAGCATTGTTTTTTGACAGATCGTATCCTACATCGCCCTTGTCTGTTCCCTGTTCCCAGTCTGTTTGGGCAGCCATTGCCTGCGCGATAGCAGATTCGGCTCTCGGACTACTTCGCATTTTACGGTCGCTACTCACGTAATCGGTAAGCTCCGTCCATTCTGCATCACTCGGAACGTGCCATCCGTCAGGACAAATGCCTTGCAAACCGCTCGGATTTTGCTGACTTCCCTCATCGCCACGAACCACAGCATCCCAATTGTATAACCATCCGAATTTGTCGGCATTCATAGCATCGTCATTGGGTGCCCAGCGGTAAGGGGTACCTACTGGCCAATTGGAGCCAAAATAAACCGTGGGCTCTGTGGACAAAGGTATTTCCGTTCCATCGGCGAAGCGGGTGGTTCGCAAATTTTGTATCATCCAGATTTGCTCACCAATCTGTACGGCATCGTAGTGGTTGCCATCAATATCGGTAACCGCATCTTTCATAATTTCGTAGGTGTGGCTGCGCGAAGACTCTTTATCACAAGAGGATATGGTAGTCATTAAAATAATCCCCAAGATTATAAGTGTGATTTTTTTCATAACAGTAAGGTATTAATGTTGCAAATTAATGGGGACTTCTATTTTTACTCTTTTTTTGCCAACTCCCCAGACCTTGCGAAGTCCGTTATACAAAGACTGAAAAGCTGACGCTGCAAAGTTACATATTATTTTCTCATTTCCAACAATTTAGCGATATTTTTTTGAGATTTATCGGGGGGGGGTAATATATTGGTATTCAGTGTGTTATAAAATTCAATTCATACCCAATCGTTTGATTTGTTCGTGTCTGATGAGGTTGTAAACCAGTCCGGAGAAGATGATGTAGGCCTCATTTCGGAGGAATCCCACCGCCTGGCTGCCATCGCTTAGATGGCACATGAACTGGAGCACGAAGGCTGATGTTGCCCTGTTTTCATCCGTAGCGTGTCTCTGACACGCTGATTACCAGCGCTGTTGCTCACTCCACACTGCACTCACTATGTTCGTTTGTGTGGAGTTACTGGGATGGCGTGCCTTTGGCACGCAAAAAGGATGAATAACTTCCTTTATTGCAGAACAGTCACAAATAATGGATGTGTGTGTTATCGCAATGGTATTATCCCCGACCATCTACGAGATCTGCGGGAGAATTTCAAAACCTCCTCGTCCGCCGGCAGTACGCCTCGTACTCCTCGCCGAAGTCGCGGCGGAGGCGGCGTTCCTCGCTGATGACCTGCACCAGCATGATGGCGAAGAAGAGCACCCACACGAGCGCGGCCTGCCATGTCCACAGCCACACGACGGCGCCGGCGAGGTAGGTGAGGGTGCCGGTGAGCATCGGGTTGCGGTTGAGGCGGTAGGGACCGTCGGTCATCAGGTGCTGCGTGCGGGGCGCCACCTCATGACCGAAAGCGTCCATCGGGTTGCCCTTGCCGCGCCGCTTCATATAGACGATGGTCCACACGCTCAGCGACAGTCCGCCCAGCATCAGCAGGCCGGTGATGGAGGCCCTCGCGGCACCGATGTGCTCCAGCTCCGGCATCCCGGAAGCCAGCCACATCACCGTCGGCATCAAGGCCACAAAGAGCACGCCGCCCAATACATAACCGATCATTTCACGCAGTAGTTTCATATAGCAATAAAGGTTTTGTTTTCATCACCTTCACAGTTCCCACTCCCCTGCCGACACCGTCCGTTCACGTTCCGTGCCGGGAAAAACAGTGGCGGTGGTTCCCTCGGGAACTGTCAGTTTCAGTATTTTTCCGTTGATTTCAATGCGGATGGCGCCGTAGCGCGTGGACTTGGTGACACGCACCCACTCCACCCCTTCGCACGGCTGCGGGTCAACGAAGAAGTGTTCGTAGCCGGGGTGCTCGGGATCAGGGCGGAGTCCCGCCAAGGCCTGATAGAACCAGATTCCCACGCCGTTGTAACAGTTGTGTACGCGGCTGCGCTCGCCGTTCCACGACTCCCACGTGGTGGTCGCGCCGTTGTCGATCATGTACAGATAGCCGGGGTAGTCGGGTTGGCGCAGCAGCGTGGCCATCAGGTCGGTCTGCCGCTCGCGGATGCACCATTCGGTGAAGACGGGCACCCCGACCAGTCCCACCGCAAAGTGGGCTTTGTACTTGCCGTAGCAATCGGCCAGCAGTTGCGCCTTCACCCGTGCGGCGGTGGCACTGTCGGGCGGGATGTTCATCAGCAGGGCGTAACACTGGTCCAACGGGGTTCCGTTGGCGTAGGTGTGCGTTTCGGGGTGGTAGAAATGGCGGTGGATGGCGGCATTGAGCCGGCCGCGCCACTCGGAGAACTCCTGTTCGTCATCCTTGCGTCCCCACATCCGGGCCATCCGCACCATGTCGCCAAGGCACTCGCTGAGGAAACAACTGGTGACATGCAGCACCGACTCGCCCTGCACGTCCACGCCTTTGGGCGCGAGCCAGTCGCCGAGGAACCATGTGTGCCGCTCGTTGTCGGGCCAGGGCTGCAAAATCTCGTCCTCGCATCGCTCTTCGATGAAGTGCAGCCATTGTTTCATTGGGTTGTAGTATTTGAAAACCAGTTCATCGCTGCCGTAGTTGAGGTGGGTGCGCCACGGGGCCTTCACGATAAAGCCGCTCCAGTAGGGACCGCCGCCGGTGCGGAAGGCAGGGGCCACGTAGGGCAGTTCGCCATCGGGTTCCATCGCGTCGCCCCACGCCTGAAGCCAGTTGCGGTAGGTGTCGCGCACGTCGTACATCGTCTGCAACGTCATCGTGGAGGAGTTGCCGTCGCCGCCGTAGCCCATGCGCTCAAGGTGCGGGCAGTCCACCATGTAGCCGCTGAGGGTCAGGCACTGCAGGGTATATTGGATGAGGTTGTGGATGGCGTTGAGACGCGGGTCGGAGCACTCGAAGGTGGCGGCTTCGGCAGGGTCGAGGGCGCTGATGGGCAGTGCCCGCGCCGCGAGGATGTCCGCGCCGGTGATACGCACGTAACGGAAGGCGTGGTAGTGGAAACGGTTGGAGAAACGCTCTTCGCCGCTGCCCCGTGCAACGTAGAGGTCGCTTTCGGTGTGGGGCGGCACGGCTTCCTTGTGGTCGAGGTACTCCATTGTCACCTCGGTGCCTGCGGGAAGTGCGGGGAAGTCGGCTTGGAACCAGCCCGTCACCACGCGGCCGAAGTCGAGGAGCAGCGAGCGGTCTTCCTGCCGTTCGACGGCCACGGGCGCGAGCGTGTCAAGGATGCGGTTGCCCTTGAACTTCTGCGTTGTGACCGTCATGTCCTTGGGATCGAAGCGGGTGGCGGGACGCCAGTCGGGCTGCACGCGGGCATCGAACCGCTCGCCGCCGAACTGCAGCGGCTGCCAGCTGCCGGTGTAGCTATAACCGCTCGGCGATGCCTCCCACGTGCTGTCGATACTGAAGAAATGAGACCCAAGTGCCTTGGAAACACCATTCTCTTTTTTTTCTGAATAACCCCATGCTGAAACCACTGCCGGCGTGCCATACACACGTCCCCATCCCTGTCCGAGCCATAGCATGATTTCATTCTCCCCTTTATGCAGATAGGGGGTAATCTCATATTGGACTTCCAACGAACGTTTATCGAGTTGCGACACAGCGGGTTGCAGCACACAATCTCCCACTTTTACGCCGTTCACATACACCTCGTGGTAGCCCAGCGAAGTGACATACATCATAATCCTGTCACAGGAAAGCTCATTTTTGAAAAAAACAACCGTCTTGCGCAGCATCGGAGTCTCCGCCCAGCCGTCGTCGGTTTTGCAGCCATAGAACCTATATAATTTCTGCGCGCTGAGAGACAGCACAGACAGCAACAACAAACACAGAATTACGATACGTTTCATACATGGATTGCTGAATTCAAGTTATAAATGCAACATTGGGTCTAATAATATCAGCTACAAAGATACAAATTTATTTTAATGTGACGTAAAATGAATTTTGAGATTTTAATTCACTACAGGCTGGTATGCGGTTGATTAGAACTTTGTAATTCTTTGGTTTCTAATTCTCATTATACCCATGCTCTCTCGTGCCAAGCTTTTCCTTATACAATGTCTCCCTATCAATAGCAACTTTCTGTGTCACATTTAGTGGAAGCGTCTCAAGTATTGACCATTGGAAATTCTTTTCAGCGTAAGCAATACCTTCTTTTTTTATCAATTCAACTATTTTTTTGTTGTTCCCATGACCAGAATCAGCATATTCCGTCCATCGGTTAAGAATACCATTTTTTTTACTTGTATTCACATCTTTATAAGTTACACCTACATATTGCTTGCCATTTTTCTTATCTAGAATCACGTACACGCAATTGAGACAATTGAGCTTTGATTGCCATTCTTTATCTTTAACTACAGTATTTAATTGTTTATAAGACAATACAACATCTTCATATCGTTTAAAGACAGGAACTTCACTATCGTTTGTTTTTTGCTCAATGCGTATAACTTCCTTTATGTTATGCCATCCTTGATCAAATCTTTGTCGACCTATCCCGTAATGAATCACTACCCTTTCTTTCAGTATTTCAAAACCACTGATTTCTTTCAAGTCATAGAAAATTCCTCCATTTGGGGTTGGGTGTAATTCACCGCAGTTCTTGAACACTCCAATAAAGCGAGATTCACAATTCTCTTCTGATAGAAAAACAACTATAAAATCAGTGTTCTTCATAGTTTTTGGATATTGTTCACTTTGACATTCTAAAAATTTAGCATAGTTTTCGCGATATAATTTGTAAATGGGGCAACCGTCATAATCATTGCTAATAATACTATTCCCTACCACCCCACTATGATTAAAAAACTTTATCCGTTTCGGGTCGGCTTGGTCAAATTCTTTATTTCTTCCTCTTCCTTTCAGCAGTTCTTGTATGCTGATGATTGAATTTGTGCTCATGATTTTATTATTTAATTTATTAAAAATGAAATGTTTAACAATCTTGCAATGCAATTATTAGCAGATGACAAAGCTACAAAATTTTCTATTGAATAGGGGACAAATTGTCACCCACTTGGATTTCTGTTCGGGGTCGCGACGAAGCAGATTATTCTTTCCTCATTTCCTCCACTCAAAATCCTCACCCCTGAGTATCTCCATGGCATAGTAATGGAACTCGTTGGTGAAGAAATTCGGGGTGAAGCGCACGTGACGGAGGTTTTCTTCTCCAGTCGGGCCGCCGCCATACAAAGGATGCATCTCACGGCTGCGGTCCTCCAGAATGTGCAGCATGTCCTCCTCCTCCCACGACAGGTTGTAAAACACCGTGCCCACCCGCACCAGTTTCTTGCATTCCCGGAACAGCAGACTGTGGTTGTCCAACATGAAGCCGTAATCACCATAAAAGTCCAGCGGACGTACGCCGTTAATGTATTCCTTGTTCAGTCCCAACCCGTCGGTCATCACCGCATCGCCGGTGTAGATGTAGTCGCCACGCACATCCTTGTACGGAGTTTGCACGCCGGCGAAAATCACCCTGTGTGCATAGCCGCGCCCCTCGCATTCGTCCTCAAAGGTGGCCAAAACCGCTTCTGCATCGTGCTGGTCTTTGTATTCCTCCTCATCATCAAATACATATAAATTATTATTGTAGAAAAAGAAATTTCCGAAGTAGGTGTAGCCAAAGTTCTCTTTATCATCAACATAGCGGATGTGTATGCTGGGCAGATAATTTTTGATGCTTGCGCCTATCATGTACCGGCACTGGTCGCAAAGCTCCTGCAAAATCTCAACCGTAAGTACTTTGGGCGCCTTTATCCGCAACGATTCCTTCACTTTATTGATTTCTTCCTCATAAGCAATGCTATGGTCAATGGATTCCAACATCCACTCTCTAGGCAGCGTGATGTTGGGGATGAGCAAAGCATCGTAAAACAACGGGGCCATCTGCTTGTCGGTGAACCCCGCAATGCCGCAGCCGACGCGGGTGACCAGAAAGCGGTTCATCGGGTGCGCTTTGGCATACTCAATGAATTCATCCACGTAGGGACGAATCGTCTCGATGCCGCCCTGCATGGTGGGAATGGCGTAGCACTGTCCGGTGGGACCTGAGCCCACGCCCCATTCCGCGCCAAAGAGTTCGTGCGCCATCCGGGCGGCGCCGCCGCGATGATGTCCAGCAAGATTGCTGCCAAATACAAACACCTCGCATTTCGACAGATGCGTGATGTGCCTGGGAGTCTTTACTTTGGGATGATTCGCACACATAATGATCAAGTTTTAATTATTTGGAACAGATTTCTTCATAACCATTATAAAGGAGTTTGTAATCCGCACGGAGCTCTTGGCAAAGCCAGTTGGGCGACTTCACCAACACAGAGATGCCGCAGGCACGCAACTCGCGCATAAACTCCTCATTGGGAATGAGATAATAGGAAAATATCGAATGGTACTCGTGGGTTTCTATCTCCTTTTGCGAAGGGTGCAACGGCAGCGTGCGGATATACTCCACCTGTGGCTCATTGACCAAGACGATGATTTCTTCGGGCTTGTCTTTCAGGATCGTAACGCCGCAGACATTTTTGAAATACTCCTCCGCGTCGAAGTCCTTGGGAAGAGTGTAGGGGTCCTGCGTCGGCTGGACGGCCACCACACGGTCAAGGGCAAAATGGCGAATACCCTTGCGTTCGCGCGAATAGGCGATGAGATACCAACGCTGGCGGTACATTTTCAGACAGTAGGACTCAACGGAATGAGTACACGGCTCCTCCTGGATGAAGTTCTGGTACGACACCTGCAGCACGCGCTTGTCGCGCAGGCACTCGATAATCGCCGGCAGATACTCCTCGCCGGGGGCCACCGGTTCAAAGATGATCTGCTTGCGCAAATCATGGCAATCCTTCAACAAGTTATTGACCGAAAGCAGATTGAGCATCCGCCCGCGCAGGTCTGCCCGACGGAATTGGCTGGCATCCTCAATGTAGTACTCACCCTGCTCGTTGCACAGGATTTCAATGTCGAAAAGCTCCTCCACCGTGTTGCGCCAGCGGTGGAAAGTGCTCTCGGGAATGGCGTCCGTTTCGTAGTCGTTGACGGAGGCACGGGCCCACTTTTCATCAATCGCTTCGCGCGAGACGGGACCGTTGGCAATCGTGTTCACAAACCATACGTAACACTTGAACAGATAGGGAGTGGATGACTTTCTCATGATGATTCTCTTTTTAACGCTGCAAAAATACAACTTTTCACTCTCATAAAATGGGAGTGGATTTTTTTGTGAGAATGTATATAAAATATAGTTGTGTTTTTGTTGTGTTTCTGCTTCGAATGAATTCGTTCCATTTTCTCTTCCGCGACATCGCCTGAGGTGTTCTTCCGTATCTTCCGCCTCTGCCGCGGGCACCTTCGACAAGCTCAGGTGCCGGAGGGGTGGGGAAGGGGGGGCGATTCCCATCGAAAAATCCCATGTTTTTGCGAAAAACTCCGAAACGGGCTTCCAAAAAGCGGGCGATTCCCGGGAAAAACGCCTGAAAAAGGGCGGAAAAACGGTTGAAAAAGGGGTAATTTGAAAAATTATCTTCCTGACAGTCAGCGAGAAGCGAAAAAATGAAAAAAAATTTTCGAAAGAGTGTTGCATGAAAGAAAAAAGCAGTATTTTTGCAATCCCGTTTTGCGCGTCACACGAACGGCGCGAGTGAGGGAGGATGCGCTCCGAGTGAGCGGAAGAGGCGAAGGGGAGACGGGGACTGTTCTTTGA
>JAEEKX010000030.1 GCA_016288655.1 Bacteroidales bacterium
GGCACGTGCGGAGACGTGGAACACGCCGGGAAGAAGCTCACCGGCGATCTTGTACATGTTGGGGATCATCAGCAGGAGACCCTGCGATGCGGTGTAGGTGGTGGTGAGGGCACCGGCCTGGAGGGAGCCGTGAACGGCGCCGGCGGCACCGGCTTCGCTCTGCATCTCGACAACCTTGACGGTTTCACCAAAAATGTTCTTTCTTCCACCGGCACTCCACTCGTCAATGTATTCAGCCATCGGGCTTGACGGGGTGATGGGGTAGATGGCGGCCACTTCGCTGAACATGTAAGCCACATGAGCAGCAGCGCAGTTACCGTCGCAAGTCATAAATTTCTTTTCTGCCATAATTGTTTGTTATTTAATAGGTTGAATGAAAATTTGTTCCTCAATATAAGGCGTGCAAAGATAATATTTTTTTCTTTGAAAAATAAATAAAAGAATAAAGAAATGTGTCGGATTCTGCAGTTATAACACTGTGACACTACCCGCAACCATGCACGCCTTGCCGTTGTGGTTCGTCCATCGAATGACGTAGGTGTAGGTGGCATGGGCGAAGATTTTCCCGTTGACATCGCCACGCCACCTGAAATGCTTGTCCTCGCTGCGATATACCATCTCGCCCCAGCGGTTGTAAATCACAATTTCAAATGCCTGTATTTGCCGGTCGGAGCGTTGTGGCACAGTAAAGTAGTCGTTGATGCCGTCGGGCTTGGTGGAGGTGATGGCGTTGGGGAGATAAAGCTGGCAATCGCAGCTTTTCACTGCAATTCTGTCGGTGGCGACGCAGAGTCCATCCGATGCGGTAACCCAGTAAATCCCAGATTGATATACAGTGATTTGCGGGGTGGTTTCGCCTGTGCTCCAGAGGTAATTCGGCAGGTCGCTCTCTGCCAAGAGTTCCGCTTTGAAATCCTCGCAGGGGTCTTCTGTCAGTAGGGTGACTTTGAGGTCATTGTCCACGCAGTGTAGCGTCATCGTGACGATGGAGTCGCAGCCATGCGAGGAGTGCAAGACTGCTGTCTGTGTGCCGGGCTCAGTAAACGTTACGCCATTCCAACGGTAGGGGAGGTCGCTTTTGCAAATGGTGGCTTCGACAAGCTCAGCCACCGTTTGATAGAGGGTGAGATGAAGAATCACAACGCTGTCGCAACCTGTGGAGCTGACAAGGGTCTGGGAGTATTCGCCGCTTTCTTCGTACAGCTGTCCGTTCCATACGAAGTTCCCGCAGGCAGTCTGTTCGACATGGTGCGCGGGAATGTCCATGGAAAATGCGACGGTTGCCGTATTGTTGTTGGTGTCACATTCGGGTGGCAGACCTCCGTTTTGGGCGATGCCCTCTCCAGCGCAGTTTACAGCCATCACAAGGTGGTGCGTTCCTGCAAAATGGCAGGGGTCGTTGATGGGGAATACAATTGCCGTTTGTGTGCAACTGTCCACAGGAAGGTCTTCTGTGACTATTGCCGTATAAATAGGATTGTTTCCGTATCCATTGGAAAAAACGGTGATGGGGTAGGGAGCTGTAAGCGTGTTGTAGCCAATGTTGCAATAGGAGATGGTGATGGCAAGTGTGTTGTCATCAATGGTTTGTAAATTAACAACTGAGTCAACAGCAATATCTGGCACAGTGGAAAACGGGCGGCCATACTGATCGATAGCGGTGGCTTGCTGCAAGAAGTTGTTGAAAGGCCTCCGCACCACATTGTCGGGATCCGTGAATGCCGTTGCGTTGTTGAAAAGATGCAGGGGAACCGTCAGGTCTTCGTTCACATTGGTGATGTTGTACATATACTGGTTCCAAACTTTGCGAGCGGAAGCCCACGGCACTCCTGCGGACTTGAAGATGTTCAGGTAGCCCTGATAGGTATGGCCGGAGCCGAAGCGTCCGCAAATAATGATTCTCGCACTCCCGTCTTCATCCAGCCCTGCTACAATGGGATACTGCATCACCGTGCATTCGCCAAAAGACAAGGATGCCAGCGTATAAACGGGCACGGTGTCATTGCCCGTCAGGTGGCTTCGTCCGCTGCCGTTCACGATTCTTACTGTGCTCTGGTCGCTGAGCAGCAGTTCATTCTCCCCATCGTTGTTGAAATCGAACATCGTCATGGTGTTGGAAAAAGAATCCTCATCTACAGGAAAATCCCAGAGGAGAACGAAACAATGGTTGGCGATATCGTACTTGTAACACTTGACGGGGTGCCCAGAAGAAACCCTGCATTGGATGACAATCTCCAGCTGGTCATCATTGTCCACATCTGCTATCAACGGGATACTTTTCCCGTTAAAAGCAAACTGATTAGTGGGTACCATAAGCGCATCGGATACGATATTGTTGTGGACATCCCAGACATAACAACATACAGAGGAGCTCCATGTGCTCACAAAAACATCAAGGTGTCCGTCCAAATTGAAGTCCGCCACCTGCGGGTGACCGTCTGCATCAATGCCTGCAGGAGGCGTGATAGACTGTGCCAAAGTGATGCTGTTCCCTGCCAATCCGTGTCGGTTGGTAATGGTGACTTCGTAGATTTGATTGCCCAAAATCAGATCAGGCTTGGAATCCCCGACCACATCCGCCACACAAGGAGATGGCAAATAACCACCGTGTGCTATTGCAGAGCCTGAATTGGTTATGGATGGGTCGGAAATCAACAATGTTCCGGTTTCGGCATCGTAGATTTTATTGCCGATATAAATTTCTGGATAGGAGTCGCTGTTAAAATCGGCGAAACTCACATTGGGAGCCTCGTAGTCTGTGCTGGCGCTCCACAACGGTGTAGTGCCTAATGCCGTCAGATCGTAGGCATGCATGGTGTTATCCATCAATACGACGACAAAAACGACGTGTTCATTGGGCAGCTTGATGATTCCGTAGGGGGCAGCATTAACCGTGGAAATCGTAAAAGGAAGTGTAAATGTGTGGATGGGCTGATGATTTTGTGTATTGTAAACCACCACTTGGGTGGCTCCATAAAAAATGTATTCTTCATCGGGTACAAAGCAGATGATTTCCGGCACGTGGTCACCATTGATATCCCCTACGAGAGGAATGACCAAAGGGGAGACCATTTCCGAAGATGCCCAATCCTGTTCAATGCCCCAGACAAAGCCGGTGGAGGCTGTCGTGCAGGAAGCGGAATCGACGTTGTCGGGATAGTCCTGCCCTGCCGCCGTCATCCAACGCAGCACCATAGCAGTAATCAGCCCGAATAAACGCAATCGGTTCACGACTTTTATGTGTTAGGGGTCTTCTGTTTTTGTTCGTTTCCCGTCAAACATTCACACCCTGCGAAGTCCTTTCAGCAAAATCTGATTGTATGACGCTGCAAATTTACAAGTTATTTTTTGATTTTCAAATGTTTAATACATTTTTTTCGATTTAAATAAGGGGGATATGTTGATAATCAATGTGCTATAAATATAAAACCATGCCAAATCTCATGATTGGCACATATCTCAACATGTTGAATACCAGACACGTGAAGATGATCTGGGCGACATTTCGTAGAACCTCGGACAATAAGTTGACGGATATTTTATAAAAACATCAGCAATCCTTAATCATCTGAAATGGGGATTTTGAGCGCAATTATGGCGTAATTTCTAATTGTAACAAATTGTGTTCCAGTTAGAAACATTTAGAAATCAACTTAAAAACCAATCCCCTCATCTGATAAATTCCGCTTTTTTCATCCTTTTCTCAATTATGTTAATAAAAGTTAATGAAACACGCCGTTTCGCAAAAAAATCGTATTTTTGCCGCTCCAAAATTATAACGAACCTTAAATCCGATATTTATGGCAACAACAGCAGATTTCAAGAACGGTTTATGCATCGAGTATAACAACGAACTCTGGTCCATCGTCGAGTTCCAGCACGTGAAACCCGGCAAAGGCCCCGCCTTCGTCCGTACCAAACTGAAGAACCTCCGCACCGGCCGCGTGCTCGAGAACACCTTCACCGCCGGCGTCAAGATCGACCTCGCCAACGTCGAACGCCGCCCCTACCAGTTCCTCTACAAGGAAGGCGACGACATGTACAACTTCATGCACGCCGAGACCTACGAGCAGATCGCCATCCAGAAGGCCCTCATCAGCAACCCCGGCCTCCTCAAGGAAGGGCAGACCGTCGAAGTGATGTACGACGTGAAGACCGACAGCCCGCTTACCTGTGAACTGCCCCCGTTCGTCGAACTCGAAGTCACCTACACCGAACCCGGCGTCAAGGGCGACACCGCCACCAACACCATGAAACGCGCCACCGTCGAGACCGGCGCCGAGGTCTTCGTCCCCCTCTTCATCGAGACCGGTGAACTCATCCGCGTCGATACCCGCACCAACAAATACGGCGAACGCGTCAAATAATCCGCACTCCAACTCATCCCCCTGATAATGAAACTCAAAGAGCCGATCACGATTGACCAGTTGCTGGCGATGCTTCCGATGGAAGCCGTCGTCGTCGGCAACCGCGACAACATCGTCCAGGGCATCAACGAGATGCACTCCGTCGGATACGGCGACCTCTCCTTTGTTGACAATGAGAAATACTACGATCGCGTGCTTCACAGCGCCGCGACGGTCATCCTCATCGACAAAGAGACGGAATGCCCCGACGGCAAGACGCTCCTCTTGGTCAAGGACCCCCTCGTGGCCTACCTGACCGTCGTGCGCCGATACATCTCCTTCCATCCGCAGAGCGAGATGATCCACCCCTCCGCCGTCATCGGCGAAGGCACTGTCGTGCAACCCGGCACCTTCATCGGCGAGAACGTCGTCATCGGACGCAACTGCATCATCCACTCCAACGTCAGCATCTACGCCGACAGCGTCATCGGCGACAACGTCGTCGTCAACTCCGGCAGCGTCATCGGCGGCGACGCCTGTTACTTCCAGCGCCGCGCCGACGGCTGGCTCAAGTTCGACTCCTGCGGCCGCACCGTCATCGGCAACAACGTCGAGATCGGCTGCTGCGTCTGCATCGACCGCGGCGTCTCCGGCGACACCGTCATCGGCGACGGCTGCAAGTTCGACAACTTCGTGCAGATCGGCCACGACACCTTCATCGGCCGCAACTGCCTCCTCGGCTCCCAGTGCGCCATCGCCGGCTGCACCCGCATGGAAGACGAGTGCGTCGTCTGGGCCAAGGCAGTGGTCAACAAAGACCTCACCATCGCCCGCGGCACCACCGTCCTCGCCCTCGCCGGCGTCGATAAGAGCATCCTCGAAGAAGGCACCACCGTCCTCGGCGCCCCCGCCTACGACGCCCGCAAGAAATGGCGCGAAATGGCCTATACCAAACAACTCCCCGAGTTCGTCGAAGAGTTCAAACAACTCAAGAAGGAAGTCGAAGAACTGCGTAAGAAAATCTGAAATCGAAAGTTCCCATCACTGGCGAAACCGCATCGCGCGCATGGTACGATGCGGTTTTTTTTTCTCCATCCCTCATGCCTGCGCCCCAACATCTAAAAAACCCTATCCTGTAACTTGTAACCTGTAACCTAACATGAAAAAATCCGACCTCATCGTCATCGCCGTCGCCATCCTCGTACTGCTGCCCTTCTTCGTCAGCGACGCCGTCTATGGCACCTTCTGCGACCTCACCCGCCGATTCCCCCTCTGGATGGCCTTCCTCAAGTTCGGCATCCTCGCCACCTTCGGCGAAATGCTCGGCCAGCGTATCAAAACCGGCCAGTACTACCGCAAGGGCTTCGGCCTCCTCCCCAAGTTCATCGTCTGGGGCTTCCTCGGCATGTGGATCGCCCTCGCCATGAGCGTCTTCAAATTCGGCATCCCCGCCTTCATGGAGAAAGCCCAGTGCTTCCACGGCGTCAGCGCCGCCATGGCGGGCGAATTCTCCGGCCTCAAACTCGTCGGCGCCTTCTTCGTCAGCGTCATGATGAACACCTCTTTCGCCCCCGTCTTCATGACTTTCCACAAGATCTGCGACCTCCACGTCGCCTCCTACGAGGGACGCGCCGTCGCCCTCGTCCACCCCATCCCCATGCGCAAACTCATCCAGGAGGTCAACTGGGACGTCCAATGGAACTTCGTCTTCAAAAAGACCATCCCCCTCTTCTGGATTCCCGCACATACCTTGACTTTCTGTCTGCCAGGAGAGTTCCAGGTCCTCTTCGCCGCCTTCTGCAGCATCATCCTCGGGCTCTTCCTCTCCATCGCCGCCATGCGGAAACAGTAGTTTTCTCAAGACATAAAACGGATTTGGGCGTTCCGGCGGTCCGTACCTCGCCGGCCGAACCCTGACGCCGTATTTCATCCATCCGTCTCCCTCCGCCGACAACGGCCCGCCGTCGGGCTTTTCACTTTACTTCACTTCGCGGTTTCCACGGCGCTAAGGCGCAAAGTGGCTTCCGCTGGTCGCCCTTTGCGCCTAACCGCCGTAGGAAAACCGTGTGCGTTCCGTGTCCGCTCCAATCCCTAACGCAGGTCGCCCGATTCCGCCTGCCGCGGTCCGCCTTCGAAGAACTCGTCGGCGAAGTTCAGCAGATAGACCTGCTCCGTCGCGCGCGTCAGCGCCGTGTAGAGCCAGCGGAAGTACGACGGCGTGAGCACCCCATCGCGGATCACCCCCGGCTCCAAAAGCACCACCGGCCATTGCCCGCCCTGCGTCTTGTGGCACGTGAGCGCATAGGCGAACTTCACCTGCACCGCGTTCAGGTACGGGTCCTCGCGCATCTTGGCGTACCGCTCGCGCTTGCTGGGGATGTCCGCGTAGTCAAGCCCGACCTCCTGGTACAGCCGGTCAGCGTCGGCGCGGCTCAACGACGCCCCCTCGCAGTCCAAACTCTCCAACAAGATTTTGATGTCGATGTCGCCATGGTTGGGATAGTCGCACAGCCGCGCCGTCACGTCCGCAAAGTGGAATCCGTACAACTCCTGTGTCCGGTTGATGGACAGGATCTCCATCTGGTCGCCGTTGGCGATGAATCCCACCTCGGCGTCGTCCTTCACCCAGAAGTAGTTGTTCTTCACCGCGATGATGAAGTCGCCCGCCGACACACGCTCCTCCTTGTACAGGATACGGTGGCGGATCTCCTCGTTGTAGATGTATGCCCGCTTGTTGGAGTAGGTGATGGTGACGATCTCCTCGGGCTCGCGGTTGCCATACAGGTGGTTGAGCAACTCCTCCAACTCCTCGCCGTTCACACGGCGGCAGTCGGGGAAGGCGGTGCCGGCGAACATCGGGAACGACAGCCGCCCCTCCTGCATCTGCCGGCGCAGGCGCGAGGCGTTGTGCAATATCCCGGAGTCGTGCGTCTGCCGCGTCACATCGGTCAACGTGGCACTGCGGGCGTTGAGCGAGAAGTTGCGCTGGATGTATTCGATGGAGAGCGCCGGACTCGCCTCGCTGTTCACCGGCGGCAACTGCGCGTCGTCGCCCACCAGCAGCAACTGGCAGCGCGGCCCCTCGAAGATGTACGAGAAGAGGTCGTCGAGCAGACTGTTGTGCCCGAAGAGCGGCGTCTCTCCCGCCGTGTCGGAGATCATGGAGGCCTCATCGACGATGAAGATGGTGTCGGTCAGCCGGTTGGGACGGCGCGAGAACTGCTGGATGCCGTCCTGTGTCTTCGCCCAGTACAGGCACTTGTGGATGGTATAGGCCTTCCGCCCGGAATAGACTGAGAAGACCTTGGCCGACCGCCCTGTCGGTGCCAGCAGGATGCAGTTCTTGCGCAGCAACTGCAACGTGCGCACCAACGCGCTCACCAAAGTCGTCTTGCCCGTGCCCGCATAGCCGTTCAAGATGAACACCTGGTTGTCGGCGGGCGCGCAGACGAACTCCGTCAGCGACTGCATGGCAGCCGCCTGCGACGGCGTCAAGTCGTATGGGATTTGCTGCCGGAAGAGTTGGGAAAACTGCAGGTTAGAAAGCATGACCGATGCCGAAAAGGAAGTTGATGGATCGGTTGAGTATCGTGTTCCCCTTGTCGTTCACGGTAAGCCCGATCCACTTGTCGCCCTCGGCATGGCCGGGGTCGTAGATGGGCAGCGCGGCATCCACACGGATGATGAAGAAGTTGAAGTCGAAACGCAAGCCCACGCCCGCCGCCAACCCGATCTCCTTGTAGAATCGGTTGATCTTGAATTCGGCGTTGGGCATGTCGTCGTCCTTGCGCATGAGCCAGATGTTGCCCGCGTCGGCGAAGATGCCGTACTTGATGAACTTGTACAGCGTGCCGCGATACTCCAAGTTGAGCTCCACCTTCATGTCGCCCGTGCGGATGTCCTGGATCAGGTTCTCGTCGGCGTCGTTGTAGTACGAGCCGGGACCGAGGGTCCTGTACGGCCATCCACGCATGCTGTTGGAACCACCCAAGTAGAAACTCTTTTCGAATGGCAGCGTCCGGGATCCGAACAGCGGCACCCCGATGCCGAAGTTGAAGCGCGTGGCGATGGAGTTCTTGTTGTTGATGTTGTACGAATAGCGAAGGTCCAACTCCGCCATCTCGAAGTTACCATAGTTCCGCTTGCCAATCAGGTAGTTGCCGTACTCATCCTTCGGGGCGTTCGCCATCGCGCAGATGCCCGTCAGCAACATGCCCGACGACTCCATCTTCAAACGCAAAGTCAGCCGGTTGCGCGGGTTGGAGAAGGGATGCGTGTAGGTCAACCCGTATTTGGCCGACAGCAGGATGTTGTCCTCGTATTTCGACTGGAAGTCCTTGGAATAGAGCCGCATCACCTCGTAGAACTCATCCCCCTTGGGCGTGATGTTGATGATACTCAGGTCAATGGGACTGAGCGAGTGGGAGAGGTAGTTGTTGTAAGACCAGTTATAGACGAGCGCCGCATTGTACAACCCTCTGCGATAGAGGTAGTTGTCTTCGTAATGCGCACCGATTTTCAACAATGTTCCGTAACTGTTGGCTTCGATCTTCTGCGTCTTCCTGAAGAAAAGCAGTCGGCGGAAGTTCATGGAGATTTCCGCACCGATCTCCTTGTTCTCCAAGGTGAAACCTGCCGGATGCTCCTTCGTCTTGGTGCGGATACGGAAGCCGATACCGCCATACACGTTGATGCTGAAATGCTCCGCGCTGTGGAAAAGGTTCTTGTTGGAGTAGGTGAGCGACAGGTCGGCCTTGTCGCTGCGTGCCTCGATTTCGGCGGACAATGAGTGCAACTTGTTGCGTCTCATGTAATAGTAGGTGTTGAGTTGGCCGGTGCGGTTCACCGTGTCACGCTTGCTCACATCCTCTTCCACCACAATGTTGATGTAACTGAAGTTGCGCAGGTCGTTGAGTTTCTTGCGCGAACGGCTCACCAACGTCTGTGAGTAGGGGAGGCCCTTCTTGGTCAGGATGTTATCCACTAAGATTCTGGGGCGGATGTCGGGAATCGGACGGTCGAGCGCGCGCTTGGGAATGGAGTCGAAGTTGGTGCCGATGATCGTGTAGTTGGTCTTGTCGGTGCGACTGCGGTGGTAGGTGGTGCGTTGCGTCGGCCACTGCGATGTGGGATCGTAGTTGGGATAGACGACCACGTTGTTGAAATAGTACTTGTATGCGTGCCGCTCCTTTACCTCGGGGTCGCTGATGCGGTCGAAGTTGACGTAGATGTGGACCACCAACGTCTTGTGCCCCTTCTTGTCTAAATAACGCCTGGCGTCGAGGGTGTCGATCTTGAAGGAGACGATCTCGTTGCTGACATGGTAGTAGCCGTTGTCGCGGATGTTGCTCACCATCCGGTCGCGCTCCTCCAGCAACTTGTCGGCATCGTACCTGTCGCCGCTGTGTATCACACAGTTGGAGGTGTCCGAGAGAATGATGCGGCGGTACTCAACAATCTCCACGTGGTACTGGATGTCGCGGATGTGATACGGGTTGCCCGCCTCCACGAAGTAGGTCACCTCCGCCTTGTGCCGCCCAGGGTGCATCCTGTTGGGATCCTTGTAAACGATGGTGTCCCACGCCCGTGCCTCGAAGTAGCCCCAGTTGTGCATGGCCGTGTAGATCTGGTCCAAGGAGTATCCGATCATCGAGGTGTCCAACATCACCAACGGCTCGCCGTTCTCCCTCCGCTTCTGCATGAACTTCGTGTCCTTGATGACATTGCCCGCCGAATCGGTCACCGGCAGGTGGTTGACGTACCGCGCCGCCTTCAAGGGATAGATCTCCAGAAACTTCTTGTTGGTGACGGGACGTACAATGTAATATAGGTCGTCGAACAGCACGTTCTTGCTATCGACCACCTTCACGTTGTTCTTCGTCAACATGTACTCACCGTCCTTCAGGTAGCGCGACGGACTGCACGACGGCAGTATCGCGCTGCAAGCGATAAGCACAAGTCCGATAAGTGTCAGTGTGAGCCGTTGACGCATGGTGGTTTATCTCATATCGTTGACTTCCACGCCCGGATACTTCGAAGTACTGAACTTGAAAGTGCTGTCGCTGATGGCGGCATTGGGGGTGAAGGTGTCGAAATAATAGGTGTAGATGGTGTTGTCTTTCTCATAGATCGAAATGCGGACGATCTCGTTCTTGTTCTTGTCGATGACCAACCGGATCTTGTAGTACGACTGTCCTTTCTTGGGCGTGAGGTCGATGATGGAGACGGTCTTGGCCTTCTCCACCTCCTCGCGGATGAACTTGGCGGAGAACTCTTTTTGCCAGGTCCCTAATAATTTGGCGGGATTCAAAGCATCTTCGCTCGAACCGTCGTAGTCGTAAATGGAGACTTCGTTGGTGGATTTCTGGTAGTTCCACATCGTGACGCTGTCGCAGTAGAAGACTTGGTCATCAAAAGTGATGTAGTATTTCTCGCCTTTGATGAGGGCGACGCCGGTCGTGGCCGACAAGGTCTTCTTGTCTTTTTCGGCCTTATAGGTGTAGTTGATTTTCATGGTGGAAAATCCCTTGTATTTGGCGGCGAGGGTCTTCATCATTTGCGTGGCACCGCCGTCCGTCGTTTGGGCGCTGCCGAAAGCGGCGATGCTGACGATGAGCAGGAGGGTGAGCAGGCGTTTCATGGTGTTGGTTTTTAGTGGTTTAACGAATCCCGTTTTTGTGGTTGTGGTAGATGTGCGGGAACTCTTGAGCGAGACTTGTCTTCCAATCCGGAATGTCGAAGTTGAAGTCCTTTATGGTTTTAGACAGGTCGAAAAGCGAAAAGTTTGGTCGGGTGGCGGGGGTGGGGTACTCTTGGGAGGAGATGGGGTGGACGGGGCAGGGGAGCCCGCTGAGGCGGATGATCTCGCAGGCGAAGTCATACCAGGTGGCGCGGCCGCCGTCGGAGAAGTGATAGGTGCTGACGCCGTCAAGTCGCTCTTCGCACTCGAGCACGCGCAGGATCAGCCGCGCCAAGTCGCCGGCCAAGGTCGGAGCGCCCACTTGGTCGCTCACCACGCGCAACACTCCGCGTTCCTCCGCCAACCGCAGCATGGTCTTGACGAAGTTGCCGCCGTAGCGCGAGTAGAGCCACTCGGTACGGATGATGACGGCGCGACCGCCCACCTCGTGGATGGCGCGTTCGCCCGCCCACTTCGATTTCCCATATACGGATATCGGATTGGGCTGCATGTCGGGACGATATGGCTCTTCCGATGTGCCGTCGAAGACGTAGTCGGTGGAGATGTGGACCAGCATGGCGCCGTTCTTTTTCGTCGCTTCGGCCAACAGCCGTACCGCCGTCTCGTTCAGCAGGTAGGCCTTCTCCACATCGCTCTCCGCCTTATCGACCGCCGTGTATGCCGCCGCGTTTACGATAAAGTCGGCACGGGTCTCTTCCATCGTCCTCGCTATGGCTCCGCAGTCGGTGATGTCCAACTCCTCCACATCGGTGAAATGAAAACGGAAATCGTTCGCATACATCGGCGCGATGGCTTGTAAACTCTTGCCTAACTGACCGTTGGCACCTGTTACGAGGATGTTTTTCTGCATAGACTGAGGGTAGATAAAAGAATTTGCAAAGATACAAGAAATATTCCAGTATCGGTGTCTTTCTTGCATAAAAAAAGAACGCCGCGTTGAAATTTGCGGCGTTCTTCGAAGATATGGAAAATCATTGTTTTACTTGATGAGGAACGGGAACTTGTCGAAGTTCTTGAGGGCGATGCCGGTACCGCGGGCCACGGCCTTCAGCGGGTTGTCGGCGATGTGAACGGGCAGGTGTGTCATCTGGGAGATGCGCTTGTCGAGACCGCGCAGCAGGGCGCCGCCGCCGGCGATGTAGATGCCGTTCTGGTAGATGTCGGCGGATGATTCGGGCGGGGTGCTCTCCAACGCGCTCTTGATGGCGCCTTCGATCTCGGAAATGGAGTGGTCGAGGGCCTGGGCGATCTCGCGATAGTTGACCTTCACAGCCACGGGCAGGCCTTCCACCAGGTCACGGCCGTGTACCTCGTAGTCCGCGGGCGGCTCGTCGAGGTCTTCCACGGCGGACCCCACCGCCATCTTGATGGCCTCTGCCGTCGGCTCGCCGATGGAGATGTTGTGCTTGCGGCGCATGTAGTCGATGATGTTGTCGTTGAACTCGTCGCCCGCGATCTTGCTGGAACGGCAGGTGACGATGCCGCCGAGGGCGATGACGGCCACCTCGCTGGTGCCGCCGCCGATGTCGATGATCATGTTGCCGTTCGGACTGAGCACGTCCAAGCCGATGCCGATGGCGGCGGCCATGGGCTCGTGGATCATCCTCACCTCCTTGGCGCCCGCCTGCTCTGCCGAGTCGCGTACGGCGCGCTTCTCCACCTCCGTGATGCCGGACGGGATGCAGATCACCATCTTCAACGCCGGCGGGAACAGATGCCCCTTCGTGCCGGTCATCTTGATGAACTCCTTGAGCATCATCTCCGTGGCCTGGAAGTTGGCGATGACACCATCCTTCAACGGACGAATGGTCTGAATCTCCTCGTGCGTCTTTCCGTGCATCATCTGGGCCTTCTTGCCCACGGCCATGATCTGCTTCGTGCTCTTGTCGATGGCAATGATGGACGGCTCGTCAACCACGAGTTGGTCGTTCAAGAGAATCACCGTGTTGGCGGTTCCCAAGTCGATTGCAATTTCTTTTGTGAATAAAGAAGATAAACGGCGCATTGCGGTTTTGTTTTTAATTATCCTTTTTTGTTACGTAATATTTTTTTTTTTGTTACTCCTTGGGAAAATTACTCCTGGGCAGTCGTGGCGTTCAGTATCTCGGGGTTCTTCACCTCCACTTCGATGCCGTCGCGGAGCTTGGTGTATCCTGTGGTGACGACGAACTCGCCGTCGTTGACGCCCGACAGCAACTCGTAGCGGTCGTTCATCCGACGTCCGAGCGTGATCTTCTGGTAACTCACCTTGCCGTCTTTATAAACATATACGTAGCGGTCGCCGCTGCCCTGCTGCTTGATGATGCAGTTGTCGGGGATGACCACGTGGCGCAGGGTGCCGTAGTTCATCGTAACGTGCGCGTACATGCCCGGACGGATGCGCTTGTTGGCGTTCTGCAGCGTGATCTCCACCGGGAAGGTGTGCGTGCGCATGTCGATGGTGGGGTACAGCAATGTCACCTTGCCGGTGAACTCCTCGTCGCCATAGACGTCCAACGTCACTTTCGCCGACATGCCCAACTTCACCGACTGGTACTGGCTCTCCGACACGTTGATGAGGATCTTCACGGGCGAGATCTGCTGCACTTGCAAGATCGGGTTGCCCGCGTAGATGTCGCCGCTGTCGTAGTTGCGCAGCGTCACCACACCGTTCAACGGACTGGTCAGCGTCGTGTTGACCGTGGTGTTCTGGTAGTTGGAACGCAGCACGTCGAGTTGCGCCTTCTGGGCATCCCAGTCCGCTTTCGACACGCCGCCGGCCTTGTACAACTCGTCGATTCGGGAGAAGGTCAACTCCATGTTGTCGAGTTGCGTCTTCAGGTTGTCGAGGTTGGTGGCGTCCATGGTCACCAACTTCTGCCCCTTCGTCACCATGTCGCCGACTTCGACGTAGATCTTCTCGATACGCCCGGCGATGGTGGGGGCGATGTTGTTGGTCGCCTCGGCCTGAACTACGGCGGTGTACTCGTATAACTGCTCCACGTCTTCGGCAACGACCTGCGCCAGCGTCACCTTCTGGATCTTCTCCTGGACAGGCGCGGTGGCATCTTCTGTTTTCTTTTGGCATCCTGCAACGGTCGCCACAACAAGCGCCAGCAGTGCAATCATCTGGAAATGTCTTCTCATATCGTGATTTCTTCTTTTTTTAATGATTAATTCTCTTGTCCCGTGAGGGTCTCCAATTCCGCTTTGGCAGTCAGGAAGTTGTATATGGATTGATGGTAGAGCAGGCGCGATTGGGTGAGTGCCAACTCGGCGGAGTTGAGGTCGAGCCAGGTGGCCATGCCCACGTCGAACTGCTTCTGCACGATGTCGTAAGCGCGCTGGGCCTGCATCATTGTCTCCTTGTTGGAGGTCATGTCGGCCATGGCGTTGCGGATGTTCGAAAGGTTGTTGTTGACGCTCACGCGCAGGTTGTTCTCCACATACTTCCGCTGGTCTTCGAGGTTGGACTGCGACAGCCGCGCCTCCTTGATCTTGTACGACGTCCCGATCCATGCCGTGATGGGCACGTTGAGCGACAAGCCCACGACCGAGTAGGGGAACCAGTTGTAGTCGGAGAACTTGAAGTCGTTGGCCATGGTCATGTACTGGGCGCTGCCGCTGAAAGCCAGCGTGGGACAGGCCGATGCCTTCAACAACTTGATGCTCATGTCGAGACTGTTTTGCGAGATCTCCAGCTGCTTCAGGTCGCTGTTGTTGGCCAACGAAATCGTTTGGGCATCCGCCACCTGGTAGTTGAGCATTTCATCCTCGAAATCAGAGAGTTGTCCGTCAAAGATAATCGGCTCGTTGACATCCACGCCCATCAGCACCTTCAGCAGCATGGTGGAGAGGGCCAGGGCGTTTTCGGCGGAGGTGAGTTGCGGCTTCTGGTTCTTCACCTGCACGTCGGCGCGAAGTTTGTCGAAGTCGGAGGCCAGCCCCTGCTCGTATTTGTCAGCGATGTTGTTTGCGGTATATTCCACGTTGGCGTAGTTGGCCTGCAACACGCGGTAGGAATCCTTTGCCAGCAGCATCCCGTAGTAGGCCTTCTTGATCTCGTTCACCAAGGAGATGCGCGAAGAGCGGGCGCTTTCGACCGCCGCCTCCACGTCGATCTGCGAGAGCTTCAGATTGTACCACGTGGGTGCGGCCACCAACGGCAGCGAGAAACTGATGCCGGCGCTGTAGTTGTTGCTCGTTCCCACCTCGATGGTCATCGGCGAGCCGCCCATCGCCATCGTCATCTTCTGCTTCTGTACCGTGCGCTGGTAACTTCCTGATGCAGAGACATTCGGGAACAACGCTGCAATCTGCTCGTCCTTGTAGTACTTCTTTGCCTCGATGTTGCGGTCCGCGATCTTGATGGTCGGATTTTCGCTCAAGGCAATCTCCAACGCCTGCTTAAGGTTGACATGCACCGAATCTTGCGCTGCCGACAGCAACGGCAGACACAAGACGGCCATTATCCCTAAAGTCTTTCGTAAAATATTGTTCATGAGTTGTTTGCTTTTGAATTGTAGTTGGATATCGTCTCGGCTTTCACATTTTTACCCGAAACAGCGTTTTTTGTAACGTATAACTTGAATTTTTGTTTTAGAAAAAAAATGATTTTATATTTTTTTTTGATGAGTGGATTCTTTTAGAGATCTGTTTCGCTATCTTTCTCTGTTTCAATGATATTTTTTTGTCGTAAGGAACGATGTATGTAAAAGAGGATGACGCCGCAGAGGAAGGCCGCCATGAGGGAGAGGATGACTGAGGTGGGTGTTAGCCCGATTTCTTCTTCAATATTATGAGTATCAGCGATATATTGCAGGATAACGGAGATGGAGTTATGCAGGAAGTGCGCCAGGACAGGCAGCCAGAGCGTGCCGCTCCACAGCATGAGGTAGCCAAGGTATGCGCCGAGGATCCATCGGGCGAAGAAGCCGTCGAATTGGAGGTGTATCGCACTGAAAATGAACGCGGTAAACCATACGGCGAAGTGTTTGCGACCGCTCCAACGTTGGAAAAGTTGCTGCAACGTGCCGCGGAAGAAGAACTCCTCGCACAGCGCCGGCAACAGCGCGCAAACCACTATGTTGAGCAGCAGGATGCCGATGCGGTGGTCGCCGGTGATGACCTCCAATACATGGTCGCTGGAGGCCTGACTCTCGTGCATCCACTGCTCCATGCCCGACAGGAATTTTGGCAAATGGATCATCTTGTTGAGTTCAACCAGCAACCCGATGGGGGAGAGCAGGAGGAATGAGATGACTATCACACCGATGATGGCAGTGGAGGTGGTCTTGATGCGGTCGGCTGCGTTGTAGGAGAACCAGCGGTGGTCGTGGCAGTAGGCGAAGAGGATCGCGGGCAGCAGGAAAGTGCCGACGCTGCTGAAACTCTGAAGCAGCCGGTAGAAGCCCGCCTCTCCTCCGTTGATGCCATCGGGGTAGATTGCCCCTGCGATGAGCATCCCGAGGGCACTCACTATGAGGGTACACCCCAACATCATGAGGCACAGGGCGGCCAACTGCACAAAGTGTCGTCTCCCTTCAAGCAGGGGCTTGCCGAGTGGAAATGAGGGGCGGTTATCTTTCATAGATGAGGAAAACGGTTCTACGGTTCATCGCGCGTCCTTCCGGCGTGGTGTTGGGTGCGATGGGTTTGCTCTCGCCGTATCCCTTAAAACGGATGCGGTTCTTCGGGATTCCCTTTTCAATCAGATAGTTATAAACCGATTGCGCACGCTTGTCGGAGAGGACGAGGTTGTCGTTGTCGTTGCCGACGTTGTCGGTGTGTCCCTGGATCTCCGCCTTGACGGTCGGGTTGTGCTCCAGAAAGTCCGCGAAGAGGTCGATGAGGCGTTTTGACTCGTTGGTGAGTTCGTAGGAGTTGGTGGCGAAGTAGATGTCGTGCAGGTCGCACACCTTGCCCACTTCGATGCGGCGCACTTCGGCGTCGGACTTGACCACGGGCGGGGCCTCGGGCGCCACGGTCACCATCTTGGTGTCGTAAGCATACCCCTCCTGCTTGATGTTGACGATGAGGTTCTGCGGGCGGTCGGGCTCCACATGGGTGGCCACGGCGTACTGTCCCGTGTTCATGTTGGCGGTCGTCGTGGCGATGATGTTGGAGTTTTCGTCGCGCAGTTCCACCACGGCGCTCACCAACTCCTGGTCGTCGGTGTTCACCGTTCCCTTCACGATGACCATGCTCTTCGGCCGCGCCTCCTCGTAGAGGTCGAAACTGTAGATGTTCCAGTCTTCCGACTGCAGGTTGTTGGAGGAGAAATAGGCGGTCTTGCCATCGAGACTGACGAAGAAATCCACATCGTCGTTCTCTGAGTTGATGGGATAGCCGATGTTGATGGGCTTGCTCCACTTGCCTTTCTCATCGAGTTTGGAGTAGTAGATGTCCATGCCGCCTACGCCGGGGCGATCGACGGAAGAGGAGGAGGAGAAGTAGAGGGTGCGGCTGTCGGTGTGCAGGAAGGGCGAACGTTCGTTGCCCTTGGTGTTGATGACGGGCCCTAAGTTGACAGGCGTCTGCCAGTTGCCGTTGGCGTCGAGTTCGGTCATCCAGATGTCGGAACCGCCGTAGCCGCCTGGACGGTCGGAGGCGAAGAAGAGCACCGAGCCGTCGGAACTGAGCGTGGGCTGCGACTCCCAACTGTCGTTGCGGCAGACGTTGCTGCCCAACAGGCGCGGCTCCGACCACTCGGTGCCGTCCCATCGGGAGGAGTATAGGTCGTAGTTGGGGTAGGTGTAGCTGCGGCCGGTGGAGTCCTTCAGCTTCACCTCATGTACCATGGCGAAGATGAGCAGGTCGTTGGCCAAGTTGATGGTGGGACTGCCCTCGCCCTTCGATTCATTGAAAGGGTAGGGCAGGGGCTTGCCCTTGCCGTAGTTACCCGCGGCGTCGGCCTGGCTGTACGAGAAGAACTCGCGCTCGGTGGTCTCCTTGCCGAACGCGCCCTGCTGTGTGTAGGGCATGCGGCGGGTGAAGTAGAAGTACTCGGCGTCGGGCGAGAGTGTGGCCAGGTATTCGTCGTCGGTCGTGGAGATCCCCGGCACCGGCTTCGGGTTGAACGGGACCGGGTGGTTCAGCAGCCGGTCGAAGAACTCCGCCTGCCGGATGATGATCTCCGCGATGGAGATCTCGTCCATCTCCTTCACTAAATCGGGGTTCTCCACCAGCACCTTGGCGTGGCGGATGGCTGTGGGAAAGTCCTCCAACTGGTAGGCGACGCGCGCCGCGTAGTAGTGGACCTCGATGCGGTGCTCTGGACAGACCGACAGCATGCGGTCGGCTGCCTCGATGCCCTTGCGGGCGTCGCGTTCGCTCTCGATGACGAAGCCGTTGATCTTGATGGGCAGGAAGTAGCTCAGCGCCAGGTAGTAGTTGGCCTCAAGGTGCTCCGGGTATTCGTCCAATATGTCGTAATAGATGGCGTTCGCCTCCGATTTCTTGCCGGACTTTTGCAGGTCGCGGGCCTTCTGGAACTGCTTGACGGTCGCCTTGGGGTAGGTCTGGGTGCACGGGTCTCCCTCGTCCTCCTCTTGTGCGAAGAGAGGAACGGACAGACTGCAGATCAGTAGGGCGATGAGGAGGCGGAACATTTCTTTCATGATTGTTGCTTGTGGGTTAGGGTGTGGAAAAGTTCCTCAATGGAACCGTCTTTGATGCCGCGGCGCTCGCTCTCCTTGCGCAGACTGTCGAGTGAGGCGTCGGCGACGACGTGCCCGCGGTCGATGATGATGGCGCGGCTGCACATTGCCTCCACCTCCTGCATGATGTGGGTGGAGAGCAGGACTGTCTTGCGCTTGCCGCACTCTCTGATGAGTTTGCGGATATCGACCAACTGGTTCGGGTCGAGGCCGGAGGTGGGCTCGTCGAGGATGAGCACTTCGGGGTCGGAGATGAGCGCCTGCGCCAGTCCCACGCGCTGCTTGTAGCCCTTGGAGAGTTGCCCGATCTGCTTGTTCAACTCGGGTCCCAAGCCGGTCATTTCGACCACTTCGGCCACCCGCTGCTTGCGCTTGCCGACGGCGATGCCGCGCATCCCGGCGATGAATCGCAGGAACTCGGCGACATACATGTCCATGTACAGCGGATTCGCCTCCGACAGGTAACCGATTTTCTTGCGTAACTCCAATGAGTCGTTCCAAATATCCAACCCGCAAACACTTACGTCACCGCTGGTGGGCGGCTGGTAGCAGGTGATGATCTTCATCATGGTCGATTTCCCTGCCCCGTTCGGGCCGAGGAATCCGACGACCTCTCCCTGCTTGACCTCGAAGGAGACATCCTTCAAGGCCCACTGTTTGCCGAATTGTTTGGAAACGTTGTTGACGACGATTGACATATCTTTTTGTTTTGATGATTGCTGAATTATTTGGGAATGGTGATGAGCATGACAACGCAGATGACCAAGTAGATGAGGTTGGGCAGCCACACGGCCATCGCCGGTGAGAGCGACTCCGAGACGGCAAAGACCGTGGATACCTGTTGCAGGAAAATGAAGGCGAAGACGAAGAACATGCCGATGAAGAGGTGGACGCCGATGCCGCGCTGCGTCTTCCGCGCGGCCACGCACAACCCCAGCAACGTCATCACCAAGATAGAGGCCGGGTTGGCGGTCCGTCGGTGCTGCTCGATCTGGTAGTTCTTCACCAAACTGGAGCCCTTCGACTGCTCCTTCTCAATGAAATCCTTCAACTCGCGGTAGTTCATCGTGCTCGCCGAACTTACATCGCGGCTGAAATCCTCCACCGAGAAGTTGAAGAGCGTGTCGAGTTCGGGCCCGGTGCGGATCCTCTCCCTGCCGTCGGCGTCGAAAGAACGGACGGTGTATTGATACAGCCGCCACTTCTTGATGTTGCGGTCGAAAACAATCCGCTCCGCCGCCAACTTGTACGTGATCTTGTCCTTCCCGAAGACTTCGTAGGTGAATTTCTCGCCCTCCATCGGTACCTTGCGCCAGTCGCGGACATACACGTAGGAGTCCTTCGAATTCTTGAAATGCAGGTGACGCGTGGTGATGGCCCCCGTGACCACCGTCGATTTCCGCGCGTGGAAATACTTGTCCTTGAAGTCGTTCAACCCTTGGTTCGAGTTGGGAACGATGAAATTGGACAGGAAAAACGCGAACACCCCTAAGATGAGGGAACCGACAATGTAGGGGAATATGAAACGATAGAAACTCACTCCGCCGTTGAAAAACGAGATGATCTCGTTCCGGTCGGACAGTTTGGAGGTGAACCAAATGACGGATATGAAGGTGAATAGTGGAAAGAAAAGACTGACGAAGTAAGGAATGAAGTTGAAGTAATACTGGGTGAAGACCAGTTTCGTGGGGGCGTTGTTGAAATACTGCATGTTCTGCGATACGTCGAAAACGACGATGATCGTCATCAGCAGTGCGATAGAATAGAATACTGACCCGATGAACTTACGTAGCAGGTACGTGTCCATGAGGGTCCATCGCCAGAAGGCAATCTTCTTTCTATCGAATTTCATTGTTTAATTATCTTAAAATCAATAAAATATAATCTCTTACTGATCCTTGGGCTTGCTTTTCTTGAAAAGTGCTTTGAAGTAGTTGACGTGCCACAGCATGTGGAAAAGGGCGATGACGGTCATCACCAATCCGAACCAGACGTGCAGGTGAACCAGGGTCAGGTAACTTTTGGGATAGTAGTTGTAGTGGATGAAGATGGCTAACAGCAGTCCGATCAGGCAGGAGCCCAAGAAGGTGACGCCTAACAGGACGTTCCAGATCTTGCGGTGGGTGGCTTTTTGTAAAACGTTGGTTTTCACTAAGGTAAAGGAGATGAGGTAGAGCAGTAGCGTGCCTCCTACGATGGGGATGATGGGATAGGGACTGCGGTTCGGCTGCATGACCGCTTCTTCGGTTTCCGTTTCGGCATCAGACTCTGCGGTGGCCGGGGGCGCGGGTTCCATTTCAGTCGTTTGACTTTGCGTGGCCCCGGTGGTGGCATCGGTTTGCTCCGGCTGCCCGTGTCGTGTGGTGGCGGTGGTGGCGTCGGTCGTGGCACTTGTCTTGGGCGCGGCGTGAACAGGCGTCTCCTTGACGGTGGCCTCTTTCGGTTGGGAAAGTTGCCCGTGGTCGCAGAAGCCGTCGCCGTCGCCATCCACAAAGCGGCCGCATCGGCCGGGGCAGTCCACTTGCGGACAGTCCTGCTGCGCTTGCAACGTGCCTAATGTCAGCAGGATGGCGGATATCAGTAAAATGATTTTCTTCATTGTAAAGGAAAAAAAGGTGGATGATTACTTGAGGTGTTCGTCGAGGAAGCGGAAGAACTCACGCTGCCACAAGAAGGAGTTCTGCGGTTTGAGCACGAAGTGGGTCTCTTCGGGGAAGAAGAGGAAGCGGCTGGGAATGCCTTTCATCTGTGCGATGTCGAAGGCCTGCATGCCCTCGGTGTAAGGAATGCGGAAGTCGTTGCCACCATGGATGACGAGGATGGGGCAGTCCCAGTTGCCCACGAAGCGGTGGGGCGAGAAGTTGTAGCTGTTGGGTCTCTTGTCCCAATAGTTGCCCTCGATGTCGTGGTTGGCGAAGAACAGCTCTTCGGTGGTGCCGTACCAGCTTTCGAAGTTGAACATGCCGCAGTGGGCGATGAGCGCTTTGAAACGTTTCTCATGGTGCCCGGCCAGCCAATACACCGAAAAACCACCGAAGCTGGCTCCCACCGCACCCAGACGGTTCTCATCCACATACGGCTCTTTCGCCACATCGTCGATGGCCGACAGGTAGTCTTTCATGCACTGTCCGCCGTAGTCGGTGCTGATCTCGTCGTTCCACTCCTTGCCGAAGCCGGGCAAGCCGCGACGGTTGGGCGCCACCACGATGTAGTCGTGCGCTGCCATCATCGAGAAGTTCCAACGATAGGAGAAGAACTGGCTTACCGGCGATTGCGGACCGCCTTCGCAGTAGAGCAGGGCAGGGTATTTCTTGTTGGGGTCGAATTTCGGGGGGTAAATTACCCACACGAGCATCTCCTTGCCGTCGGTGGTCTTCACCCAGCGTTTCTCGGTCTTGCCCATGTCGATTTTATCCAAATACTCTTTGTTGATGAAGGTGAGCTGCGTCTCGACACCGCTGTTTGGGTCAACAGAATAGATTTCGGCAGGCAGCTGGTGCGTGGTCTTGGTGACGATGAGCTTGCCGTTGGCCCACGCCAATGAATTATAGTCCTGGTCGCCGTTGGTGATGCGTTTGAGCTGCTCTGTAATGACTTTCTTTTTCTTATCGATCTGTTGCTGCCATGAGAAAATCTGCACAGTGCCTTGGTAGCTGCTGAGGAAGTAGATTTTCTTGCCGTCAGGACTCCACACGAAGCTTTCGGGGTTGAGTTCTGTGTTGTTGCGCAGGAGATAGGTGGTGGTGTTGTTTTTGAAATCGTGCAGCATCATCCGTTTCAGGTCGGACTCAAAGCCAGAAGTCTCCATGCTCCACCACACGAGCTGGCTGCCGTCGGGGCTCCACACGGGGTTCATGTCGTAGCCGAGGTTGCCGTCGGTGAGGTTGGTGGTGGTGCCGGTGGCGAGGTCGTAGATGAAGATGTCTGTGTTAGTGCTGACCGCGAAGTCCTTGCCGGTGGCACGTTTGCAGCAGTAGGCAATCTTTTGGCCGTCAGGGCTCCACACGGCGTCCTCCATGCCTCCAAAAGGTGGTACAGGACAGTGAAAACGCTCTCCTTTCAGTAGTTCGATGGCGTTGTCGGGCTGGTCGTACGGGGCGATGAAGAGGTGGGCGTAGGTGCCGTCAGCCCAGCTGTCCCAGTGGCGGTACATCAGGTCATCGTAAATCATCGCGTTGGCCTGCGGCAGGTCGGCGTAGCGGTCGGTGATGGTGGGGTCGAGTTGCACGTTGCGGGTGTAGAGGATGTGCTTGCCGTCGGGCGAGTATGAAAAGCCGTTGATGTCGCTCTCCGCATGGGTGAGCTGGGTGCGGCCGGTGCCGTCGGGATTGCACTCGAACACCTGCATGGTGCCGTCGGCCACAAACAGGAAGCCGATTTTCTTGCCGTCGGGTCTCCACACGGCCTGTACCTCACTGGAAGGAGTGGTAGTGATTTGGATGGGCGTGGTGCCGGGCTGGACATATAATTCGGTGTTGCCTTTGTTCTTCTGGTAGTCATAGTAGGTCACGCCATACAGCATGTTGCTGCCGTCGGGCGAGATCTCTGGCGCGCTCACACGGCCAAAGTGCCATAGGATCTGTTCGGTCAATACGCCCTTCGAAAAGTCCGGCTGCGGACGGTTGTCGCGGGTGATCAGGTCTTTGTCGGAGCCCGTTCCCTGGGCCGACGCGGGTTGTACGGCTAAACTCATCATCATGGTAATTGCGATAAGAAATAGTGTTTTCTTCATATTCTGATTTTTATTTAATTGGATATCAGTAAATTATAACATTTCGGACAAACTGCCTTTCAAACGGCAAATGTACGACTTTTTTCTGGGATTTTTGGCCGAAACACATTATATTTATAAGAAATCTCATCGGGATGCCGCTGTGACGTATTTTTGTCGTACTTTTGCAAACCACAAACCGAGTTTCATCACCTCTTTTCGTCCATTTTTGTAATGAAAATACTTGAAAACCAACAGCTTCAATCCTATAACACCTTCATGGTTCCCGCCCTGTGCGATCGTCTTGTCCAGATAGAGTCGGAAGAGGAGATTCCGCAGCTTCTTGCCCAGGACGCCCTCGAAGGCCCACATCTTCTGCTCGGAGGTGGCAGCAACATGTTGTTCATCAGTGATTTCCACGGAACGGTCGTGCAGGTCTGCACGCAGGGAATCCGTCGGGTGGAGGAGGATGCGCGGCAGGTGCGATTGTCGGTGGCGGCGGGTGTGCCGTGGTCGGACCTGGTTGATTTCTGCATACAGAACCACTACTACGGATTGGAGAATTTGGTCGGCATCCCGGGCTGGGTGGGCAGTTGTCCCGTGCAGAATATCGGCGCGTATGGTGTTGAGGTCAAGGATGTTATAACGAAAGTGGAGGGCTACCGCATCCGTTCGCGTATGCCGTTCTCCCTTGCCAATGCGGAGTGCCGTTTCGGCTACCGCACCTCCATCTTCAAGACCGACTGGAAAGGCGATGTCATCATCTCGCGGGTGGAGTTCCGTCTGTCGAAGGAGGAACATTTCAACCTGACCTATCAGGGACTTCGCAACGAACTGGAACAAAGCGGGTTGCCTGTGACTATCGAAAGTGTCGCGGCGGTGGTGAAGACCGTGCGTGACCGCAAGTTGCCCGACATCACGAAGATCGGGTGCGCCGGCAGTTTCTTCAAAAATCCTGTGATTCCTGTGGCGGAGCGCGACCGGCTGCTGCGGCAGATCCCGAACTTGGTATCCTATCCGGCAGGGGAGGGGATGGCCAAGTTGGCGGCGGGACAACTCATCGACCTTGCCGGACTGAAGGGCGTGCGGCGGGGCAACGTGGGCGTCTATCCCCAGCAGGCGCTCGTGCTCGTCAACTACGGCGGCGCGATGGGCGCGGAAGTTTACGACTTTTACCTTCACGTGCGCCAAACTGTCCGCGAACGCTTCGGCATTCTCCTGGAGGCGGAGGTGAACCAGGTGGGAATGCGGTAGGGTATCTTGTTTATTAACAGATAGTTGTAACTTTTTTATAAAAAATCGAAAAAAAGGCGGAAAATGGGCTTGCAATTTGCAAATTAAAATGTATATTTGCAACCTGCAAAAAATAGTCTGCCAGATGGATAAACGATGGATACTCAATCCCTCGCCCGATGCGGATGAGGTCGCCCGATTCAGTGAGCTTCTCTCAATCGAGAAGCCGCTGGCTTCGTTGCTTATTAGTCGTGGCATCCGCACGCTCGAGGATGCCGAATTGTTCTTCAATCCGGATATTTCCAAGTTGCATGACCCCTTCCTGATGAAGGACATGGACAAGGCGGTGGAGCGCCTTTCCCGCGCTGTCATCGACAACGAGAAGATACTGATCTATGGAGATTACGACGTTGACGGCACCTCCGCCGTGGCGTTGGTCTATTCTTTCCTGAAGGAGATCATCGGCTCCGACTATCGCAACTACATCGAGTATTACATCCCGGACCGTTATTTGGAGGGCTACGGCATTTCCGACCAGGGCATCGAGTATTGCCATGCCAACGACTTCACGCTGTTGATCTCGCTCGACTGCGGCATCAAGGCGAACGACAAGGTGGCTTTCGCCAACAGTTACGGCATCGACGTGATCATCTGCGACCACCATCTGCAGGGCGACGAGGTGCCGGATGCCGTCGCGGTGCTCGACCCCAAGCGGATCGGCTGCCCCTATCCGTACAAGGAACTCTCGGGCTGCGGCGTCGGCTTCAAACTCATCCAGGGCTATTGCAAGAAGTTCGACCTGCCCGACCAACTCTGGCTTTCCAAACTCGATCTGGTCGCCATCTCCATCGCTTCCGACATCGTGGCCATCACCGGCGAGAACCGCATCCTCGCCCACTTCGGCCTCATCATCATCAACCGCTTCCCGCGCGTTGGCATCAAGTCCATCATCGAGCAGTCGGGCATCAAGATCCACTACCCGCCTACCGACAAGACCATCTTCAACCGTGTCATCTCCATCACCGACCTCGTCTTCAACGTCGGTCCGCGCATCAACGCCGCCGGCCGCATCGACACAGGCCGCGAGTCGGTGAAACTGCTCATCTGCGACGATGAGGACAAGTCGATGGACATCGGCAAGAGCATCAACTCGCACAACGACACCCGTCGCGAACTCGACAAGAAGGCCACCAGCGAGGCCGTCAACGAGATCCTCTCCAGCGACGACTTCCGCGACCGCAAGAGCATCGTCCTTTACAACCCCAACTGGAACAAGGGCATCATCGGGATTGTGGCCTCCCGCATCGTGGAGGAGTTCTACCGTCCCACCATCATCCTGACCAAATCGACCGACGGACTCATCACCGGTTCGGCCCGCTCCATCAAGGAGTTCAACATCTACAACGGCATCGACCACTGCGCTGACCTGCTTGAGCACTTCGGAGGCCACAACTACGCCGCCGGCCTTTCGCTCAAGGAGGAGAACCTGCAGGCCTTCATCGACAAGTTCGAGGCCTTCGTCTCCGAAAAGATCCAGGACGACACCACGCTGATTCCCGAAATCGACGTCGATATGGAACTCGACCTCACCGACATCACCTCGCGGTTCATGGAGAACCTGAAGCGTTTCGCTCCGTTCGGACCGGGCAACATGGCGCCGGTGTTCCTTTCGCGCCGTCTGGTGGAGGAGGGTAACGCCCGCATTGTCGGCGAGAGACACATCAAGATGCGTGTCTGCTACCGCAACAAGAGTTGCCGTCCTATCGACGCCATCGCCTTCAACCAGAAGGAGAATTTCAGCAAGATCACCTCCGGCGAGGACTTCGACATGCTCTACCATGTGGAAGAAAACACTTGGAACAATGTAACTTCTATCCAGCTGAATGTCAAGGATATCAAGTGCAGCGATGGATTTTAGTCCCTGCTTATAAGGAGTCATTCGTTTTTCATAGACAGAACCGAAGAGGACGAGTTGGATATGGAACAGGCCGATGGCCAGTGGTGCGTCGCCCATCGCTAAGCGCATTTTGACAACTGAAATGGACAATTTGTCAACGAAACTGACAAATTGTCCACTTTTTTTGCCCATTTCTGACTGGCACGCTGTTTGCAAGGTATAAGGATGGTAGCGCAAGCGAGAGCGAGCCCACCAAGAACTGAATGTCTAACCCTTAAAAATGGAGGTAGTTATGTTACCAGTCATGTTAAGAAACAGTTGGTTTCCCACTGTGTTTGATGATTTCTTGAGCAGCGACCTGATGCCGCACACCGGTTCCACAGCACCGGCGGTGAATGTCAAGGAAGACGAGACGGCCTATACGATGGAAGTGGCTGCCCCGGGTATCAAGAAAGAGTATTGCAGAGTCAACGTCAACGAGGACGGCAGTCTGCACATCGCCATCGAGAACAAGTTGGAGCACAAGGAGGAGGACAAGAAGTCGCACTTCCTGCGCCGTGAGTTCTCGTACTCCAACTATGAACAGTCTTACACTCTCCCCGACGACGTCGATGCGAAGAACATCTCGGCCAAGGTTGACAACGGTATCCTTACCGTGGTGCTTCCGAAGTTGAAGAAAGAGGAGAAAAAGATCGCTTACAACGTTGATGTCAAGTAATTGAGTTGTCAACGATGAAAAAAGAGGCAGTGTCATTTTGGCGCTGCCTCTTTTTTTGTATATACAACCCAGAGACGCCTTCATTTGCGCCCCCGCGATTCCCAGAAACCCAACTTAAAACATCGCTTGTACGAACTCGTCGTCGGTGACGTTGCGGAGGTAGTGGGGGAGGCCGATTTCCCGTAGTGTCTGCCGCACGGCGTCGTCGCGGTAGGCCGTGCCGACGAGTGCCCGCTCCAGTTCCTCCACATCGCCGAGGGCGAAGAAGTCGCCATAGAGTTTGAACTGCGCGATGCGCCCCTGGTCGATGGTGAGATGCACTTCCAAGTTGCCGCCCATCGCCGTGTGTGTGTATTTGGAGAAGGAGAACTTGGGCGACGTGCCGAAGTTCCACTCCCAGGTGCTGTATTTCTCGTCGCGCAGCCGCTCAATGGTGTTCAGGTCGGCGTCGCTGAAACTGTAGGCGTGGGCGTCCGCGGTGTGCTCGACCACGTAGGCCATCAGCTTGTCCTTGAACTCCAGCACGTCCATGGGGTGGGGAAGGTGCTCGCTAATGTTGGTGACCCGCTTGCGTACCGACTTCACCGCCTTGTCCTGGAACTTCAGCGGGTTGACCTTCAGTGCGCCGGCGAGGTCGGACATCTCCGACGAGAAGAGCAGCGTGCCGTGGTGCAGGATGCGTCCGCGATAGACGCACTGCGCGTTGCCGGAGAACTTCTGCCCGTGGATGGTCAGGTCGTTGCGACCTTCGAACTGCGCCGGCACGCCCATCTCGTTGAGGACGTGCAGGATCGGTTCGGTGAAGGTGTGGAAGTCGCCGTCGCCACGGGCGGCGATGAAGGTGAAGTTGAGGTTGCCGAGGTCGTGGAACACCGCTCCGCCTCCAGTCATCCGGCGCACCACCTTGATGCCCTTCTCCTTCACATAGTCGATGTCGATTTCCGCCGCCGTGTTCTGGAATTTCCCCACGATGACGGCTTTGTCGTTGCGCCAGAGCATGAATACGTCGTCGTCGAAGTGGGTGAGCGCGTACTCTTCGGTGGCGAGGTTGAAATAGGGGTCTGTGTTGGGGTTGAAAATGCAACGCATGTCAGTGTCGGTTTTGAAGCAACTGCAGGGGCGAGCCGGCCACATGTCCGATGGCGAGGCCGTGGCGGGCGGCGGCGGCTTGCAGTTGGGATTGGAAATGCTGTGCGATGGAGCCCATCAGGTGCAGTGGCAGCGGACGGGCGCCCGCCACGGGCAGCACCTGCCGCTCGCAGAATTCGTCGAAAGCGCGGCCGAGGATCTGCGCCACCGCCGGCTTTTCCGACTCTTTTTGGATGAATTTCGCCAAGGAGGAGAAAAAGAGGTTGGGTTGGGGCTCGCGGTAGATGCGGGCGATCACGGCGGCGCGGTCGGCGTGCAGTTCCTGTTCAAGTGCCGCGGCGGTAGCTGTGGGAAGTTCGCCCCGCAAATAGCTGGTGATGAATAACTTGCCGATATGGGTGCCGCTGCCTTCGTCGCCTAACAACCATCCCAACGACGGGGCCTGTTCGACGATGGCGCCGCCGTCGTAGCGGCAGCAGGAGGCACCGGTGCCGAGGATGGCGACCAGTGCGGGCTGGCCGTCGCAGAGCAGGCGGGCGGCGCCGGCGAGGTCGCTTTCGACCGTGATCTCGCTGGCAGCGAAGATGTTGGAGAGCTGCGTGCGCACGCGGTTGCCGTTGGCGCCGCAGCCGGCGCCGGAGAAGAGGATGTGGTCGGCGTCGCCGGCGGCGTCGTGCAGGCGGGTCAACACCCTGGCGATTTCGGCGTCAGTGGCGTAACTCGCGTTGAAGCCGCGGTCGGTGTAGTGACGCAGGTAGCGTCCCTGGCCGTCCAGCACGATGCAATCGCATTTGGTGGCTCCGCAGTCGAAAAAAAAAGTCATGGTTGTGGGGTTGTGGGGTTGGGATGAGATGTGTTGCGCAGGGAGAACTCGCAGCCGCAGTAGAGTTGGTTGTAGAAGCCGTTCTCCTTGAGCAGGGCGTTGCGGCGTTCCTGAAGCCCGCCCTTACGCCAGTTGCGGTCGCAGAACTCCACGTCGTCGTATCGGGCGGCGGCGGCGCGCCCCGCGGAGTTGATCTGGTCGAGGTCTTTCCAGCGGGAGGAGGCGAGCGTGGTGGCGAAAAGAGAAAACCCCCGCCCGTGGGCGAGGTCTGCGGTGGCGTTGAGACGGAGGTGGAAGCATTGCAGGCAGCGTTGGCCGCGCTCCGGCTCGTTTTCCAATCCCTTGACTTCCTCCAGCCATGAGGCGTGGTCGTAGTCTCCGTCGATGATCTCGATGCCGAGTTTGGCGGCGTATTTCGTGCACTCGTTCTTGCGCGTGAGGTACTCTTCTTCCGGATAGATATTCGGGTTGAAGTAGAAGAGCGTCGGCTGCCAGTCGTTGTGCAGCATCCATTCGAGAATGGCGGCGGAGCAGGGCGCGCAGCAGCAGTGCAGGAGGATCCTCATGGCTGGGGAAGCGGGATGGGATTATTCGTATTCGTACATGATGTCGTCGGTGTCGGTGTAGATGTTGGTCAGGCCGCCGACGGTGTGGGTGGTCTTCTCGGTGCGGGTCTCCTGGAGCGGGTACTTGCCGTCAACGCTCGGGTAGGTGATCTCCATGTCGATGACGCGGCTGGTGATGTAGTCGTCCGCGTAGTGGTAGCCGCTGGTGGCGTTCTTGGAGAGGCCGAAGCCGACGATGTCGGAGCCGCCTGCCAACAGGTGATAGAACGGGTTGGCGTAGGAGGTGTAGGTGTAATCCCAGGTGTAGTTGTGGTCGTCGCTGTCGTGACGTTTCACGGAGACCACGTTCATGCCGTCGTAGGTGAGTTGGTCGGTGTAGGTGTAGATGCCCTTGCCCTGCGACTTGGCGGCCACGGCGAGCTGGGAGACTTGTGATTCCGCCAGCTGGGGGGCGATGAAATTGAAGGCGGACTGCAGCAGACTGGCGTCGGCCGACAAGGCGAAGGCGTTGTCCATGGTGGCCTTGATGGTCACGATGCGCTTGCCGTCGTGGGTGAACTCGTATTCGGCTTCGGTCTCGCCGTCCTCTTTGTAGGTCATCTTCTCGAGTTTCTTGCCGTCGTAAGTGAAGCTGATCACGTCGTCGCCGGCGGTGATGGAGGAGAGCACCTTGCCGTCGTAGTTGAAGTGGATGTCACCGCCGCCGACGGTGTTGATGCTGGAGAGCAGGCCCTTCTCCCAGACCCAGATCTGGGAAGGTTGCGGATTGCCGTTGTTGTCCTTGACGAAGATCTTGGAAATCCTCTCTTTGGGTTTGAAAACGCCGTCTTTTTCGCAGGAAGAGAAGGCGAATACTAATGCGCAGGCCATCAGGGCGACTGCAAAAGTTCTGATTTTTTTCATAATGTTTAAGGATTAAAGTGAATAAATTGTTGTATTTCCGAAAATTAGACTTTCATCATTTCCATGGCAAAGATACATGTTTTTTTTTGAAAAAAAAGTGAGATTTGAAATTTCTAACTAAACAATTATTTGTAAATTTGCCGTCTCAAAAAAATGGTAAAATGAGTGACAAGTTATTGCAAGTTTCCGGCTCTCCGCACGTCCATGGCAGCGAGTCCGTGAAGCGTATCATGTGGTCTGTGGTCATCGCCCTGATGCCTGCGTTCCTGGTGTCGGTCTATTATTTCGGCATCCCCGTCATCATCCTGACCCTGATCTCCGTCGGCTGCTGCATGCTGTTCGAGTGGCTGATCCAACGTTTCCTGATGAAGAGTGAAAGCACGATCATGGACGGTTCCGCCGTGGTGACCGGCATGCTGGTGGCCTTCAACGTGCCAGCCAACCTGCCGATCTGGATCCTGATCATCGGCGATCTGATCGCCATCGGCGTGGCCAAGATGGCCTTCGGCGGCTTGGGCAAGAACCTCTTCAACCCGGCCATCACCGCGCGTGTTTTCCTGCTGATCTCCTTCCCGGTGCAGATGACCACGTGGCCGGTCCCGCGCCACGGCGGTGTCTTCGCCGATGCCGTCACCGGTCCCACCCCGCTCGGTGTGATCAAGGAGGGCGTCAAGGCCGGCGTGCCCGTCGATTCCCTGATGTCCACCCCCGTCGCCCTCAGCGACAACACCTTGGCCAACATGCCCAGCAATATCGACTATCTGTTCGGGCAGATGGGTGGCAGTTTCGGTGAGGTCTCGGCCATCGCCATTCTGCTCGGCGCCCTCTATCTGCTGTGGCGACGCGTCATCTCCTGGCACATCCCCGTCTCTTTCCTACTCACTGCCTTCGTCTTCGCCGGCATCTTCTGGCTGGTTGATCCCACCCAGTACGCCAATCCCTGCTTCCACCTCGTCACCGGCGGCATGCTCCTCGGCGCCTGCTTCATGGCGACCGACATGGTCACCTCGCCCACCTCTAAACGCGGAATGCTGGTGTTCGGCTGCGGCTGCGGCCTGATCACCATGATCATCCGTCTTTTCGGTGCCTACCCCGAAGGCGTGTCGTTCTCCATCCTCATCATGAACGCCCTCGTGCCGCTCATCGACAAGGCCTTCAAGCCCAAGCGTTTCGCTGCGTAATTCATTGGTTTAAGAATATTTAGAAAATCAACATAATGAGCAAAAGACCATCCACACTCGGAAATATGCTGCTGGCGCTGGCGGTCATCGCCGTCATCGCGTCCGGCGCACTGGCCGCGGTCTATGTGTTGACCAAAGGCTCCATCGACCAGGTGAACGAAGAAAAGACCCAGACGGCCATGACCAATGTGCTGCCCAACTTTGACGGCACCACCGAAAAGGTCGAGATTCAAGCCCGCGAAAGCGACAAGACCCCGGTCATTGTCAACCTCGCCTACAACAAGGACGGCTCTCCCTTCGGCGCGGCCGTGGAGACGTACACCGACAAGGCATTCGGAGGCACCTTCACCATCATGGTCGGCTTCGACACCACCGGCGTCATCATCGGCACCGCCGTCATCAAGGCCGCCGAAACGCCCGGTTTGGGCGACAAGATCAAGACGGAGAAGTTCTCCGGACAGTTCGTTGAGAAGAAACTCCGTCCGTGGGACGCTCCGCTGGCGGTGACCAAAGACCAGGGACAGGTGGATGCCATTACGGCGGCAACCATCTCTTCCAGGGCCTATTGCGATGCAGTCAACCGTGCCGCAGAGGCCTATAAGAAAGTGCTTGACCAGAAAAAGAAAGGAGCAACAAAATGAAAAAGCTTAAGATCCTGTTCAACGGTATTCTGAAGGAGAACCCCACCTTCGTGCTCGTGCTGGGCATGTGCCCCACGTTGGGTGTCACCACTTCGGCCTTCAACGGCTTCGGCATGGGCATCGCCACCCTGTTCGTGCTCATGCTCTCCAACATGCTCATCTCCCTGCTCAAGAACTTCATCCCCGACATGGTGCGCATCCCGGCGTTTATCGTCGTCATCGCCACCTTCGTCTCCATCGTCGATCTGCTCATCCAGGGCTTCGTCCCTGCGCTCGGAGAGAGTCTCGGACTTTTCATCCCGTTGATTGTCGTCAACTGCATTGTGCTCGGTCGTGCTGAGGCCTTCGCCTCCAAGAACAGCGTGTTCGACTCCATGCTCGACGGCATCGGCATGGGTCTCGGTTTCACCTTGAGTCTGACGCTGGTGGGCGCTGTCCGTGAGATCCTCGGCAGCGGTTCCATCTTCGGCTTCCAGTTCATCCCCGAGACCTACAACATCCTTGTCTTTGTCCTCGCGCCCGGTGCCTTCATCGTGCTCGGCTTCCTCATGGCGCTCATTCGTCATCTCCAACAAGCCAAAGAATAACCCATCGTCGAACCATACAATATTATTATTATGGAATACATTTTAATGATCATCGCCTGCGTATTCGTCAACAACATCGTGTTGTCGCAATTCCTGGGTATTTGTCCTTTCCTCGGTGTGTCCAACAAACTGGGGACCGCCGTCGGCATGGGTGTCGCTGTCATCTTCGTGATGATCCTCGCCACGTTAGTGACCTCCTTGATCCATGTATATGTACTTGTGCCCCTGGGAGTTGAATTTTTGCAGACCATCGCTTTCATCCTCATCATCGCCGCTTTGGTGCAGATGGTGGAGATCATCCTCAAGAAAACCAGTCCGTCGTTGTATCAGGCCCTCGGCATTTTCCTGCCCCTGATCACGACCAACTGCGCCGTTCTCGGTGTCGCCATCGCCGTCACCCAGCGCTTCGACATCGAAGCCGGCAATTACATCCTCCAGAGCGTGGTCTATTCGGCCAGCTCCGCCCTCGGTTTCGCCTTGGCCATTTGTATTTTCGCAGGCCTGCGCGAACAACTGGAGATCGTGGGCGTTCCCAAAGCCATGAAGGGTGTTCCGATTGCCCTCATCACCGCCGGCATCCTTGCCATGGCCTTCATGGGCTTCGCCAATCTTGTCAAATAGAAATGCCGATCGATGAAAAGATTACCGCTTCTCGCTATTCTCATTTTCGGAATCGTCTCCATCTCTTTTGCTCAAAAATCCGTCACTCCGCTGCCTGTCGATGATACGTATGCCTTCGGTCAGCGCTATCTTGTGTATGCCCTGCCGCAAACCGCTTTCCAAGTGGAGGTTACGGTCACCAAGAGCCATGCTTTTCGGGGTATGTATGCCGATTATGCCGAAAAATTGCTCGGCATGAGCCAGCCGATTACCGCCGACAAGGTGAGTTATTCTCTTAAGTCATTGAGAATTAATACGATAGAAATTCCTGATACCGCATGTCTTTATGCGGTTGAACTCTCTTCCCAACAGTTGAAGTCCGGTCTTTATTCGGAAATGCTGATGAAGCGGAATGAGGCAGGACATGAGCAGCCGACAGCCGACTATCATCCTGATAACCTGCAAATTCCGGAGTTCGTCCGCAACTATTCCGGCTTGGCCTACATGGAGCGGAGCGACAACTATGTGGAGACGCAGATTGTGGATGGCGTGGTGCGTCAGATTCCGGCGACGCGGACGCAGAAGGTCGCCAAGACCGATGCCCAGAGCGCCCAGGAAGCCGCCGACCAGATCGGTAAGATTCGGGAAGACCGCTATGCTCTTCTGGCTGGAAGTCAGGAGGTTGCCTACTCCGCCGAAGCCCTTGCCTTGATGATTGACCAACTCAATCAGATGGAGCAGAACTTCTTGTCGCTGTTCTCGGGTTTCGTGGTTGATGAGGAGTTGCATTATACCGTCACGGTTGTACCGGATAGCAATACTACACGCATGCCCATTTTCTCCCTCTCGCCGACGGCGGGTTTCTCCGATAATCCATCCAAACCCGGTGAGACGTACTATCTCAGCATGCAACCGGCTCCGGAGAGCACCGCTGCCACCCGCTTCGATGTGAGCTGGCGTTGCTCCAAAGGGCACAAGCCCGATCAGGGCTATCGGGTGCGCATTCCCGCTGCCGCCCACATTTCGGTGGAAGTCGGGATCGCACATGTGATGGATTTGGGCGAGCGCTTCATCTACCAGTGGGGGAAAATCGATACCCTGCCGCTGGGAAGACAAAAAATCGGACTGGAAACCATTGGTTTTATAATTTATTGAAAATGAAAAGGTTGTCGTATATCATTTGCGGATTGGCTCTCGTAGTCATGAGTGCTGCCGGATGCAAAAAGAAGGATTCCACTCCGAAGACGGAAGAGGACATCCGTACGAAAATCGAGCAGATCGCCCTCAAACATGCGGAGAGCGATGAGTCCCTCGGTGATTTCGACAGTGTGAAGTTTGTGAGCTATACGCCTTACTACAAGCATGTTTACTGCGATTTCATGTGTCAGTTGCTGAAAAAGCAGATGGAGTTCGACATCTCCCCGCGGTTGGATTCCGCCCTCGCCTCCCGCGACACGGAAGCCCTTGCGCAGTTGGATGAGGAGATGCAGAAAAGGGAGAAGGCCATCGAGTTTTACAACCAACAGTCGCACAATCTTCTGGCGACCAAGGATGATCCTATTGTGGGATATGAGGCGAAATGTTATTCATACACAGATGGTTACATTCAAGAAATTGTATATTTTGTAACCAAAGATTGGAAAGTCGCTCCTTTCGATCCCTACGATTTCTCCGTTGTGAAGTGATTTTTTGAACATTTTCCTTGACAAACGGGTTATGAATTTATATATTTGCATTTTATAAAGATTGGAGAAAGAGATATGAAATTATCACAGTTCAAGTATTTCCTGCCGCAGGAGTTGATTGCGCTTCATCCCACCCATTCGCGTGATGAAGCCAGATTGATGGTCTTGAATAGAAAGACTCAAACCATTGAGCATAAGGTTTTTAAGGATATTCTCGACTATTTTGACGAAGGCGATCTCTTCGTGATGAACAACACGAAGGTGTTCCCGTCGGTGCTGTTTGGGGAGAAGGAGAAGACGGGTGCGAAGATCCGGGTTTCGTTGCTCCGCGAGTTGGACGAGGAGAGCCGTCTGTGGGACGTGTTGGTGGATCCGGCGCGTAAGATCCGTATCGGCAACAAGTTGTACTTTGGAGAGAACAATGATTTGGTGGCGGAGGTCATCGACAACACCACCTCGCGCGGCCGTACCTTGCGTTTCCTCTTCGACGACGACCATGACGCTTTCAAGCGCAAACTCAAGGAGTTGGGCTCCGTGCCGATTCCAGAGGACATCCTGCGTCTGCGTGATCTGACGCCCGAAGACGAGCAGGACTACCAGACCATCTATGCCAAGAACGAGGGCGCCGTGGCTGCCCCTACTGCCGGTTTCCATTTCAGTAGAGAACTTCTCAAACGTTTGGAAATCAAAGGGATAGAATTTGCAGAACTGACCCTTCATGCCGGTTTGGGCAACTTCCGCGACATCGACGTGGAGGATTTGACCAAGCACAAGACGGATTCCGAGTCGATGGAGATTCCGGAAGAGTGTGCCGCCAAGGTGAATGCCACCAAGGACGCCGGCCGCAACGTCGTCGCCATCGGCACCACCACGATGAAGGCGATGGAGTCATCGACCTATCCCAACGGTCATCTCAAGCCCTACACCGGCTGGACCAACAAGTTCATCTTCCCGCCCTATAACTTCATGGTTGCCAATGCGATGGTGACGAATTTCCACCAGTCGCAAAGTCCCATGCTGATGATGGTGGCAGCATTCGGCGGGTATGAGTTCGTGATGGAGGCCTATCATCAGGCCGTGGAGGAGAAGTACCGCTTCCTCACCTTCGGCGACGCGATGCTGATTATTTAGCGCGGCGGACGTCGGGATAGGGTTATCTGACGATGTCATTTGAACGCACTGCAACGTAGATAACCGTGCGAACGGTGGCCATGCCTATGGTATGGCCACCGTGTCATTGTGGTAAAGTGTTTTAATTCACAATCATGACAGAATTAACCATCATGTCATGAGGCTGGAATAGGGCAAACGTGCTGTGCAACGTCCGCTGGATTGCAGGGTTGTTTTTGGGGACAAAAAAACAGCAACTTACATCTGTAAATTGCTGTTTTTCAATTTCTTGGGCGGCAGGTCGGATTCGAACCGACGACCCACGGAACCACAATCCGGTACTCTAACCAACTGAGCTACAACCGCCGTGTTTTGAGGGTGCAAAAGTACAACTTTTTTCCATACAAAATGCATCGTGGCGAAATTTTTTATTTTTTTTCGTTGAAGCCCGCACAACAGGGCTTTGACCGCTGATTTTTTCCTGATTTAATCGTATCTTTGCAGCCGTAAAAATGCTTTCATCATGAAGAAGATCGCTTTAATGACAGGCGGCAACTCCGGCGAATATGAGATTTCGCTCAAGACCGCCGAGAATATCTACAACATGCTTGATAAGAGCCGTTACGAGCCCTATCTCATTCACCTGCGCGGGAACGAGTGGACCTACACCACGCCGGAAGGGGAGAAGGTGGAGGTGAACCGCAACGACTTCTCGCTTACCTTGCACGGCGAAAAAGTCCGCTTCGACGCCGTCTTCATCGCCATCCACGGCAACCCGGGCGAAAACGGGCGCCTGGAGGGCTATTTCGACATGATCGGCATGCCCTACACTGGCTGCGGCATGCTCTCTTCCGCCCTCACATTCAACAAGTTCTACTGCAACGTCGTGGTGCGCTCCCTCGGCATCCCCGTGGCGCCGTCGTTGCACTATTTCAAGAACGACACGGTCGATCCGGTGCGCGTCAACGAGGTGTGCGGCTATCCCTGTTTCGTCAAGTCGTGCAACTCCGGCTCCAGCGTCGGCGTCACCAAAGTACACAGTGAGGAGGAGTTGTCCCCCGCCGTTGAAGAGGCCTTCCGCTACGACAACCAACTGATGGTGGAGAAGATGGTCCACGGTCGTGAGATGACCTGCGGCGTTGGCATGATCCACGGTGAGATACGCGCCCTCGCCGTCACGGAGGTCGTCAGTATGCGCGAGTTTTACGACTATAAATCGAAATATACCGATGGTCAGCACGACCTCATCACTCCCGCCGACATCCCCGAGGAGACCCGCGCGCTCATCTGCCAGTATGCGCAGACGATCTTCCGCGAACTCAACTGCGGCGGCATCGTGCGTGTCGATTTCATCCTCACCGCCGACGGTACCCCGTACTTCCTCGAAGTCAATACGATACCCGGACAGACGGCCATGAGCATCGTGCCCAATCAGATCCGACACATCGGCCTTGACCTCACCGACGTCTATACCGACCTCATCGAACAGAGTTTCCAACGTTGCTAAATCCTTGATTACATGAATGCTTTGATCGCACCCTCCATGCTCTCGGCAGATTTCTGCCACCTTGCCAACGACATTGAGATGGTGAACCGCTCGCGCGCCGACTGGTTCCACCTTGACGTCATGGACGGACTTTTCGTCCCCAATATCTCCTACGGCATTCCTGTCGTGAAGGCCATCCGCTCCATGGCGGAGAAACCGCTCGACGTCCACCTGATGATCACCGACCCGGGCCGCTATGTTGGCGATTTCAAACAGGCCGGCGCTGACATTCTCACGGTCCATTATGAAGCTGTAACACACTTGCACAGAGTGGTTTGGCAAATCAAGAACGAGGATATGCTCGCCGGAGTCGCCCTCAATCCCCACACCCCTGTGGCACTGCTCGACGACATCATCGGCGACCTCGATTTAGTGCTCGTCATGTCGGTCAACCCGGGCTTCGGCGGCCAGAAGTTCATCAAGAACGCTCTCAAGAAGGTCTCCGAACTGAAGGAGATGCTGCTCCGGCGCAATTCCGACGCGCTCATCGAGGTGGATGGCGGCGTGGATGGCAATACTGCCGTCGAGTTGGTGGAGGCGGGCGCCGACGTGCTCGTCTCGGGCAACTACATCTTCAAGTCTCCTAATCCTGAAAAGACCATCGATGGGCTCAAGCATATCGGAGCAGAGGAGGATGAGGTGGAGGAAGAGGAGTAAATACCCATTAATCTTTTGAAAATGAAAATATTAGTAACAGGTGGCAACGGCTATATCGGTTCCCACACCTTGATACAACTCATCAGGAGCGGAGCGTTCGAGGTAGTATCCATTGACAATCTCAGCCGCTCGGCGCGGGGCACTATGGACCGCATCGAGCGCATTACCGGACGCCGGGTGGTGAATCACGAGCTCGATTTGTGCGACCGTGCCGCCACTTTATCCGTTTTCGAGAAGGAGGGACCGATTGACGGCGTCATCCACTTCGCCGCCTACAAGTGCGTTCCCGAGTCGGTGGAGAAGCCCGTGATGTACTATCGCAATAACCTCAATTCGTTGCTTAACGTGTTGGAAGCGTGTGGGAAGTACCACATCCCGAACCTGATCTTCTCCTCTTCGTGTTCCGTCTATGGCGAGGTGAGCCAGCTGCCGGTGACGGAGGATACGCCCGTCGGCGAGGCCGCGTGCCCGTATGCGCACACCAAGCAGATCGGGGAGGCGATGATCCGTGCCTGCTGCGGCCATGGCCTGAAGGCCATTCTGTTGCGCTATTTCAATCCCGTCGGCGCCGACATGAGCGGACTGAACGGCGAGTTGTCTCCCGACGCCCCCAACAACCTCATGCCCATCATCATGGAGACCGCCAGCGGCAAGCGGAAGGAGATGAGCGTCTATGGCACCGATTACGACACCCGCGACGGCTCCTGCATCCGCGACTACATCCACGTGACTGACATTGCGGAAGCTCACGTGAAGGCACTGCAATTTCTTGTCGATCAAAAAAATACGGAGGATTGTACTCTCTTTAACTTGGGTAGCGGAAATGGCGTCTCCGTCTTGGAGATGCTGCACGCTTTTGAGCGCGTGATGGGGAGAAGCTTGAACTACAAACTCGGCCCCCGCCGTCCGGGCGACATTCCCGCCATCTATAGCAACAGCGAGAAAGCGCACCGCCTGTTGGGCTGGCAGTGCCGTTATGGTATCGACGACATGATTCGGAGTGCATGGAAATGGGAAGAGGAAATGAACAAAAAGTGATGATATTTCGTTTTTTTTGTAAATTTGCAAGCAGAAATTTTTCAATTAAAAAACATACAATCATGAAGAAAATCTTAGCACTTTTGATGGCCATCTGCGCCGTTTATGTAGTTAAAGCAGACGATGTTCCGGGTAATCAGGACCTGAAAAAAGACACGCGCATCGTGACGGAATTCCAGCAAGTGGTGGTGAACGCCGACTTCAACGTCAAGATCGAATACGCCATTTCTCCGAAGGTGGAGGTGGAGGCCGAGTCGAACCTGCTGCCTTACATCATCACCGAGGTGAAGGGCAAGACCCTCAACATCTCCGTCCAGAAGAAGACCCGTTTGGCTCCCAACTATCCCATCACCATTACTTTGGCGACTTCCGTGCTCAACAAGTTGCAGTTCACGGGCAATGGCAACATCGAGGCCAACGCTCTCCCGTCCGACAAGATGGAGATGGTCCTCAACGGCAAGGGCAACTGCATCATCAACAACCTGAAAACCGGCAGCTTGAAACTGACGGCCTCCGGTGATTTCAAGTTCGACCTGAAGGATGCGATCAGCAACGGCAGTGCCAAGTTCGAGTTGAATGACAATGTGTCGGGCAACTTCTCCAACTTCAGCGCTCCCAAGATGGAGATCGTCGCTAAGTCCTTGGAGGCCACCCGTTGGGCCAGCGTCCAGACGGAATCCCTGAATCTGGAGGTCACTGGTGCCGGTAACATGGAGTTCACCGGTTTCGCGGGCAAGGATGTCAAGGCCAACATGACCAGCACGGGCACGGTTGCGATGAGCGGCACCGCCCGCAACGTTGATGTCACCGTCTCCAACGCCGCCAACTTCGATGCCCTCAACCTGGCCACCGAGAAGGCCAAGGTCGTCAACAACGGCACGGGTGTCGTGGGCGTCGCTCCCTCCGCGGGCTTGGATGTCACCATCAGTTCCTCCGGCGACGTCAAGTTCAAGGGCAACCTCAAGATCAGTTTCACCAGCAATGGCGGCGGTCAGCTGGAAAAGGTCAAGTAATTAGAACCAAAAGAATTATATGCCGCCGTCCGCCTTTCGCGCGATGGCGGCTTCGTTTTATTCCACCCACTATTTTCAGGCCGGTTATGAAAAAAATCCTCCTTCTTATGGCGGTTCTCTTTTGCGGCGTCACGGCTTCTGCCCAGGACCGCACCGACAGCATGCACGTCGCCCATTACGATATTCACTTGAATATCACTGATTTCACCAACCATCAGGTGTATGGCTATGCCGACCTGCAAGTCGTCGCGAAAGTAGAGGGATTGGACTACGTCCATTTGGATCTGCAGCGGATGACAGCGGACTCCATCCTCTTGGATGGCGTTCCGCACACTGATTTCACTCACGAGGGGACTTTGATACACATCGGCCTGCCCCAACCGCTGGCTTCGGGCGACACCGTCCGGATCCGGGTCTATTACGCCGGTCTGCCGGCTATCGACTCTTATTTCGGCGGCTTCTACTTCTCCGGCGAATACTGCTACAACCTCGGCGTCGCCTTCCGCGACCTTCCCCACAACTTCGGCCGCGCCTGGTATCCTTGTATGGACTTTTTCACCGACAAATCGACCTATACTTTCCATATCGAGACGGAAGCCGGCAAGAAGGCCATCTGCGGCGGCGTGCTGACCGACAGCGTGGCCACGGACGACAGCACCGTCATTTGGAGTTGGGTTTTGGATGATCCCGTGCCCACCTATCTCACCTCCGTGGCCGTCGGCAACTACATGCACTATGCCGACACCGTGCAGGGGCTGGAGCGCGTGGTGCCCATCGACATCTACACGCGCCCCTCCGAATTCAACAAGATAGCCGGCTCTTTCGTGCATCTGAAGGATGTGTTTCATCTCTATGAGAGTCTGTACGGCCCCTATCCGTGGGTGCGTCTGGGTTATGTGGGGGTGGCCTTCACCGGCGGTGCCATGGAGCACGTCACCAACATCGCCTACCCGCAGATCGCCATCGGGGGCACGACCGCCAATGAGTTGTTGTACGCCCACGAGTTCTCGCACATGTGGTTCGGTGATTTGGTGACCTGCAGCCGCGCTGAGGAGATGTGGATCAACGAGGGTTTCGCCCGCTTCAACGAGGCCGTGGCCGACGGAGGGCTTTACCCGAACGAGGATCCCGCCATCGACGGCTACCGGACCAACATCCGCGCGACCCATCACGATGTTCTGCGCACGGCACACATCGACGATGGGGGCTACTGGGCCTTGGACTCCATGCCGCAGGAGGTCACCTACGGAACCACTACCTACGACAAGGGGGCGCTGGTGGTCCACACGCTTCGCAACTACATGGGTGACAGCATCTTCTTCGCTTCCCTGCGGGCCATGTTCCAGACTTACGCCTACCAGAACATTACCACGATGCAGTTGTTCGACTTCCTGTCGGAGCAGAGCGGCATGAACTTACACGACTTCCGTGAAGGGTGGGTGTCGCAACCCGGATTCCTGCACTTCGCCGTCGATTCCATCCGGGCGACGGGCAATGACGACGAGTACCGCTTTTACGTGCGCCAGAGGTTGAGCCATGCGTATCATTTCGCCAACTCCAATGTGATGGACATCACGTTCTTTTCCGCTGACAACCAACGCTATACGTTGGAGCGCTTCTCCTTCTCCGGGGAGTTCGCCCAGGGTACGGTCACGTTGCCGTGGGCACCGGCCTTCGCCGTGGTCGATATTGACGAGAAGATGACCGACGCCATCATCGATTATGGATACGACCTGACGGCTACGGGCATCAAGAATGCCACGGACGCCAACTTCAAGTTGTTGGTGAACGACCTTTCCGAGCCGACCTACTTCCGTGTGGAGGACAACATCATTCCTGCGGAGCCGCTGTCCGAGGATGCCAATCCGCATGTAACTGCTGTATCTACAGACCATTATTGGCGCGTGGCCTGCACGCCGGAGGGCACCATTCAGGGTGGAATGAGGTTCGCTTTCCATGCCAACAACGAGTCTGCTTCCGACTACCATTTCCTTCACGATTACACCTTCAACGAAGTGGAATTGCTCTACCGTCGTGATGGTACCGAACAGTGGCGTCCGGTTGAAGCCAACAAAACCGGTAACATGACCAATGGCTATCTCGCTGTTTCAGAAGTGATTCCTGGGGAATATGCCATTGGTGTCGGCGACGGCGTCGTGGGTGTGAATACCGTGGTGCCTGTTTCCGATGTCCGCATCTATCCCAATCCGACATCCGACAAGCTGACCGTCGAGATCGACCATGTCAGCGCTCGGGGGCAGTTCCGGGTACAGGTTTGCGGTTTGGATGGCAAGAAGTTGATGGATAGGAAGTTGTCATCCCGTCAGTCACAAATAGCCGTTGATTCGTTGCCTGCCGGCATCTACGTTGTCATGGTGCTTTCTGAAGGGAAGATGATCTTCTCCCAGAAGTTTGTCAAAGAGTAATTCAATTCATATTCAATAATTAGATTGCTATGAAGATCGCCGTCAACACCCGATTGCTGCTCAAGGACAAGTTGGAGGGCATCGGCGTTTTCGCGAACGAGTCTTTGAAACGCATGGTTGCGGCACATCCCGAACATGAGTTCTATTTCATTTTTGACCGCAACTATGACGAGCGGTTTGTCTTTGCCGACAATGTGAAGCCGGTGATGACCTTTCCGCCGACGCGGCATCCCTATCTTTGGTATATATATTTCGAATATTCAATACCTTACGTTCTGCGGAAGCTGAATCCCGACCTTTTCCTGTCGCCTGACGGCTGGTTGTCGCTCCGCGCCGATGTGCCGCAGGTGGCGGTGATTCACGACCTGAATTTCGAGCACCAGACGGATTTTCTGAAGCCGACGTACCAGAAGTATTACGTCAAATACTTCCCGCGGTTCGCCCGCAAGGCGGCGCGGTTGGCCACGGTTTCGGAGTTCTCGCGGCGCGACATCCACAAACTGTACGGCATCCCCGAAGATCGTATCGACGTGGTGTATAACGGTAGTAGTGAGCAGTTTGCGCCGCTGAGTGCCGAAGGTCGGGCGGCGGTGCGCGAGAAGGTGTCGCACGGCTGCGACTATTTCCTGTTCGTGAGCGCGATCCACAAGCGCAAGAACCTTGCCAACATCCTGCGGGCTTTCGACAGTTTCAAGGAGCATGCCGACAGTGGCATGAAGTTCTTGGTTGTGGGCGAGCGCGCGGGGATGCAGGACGATGTGGCGGCGGTACTTGACGGGATGAGGCACGCGGCCGACGTCCGCTTTTTGGGGCATCTGAGCACGCCGGATCTGGCGGCGGCGATGGCCTCGGCCACTGCGCTCGTATATGCCTCGTTCTTCGAGGGTTTCGGTATTCCCATTTTGGAGGCCTTCGCCGCCGAGACCGCCGTCATCACCTCCAATGTCACCTCCATGCCAGAGGTGGCGGGCGATGCCGCACTCTTGGTCGATCCCGCCTCGGTGGAGCAGATCGCGGACGCGATGCGCGCGATAGCCGCCGATCCGCAACTGCGCGACGGGTTGATTGCGCGGGGACGCGAACAGCGCAAACGCTTCAGCTGGGACTTGACCGCCGAGCGTCTCTGGAACTGCGTGGAAGCCGCTTTGTAAAGGGGGTTCGGTCCTGTCGTATTTCAACATATTCATACCTGGGAGGGCGCTTTCGGCATTCTCCTTCGTGGTTGAGAAGCGCTCTATCTGACGCCAGTAGGCGTCGGCAGGAACGCATTTTCGACGACATCTACCGCAAATTGTACGCCACCTGCAAGTATCGGACTACGCTTCTCCGTTGCCTTCCACGAGAGAGCGCAGGCGTGCCAATTCTGCCTCCATCTGTTTCATTTTCTCATCGTTCTCTCGCCGAATTGAATGGCGGAATTTGAACATGGCGAGGTTCAGTTCGAAAGAGGTTTCGGTGCTCTTCTCTGGCAACAGATCGGTGATGAGGTCTTCCACTAGTTGTCCGCCACGATGCAACAGCTGTTTCTGCACAACTGTATCCTCTTCCTGCTGAGGAATTTCCACAATCACACGCGACAGTTCCTTCAGTTTGGCGTATGCCTCCACAATGGCGATGGTGGTTTGCTCCGCCCTTTCTCCCTTCAGAATTGTCGCCAGCATATACAGGCCTCGCTCAGAGAATGCCTTGGGAAGTTGGCGGGTTTTCTGGAATTTTGCGGTCAAAATTTTTGACCGCAAAGCAGAAAACCCCTGATTGTCAAGCTCAAAGATATACCCTTTAGGAAATTTTCTGGGGTTGTTCTTCACGGCTTGGTTGGTCTCTTTGGTTGCCACGCCATACAATTCGGCGACATCGCAGTCCAAGATGACCTGCTGGTTGCGCAGGGTGATGATTCTTTCTTCCACATTTTTTGTTCTGCCATATTTTTGCAGAGATTTTTTCAATTTCGGAGTTTTTTGATGTGAGGGTGCGATGAGGCGAAAAGGGAGGGGGAGTCCGCCCGCGGCACGGGCGGTGGGTACGGAAGGACGGGAAAGGTGATGCCGCGGAAGAACGGGGAGGGGGAGAAATCGCACATCTTCGGACAGTTCGCCGTTCTTCACGCTCACTCACCGTCGATTTCTTCACGCCGTAATTTACAAGGCGGCCAGAGATGCGGGGCTGCCGCGTTCTTTCCACGCATTGGGGTATTAACTGGCTGCCGTACAGGCGCGATTCATCGCGTCTCTGCCGATGATGCCCAGACGGTTGCGATGACCTTTCACCCCGAAGGGGTGATATTGGGGTAACCCCGTACAAGCGCAGCGCAGTGCGGGGTGTGCGTGGGAGCGTGCGCCCACCGCGGCACGCCGGCAGGGTGATAGTACCGGGCGGGGTGTATGCCGCGGAAGAACGGGGTGGGGGATTGGAAAAGTGTAAAAATCAGGGCGATTTGGCATTGGAAAAGTGTAAAAAAATCCCCGATTTGGTATTGGAAAAGTGTAGAAGTTTGTATCTTTGCAGCGGAGACAAAAATGATAGTATTATGGTTAAAAGAAAGATATACAATAAGTTAGAAAATTTCTTTCAGTCCGATAATCGCGCGCTTTTGGTCACTGGTGCGCGACAGGTTGGAAAAACATTCTCGATACGTGAGGTGGGAAAGAAAATTTTTAAGAATTTTGTAGAAATAAATTTCATTGAAAAGCCAGACGCTTTGGAGATTTTCAGCGATGTAAGCGACAGTCAAGAGATACTGCTCCGTTTGTCGGCCTTCACTCATCGCAAATTAGTACCAGGGAAGACGCTTATTTTCTTTGATGAAGTTCAGCAAAGCAAAGAGATGGTGACTGCCATCAAGTTTCTGGTGGATGAGGGCAGCTATCGTTATGTGATGAGCGGCTCATTGCTGGGGGTGGAACTGAAAGACTTGCGTAGTGTTCCTGTGGGCTATATGGCTGAATATGAAATGTATCCACTTGATTTGGAGGAATTTGCCTTGGCGTTAGGAATAGGGGAAAATGTGATTGCTCACCTTAAGGATTGCTATGAACGGCGCGTTCCAGTGGACAGCTTTGTGCATGCAAGGATGCTGGAGATGGTTCGTCTGTACTTGTTGACGGGCGGTATGCCGGCCGTTGTGCAGAAGTACTTGGACACCAATAATCTGAGGAGCGTGTTGGATGTGCAGCGCGGTATTATACAGACCTACAAGCGCGACATTACCCAGTATGACCATGAGCATAAGTTGCAGATTGAGGAAATTTACAATCTCATTCCTTCGGAATTGGACGCAAAGAACAAACGATTCATATTGAAGGAGTTGGACAGCAAGGCGCGTTTTAGTCGATATGAAAGTGGCCTGCTTTGGTTGCAGGATTCGGGGGTGGCTTTGCCCACCTACAACGTGAGCGAACCTTGTTTGCCGCTGTTGTTGAACAAGCAGCGAAACCTCTTCAAACTGTTTGCCAACGATGTGGGGTTGTTGGCGGCGATGTACGGTGCGAACATCCAGATAAAATTGTTGAGCCAGAATCCGAATATAAATTACGGGGCAATCTTCGAGAATTTGGTGGCGCAGGAACTCACGGCGCATGGTTTTGCCGCTGACCACAACCTCTATTATTTCAACAGCAAAAAGCAGGGCGAGTTGGATTTCATAGTGGAACATGACGGTGCGGTGCTCCCCATTGAGGTGAAATCGGGCAAGGATTACGAGCGGCACCGCGCTTTGTCGGGAGTGATGTCCGATGCTGCTTACGACATCCCGTTGGCTGTGGTCTTTTGTCAAGACAATGTTCAGGTGAAAGAGCGTGTGGTATATCTTCCCATCTATATGCTGATGTTCCTTCAGCGCGAGACCGCCACTGACTTGATCTACCATTTCGATGCACAGATGGGGTAAAGATTTTTTGTTCTTAATTGTTGTTTTTAATAAAAAACGTATTTTTGTATTTTTTTGCGCAGTAGTTGCAAGCATAAAATGATAAACGAATTTGATAATATCCAGTATGCACCGATACTGAACTGCCTATATGAGCGGTGGTTTCAAGAGATGCAATATAATGGTAAGGAACTCAATGAGGATGAAAAGAAAGAGTTTTTACAGATGGTTAATGGCACGATTTCCATCCATTTGGAAGGTTTGCCAATACTGAAAGAGGCTCTTGAGCAAATAAAAGATTTGCACGATGAATTTCACGAGGCATATAGAGTAGTAATTTCTGTTTCTCAGTTTGCTTTAATAACCATGATTGACAGTATGGTTATCAGCAAATATTTTATTTTGGCTGATCAAGATTATGACAAGCGGTTTATGCGTGGGAAAATGAAAGTTATTCTTAATGAAGGATTCAAGAAACTCTATGGCTTTAAGGGTGGAAAAGATTCTAAATGGGATGAACTTAGCAGTATTCTAAAATACTTCCCAGAGGAAATCAAAAAGCAATACCAAGAGTTGTCGTCTTTGCTTGAAAAGGAAGCAAAATCTTCCTCTTGGTGGAAAGATGAACGTGATTTGGAAACTCATCTTGATGCTGAAAAACTTTATATTTCAAGATGCGAGGATGTGGTAGAAAGCAAGGTAATGATGGAATCGCTTAAACTTTTCAAGACTCTTCGTGCAGTGAATTTTTTCCTGAAAAATATGCATACTTTTTTATATAATCTTCTTGTAGATATGTATTTGCGTGGAGAATTGAAAAAGGAATAACGTTGAATTAAGGCTAAAAAATTCTCTGTCAAAAATTGTAGTTTTTTTGTCATTTTTATGCCTGTTCCTACTATTTTTCAACCTTAAATTTGTAATATTAAAGGGCTTTTTTGCTGTCTTTGCATTGAAAAAGTGCAAGATTATGCCGAAAAAAATGCTATTTTTGCGGGTTGAAAATAGAGTAATTAGCCTATGAACCAATCGCAATACAACCAACTGTTCTCGTTCATCTGGAACATCGCAACGGACGTGTTGGTCTATGCCTTCGAGAAAGGCGAATACAAGAAGATCATAATGCCGATGATGGTGCTGCGTCGTATCGACGTGCTGCTGGAACCTACCAAAGACCAGCTCCTGAAGCAGAAGCAGATGCTCGACGACAACCACATCCAGAACCAGGACCCCATTCTCTACAACGTCACGGGCTTCCCGTTCTACAACACCTCGAAGTTCACCATGAAGACGCTGAAGAGCGAGACCGACCCGCTGCGCCTGAAGATGAACTTCATTGACTATCTGAATGGCTTCAGTAAGGATGTCCAGGACATCATCGATAAGTTCCATCTCCGTCAGATGGTAGATAACCTCACAGAAGCAGAGCGTCTTGGCAGCATCATTGAGAAGTTCACTGATGATAAGATAAACCTTTCAAACAAACCAGTGCTTGATGATAATGGCAAAGAGAGACTGCCAGCCCTTGACAATCATGCTATGGGTACAATGTTTGAAGAGCTGCTGCGAAAGTTCAATGAGGAAAACAACGTAACAGAAGCCGGTGAACACTTTACACCTCGTGATTATGTAAAGTTGCTTGCTGATATTGCTGTTATGCCAATAGCAGACAAGATAACTGATAATACCTATCACATCTATGATGGTGCTTGTGGTACTGGTGGCATCCTCACTATAGCACAAGACCGAATACAGGAGATAGCAAAGTCAAAGGGTAAGCAGGTCAATGTGAATATCTTTGGTCAGGAACTGCAACCAGAAACCTTTGCTACATGTAAGGCAGACCTTATGATTTCAGGAAATATAAACTCCTTCCAATACCCTCATGGTACTGAAATGCGTGAATATATTTCCTTTGACAGTACAATCTCTCGTGACGGACATGCAGGTGAGACTTTCGATTTCTGTATTTCCAATCCACCTTTCGGAACTCCTTGGAAGGAAGACTTGAAGAAGAGAGGTTTGGGTGAAGGTGACAAGAAAAAGTTTACTGATAGTCGCTTTGAGATTATAGACAATAATGGCAACCCTCTTTCTTTCATTCCAGACATCGGCGACTGTCAGATGATGTTCCTTGCCAACAACCTTTCCCGTATGAGAGAAGATACAGCATTGGGCACTCGTATTGTTGAGGTACATAATGGCTCATCACTCTTCACAGGAGATGCAGGAAGCGGGGCAAGCAACTTGCGTCAGTATATCATAGAAAACGACCTTCTTGAAGCCATCATTGCTATGCCTGAGAAGGACTTCTACAACACAGGTATTGGCACCTTCATTTGGGTTGTTACGAACAGGAAAGAAGAACGTCGAAAGGGCTTTGTGCAGCTTATCGATGCTACAGAGATAAAAACACCCTTGCGTAAAAACTTAGGTGAGAAGAACTGCGAGACTTCTGATGCAGATAGGGAGCAAATCATGAAGCTGTTGATGGATTTCAAGGAGACTCCACAAAGCAAAATTTTCCCAAACAATGAGTTTGGTTACTGGAGTGTGAAGGTATATCAGCCACAACGAGACGAGCAGGGGAACATCATCATGAAGAAAGGTGAACCTGTAATTGACAAGAAGAGCAAGGATGTGGAGATTATCCCATTCCGATATGAAGGAGGTATACAAGGTTTCTTTGAGAACGAAATCAAGCCATATTCTCCAGATGCTATCATTGACATGAAGAGTGTCGAGACAGGCTATGAACTCTCATTCACCAAGTATTTCTATAAGCCCAAGCAGCTGCGTACTATCGACGAAATCAGCAAAGATATTCGTGATATAGAGGAACGCACAGACGGATTATTGAACGAAATCTTAGGAAAGTAGTATGGAGAGGTATAGTTCATATAAAGATAGTGGTGTTCAATGGATTGGGGAAATACCAGAGCATTGGTCTCTTAGGCGTATTAAGTATATTTTCTCAGAATTAAAGGAAAAATCCGAAAATGGTTTAGAGCTCCCTTTGTCTTTAAGTAAAGATGGCGGAATAATTCCATTTAACGAGAAGAAAAATAAAACGATGGAGAGCGCCTCTTATGTCGGTGGTAAGATAGTGCATAAAGGAGAAATCGTTTTCAATCGTTTCAAGGCAAGATTGTTTGCAGTTTCAGGATATGATGGTATTGTAAGTTCCGATTATGCTGTGTATAAATGCAACAGATCAGCTTCGCCAGAATATTTGATTAAACTTTTTGGTATAGATATGTATAGGGATGCCTTTAACAGAAAGGCTTCTGGTATTGGCGATGGCTTTAGCCGCCTGTATACTGATGATTTGTTTGCTATGTTTTCAATATTCCCCCCTCTTGCTGAGCAAGAGAAGATTGTGAGTTATTTGGAGGATAAGACTTCCAAAATAGATGCTTATGTAGCAGACAAGGAGAAAGAGATAGAACTTCTTCAGGAACTGAAACAGAAAACCATTGCCGATGCAGTCACAAAAGGCTTGAATCCTGATGCGAAGATGAAGGATAGTGGCATCTCGTGGATTGGGGATATACCAGAACATTGGGAGGTGTGTAGAATGAAACGAGTTTTTTCTGAGGCAAAAGAAAAAACAATATCAGAAGAGGGTACGCTTTTAAGTCTATCTCAATATACAGGTATCACTTTGAAAGATGATGCGAAGAAAGTTGGTATGTTTGAAGCCGAGTCCACTATTGGATATAATGTTGTACATCCAGGCCAGTTTGTAATGAATATAATGTTGGCATGGAATGGCAGTTATGCAGTTTCCGATTATGAAGGCATTATTTCCCCTTCATATTGCGTTTTCAATTTCAATGAAGATTGCGAAAAGAAATATTTCCACTATCTTTTAAGACTGCCAGCTTATGCAGGAGCATTCAAAACTATGTCAAAAGGAATTATTGAAAGCAGGCTTCGGCTTTACCCTATCTACTTTCTTGCATTCAAAACCATAATTCCTCCACAAAACGAGCAACAAGCCATTGTTGCCTACATCGAAGAGAAGTGTGAAAAGATAGA
>JAEEKX010000031.1 GCA_016288655.1 Bacteroidales bacterium
CGCATCCAATTGCCGCTTGATGTCGGGGTTGTCCTTCGCCCACAGGTCCAGCAAATCCTGCGGGAGACCGAACCAACCGCCTACAGCGCCCATATCGAAAAGCATTCTCGGGCGGGCAAACGGGATTTTTGTCCACAGGAAAGGTTGGTTGCCCTGAACTTTGTAAGGCACTTTGGCGTGTCCCCTCTCCTCTTTGGCGAAAAAGCCCTTGCGGGAGGTCATGATCAGCAGACTGTCACGGGTGTCGAATTTGAACGAGATGCCCTTACAGACGAGGTCGAAGCCGAAAGCGCCGTCGATGATGCCGCAGGTGAAATTGTCAAGCCCTTCATCCACCACCACCGGATAACCCTTGATGGTGAGGTGGCCCATTTTAAGGGCGGGAATCTTCATCAGCGCCTTCTTTTTCGTTCTTTTTTGGGCATCGATGGTGCTGATGCTGTCGCCCATCGGTTCCATCCACTCCTCTTCTTCTCCTATCCAGAACCCCATTCCGGCACCTGTGTCGAACATCAGGTTCTTGGTTTCCCCTTCGATTTCCACGGGCACAATGATGGCCCCGTCCCATATCTTAATCTTGATGGTATCGACAAAATCCTGTTCGGAGATGCCGAAATAGCGGTCGCTCAGTCGCTGTGCCGCTGCCGGCCCGAGCGCTGCAAACAGCAACAAAACAGTCGTCGTGATGACTTTTATCGGATTATCCATTCGCATCTTTTCGGATTTAATTATCTTTCCATGATCATTTGAGGCCGCAAAGATACAACTTTTGAGTTTTACGACCGTCGATCTTTGCCTAAGGAGACCAAACTGACCATGGATGAGAAACGGCAATGCTACCAGCGTCCGCCGCCGCCACCGCCGCCGAAGCCACCACTGCCGCCGAAACCGCCGAAACCGCCGCCACCATAGCCACCGCCATAGCCGCCGCCGTATGAGCTGTCACCGGACGAACCGCCCGACGAACGCCCGCCCGACAACAACGACCCCAGCAGGATCCACTTCCAAAGGTCATTCCCGCCCGAGTTGTTGCCACCGCCGCCCTTGCCACCCTTACCTCCGTTGCGGAAGATGAGCACAGCAAGAACGATCGGCAAGACAACAATGAGCAGCAGAGTCAATACAATTATTATCACACTCAAAAAACTTCCCTTTGTCTTTTCGTAATCCTTGCACGAAATCTCGCCTACAATGATGGGCAACATGATGTCGATGGCCTTGTCGATACCGCCGTAGTAGTCGTTTTCCTTGAAAAACGGAATCATCGAATCGACGGCGACACGGTTGACGAATGCGTCAGGCAGGACCGCCTCCAAGTCGTAACCGACTGCGATATAAACTTCTCCGTCCGTCTCGTCTTTGGGCTTCACCAAGACGACCACTCCATTGTTCTTGCCGCTGCGTTTTCCCCGAACACCCCACTGGTCCCCGATCTCGTATGCGAACTCGTTAGGCGTCATTCCGTTGAGCGACTTGACCGTGACGACGCAGATCACATTGTCGGTGCTGTCGTTGAAATCCACCAGCCGGCGTTCCATCGTCGCCACCTGCTGCTCGGTCATCAGACCGGCGAAGTCGTTGACCAGCCGCGGCGGGTTCGGCGCGGACGGAATCTGCGCCGAAGCTGTCAAAAACAGCAGGAAAACGACAAATAGGGTGGCGATTTTTTTCATTTTTTAAGAAAGAAAAGATGAAAAAACCTAGAACTCGAAGTTGACTTCGGGAGCGGTCTGCGCCGCGGCAGTCGCCTCGAAGTAGGCGCGCTTCTCGAAGCCGAACATGCCGGCGACGATGTTCCGCGGGAAGGAGCGGATGGTCTGGTTGTAGTCCTGCACCGCCTCGTTGAACTTCTTGCGCTCCACGGCGATACGGTTCTCCGTGCCTTCCAGCTGCGCCTGCAAAGTGAGGAAGTTCTTGTTGGCCTTCAAGTCGGGATAACGCTCCACCGTCACCAGCAACCGGCTCAGGGAGGATGACAACTGATCCTGCGCGGCCTGGAAGGCCTTCAACTGCTCGGGGGTGGCGTTGGAGGGATCGACCTTGATGGAAGTGGCGGCGGCACGCGCCTGGATCACCTCGTTCAGGGTGCTCTTCTCGAAGTCGGCCGCGCCCTTGACCGTGGCCACCAACTGCGGCACCAAGTCGGCACGACGCTGATAGACGTTCTGCACCTGCGCCCAACTCTCCTTCGCCTTCTCGTCTTTCGACACCAACCCGTTGTACATGGAAATCATCGAGCTGACAATCAACAACAATACACCCGCGATGATTAACAAAGTAATGATAAGTTTCTTGCTCATTTTTAAGAAATTTTATGATTAATATTTTCCGATATTTTTGAGATACTGACTTCTTGCAATCTGATAATTGACGTACGCCTCGGCGAAACCGTCGCTGCTCTGCTGCAACATCGACTGGGCACTGAGCAGCTCTGTCAGCGTGGTGGTGCCGGCCTCGTAGAAATCCTGCTGCATGCGCAGGTTATCCTTCGCCAGTTCGATGGAGTGCTGCGCGATCACCAACTGCTGGTAGGCCTCCTCGTACTCGTTCCAACTCTGCTGTACCTGGACGGCCATCAACTGGAGGTTGTTGTCGCGTTCGTTGCGGGCCACCTGCTCCTGGAAGCGGCTCTGCCGGATGGCGTGCGCTCCTTCCCACCAGCCGGTGAGCGGCACCGACACCATGCCGAAAACCATCCCGAAATGGTTGGATGCCACGTTGTCGGCATTCACATCCATCAGATAGGCGGAATATCCCGCGCCGACGGCCACCTGGGGCAGGTACTCCCCTATCTTCATCTGCGTCTGCAACTCGGCCGCCCGCACCTGCATGTCAAGCAGTTGGCTCTCCACCCGCCCGCTCACGCCGACCTCGGGATTCACATACTCCTGCTGCGGGAAATCCATCATCACTAACGAGTCCACCGCCACCTCGAAGTCAGCCGTGGGCAACTGCGCCGTCTGCCGCAGCACCGCCTTGTACGTTCGGATGCCGTTCTGCACACGCAGCCGTCCGGAAGCCAGTTCCTGCTGCTTGAGTTGCACCCTCAATATGTCGTTGCCGGTGGTGACGCCCGCTGCGACGGCCGCCTCTACGTCAGCGCCGATCCGCGCCAACTGCCGGTCCAACATGTCCAGCATCTTCTGCTTCTCCTGCAACGCTACAATCTGCCAATAGTAGTACTCCACCTGCGTGCAGACCTCGTCGGCGCTCATCTTCGTCTGCAACGCGGCGGCATCCACACCCACCTTTGCGAGTTGATTGCCGCGTACGATGCGCAAACCCGCGAACACCGGCTGCACCGCCGTCACACCGCCCATCATCCCCGAACGCATCATCTGCATCGGGATGGACGGCAGGTCGATGGACAAAGAGATCGGTGAGAAGAAGTTGGTCTGCCAACGGCCAAGGTCGTAGTTCATATCCACCATCGGGTTGGTCAGCCAGAACCCGACGCCGACCGCCGACACGGAAGGAAAATATTTCGTGAAAGCGGCCTTTTTCACCTCGCGGGCACTCTCCTCCGCCAAACGCTTGTTCTGCACTGTCAGGTTGGAGCGCAACGCCATCGCTTTGCAACTATCTAAGGTATAGACAGTTTGCGCATCCACGACCATCATCGTGGAGAGCAGGAGCGACAAGATCAGCGACCAACGTTTCATGGCTGCAAAATTACAAATTTCACTTCATATTTGCGACTTCCGTCTCCAAGGATAAAATTTCAAAAAACAGACGGAAACCAGCAGCATCAGCAGACTATAGACCCATTCGGAACACCACACCCATTGGATGGGAAGCCGGAAGATCTCCGTGGCCAAGTAAATGTATATCACATAGAAGACGAGCACGCCCGACTCCATCAGCAAGGCGATGAGCGTGCGGCCGGTGCCCGACACGAACTCGAAGATCGCCATCGCTGCCGCCATCACGACCGCGGCGACATAGATGGTGTACAACGCCGGCACTGACTGCGCCGCCAGCTCCATGTCGTCGGTGTAGATGGTCGCGATCTGCTCGGGGAAGGCGACAAACACCAGCAGGATCGGCAGCAACGTCAGCCACGACATCTTCAGCACCCGCATCACCGTCGGCACCACCTCGTCGTAAAGGTTGGCGCCTATCAGCCGGCTGGTGACTGTGTTGGCGGTCGCGCTGTAGGCGAAGACCGGAATCGTACACAACATATAGACACTTCGCACAATGCCCGAAATGGCCATCTCCTGCTCGCCTAAATGCTCAATCATGGCGAAGAAAAGGAACCACGTCCCGAACGAGATGAGCCGCTGGAACATCGTGGGCAGTGAAATCCTCAGCACCGAACTCAAAATCGCGCCGACGGGCTTCCGAAAACGGAACAGATCATATTCTTTATAGGGGAGTTTGGTGAAAGTGTATAGGAAAAAGACGGCCGTGGCACTGATCTCCGCAAGCACCGAAGAAAGGCCCGCGCCGGCCACGCCCATCTGCGGCAGTCCGCAGTGTCCGAAAATCAACGAGAAGTCGAAGAAGATGTTGACGACTGCCATCATCAGTGTGGTGTAGGTGATGATCTTCGTGTTGGAAAGCCCGATGTAGAGCGAGCGGAACAGGAAGTTGATGCTGACGAAGATGATGCCCCACTGCCGGAAGTCCATGAAACGGAGCGCCGACACGCGGATGGCGTCGGAGTGGATGATCAGTCCGAAGAAGTCCTGCGTGGTGAAGGCGAGCATCAGGAACAGAAGGATGCCCAACGGCACGGCAAAGTAGAGCCCATGCTCGAACACCTCGCCGATGCCTTTGAGCCGGTTCTCGCCGAGGCGACGGGCCACAAGGATCTGGACGCCTACGGCAAAGCCCTGCGCCACCGTCGTGAAAACGAGATAGTACAACCCCGCCATCATCGCAGCGCCCAACTCCACCTTGCCCAGATGCCCCAGAAAAACGGTGTTGACCAACACAATGAGCGTCTGCGCCAGGTTCCCGAAGATGATGGGATAGGTGATCTGCCAAATTTCTTTTTTCGTGATCGACAGTTGCATCCTTACCTATTTATGATGATAAGACAAACGGAAACGGAAATTGTTCAACTACCCGCGCGGCGAACTGAAATCGCGCCAGAAACGCAGCGGGATGAGGCGGGTGGCGAAGGCCACGACGAAGGCATACACCCCGCCAATGATCAAGCCGGCCAGCGCGCTCCCCGTGAAATAGCGATGCACGAGCAGGACGCCCGGCACCAACAGCACTGTAAAAATCACAGCCCTGAAAATCGGAAAGTTACGCATTGGAATCTGCAGCTGGCGGAAGGCGATGACAGTCTGTATCAGCGCCATGACCGACTGCGTGCTCAAACTGGCGATGGCCGCCCCACGCGCCTGCATCCGCGGAATCAAAATGAAATTGACCGCCAAGTTCACGACAATCCCCAAAGCCGCCGTCAGATTCAACAACTTCATGCTGCCGTTGGCTGTCAGCAAGGTGCCGAAGACGTAGGTCATGGAAATCGGTATAATGCAGGGTATCAGAAAGATGAAGACGGCAGCGCTGTTGTCGATATGCGCGTCGTACAGCAATTCCAGCACGGGGAAACGATAGACCAACAGCAACACCACGGCGGTGACGGAGAAGAAGAACAGCAGCGAGAAGGCACTGTTGACGATGCCCGCCAAGTTCTCACGCTCCTTCAACATCTTCGAAAAGAGGGGCAGCAGAATGACAGAGAAGAGGTAGGCAATCATCGCCAGCGCATCGAGCAGACGGAAAACGGAAGCGTAAACACCTGCCTCGAAAGTGGATATGTCGCCCGGCAGCAGACGTTCGATCATCACCGAGTCAATGCGGTTGTAGAAGGCCATCAGCAGATAGAGCAATGCGAAGGGAAGACTCTTTTTCAAGATCATGATGAAAAAGGCCGGATTCCACTGCAAGCGCCGCAGACCCGACTTGTGCAGCACCACGGCCAGTGCCGCCAGCGCCGCCAGCGAATAGGCCGCCGTCTGCGCATAGATGAAATGCTGGATGGTGAAATCCGTCTTCAACACATTGGTCCACAACAATATACCGCAGATGAGAATCATCAGCAGACGGTCGAGAACCGAGAGCACACTGTCGGTCTTAAAGAGCAGCAACGCCGACACATTGGATCTCAGGTAGAGTATGAAGGCGTTGAGGAACTGGTTGATGGCCATCCAGAAGAGCAGGTGGAAATGGAGTGAGTCGTAGCCGATGGCGGCGGCCACCGCGAAGGTGACCAGCATATAGACACCGCCGAGCAGCAACTTGAGCACGATGATGCCGGAGAGGTGTTTCTGCAACAGTTGACTGTGCCGCGCGATATTGCGGTTGTTGAAGTTGGTGATGCCCATGTCGAGCACCACATTGAAAAGATAGGTGAAGTTGAAAATGGCGAAGTAGAGTCCGTAGGAGGCGACGCCAACGCGGTTCTGCACGGCCACATCGATTCCCAAGATCCAGAACGGCTTCACCAGCAGGTTCAGGAAGATGAGGATGGCAACGTTGAAGATGAAATCTCTCTGTTTCATCAGACGGGCGCGACAGGATGGGATGCGGGATTAGAAGGGTTTGGCAAATTCGCTACTCAACTCCTTGAGCACCTTCACCTTGACACCGTTTTGAAAGAGCACGCTGTACATCACCTTGCCCTTGGCGTCCCAGTAGGTCCACTTGCCGTCGCGGGCGTGGTCGGCGTAGCTGCCTTCCATCTGCTTCTTGCCCGTGGGATAGTACTCCGTAAAGCGGCCGGTGGCCACGCCGTTGACAAAGTTCTGTTCACGGATCTTCACCTCGCGCTCGTTGTAGAAGATCCACATCCCGTTCTTCTCGCCGTTCACGAACTGGCCCTCCTCGGTCTTCTGGCCGTTGTCGGCATACTCGATCCACTTGCCGTGTTTCTCGCCATGACTGTAGAAGCCGGCGCTGCGTTTCTTGCCGTTCATGTTCCAGTACTTGTAAACGCCGTCGCGCACGTTGTCGTTGTAGCCGCTTTCGTAGCGTTTGGTGCCGTCGGGGTAGTAGCCCTCCCACAGGCCACACATCTGGCTGGCCTTGAAGTCGCCCTCGTCCTTCACCACGCCGTTCTCGTACCACTGGATCCAGTGGCCGTCCTCCTTATCGAAGGCGAAGGTTCCCTCGCGCTGCTTGGCGCCGTCCTCGTACCAGGCGGTCCACAAGCCCGTGCGCATGCCGTTGCGGAACTGTCCGCGTTTCCAGCGCTGGCCGGTCTCGTAGTAGTACTCCCACGTGCCGTGTTGCAATCCCCCGCGGAAATCGCCCTTGCTGCCGAGTCTGCCGTTGGGATGGTAGAACTTCCACTCCCCTTCCTGCAGGTCATCCACCGAGTTGCCCTCCATCTCAAGTTCGCCGTTGGTCTGCCACCAGTGGGCGTAACTGTTGAGCCGGCCGTGCTTGTAGTCGCCCTCAAACGACTTCTGCCCGCCTTCGTAGTACTCGGTCACCGTGCCTTCCAAACTGTCGTTGAGGTAAGCGCACTCTTTATAAAGTTGACCGTCAGGATAATAGAACTTCCACCGGCCGTGGCGAAGGCCGTCCTTCATCTCCCCTTCCGACTCAAGCACGCCGCTGGCATACCAACTGCGGAATCGGCCGTTGTCGGCGTAATACTCCTGCGACAACTTGCCGTTCTCGTACCACGCCTTCCACTGCCCCACCTTCCGGTCGGACTGGTAGCGTCCCTCCATCATCAGGCGGCCGTCGGGGTGGTAAAAATGCCACATTCCTTCCTTCACGCTGTCACGGGCCAGCCCGATCGACTTGAGTTGACCGCTGCCCCAATAGTCGCGCAGAGTGTCCTGGGCGAGTGTGCTACCGCCCGCCACCATAATGAAAATCAACAAGATAGAGGATAAAATTCTCATGATTACAGTATTGGAAATTCTTTGCAAAAATAAACATTTTTTAATTATCCTCAAAATGAGAAAAAAGTTGTATTTTTGCACGCTAAAAAAATAACGTTTAACCAATTAAAGAAAGAGGTATTTTTTATGATCATCGTTCCCGTTAAAGAAGGCGAAAACATCGACAAGGCCTTAAAGAAATTGAAAAGGAAATTCGAAAAGACTGGTGTCTTGAAAGAACTGCGCAACCGCCAGAAATTCACCAAGCCCAGTGTGGTTCGCCGGGAACAGCGTCTGAAAGCTATCTACGTCCAGCAGATGCTCAACGCTCAGCAGGACTAAGCTTCGACGGTGACCAAAGCAAAGAGGCAGCCCTTACCGGCTGCCTTTTTTGTAAGGATTCTCCCACATAATTTCCCATTTGTGGGCATCTCAGTAATATCCGTTGATAATCCTAAAAAAAACAGTCTATAATCCTTTTGTTCCAACGGCTGCTCGTACGTAATACTAATCTCTCGTTTGCAACTGGAAAGCAAAAGCACACCCGCACAAAGCATTACAAAACAAAAAGCTTTCTTCATGGTGATTTATCTTGACGGTTGATTTTTTAACGGGGCAAAGGCACAGATTTTTTTGAAGTTCACGGCCATTGAATCCCAGAAGTAGTTGTCGGCTTCTTGATGATAAACCAGGCCTGACAATGTGCTTCTAGGGCCATCATCAAAAAGAGACAAATGAAATAAGTTTTCCTTTATTTGATTTTTAGTTGGTTAATTTATTCCAAGTCGTATGACTTGCTCGTAACGGCATCGATAGTAAACCCGGTTTGTCAGGATTCAGCAATAAAAAATCTTAGTAGCTGTATTAAACCCACCACATTGCCGTCAGTCCTACTTAATTGTAAGACCGCGAAACATGAGAAAAACCGTAACCCTTTGCGCGCTGATGCTCGCCCTGTTTTCCTTCTCCCCTGCTTCCGCCCAGACCACCATCCGGATGAAAGACCAGTGGGGGGAGAAACTCTACTATGTGGAATCCAACAACACCATCCGGCTCAAGGACCAATGGGGCGCCAAACTGTGTTACTTCGACGGCACCACCGTGCGGGTGAAGGACCAGTGGGGGGACAAACTCTTCTACATGGACGGCAACACCGTGCGGCTGAAAGACCAATGGGGCGAGAAGCTGCTCTACTTCGACGGCAACACCATCCGTCAGAAAGACCAGTGGGGAGCCAAACTCTACTACTTGGACGGCAATACGTTGCGGCTGAAAGACCAGTGGGGCGACAAGGTCTATTACTTCGACGGAATGCCCTCGATGTGGGTAATCGCCTGCTTGATTCTGTAGTCCTCCCCTACTCTTCCGGCCAAGTGAAGGTCTCCTCCAACTCCCAGAACCCGCGGATGCTGACGGGCTTGGAAAAGAAGACGACGCGCTCCGGCTGGAGTTTCCTGCGATAGTCGCCCGTGTCCCACTCTCCGTTGCCATTGCGGTCCTCCAACAATTTCACCTTGTACTTGCCCGCAGGCAAATGGTCGTAAAAGACCTCGCCCGATTGCGTCAGCAGATCACTGCGCAACTCCGTGCCGCCGTCCTTCATCAACGTAGCGACATACTGCGTGCCGTCGTCGGGTAGTTCGTAATGCATGCGCAACGCCCCGTAATCCTTTTCCGTCTTGGCGGTGAAATGCGCAGTGATGGTGTCGTTGTACTGTCCGTTATAGCCCACAAACAGCGAGTCGGCCACAAGGATTTCGTAGGGGACGCGCTCTTCAAAGCGATAATCGACGGAAGCCGCCATTTCGAAAGAATCCGGGATGCAGATGTACACGTAGTTGGTGTCGTTGCCGGCATACTTGCGCTTGGCCAAAATCCGCACGGGAATGGAATCGGCAGGGCGGACAGGATAGGGAAAGACGAACTGCAACGGCACATACAACTCGCCCGCATTAGCCACCTTTACGGAAAAGTTGTCGTTTTGGGAGGCCTGACCACGGCGTCCCCCTCTCACATCCCGCGCCTTGTACGGCGTCAGCGTCAGGGTGTCGGCCACGCCGTCAGCGCCTTCGCAACGGAGCACCACCGTGTCGGCCAACGTCGTTTTGGTATAGATGATCAACGTGTCGTGCCCCGCATGAAAATAGTATTCGATTTCATTCTGTAGAAATGCAAATTGTGGATTCTCAATGTTTTTTGAAAAGAAGAACTCATACTTGCCCGACTCCCTATTCTGCGACTTGATGAGTTTGCGATCGGTGGATGCCGTAAAGAGACGCAACAGCATGGAAGGGGTCTTCCGGGCCGGTCTCAGACTGTCGGCACGGGCGGTGTCGGCACGGGCGGGCGCTACCGCCGCAACCATGCTGTCGCAAAAGGCGACGGCCTCGCTTTCCATGTTGTACATCAAGTTGTTATCCACATCCTCAATCACAAAAATCTTGTACTTTCCCTCTTTGAGATTCTGCATCCGGAAAGTGCCGTTGGACTGCGTCTTGGTAATGTACTGCGGGCGAGAAGTCAGAGGTAGCGAGTCAATGTCAGCATCGTAGGCAAAGACATAGCAGTTTTTCGACGGCTCAGCCGTCTTCGCGTCAACGACCTTGCCCTCGATGATCAGGGAATCGACGGCGTTGCCGGTGGAGAATGCGTAGTTGTAAAGCGGAATAGGGTTGCCCTCGGTGAAGTCGCGGATGCAGTCGGCGAAACTTACGTTATAGGTATGGTTCGGGAGCAGGGTATCTTGGAACTTGACCGTCAAGGTCTTACCGGAAAGCGTATAGGTGGGATTCGTCGCGGGCGGCGGTGAAATGAGCACGTTCTCCGTCGGATTGTTGAGCGTGACGAATTCGTCGAAGGTGATCTTGAAGGAGTTGCCGGTGAAATTCGTAGTGCCGTTGGCGGGATTCTCCTTCGACACCTTGGGCGGCGTACTGTCCCGCGGTCCGCCAGAAGGGGTCATGATCTTGGCACAGCCCGCGGCGGACAAGAGAGATATCAACAAAAGATGAAGCAGGCGGCGAGTCACGGCGGCTATTTTTTAGGGATCTTGAGTTTCTGTCCCACATGCAAGGAGTTGATGTTGGTGATGTGGTTGTATTCAGCCAACCGCTTGACTGTCAGTCCATAACGAGTGGCAATCTGGTACAGCGAATCTCCTTTCTTCACCGTGTAAATGATGTCGGAGGAGGAAGAGGAGGAGGAGGGCGTCGTCGGTTTCGTCTCCGCCGGCTTGGTCGTAGCGGGCGTCGGCGTACCGGCCTGCGTCGCCGTACTGTCGGCCGCGGGCTTGTCTGTCTCTGCGGGCTTCTGCGGGGCGACATACGTGTATCCAACGACCAACTTCTGCCCCACCTTGATGTAGTTGCTCTTGATATGGTTCATCCGCTTCAACTCAGCCACAGAGATGCCGTATTTGTTGGCGATCTTGGTCAAGCTCTCGCCGCTGCGCACGGTGTGGTACTTCTTCTTGGAAGTTGCGCCGCCGTCGCTCTTGCCCGTGTAGGTGTTCACATACATCTGCAACGGCGCGAAATAGGTATCGTACTGATACTTATAGATGGAATCCTGCATGGATTCGAAGCGTTCGAGATCGTGACGGCGCAGACGCAGCGGGAACGGCTCCGTGAAGGCGGGAATGACATTGCGCTTGTATTGAGGATTGAGCGTCCGGATCTCCTCCAACGGAATGCCGAGCACTTGTGAGATCTGTTCCAGATGCACCTCCTTGTGTATCATAATGGTATCGACGTCGAGCGGGATGCGGATATCGGCAGGCGTGATGCCGTGCATCTTGTAATACTTCATCATGTAATAGGCGCCGATGTAGGCGGGAAAGTAGTTCTGGGTCTCGCGCGGCAGGAAGGGGCGCACCTCCCAGAAGGTGGTTTTGCCGCCGGAGCGGTTGATGGCCTTGCGCACATTACCGGCGCCGCAGTTGTAGGCGGAGATCGCCAACCCCCAGTCGTTGAAGATGTTGTAGAGGTCACGCAGGTGTCGGGCGGCGGCGTCTGTGGCCTTCATCGGGTCGCGTCGGTCGTCAACGAAGGTGTTGACTTCCAGTCCGTAGGTCTTGCCCGTCTGGTACATGAACTGCCAGATGCCCGTGGCCCCCGCGGGCGACACAGCCGTCGGATTCAACGCCGACTCGATGATGGTGAGATAGACCAACTCCTCCGGCACGTCGTACTTGTCGAAAATGGCGGTCATGCGCGGATAATAATACTGCGCCAGGCCGAGAATGGCCGATGACGACTTCTTCCGGATGTTCGCATAGAGGTTGATGTAACTGCGCACGGCGGGGTCGTAGCCCAGTTGCACCACGGAGGCGATGCGCGACAGGCGGAGTTTGTAAATGGAGTCGCAGTTGGCGTCGGAGACGGTGTTGGTGTCGGAAAGATGACTCAAAACGCTACGGGCGTTGGCGTTGGCGTGCTTCACGTACCAGGAATCCAGCATCTTGTCCATCTTGGCCGACAGTTGGTTCTCCGAACGGAGGATTTCCGCCTGCTCGGCGGCCTGGCGGGCCATCGCGGCGCTGTCCTGCTGCGCGCGTCCGGCACACAGCATCAGAAAGATCATGAGGAAGATGGGGAATATTCGCTGATGAGCCATTAGTCTTCTATTTTAAAGTTGTTCCATTTCAACTCTTTACCCTCTTTGTAAAGCGTTGTCAGCATCAACTCGCCCGTGTCGTCATAGTCATACCAGATGCCGTCGCGTTCGCCGTTGATGCACTTGCCTGTTCTTTTTATAACGCCATTTTCATAATAAATAGTGTATTCACCATTCATCAAATCCTGGTCATATTCGATTTTTGCAGAGATGACGCCGGGCTGATACCAACTCCTCCACACGCCCGTGCGCATGCCGTCGGTGTAATCGCCCTCCTCGACGGCGCTGTTGCGGCGGTAGAACCAGCGTCCCTCTTCGGTGCCTTCCACGAACTCGCCCTTGGAGACCTCCTCGCCGTTCTCGTCGTATTCGACGAACGCGCCGTCGAGGGTGCCGGCGTCGTAGTTGGCCTCGCGCATCAGTTGACCGTTGGCGTAGAACCACTGCCACTCGCCGTCCTGCCTGCCCTTGGCGTCGTAACTGCCGACCACTTCCACACTCTTGTCGGGAAAGTAGAACTTCCACTTGCCCGTGCGCAGGGAGTTCTTATAGACGCCTTCCGACTTCAGTTCGCCGCCGGCGTAGAACTCCTTCCATTTGCCCTGACGAAGGCCGGCCATGTCGGTGATGCCCTCCGACAGCAACACGCCGTTGGAGAAGACATAGCCCTTGATGACGTTTCCTTCGGTGTCGAACTCGCGCCGTACGCCCTCCGCCTTACCGTGGTAATAGGCCGCGATGATGGCGGGCTGACCGTTCGGGTGATAGGAGACCCGACGCTCCAACTGCTTGGTTTCCGGCGCGTCGGCGACCAAATAGTCGTTCTCGTATTTCTGCACCTGAAGGAAATTCCCTTCTTCATCGTAATCCTTAAAATAGCCGTGGCGCTTGTCGTTCACATACTCCCCTTCCGTCCGCAGGTTGCCGTTGGGCCAGAAGGTCTTCCACTTGCCCTGCTTGTAGCCGAACTTGTCGATGCGGTTCACCTGCTCGCGCTTGGTCATGATGCCGCGGTAGTAGTAGATGAGGCGGACAATGACGCCGGCGGTGTCGTATTCGCGGGCCATGCCGTGGGGTTTGCCGGCTTCATAGGGTGTCTCGCACTTCAACTTGCCGTCGTGGGTGTAGGTGCACACCGGACTGAGCAGGGTGTCGGCATCCCAGCGCTGCACCTCGTATTCGTCGCTAAGATATTGGATGCGAGGACCTTGCTTGACGCCATCGCGGTAGGATATGCGCAGGGTGACCGCGCCCTTCTCGTTGTAGAAGGTCCACGTGCTGTCGAGTCGGCCGTTGCGGCGGACGCCTTCGGAGACCAGCACGCCCTGCTCATTGTACGACTTCCACAGTCCCTCGGGCTGCCCGTTCACCATGTTGCCTTCACTCGATTTCCCGCCGTTGGGATAGTAAAAAACGTTGTAACCGTTAGGATTGGGCAAAACGTTCTGCGCCACGCCCACGAAGAGGGACGCGACCCAAAGAAGCCAGAAGAGAGCAGTCACGCGTTTCATTGACCCGGTTTTGTTTAAAGAGCAAAGATACACGTTTTTTCTCAAAAAAACGTGTCAAGCCATCAACTTTTTACCAACATCCTATGTTTGAAAAAGGTAGAGGATCACTCCTTCGCCCGGCTGGTCGTCACCAAATAGACACCCGCAAGGATGAGCACCAGCGCCACCGGCTTGTTCCAAGTGAAGATGTCCTGTCCGACGGCGATGGCCACCACAGAAGTCACCACGGGCTGCAGGTTGCTGTACATGCTTACCGTGGTCGGTCGCAACTGCTTCAGCGACAATGGCAAAAGAAAGTACGAGACAACCGTCGAGAAAACGAGCACCACGCCGAGGTTGAGGTACGCCGTCGCCGGCACCGCGGAGGAAAAGATCGGCGAGGTGGCGGCAAACAAGAACGGCAACGCCACCGGAATACAGATGACCGCGCAGAGCAGGAACATCCACTTCATCATCGTGATGGGGTGGTAGCGCGATGAGAGCGAGCGCGTCAGCAGAAGGTATCCGGCATAGAAGATGATGTTGACAAAGCAGAGCGCAAGTCCGATGGGATGGGCGTTGGCGTCGATTTTCCAAGAGAAGAGCACAATCATCAGGGCGCCGCAAATGCCGACGAAGACGCCGATGGACTTCCGCCAGGAGATCGGCTCGCGCAGAAAGAGCGCCGCCATCAGCATCACCAACAGCGGACTGGTGGCAGAGATGAGGGAGACATAGGATGGGGAGGTGTAGTTGAAGGCCTCGCCGAAAGCGAGCAGCGTGCCCGCCAGCAGTACGGCGCCCAGGAGCATGCGCCAACGGTCGGATTTTGCCACCTTCTCCCGCGGGATCGCCAACGAAAGCAGCCAGAACGCCATCGCGCCGAACATCACGCGGACGGCAGTAAATACTTCTGGATGAATATATTCCGGCACGACCGCCTTAGAACAGTTCGGGTTGATGCCAAAAATGACATAGACCGCCAACGCCGCCAAATGTCCTCCCCAACGATGCTTCTCCTCACTCATCCAGACCTACTTTTGGAACATCGCATCGCTCAATACCAAGCGAATATAGACCCCATAGTTGAAGTGATAATCCTTGTAGCCGTTAAGCCCGACCTTGCCGAAAGAGACGTAGAAGCAAGGATCGACGGAAACCGATTTGCTGAAGGCCAACTTGATGCCGACATCGGCCAGCACCCCCCAGCCGGGTCCGCCGTAGCGGGTGTCCAACTCCTGCATGCCCGCGCCAGCCACGTATGTACTGCCGCCATAGACATCCAACAAGTTGAATTCTCGCCCCTCGATGACCGCATCGAAACTCTTGACCCTCACGAAGTTGAACTGCGCACCGAACTCGATGAACGGCTTCACAATCTTGTTGGCCTGGAAGGTGTAGGAGCCGGTCAGGTCGAAAAAGGAACGGTTCTCCTTCCCTACCAGCATATAGATAAGGTAGTCGTTGCTCACATTGCTGGGCACCAGGTTCTCGAAGCCGACCGTGAAGGCATCCTTGGCGGTGAGACGGGCGAAGGTGTAGTACAGGTTGATGCGCCAGTGGGCGTCGAAACGATAGGAGACGCCGAGCGCGACCGACATGGCCATGCTGTAATGCATGTCCGCGGGGCACTCCTTTACCCAGAAACCCTTATCACTGTTGATAGAGACCTCACTGTGATGGTCTGCGATGAGTTTGATGATATCCTGCTGCCACGATTGGTTGTTGAAGATGTAGCCGAGGTTGTTCTCGTTGGAGGGGATGCCGCTGTAATATCCAGCCGGTGCCTTGCCGCCGAAGTAGATGCCGCCGGCGACGATGATGTCGGCCCCAGGTCCGGCGATGTTCATCTCGTCATCGCCAGTGTAATGCTGTCCCCATGCGGCAGGCATGACACCGGCCAGCGACAGCAATACAAGAATCCAACAGGAGAAAAAGCGTTTCATTTCTATAAAAAGTGAAAAAGTTATTGCAGCTTGACTTTTTTCCGCTCTTTAGCCGCATAGACGATGAAGCCGACCAACAACGCCACCGTGACCACACCGCCGATGCTGTAGGAGACGGCGGGTGCCAGGCCGAAGCCGCCGTTGGGAGCAATGAAAATGAAGGTCGAAGTGACCATCGTCATAAAAAGAGCAGGGATCAAAGTGACGTAGAAGCACTTGCGTTCCTGTAGCAGATACACCGTGACAGCCCACAAGGTGACGGCAGCGAGGATTTGGTTGGCCCAGGCGAAATAGCGCCAGATGATGCCGAAGCCGTCCTTGCTGACGATACTGAAGACGAGCACGCCGATGCCGGCGACGAAGAGCGGAATGGCCACCAGCAGACGGTTCTTGACGGGCTTCTGGTCCACGTGCATGAAGTCGGCGACGATGAGACGGGCGGAGCGGAAGGCGGTGTCGCCGGAGGTGATGGGGGCGGCGACGACGCCGAGCAGGGCGAGGATGGCGCCGGCGGTGCCGAGCCAATCGCGGCTGATCTTATCGACAATGACGGAGGCGCCGTCGGTGGTGCCCGGATTGGCCTGGAAGAAGTAGGTGGCCGCAGCGGCCCACACGAGCGCGACAATGCCCTCTGTGATCATGGCGCCGTAAAAGATGGGGCGTCCCTGACGCTCGTTGGTCATGCAACGCGCCATCAGCGGCGACTGTGTGGCGTGGAAGCCCGAGATGGCGCCACACGCAATGGAGATGAACATCATCGGGAAGATGGGGGTGGTGGCCGCCTGCGGGTGCATGTTCGGCATGCCTTCCCAAACCTCCGGCAGTTGCGGATGGTGCCAGAAGAGCATCACCATGATACCCAGCACCATGAACAGGATGCAGATGCCGAAGATGGGGTAGATGCGCCCGATGATCTTGTCAATGGGCAGCATGGTGGCGATGGCGTAATAGATGAAGATGAGGGTGATCCAGAAATAGAGCGCCCAATGTTCGGTCAATTGAGAGAGCTTCACCGCAAATTGCTGCCAGAAAGGCGATTCGCTCTTCTGGAAGAGTTCATTGAAATTAGTCAATTTATCCAACAAATCGGCGGGGGCGGAGACAAAGACCGCGCCCACGAGGATCATGAGCAGCACCATGAAGCCGCGCATGAACTGCTTGACGCCGTTGCCGAGGTACTTGCCGTGGATCTCGGGCAGACTGGCGCCGTCGTTGCGCAGGGAGATCATGCCGGAGAGGTAGTCGTGGACGGCGCCGGCGAAGATGGAGCCGAAGACGATCCAGAGGAAAGAGGCGGTGCCGAACTGGGCGCCCATGATGGCCCCGAAGATGGGACCGACGCCGGCGATGTTGAGGAACTGGATGAGGAAGATCCGCCAGGGTTTCATGGGGATGTAATCGACCCCGTCGGGACGCGTCTGCGCAGGCGTGGGACGCTTCGCGTCGATTCCAAATATCTTCTCGATGATGCGACCGTAGATGAAGTATCCGGCGACGAGCAGCACAAGTGCGATGGCAAAGGATATCATAGCAACAGGTTTTTAGAACCTGCAAAAATACAACAAATTGATGAAATTCTCGCTTCCCGGCCGGGAAGATGGCGAAAAAAACGGCGTTGCCACTCTGGAATGTCGTATTGAGGTATCAAAATTCGTCAATCTCAATTTCATAGTTCTCAGGGGACTTCCATTATTACTCGTTTTCCGACAAACACTCTGCCCCCGCGAAGTCCTTTAAACAGAATCCGGCTGCATAACGTTGCATATCCACATATTATTTGTTTGATTTCCAAATGTTTAGTATCAAATTGTGGGTTTAATATTCATTTTGGATGATAAATCTCTTGAAAAAAATCACTAAATGGACCAATTGGTTGAAAAATCACAAGCGCTGCTTCCTGTAACGGCAACCGTTACGGCATTCACATCCATCAGCCAGGCGGAATATCCCGCGCCGGAGGCCACCTGGGGGCAGGCACTCCCCTACTTGATTTTACGTTTCTTCAGTTTCATAAATACCTTTTAAGTGAATGTTGATGATCTGGCAAGGGGTTCCATTTTCACATTACTGTGGTGGATCTCCTCTCCAACACAGTCCGACATCGTCATTTCAGCTCCAACCTCAGCACCCTGATAGGTCTGTCCTTGCCTTGATACTGGGTCTCGTCGATGCAGGTTTCCCCGGTGGGTTGAAATCCGCATTTCTCCATCACACGGCCGGAGGCGGGATTGTCAACAAAATGCCCGCTGATGAGCGATGGGATGTCCGTCGTTTGGCGAATATGGTCCAACATCGCTTGCAGTGCTTCCGTGCAGATGCCTTGGTTCCAGTAAGGTTTGGCCACCCAATAGCCGCAGAGGGGTCCTCCCTCGCGGGCGGGGAGATTGCACTCGCACGAAGGACCGTAGCCGATGGCCCCGATGGCTTCTCCCGTCGCGTTGAGTTCGATGGCCCAGGTGGAGTCGTTGTGGAATACCGTGCGGATGATCTCCAAGCTTTCCTCCA
>JAEEKX010000032.1 GCA_016288655.1 Bacteroidales bacterium
CTTCCTCACCAACGACATCGACAACAACTACTTTTTAACCCAAAACGGCCGCGGACTCGGCGACACCGGCAACGACCTCAAAGCCTACGGCGCGAAAATGTACTGCGTGGTGAATGTATCCGAGACGGTGGAAATCATGGAATTGAAGAATGCCAAATCGCTGAAACAAATTTCATTGTCTGGCAAACAGCCGCGCCGCATCGCCTTCGCCGACGGCTACGCTTACGTGTGCTGCTTCAATGGCGACGTGGTGAAAATCGACACCGCCACCATGGAGGTGACCGCCACCGCACAGGCCGGCAGCAACCCCGACGGCATCTGCACCGCCAATGGCAAACTGTATGTGGCCAACTCCGGCGGGCTCAACTACCCCAACTACGGCAACACCGTCAGCGTGTTCGACCTCGCCTCCTTCACCCGCATCAAGGACATCCCCGTGGTCATCAACCCCACCCGCATGGCCGCCGACAGCCAGGGTGATGTGTATCTGGTGTCGAATGGCAATTATGGCTCCGTGCCAATGACTTTTCAACGCATTGACAGCCAAACCGATGAGGTAGTACAAACCTTCGACTTCGCCGTCACTAACTTTGCCATCTGCGACAACTTGTGCTATTTCTACCATTATGATTATGGTACTGAACAATGTTCGGTAAAGGTGTTGGATGTAATAACGGAACAGATTGTCAACGAGCATTTTATCGCCGACGGAACTGAACTGCGCACGCCCTACGGCATCGCCGTCAATCCCGAAAACGGCGACGTTTACCTCACCGACGCCTACCAATATACTACGAATGGGGATGTGTATTGCTTCGGCAGCAACGGTCAGAAGAAATTCCAGTTTGAGACGGGAATCTGCCCCAACAACATTATTTTTCTAAAAGCCAACTAATAATTCAATAATTCAATAATTCAAAAAATTCAAAGATTCAAAAATTCAAAGATTCAAAATTTAATAATTTAGTAATTATGAGAAAATTTCTATTGATTTTATTTGCTTTCTGCACTTTAATGGGTGCGGTAAAGGCGCAGGAAGATGCCACCATCTCCGCTGACCAGATTCAGTATTGGATTGGTGAAGGTGAAAACGAAGCCATACTCATCGTGCAATGGTGCGACCCTGAAATCGCTCTGGCATGGGGCTATCGCTTTGAAGGCGATGAGGTTACCGTGCAAACAATGATGGACGAAATTGCAGATGCCGATGAGCGTTTCTCCTACTCGGGTGATGCCAGCACAGTGAATGAAATCTATTACACCGATGACGAATATTCATTGGAACGTGTCGGTATGTATTTCATGTATAATCTTAATGGAAGCCTGGCTGGCTTGGGCTATACCGAACAGACCGTTACCAATGGCGACGTCATCAAATGGGGTGACGAATCTTGCGCAAGCGTAGATTGGGATAATTGGGAATATACTTGGACTACCGATGTCACTCCCGTAAGCAACCCGAACGATACCGAGGTGGTGGACGCCACCATTGATCCCGAAGACATCGAATTCTGGGTTGGCGAAGGTGAAAACGAAGTGGTGGTCGCCATCAGCTGGTGCAGCAACACCGAGGCCGCTTTGGCATGGGGCTACCGTTTCGACGGTGCTGCCACCGTTTTCCAAGCGCTGACCGATATTGCCGCCGCCGACAGCCGCCTCACGGTGGTGGGTGCCGCTCCCTCCAATGTCACTTATCAGGATGGTGAGCTCGACCTTACCATGCAGCCCAACCCGAACGCCCAGTGGGGCGATCCCGATTACGATGTTCCGATGCACAGTGTGAACGGACTGATGGGGCAGAACGCAATGTCCGCTGAACCGATTCACAATAACGATTTTGTGAAAATTGGCGGTGTGGCTTGCGCAATTATGGCGACTGATTGGAGTACCATATCTTGGACAACTCCCATCACTCCCGCCACGGCTCCCGTACCGGTTGACACAACCGATGAGGTGGATGCCACCATTTCCGCCGACCAGATCACCTATTGGGTAGGCGAAGGTGAAAACGAAGTGGTAGTGGCCATCAGCTGGTGCAGCAACACCCAGGCCGCCTTGGCATGGGGCTACCGCTTCCATGGTGATGCCACCGTCTTTGACGCACTGACCGCTATTGCCGCTGCCGACAGCCGTCTGGCAGTAGTCGGCGCCGCTCCCTCCAACGTCACTTATCAGGATGGTGAGCTCGACCTTACCATGCAACCCAACCCGAGCGCTCAGTGGGGCGATCCCGATTACGATGCTCCCATGCACAGCATCAATGGTTTGATGGGACAGAACTATATGGCCGCCGAACCAATTCACGATGGTGATTTTGTGAAGATTGGTGGCAGCGCTTGCGGCATCTTTTCTGATGACTGGAGCAGCATTTCATGGACTGCTTCCATCAATCCCGCCACCGCTCCCGCAGAAGTGGGTCCGAGCGACGAGACCTTCGACGGTATCGTGGGTACAGAAGGCTGCCAGGGCATCTATTGCCAAGATCCCGCTATCTTGGGCTGGGCTACCACCTGCACCATTGAACGTGGCCGCCAGAACATCACCACTCCCGGCGTTTTCGCCACCTACGGCACTGAAAACGACGGCGTGGGCGCCGCTACCGAAGCCACTGGCGACGTGGTGAGCTTGGGCGACTATGGTATCGCTGTCCTCACTTTTGACATCCCGATTCAGAACGGTGATGGTTACGACTTTGCCGTATTTGAAAACTCTCTGAACGACACCTTCCTTGAGATGGCCTTTGTGGAGGTGAGTTCCGATGGTGTCAACTACTTCCGTTTTCCCTGCGTCTCCAACTCCCCCACTGATGTGCAAGTGGACAACGGCGGCAGCGTAGATGCCACCCTCATCCACAACCTTGCCGGCAAATACAAAGCTGGTTGGGGTACTCCCTTCGATTTGGAAGAATTGGCTGGTACGGAAGGACTTGATGTGAACAACATCACCCACATTCGCTTGGTGGACGTAGTGGGTTGCGTTGAACCGCGCTATGCCACCCGCGACAGCCACGGCCACATCATCAACGATCCTTATCCGACACCCTTCCACTCCAGCGGTTTCGACCTTGACGGCGTTGCCGTGATGAATGGTTGGAGACCCAGTGGCGTTGAAGAAAATACCATGGTGAACCATGCGCTTACGGTATATCCCAACCCGTGCCAGAGCACTCTCACCCTCAACACCGAAGCCCGTGACGTGGTCATGCTCTTCAACATGCAGGGCGCTCTGCTACAGCGCGTAGTGGCTACCGACATCACGACCACCTTGAACATGCAAGACCTGCCCGCCGGCATGTACATCGTCAAATGCAATGACCGCACCGCCAAGGTGGTGAAGAGATAAGTGAAAATTCTTTTCCTTGAAAAAAAGACTGCGTTGGTTGCCAGCGCAGTCTTTTTTTAGTTTACCGTGGGAAGGGGGAGGTTTACCCCAACAATCGTGCCGTATCCACGATCTCGTAGATTTTCTTTCCCGACGGCGTGATGGTCGGCAGCAGCGTGGAGAACAACCGTTGCAGGAAGTGGTTCACCTCGGGGAGTGCCGTCAGGGGCTTCATCACCGCCTTCTTCTGGCGGGCGAGACTGATCGCCAGGTTCTTGTCGCGGTCGGTGCGGTGCGACAACTGGTTCGACTGGTAGTCGTCGAGCAGGCACTCCACCAGCGTCTGCACGTCGCCGGACTCCTCGGCGTAGGGCGTGCCGTTGACGGCGAAGTTCCCGCCCGAGATCGGCTCGATGTCGTACCCCAGCTTCAGCAGGTCCTCCCGGATGTCGGCGAGCAGTTCGGCGCGCGCACCGGTCAAGGTGATCGTCTCCGGGAATAGCGACTGCTGTGGCGCCATCGGCTGTCCCTGCAACGCCTGCAGGTACTCTTCGTAGATGATTCTCTCGTTGGCACGTTGTATGTCAATCAGATACAATTTATCGTCGATTTTTACCGAAAGGTACCGGCGTTGCGTGATGAGGTAGGCATCGACTTCAGGCAGACTCTCCTGCGGGTTCGATTCAAACTGCAGGGTGCTTTGGGTCGTCGTTTGTACGGGTGTGATCGGCGCCTCCTGGATACCCCGCACGAAACTCTCCCAATCGGGCGGGGTGGGGGAGTGCTGGCCTGTACTGTGTCCGCCGCTGGAACTTCCGCCGCCCCCGCTGCCAGAGGTGTGGAAGGGGTTATAGGTAGGGTCGTGTGCGACGGGCGGCACCCGCAACTGCGCGTGCTCGGGCACGTGGTTAAGGTCCAACTCGGTGTTGTAGTCGAAGTCGAGGCGCGGCACGAGGGCGAACTCGCCGATGCTCTTTTTGACCGCGGCGTTCAAGAAGCCATACACTACGCGGTCGTCCTGCAACTTGATATCCACCTTGGTCGGGCTGATGTTCACATCGACGGTGGCGGGATCTACTTCGATGCAGATGAAATAGGGCGGGTGGACGCCGTCGGGCAGCACCTGCTCGTAGGCCGACTCGATGGCGAAATGCAGCGAGTTGTGTTTTACAAAACGGTGGTTGACAAATAGATATTGCTCCGCTTTCTTCTTCTTGGCACTTTCGGGTTTGCCTAAGAAACCACTGATCTTGATGAAGTTGGTTTCGTGCTCGATGGGGAAGAGTTTGTCTTTGAAGTGCGACCCGAAGATGCTGACGATGCGCTGCTTGAAGTTGCCGGGTTTGAGGTCGTAGGTGAGTTTTCCGTTGTGGTAAAGGGTGAACTCCACGTCGGGGTGGATGAGCGCGACGCGGGTGAACTCCTCCTCGATGCAGCCGAATTCGGTGTTGTCGGACTTGAGAAAGTTGCGACGGGCGGGCACGTTGAAGAAGAGGTTGCGAATGGCGATGCTGGTGCCGTCAGCGGTGGTGGTTAACGTATGTTCCTTGATTTCAGAACCCTCGATAAGCACCAAGGTGCCGGTTTCATCCTCGGGACGTTTGGTCTTCAACTCTACGTGGGCGATGGCGGCGATGGAGGCGAGTGCCTCGCCGCGGAAGCCCTTGGTCTGGATGGAGAAGATGTCTTCCACTTTGGTGATTTTCGAGGTGGCGTGGCGCTCGAAGCAGAGCCGCGCGTCGTTGAAACTCATCCCCTTGCCGTCGTCGATGACCTGGATGAGGGTTCGTCCGGCGTCCTTCACAATGAGTTGCACGGTGTGGCTGCCGGCGTCTATGGCGTTCTCCAACAGTTCTTTGACCGCCGAGGCGGGGCGTTGCACCACCTCGCCCGCCGCGATCTGGTTCGCAACGGCGTCCGGGAGTAAGTGTATCAAGTCTTCCATCGTTTCGCTTGGTTTGTTTCAGGCCGCAAAGATACGTTTTTTTCAAAAAAAAACGGCGGACATCGCTGCCCGCCGTCATCTTTGTCGTTCCTTTTTTTAGAAATGGAAACCTACTTTGAAGACCATCATGCTGGTCTGCATGCGGGGAGCCACGATGTAAGTCTCGTCATAATCGATATCTTTCACCTTTATTCTCTGGTTCCCAAGCCAGTAAAAGTGTGCACCGATGCTGATGCGGTCGATGAAGGTTACGCCCACGCCCGCGCCTGTGGCGAAACTGGCGGTCATCTGGTATTTGATCAGGTTGTCGTTCCAGCCCTCGGGGGTCTTGAAGAAGAGGTTGGCGCCGATGCCGGCTTCTGCCCACACGTCGATCACGTCGCTGAAGTCGGTGACGTAGTTCACACCTGCCAGGATCGGCACGTTGATGTACATCGGTTTGGTGCAGGAGACCTTGTCATACATGTCGCTGGTGGGCTTGTTGATCATGTTCCAGAAACCATCGGCGGCGGCATAGACGCCGAGCCCGAAGTCGAAGATGTAGTTGTACTTCAAGCCGAGGGAAGCGCCGAAAGTGGCGTAGCCGCGGTCGCCGAAGGCCCCGATGAACACGGGATGCCCGCCGTTGGCGGCGAACTCCTGCAACGGAAGCACTCCGCCCAAATGGATGGAAATGTTGTGGCGCTCGTACTCTTGCGCGGAGACGGTGCTCATGCCGCCCAACAACAGGGCGACGACAAGAATAAGTCTGAATTTTTTCATAGTATAAAAATTTGGATTGATGGTCATTTATTGATCACCTCACTCCAAAGTTGCTGGAGGGAGGCGTATGATGTCTTGAATTTCTCGGTCACTTCAGCTTCGGGCACCCATACGGCTTGCGAGATCTGCTCCTCGGCCTGCGGATGGGGACTCTGTCCGGGCAGCGGCCGCATCTCGAACCAGACGGTCTCTTTCAACATCGGCGTGCCATAGGTGCCATACACGTGGTAGCCATAATAGCGCTGTTGTCCGATGATTTCGGCCTTCATGCCCGTCTCCTCCTCCACCTCGCGCAGTGCGGCCGCCTCGATGCTCTCGCCCGCTTCCACTTTGCCCTTCGGCAAATCCCACCGCCCGCGACGGAAAATCAACAGCACTTCGCCGTTCTCATTGCGCATGATGCCGCCCGCCGCCTGCACGAACGCATAACGCGACAGCCACCCGGCGTACGTCTGCTCCGTCTCTATGGTGTGCGCTTGGTCGCCTTCGAAAATCAAAATGGGAAATTGGGGCATGGTTTTATTTTTTGGAAAGATCCATCAACAGTTTGAAATAGAAGTCGGTGAAGAGGATGCCGGCATTGATGTTGCGCTCCACGTGGTAAAGTGCTTGGTTGCAGTCGTTGAGCAACAGCGCCGCGTTCTTGATGGTGAAAAACTGGCGGTGTTCGTCCAGCACCTTCCACTCGTCGGCGGTCGCTTTCACCAACGAACTCTGCCCGGTGTTGAGCAGCAGTTCGTTGCGGAACATGCGCGACAGGTAGTTGAGCAGGGTGCGCTGCGCCTCCTTGCCATCCTTCGCGATGTCGGTGAGCATGGAACTGACCTTGAGGTAGTCGATGCGGGCGTAGTCGCGCTTGTCGTGCAGGTAGGCAGTCAGACTCTTCATCAGCAGGTTGTAGGTGGTGAGAAGATGGTGTAAGGAACTGTCTTCCTGTGAGATACGCAATGCCTTGAGGTAACTCCCCTCGGCAATGGCGGCGATGTCGGCGGCCTTTTCCGCGCTCAGGTGCTCCTCGTCGATGAGGTGCTGCTTGATGTGCTCCTCGCTGATGGGCGGGATCTTCACCAACTGCGTGCGTGAGAGGATGGTGGGCAGAATCTGGTCGCTGCTTTCCGCCAAAAGGATAAAAAGTGACTGGCTTTCAGGTTCTTCCAACGTCTTCAGCAACTTGTTCGCCGCTGCGGTCTGGATTTTGTCGGCCATCCACAGAATATAGATTTTGTAACCGTTTTCGTAGGAGCGCATGCTGTTCTGCCCCACGATGTAGGCGCAGTCGCGGATGTTGATGTTCACCTGCTTGTTCTCGCTCTTCAGCCACTTCACCCACTCACTGTAGTCGAGATGAAAGCGGTTGGCGAAGGCGAATTCGCGGAAGTAGTTGGCCAACTTCTGCGAGTCGGGGTCCTTCTTGACCTCCCCATACGTGCAGTTGGGGAAGATGAGGTGAAGGTCGGGATGCTGCAGTTTCTCGAACATGACGCACGAGTGGCAGTGGCCGCACGAGTCGCCGTCGTGGCGGTCGGTGCAGCAGATGTACTGGGCGTAGGCGAGAGCCAGGGCGAAACTGTGACTGCCGCTCTTGCCCAAAAACAACTGCGCGTGGCTGATGCGGTTCTCGTCAGCCAGGGTGGTCAGTTGTCGTTTCAGACCCTCGTCAACCAATACATCCTTGAGTAACATGGCTATGCGTGTGTGAGTTTGTCGATGATGTCTTCGATGGTGATGCCTTCCGCTTCCGCCTTGTAGTTCTTGATGATACGGTGGCGGAGGATGTTGGTGGCCACGGCGCGCACGTCCTCGATGTCGGGCGAGTACTTGCCGCTGAGCACGGCGTGTGTGCGGGCGCCGATGATGAGGAACTGCGAGGCACGCGGGCCTGCGCCCCAAGCCAAGTAGTCGTTTGCCCACGGGTGCGCCTTCGGCGTGTTCGGGCGCGTCATCGTCGCCAAGTTCACCGCATACCTATATACATTGTCGGAAACTGGAATCTTCTGCAACAACTTCTGGTAGAAGATGATCTCCTCCATCGAGAGCACTTGGTCGGGTTCCGCCATCGCCCCGTGGATGGTCGATTTCACGATGTTGACCTCGTCGTCGAACTCAGGGTAGTCCAACATGATGTTGAACATGAAGCGGTCCTGCTGCGCTTCCGGCAGCGGGTAGGTGCCCTCCTGCTCAATCGGGTTCTGCGTGGCCAGCACGAAGAACGGATCCGGCAACTGGTAGGTCACGCCGTTCATACTCACCGAACGCTCCTGCATCGCCTCCAACAGGGCCGACTGCGTTTTCGGAGGCGTACGGTTGATCTCGTCCGCCAGCACGATGTTGGCGAAGATGGGACCTTTCACAAACTTGAACTTGCGGCTCTCGTCCAAGATCTCGGTGCCCATGATGTCCGACGGCATCAGGTCGGGAGTGAACTGTATTCTGTTGTAGGACAGGTTGATAGTCTTTGCAATGGTGGTGATCATCAACGTCTTGGCCAGGCCGGGCACGCCGATGAGCAGCGCGTGGCTGCGGCTGAACATCACCATGAGGATGTTCTTGATGATCTCGTCTTGCCCGACGATGACTTTGGCGATCTCGCGGCGCAGTTGCGCGTATTTTTCCACAAACGCCTCAACGGCTTCCACGTCGTCTTTGAAATTCAGGTCTGCCATAATGCTTGGTTTTATTCCGAAATGCCCCACTCTTTCAGGAAGGGGTAATTGCGATAGTTTTCGTTGATTCTGATGTTGGTGACTTTCACTTTCTCGAGGATCCAGTCATGGATGAGTCCCTGTTTCTTCTCTTCGAGGGCCGCCCCTTTGATGAGGTCGTAGTCCTCGCGCAGGTTGGGCTTGTGCGCGGCCACTTTGGTCCGCAGGTAGATGATGCGGTAGGCCATCTGTCCGTCTTCGGTGACGTATGCGACCGGCTCCGAGTACTGTCCCGGGATGAGTTTGCTGAGGGTGGCGAAGGTGGAGGCGTCGATGGCCTCCTTTTCGAACTTGTAAGAGTTGGTGTAGGGGTTGACGACCCAGCCGCCGCTGTTCTTGTTCTGGTCGTCGGAGTATTTCAGGGCGGCGGCGCTGAACTCCATCTTTTCGTTGATGATCACCTGGCGGACGCTGTCGAGCCACTCGATGGCCCGCACCTGCTCGTCGGCCGAGGGCTTCGGCTGCAGCAGGATGTGCGCCACGTTGATCTTGTCGCCGCGCCGCTCGATCATCTGGATGATGTGGTAGCCGGCCTTGGTCTTCACGACTTGGGAGATTTCGCCGCTCTTCAGATTGAAGGCGACGGCCTCGAACTCGGGATAGAGGGTGCCGCGTTCCACGAAGCCCAGTTCGCCGCCGTCGGGTGCGGAGCCGGGGTCGTCGGAATAGAGGCGGGCGAGCATGGAGAACTTCTCCCCGTTCAGCACGCGTTCCCGAAAGCCGTTCAGCCGCTCCTTGATGGCCGCAATCTCCTCCTCGCTCACCGGCGGCATCTTCACGATGTGGCCGAACTCGTATGCCGGCTGCACCATCGGCAGACTGTCGTACGGGATCTTGTCGAAGAACTTCTTGACCTCCGACGGCGTGATCGTCACGTTCGCGGTGATGGTCTGCTGGATCTGCTCCGCAATCATCTGCTCGCGGATCACCGGCCGCATGTCCTTCTTGATCTCGTCAATGCTCTTGTGGTAGGCCTCCTCGATGATCTTGGTGTTGCCGCCCACTTGCGACAGCCAGTAGTTGAACTGGTAGTTCACGCGGGCATCCACCTCGGCGTCGCTGAACTCGACACTGTCGAGTTGCGCCTGATGCGCGAACAACTTCTGGCGCATCATGTGCTCCAGAATCATTGCCCGCACGGTCTCCTCATCACTGATGTCCTTCGTCTGCGCCAGATAGACGCCGAACTCCTCCTCCAACTCCGAACGGGTGATGATCTCCTTGCCTACGACCGCCACGATTTCATCCACCGTGTTGGAATTCTGCGCGATGACAAACTGCAAGCAGTTGATGGTTAGTATGATAATTAAAAAAAGCCGCTTCATTCAACAATGGTTTTTCAGGCTGCGAAATTACAAAAAAAAAGAAGACAACGTTGTCTTCTCTCTCTCATAACGAAGAAATTTCTTTCGTTATTTTCTGCCCAGGCTTTCGTCGGAAACCGTCAATTTCTTGCGACCTTTCGCGCGGCGGGCTGCCAAAACGCGACGACCATTGGCCGTGGACATTCTTTCTCTAAAACCATGTTTGTTCTTACGTCTTCTGTTGGACGGCTGGAATGTTCTTTTCATCTTATTATGCTGTTTTTTATTTCTTGAATTTTGGGCTGCAAAAATACAACTTTTTTTCAAACCTACAACTCTTTTTTAGAAGTTGAAAAATTTTTTTTGCAAAAAGGATTTTGTATTAAAATTATGTGTATTTTTGCAACCTCAAAAAACGAGCGGCGCTGTAGCTCAGTTGGTAGAGCAGCGGACTGAAAATCCGTGTGTCACTGGTTCAACTCCAGTCAGTGCCACAAACAAACAAGGAAGAGAGCAAAAATCGGCTCTCTTCCTTGTTTTGTGTTTATACTCAACCATTTACCAACGGGGTGTGAAGGCGTCGGGGATGTGCTCCAACTGCGTCCCCTCCGCGGATTGTACGATAGAAATGATGTCGAACCTTACTTCGCAGTTGTATCCGCGACGGGTGACGAAAGTGTTGGCCGCGCGGAAAAGGTTGTTCTGCTTCTGCGAATTGACTGCCGCTTCCGGCGGCGCCATCCGGTCACTCGACCGCGTCTTCACCTCCACAAACACAATCGTATTCTCCTTCATCGCGATGATGTCCACCTCCAAATGCCCCCACTTCCAATTGGCCTCCAAAATGGCATAGCCGTTCGTCTGCAGATACTCCCGGGCCAACTGTTCGCCCGCCTGTCCTTTCGCTTGCTTGTCGTTCATCTCTCTTTTTTCCGCAAAGATAAAACGACATGCACATACCATCTCCGCTTCCCTCATTTTTATTTTTGAGCGGAAAAATGCGTTTTCCTATCCAAAAAATGCAGAAAAATCACCCGAAATCACAAAACAGCCATTTTTGACCGTTTTTTATCTGCCAATTTTTGGCATGATGAAATCGGATTTCGGAGTTTTTTAGTGGACGAACAGCAAACGCGCCACGTTTTTCTTCTTTCCGTTGGAGCTGGAGGCGAATACGAAATAGACGCCCGTGGCGGGACGCTTGCCGTAGAAGTCCTTGCCGTCCCACGTGAAGGTGCCGCCGTTGGCGTAGTCCTGCCATACCAAGTTGCCGGCCGCATCGACGACCTTGCAGAAGGAGTTGTCCATCAGCCCGCTTACGGTGATGATGCCGTGGTAACTCTCGCGGACGGGGTTCGGGAACACCTTCACCTCACTGTAGTCCTCCTTCCCTTCGGTGGCCGTGCCGCGGTACGACACCAGTCCGTTGGCCGTGGCGAAGAAGACTTCTCCCGACTCCCGTTGGATCTCGATGTCGTTGATGCGGTTCGACGGCAGCGGTGAGTTCTCCGTTGTGAAGTGCAGCAACTCCTCGTCGCCGTTGGAGGAGATAAGGAAGACGCCCGACTTGGCCGTGCCGACCCACTTGCGGTTGCCGTCATCGACTTCTATGCATGTAACTTCTTCAAACTCAAATAGATTCTGCACGTAATTGATCTGCTCGATCAGCACGTTCTGCGGATAGGCCGTGCCGTTGAAGACCTGCGATGGGTTGTAGATGACCTTGATGCCGAGGTTGCAGCCGATCCAGATCTGCCCCGACTTGTCCTCCACGGCGCAGTTGACGGCGGAGGTCTCGATGTTGGCCGCCGCGTTCATGTTGATCGAGATGAGCCGGTCGTCGCTGTGGTTGTCGATGGTGCGGTTGTCATCGACGACTACGATGGTGTTGGCGCGCGGCAGGATCACCCACTTGTAGCCGCGGCTGTCGATGAGGATGTCCCCCACTTGGGTGGTATAGCCGTTGATATACGAGGAGAGCGGGAAAGTCGCCCAGGTGCCGTCCGTTTTGAGCACGGAGAGCGGCAGAGAGGAGTTGCCCGTGCCGATCCACAGGTTGCCGTTGCCGTCGAACCGGAGACTGCTGATGAACGCCTCCGAACTGTCATACGAATGCAAGGGGCTGTTGAACCGGTTGTAGAGTGCAACTATCTGGTCGTCAGTGTATTTCACTAACCCGCCCTCGAAGATGCCGCCATAGATTTCGGCAGGGTTGCGCGGATTGACCGCCACCGACGCTAAGTCGTACATTCCGGACAAGATGGGGTTGCCGACCTGTAATACGTTGTGCCATTGTTCATTGGTGAAATAGGAGAAGTCGGGATGGAGATAGCCGTGCCCCCAGGTGGAGGTCAAAGCCCCCGGCGCGAGCGCCATCACGCCACCCGCATAGTTCATCTTGAAGGCAGAAGTGGAATAGGGGCCATCCAAGATGTGTGTCCGGTTCACCGACCAGTCCAATGCAATCTCCACCAGCCCGTTGTTGTCATCCGCGAGCCAAACCGTGTTTCCGTTGAGACAGCCATCCTGCACATTCGGCCACGAAAAGTACGCCTCATAGTTGTAATACCCGATCATCTGCTCGTTTGCATCATAGATCTGCGCGAAGTTCCAAGTCGCCACCATCAAGGTGTCGCCGCTCACGTCGAGTGCACGGACCGGGTTGAGGTCGATGTCCGACGCCTGCCATATCCCCCCGTTGTAATAGAGCAAACTGTCCTTCTCCGGTTCGTCGGAAAGGTGCAGGCAGGCGTACAACCTGCCGTTGAAGATACAACTTTCGGTATATTCGCCCGTCGGCAACGTGTTCTCCTTCTGCCATGTGGAGAAGTCCGCTACGGAGTTAGAGGTCACAGGCGTGTGGTAAATTCCATCGGAGGTGAAGATATAGTACTTGTTTTCAAATATTTGTATGGAACTGACATTGTTATACACCGAGGCGATATGGGTGTACCAGGTGTCGAGCACCAACAGCGTCTTCGGGTCGATGATGACGATGCCGAAACTGCATGCCAAGAACAATTTGCCGTCGTGCGCCAGGATGCTGTTCACGCTCTTGTTGCCCGTCATCTGCTTGTTCTTGATGTCGGGAAGATTGGTGAGTTTGCCGTCGTGGATGAAGTCAAGGTTGGTGTTGTCATATACCACCACAAGGTTCTCGGAACCAGCATCATAGAAGAGCATGTCGATGCCCGTTTCCGACAGTCCGTCCACCTTGGTCCAGGTGTCTGTGCTCCCGTCGGAGCGGTCGTATATGACGATGCCGTTGTCGGCGGCGGCATACACATAGTCGGGCGTCGTGGCGATGGAGTGCGTGCCATAGTACGACAGGTGCGCCCGGAACGATCCGACCGGAATCTGCGCCGTACCGGTTTGGGGCGTCAACCCCAACGAGAAGAGGGCTAAAAGGAGGATGAAAAGTCGGCTTCTCATGGTTGTTCTGTGGTTTTAGGGTTCAAACGACGGGTGGGAAGGAAGGAGACCAGCAAGCTGGTGACGAAGACGGTGGCGAAGACGAACAGGAAATCCACGGGATCCATCCGCACGGGATAGTAGTTGATGATGTAACTGCCGGTGCCGTCGCCGATGGTGATGAAATGGAAGGTCTGTTGCAGTAAGCAAACCAGCCAGCCGAGGCACATCCCCACCACGCCGCCAAGGAAGGAGATGATCATGCCTTCCAACATGAACACCCAGCGAATCAACGAGCGGCTTGCGCCTAAGTAGTTCATTACCAGTGTGTCTTCTCGTTTTTCAATGATAATCATCGCCAGCGTGCCGATGATGTTGAAGATGGCGATCATCAAAATGAGGGCCAATATAATATATATGACGAATTTCTCCGTCTTCATTGTCTTGAAAAGCATCGCCTCCTGCTCGTAACGGTTCTCCACGATGAATTGGTCCCCGACGATGGCTTTCAGTTTCTCCTGCACTTTCTCCATCTGTTCGGGATGGTCGAGAAAGACCTCCACGGCGGTGGCCTCTCCCTCGTAACTCATCAGACTGCGGGCGAAGTCGATGGAACAAAAGAGGAAGCGTTCGTCGTACTCCGTCCGCGACTCGAAGACCCCGCCCGGTACGAGGTACCGCTTGATCAGGTCCTTCTCGCGGGCGAGCGCCTTGTGCTTGCGTTGCGGATAGTACAACTTGATTAGTTCATAACTGTTGAGGTTGATCCCCAACATCACCGCCGTCCGCGAGCCGATCACTGCGTAATCGCAATCTTCTCCAATCACCCCCTCCGTCTCATCCGACACGGCGGCACCCCCCTGGAACTCGAAACTGCCATCGATGAGCAGACTGTCGCTCCGCTGCGAGAGATGGGCTACGTAACTCTCGTTAACTCCTTTCACTTCAATGAGATGCTGCTTCTCTCCGTACTCAATCAGCACCAGATCCGAGACCACTTCCTCCACGGATTTCACTCCGTTGACCGCCTGCAACCGCGCTGTCGGAAAACTATCCACGGCGAACGACTTGCCGGTCTTTGCCGTGATCTTGAAGTCCGGGTTGAAGTCGTTGAACGAGTCGGTCACAAGGTCTTCCAGTCCGTTGTACACCGACAGAACAATCACTAATGCCGCAGCCCCCGACATGACACCCAACGCCGAAACGATGGCGATGATGTTCACCAGACTGTGCTTCTTTTTGGAAAAAAGATGCCGCCAGGCGATGAACAGCGCGGTGCGGAATTTCGAGAAGACACGACCTTTGGACATGGGGAATGTCTTTTTAACTAATTGACAATTACTGTTTTAATAGATTTTCAATGTTTTCAATGTAATCCAATGAATCATCAATGAAGAACTCCAATTGCGGGATGATGCGCACCTGGTTGCGGATCTTCTGCCCCAACCGGTAGCGGATCTCCTTGGTGTTGGCCCGCACCGACTTGATGACCGCGTCGTTATCCTCCGCATTGAAAATGCTGAGGTAGGAACGTGCGATCGACAAGTCCTTGGTGATGTTGGTCTTGGTAACCGTGATCATGCAGTCATAGACGTTCGGACCGTCGAAGAGGAAGATCTCCGCCAACTCTTTCTTGATGAGGTTAGCCGTCTTTTGCTGTCGTAAAGTATCCATTATTTAATTGATTTCCAGTATATAAAAAATTACTGACGCACGATGCGCGCAGTGGCGACGGTGCGTCCTTCGCTCACAAAACGGAGGATGTAAACGCCTGTCTGGCAGTGGGTGAGATTGATTTGCGTATTCTCGCTCGTGGCGGGTTGCGTGAGAATGAGGCGGCCGGTGAGGTCGAGCAGTTGCCACTCGGCGTTTTGCGGGAAGGAGGAGGTGCAATGTACTTGCACGTAGTCGCTGGCGGGGTTCGGGAAGATGTGCAGCGTAGTGGCGGGCAGTTCGACGATGCCGTTGATGTTGAAGATGGAGTCGAAGACGACGGTGGTGTCGATGTGCATGGAGCATTCGCTTACGGTGTCGAGTTGGATGATGGAGATGTTGAGGGTGGCGGGCGTCTCCACGGTGAGGTCATACTCGCCGTCGGTCATTCCGAAGACCTCGCCGTTGACGGCGAGGGTGTATTCGCAGGTGGCGAGGGGCTCGTCGATGGCGAAGTGCAGGGTGAGGGTGGCGACGCCGGGAATGGAGTCGTTGTAGAGGGTGTCGCCGACGGTCAGGGTGAGGACGGGCAGCGTCTCGGAACATTGGATCTCGTAGCAGCCGAGGTCGATGATGCCGTTGTTGACACGGGGCATGCCGGCAAAGTCGGTGGCGGGGAAGTCATATCCTGACAGACTGAGGGTGGCGAGACTGCCGGCATCGCGGCAGACAGAGGCGCCGCTCAGACTGTAGTCGGCGGCGAGCATGAGGTTGAGGTCGTCTTCGGTAGCGGGGGTGGGAAGTATGGTGCCCGGGTTGCGGAAGGCAATCTCCTCGGTGGTGACGTTGAGGTTGCCCTGTCCCGAGGCGAGGGTGCCGAGGATGGCGGTGTATAGGCAGTTCGCGTCGGTGGAGACCAGATGGCTGGCGGTGACGCCGTCGTGCCAGAGGATGCAGTTGAAGACGGTGACGCCCGAGCCGCCGTGGATGGCGCTGTTGTCGGCGGCGTCGTTGTTGACGAAGGTGCTGTTGATGCAGCGGCAACTGTAGCCGGTGATGTTGACGGCGCCGCCGTTGGCGCTGGCGACGTTGTTGTTGAAGAGGCAGTTGGAGGCGACCAGGTTGGATGCGCTGCCGCCGTAGATGGCGCCGCCGTTGACGGCGTAGTTGGCCACGAAAAGGCAGTTGTTGAACTCGTTGCTGTTGCCGCAATAGACGGCGCCGCCGAGGTTCTGGCTGCCGTTGTTCAAGAAGTCGCACGACTCAAAGGTGCAGTTGTTGCCGGTGCTGAGGGCGCCACCGCCATAGTGGAAACTGCTGGAGGTGTTGGTGGCGCTGCAGGTGTTGTTGGAGAAGACGCAGCCGGAAGCCACCACGGTGGCGTAGTCGCAGTTGGCGAAGGCCGCGGCACCGCCGCCGGAAGATGCACTCAGCGCGGCGTTGTCGTGGAACAGGCAGTTCTCCATGATGCTGCTGTTGGGCATGTAGGCGCCGCCGCCCATGCCCGTGGCATAGCAGTCGTGGATGATGCAGTTGCGCAACACGCTCTGCAGTCCGAACAGCACGCCGCCACCTTTCTGGTCGTCGAGGTAGCCGTTGCGGTTCGCATAGCCGTTGACGATGGTGAAGCCGTCAACGACGACGTTGCTGGCGTAGGTGCTGGCGTTGTAACCGCCGTAGAGCACGTGGTAGGCGTCGTCGGTGTAAGTGTTGGGCGTGTTGCTGATGTCGCCGCTCAACACGGTGGAGTTGACGAACTCCCAGGGGTTGTCGCCGACGGCGCGCTGGCTGATGTCGGTCTCAGTGCCGGCGAAGCCACCGTAGAGCGACACACCGCTTTTGAGGACGAAGGCGCGGCAGCGATTGTCAGTGCCGTTGGGGAAACGGTTGGCGGCCACGTATATGCCGTCGGCCACCCAGATTTGGTCGCCCGCTTGGGCGTCGGCCAGCGCCGCTTCCAAGGAGGTGTATGCATCGTGCCCGGCCCAGGCGGTGGAGGCGGCAGCGGGTTTCACGTACAGCGTGTCTTGCGCCCACACGCTGGCGGCGCAGACAAGCGCCAAAAAACAGAAGGTCAGAACTCTTTTCATAGTATTTTAATATATGATGTTGTCGATTCGGTTATCCTTTGATGTTCTCCTCCACCATCTCGCGGAGGTATGTGATGATTTCGGGATCTTGTATGGACATGCCGTCCAGCGCTTCGTTTACTTCGTCGGTGTCGAAAGTGTAATCGACCTGGTCGTTTTTATAGTGGAAGATGAAGTGGATGTCAGGGTAGGCGGAGGCGGTGAGGACGACGGTGCCGGCGAGGTCGCCCATGGGCGGCCGGTCGAGATGGGTGAGCCCGAACACGGCGGTGACGGTGGTGCCGACGCCGACTTCCGACTGGATGTCGAGACTGCCGCCCGTCTGTTCGGAGTTCTGCTTCAGCAACGGCAGGCCAAGTCCCACCTTGCGGGTCGTGCGGGTGGTGAAGAAGGGGTTGATGACTTTCTGCACGGTCTCGGCATCCATGCCGCAGCCGTTGTCGATGAAGCGCAGCGTAAGCGTGTCGGCGGCGGGGTCCTCGATCACCTCCAGCGTCACCTCGGTGGCCTTGGCGCGCGTGGAGTTCTGCAAAATGTCCATGATGTGCATCGAAAGGTCTTTCATAGTCTCGATTTTGTTGTGAAGAGCGTTGAGTTTGCAGGCGGGGGAGGGCAATACACACTCCTCCAACCTAAGATTGGAAACGGCTGCAAAGTTACTATTTTCTCGCCATACTTGAGTGTGATGTGGAAAAGTTTTTTCTCTTAAAAAATTTCACCCATGAAATAGGATGAATCCGTGATTTCGGGAAGAGTGTACCTTTAAAAATTATTGTATCTTTGCACGCTGTTTTTAAGATAGAGAAAAGCAGTCCGTCATTATGCAAAAAATCATCATTTTAGACTTCGGCTCCCAATACACGCAGTTGATCGCGCGCAGAATCAGGGAGATGCACACCTATTGCGAGATACTGCCTTACAACAAGTTCCCGGAGGGCGACGCCGACGTGCGCGGCGTGGTGCTGTCGGGCAGTCCTTTCTCCGTCAACCAGGCGGAGGCCTTCAAGCCCGACCTGTCGGGCATCCGCGGCAAATACCCGCTGCTCGGCATCTGCTATGGCGCCCAATACCTGGCGCAGAGTTCCGGCGGCACTGTCGGCAGCAGCGACAGCCGCGAGTACGGCCGCGCCCGCCTCGCCTCCTTCGACGCCACCGACCCGCTCATGCAGGGCGTGCGCGAACACTCCCAGGTCTGGATGTCGCACGGCGACACCATCCTCCAACTGCCCGCGGACTTCCGCATCGTTGCCAGTACCGCCGACGTGCCCGTGGCCGCCTACCGCATCGACGGCGAACCCACCTGGGCCGTGCAGTTCCACCCCGAAGTCTATCACTCCGAAGACGGCTCCGCCATCCTCCGCAACTTCGTCCACGGCATCTGCGGATGCAGCGCCGACTGGACCCCCGCCTCTTTCATCGACTCCACCATCGCTGAACTGCAACACCAACTCGGCACCGACCAGGTCGTCCTCGGCCTCTCCGGCGGCGTCGATTCCACCGTGGCCGCCATGCTGCTCAACCGCGCCATCGGCGACCGGCTCCACTGCATCTTCGTCGATAACGGACTGCTCCGCCTCAACGAGTTCTCCTCCGTGCTCAAACATTACAAACTTCTCGGACTCAACGTCACCGGCGTCGATGCCTCACAGCGGTTCTATGCCGCCCTCGCCGGCGAAAGCGATCCCGAGAAGAAACGCAAGATCATCGGCAAGGGCTTCATCGAAGTCTTTGAGGAAGAAGCAAAAAAACTCTCCGACGTGAAATGGCTGGCGCAAGGCACCATCTACCCCGACCGCATCGAGTCGCTCTCCATCACCGGCATGGTCATCAAGTCGCACCACAACGTCGGCGGACTGCCCGAGCGCATGAAGATGCAGGTGGTAGAACCGCTGAAACTCCTCTTCAAGGACGAAGTCCGTGAAGTGGGCCGCGCCCTCGGCATCCCCGAATCTTTCATCGCCCGCCATCCTTTCCCAGGCCCCGGATTAGGCGTTCGCATCCTCGGCGACATCACCCCCGAGAAGGTGCGGATTCTGCAAGAGGCCGATGATATTTTTATCAACGGACTGAAAACCAATAAGCTGTACGACAAGGTGTGGCAGGCGGGCGTCATTCTGTTGCCCATCCGCTCTGTCGGCGTCATGGGTGATGAGCGCACCTACGAGAACGCCGTCGCACTGCGCGCGGTCTGTTCCACCGACGGCATGACCGCCGACTGGGCCGACCTGCCCAACGACTTCCTGCGCGCCGTCTCCAACGAGATCATCAACAAGGTGCGGGGCATCAACCGCGTGGTCTATGACATCAGCTCCAAACCGCCTGCGACTATCGAGTGGGAGTAACATCCGCCCAGGAGAAGTTCTCCTTTCCGGCTTCGATTTAGAAGTGTAGTTTTGCAATCCCCCAATCCACCTAGGCGTAAAAGCCGCGCCCGGCTGTGGCGGCCAGCGCGCTCGCGAAGGCGAAGAAAAGGTTGTAGCCGCCGCAGACACCATCCACATCCACCATCTCGCCAATGGCGTAGAGTCCCGGGTATCGCTTGAGTTCAAACCGGTCGGTCAACTCCTCGGTGCAGATGCCGCCGCTGCAAACCTGCGCACTCTCGATCCCATAGGTACCGGCGATCTTCAGCCGGAAATCCCGAAGGTCGAACGGCTGCTGGGCATACAACTCGCACAACTTCGGGTGCAGAATGCCCGACAGACTGCCATGTTCTCGCAACTGTCGATCCGACTGCGTGTCACCATCGCCCGTGAGCAGGTCGATCGACACTTCGCAATCCTCCTTCGACGCCAGTCGATTGAAGTGCGCCGAGCAGTTCAAAACGACAATTCCGGAGATGCCGTCCTCTTTGAAGATGACCTCGCCGAACTCCTCGAACACGGGGCGCCCGTGTTGCAGCAGTCGCACGTTCGCGCGCACACGGCACCCAAACAGCAACTTGGGGTACGCCATCATGCGAAAGCCCGTCAGGGAAGGAATAAGTGGATTTCTTTTTATTTGTAAATCAGTAAGATAATCGTTGTAGCCGCGTTGGTTCTTCACGATCATGCCGGCAGGGGATCCTGAAGCAAGGATGACTCGGTCGAAAAGTTCCGGCTCGTCGTTGATGCGCCAGCGGCTGTCCTCTTGACGAAGCGTGCGCACCGGCGTCTCGCATCGCACCTCCACGCGGCTCCCGAGTTGTTCGAGCAGCACGTTGACGACAGTCGGTGCATACAGGGTGGCGGGATAGACGCGCCCCTCTTCGTCGATGCTCATCCGCAGTCCCATGGCGGCGAACTCGTCGCGTACTTCGGCATAGCCGATGCGGGCGAGCAGCCGTTCCATGAAGTCGGGACGGTTGTAGTGGCAAGGCCGGATGTCGGTATTGAGGATGTTGGCTCGCCCACCGCCCGAGGCACGCAACTTCGCTCCCACCTGCTTGCCCTTCTCGAAAAGCTTCACGTGCATGTCGGCGGATTCCGACAACTTCTTGGCGGCCAGCAGTCCGGAGGCCCCGGCTCCTACGATGGCAATCTTCGTCTCCATGGCTATCCTTCGGTTGTTTGTCCGATTAGGGCGTAAAATTCTGTTTCAGAGATGATGGGAATCCCCAGCGACTCTGCCTTTTTGCGTTTCTCCGGCCCCATCTTCTCGCCCGCCAGCACGTAACTTGTGTTCTTGGAGATGGAGGAGACGTTCTTTCCCCCGTATTGCTCGATCATCTTCTTGATGTCGTCGCGGGGGATGGAGAAGACGCCGCTCACCACGATGCTCTTGCCGGCCAGCACGTTGGAGACGCCGGCCTCTTCGGTCTCCGTCAGCGTGAACTGCAAGCCCGCCTGCTGCAACCGGACGACAATCTCCAAGTTCTCCGTGTTGTTGAAGAAGGCGATGATGCTGTCGGCCACACGGTCGCCCACGTCGTTCACTTCCATCAACTCCTCCTTCGTCGCTGCCGAAAGCGCATCGATGTTCTTGAAGTGGCGGGCCAATTTCTTGGCGGTGGTTTCGCCTACGTAGCGGATGCCGATGGCAAAAAGCACGCGGTCGAAGGGGACGCTGCGCGACTGGTCGATGCCGGCGAGGATGTTCTCGACCGTCTTCTCCCGGAAACTCACGATGCGATCGGGCTTGCCGTCTTCGCCAGAAAATTTCTTTTCTATTCCAAATAACTGGCTATAAGTAAGTTGGTAAAAATCAGCGATATTTTTCACCAAGCCGTTTTCGTATAGTATCTCCACCTTGCCTTCGCCGAGGGAGTCGAGGTTCATGGCCTTCCGGCCGATGAAGTGCTCGAGCCGTCCCTTGATCTGGGGCGGGCAGTGCAGGTCGTTGGGGCAGAAGGTGCCGGCTTCGTCCTCATTGCGCACGAGTGGGGTACCGCATTCGGGGCAGTGTGTGACGAACTGCACGGGGCGAGCGTCGGGCAGGCGCTTGTCGAGATCCACCCCCACGATCTTGGGGATGATCTCGCCACCCTTCTCTACAAAGAGACAGTCGCCCTCGCGGATGTCGAGGGCCGCCATCACGTCGGCGTTGTGCAGGGTGGCGCGCTTGACGATGGTGCCGGCGAGCGGCACGGGCGCGAGGTTGGCCACCGGCGTCACGATGCCGGTGCGCCCGACCTGGTAATCGACGCTGAGCAGCGGCGTGGACTGCTTCTCCGCCTTGAACTTGTAGGCGATGGCCCATCGCGGGTTCTTGGCGGTGAGACCGAGACTCTGTTGCAGGGCGAAACGGTTGACTTTGATGACGATGCCGTCGATGGGGAAGTTCAACTTCTTGCGCTCCGTGTCCCAAAAGTGCATGAAGTCGATCACTTCGTTGATGTTCTGGGCTTTTTGCAGCACGTCGGGGATGCGGAAGCCCCATTTTTTTAGTTGTAGAATGCTGTCGTAGTGCGTCTGGCAAGGCAGGTTGTCCCCCATGACGTAGTAGAGGCGGAAGTCGAGGCCGCGGCGGGCGACCTCGGCGCTCTCCTGCAGTTTGAGGGTGCCGGAAGCGGCGTTGCGGGGGTTGGCGAAAGGCGGTTCTCCGATCTCCTCACGCTCGCGGTTGAGGGCCTCGAAGCGGGCGAAGGGCATCAGGATCTCGCCGCGCACTTCGAAGCGGGAGGGGTAGTCGTCGCCTTGCAGCCGGAGCGGCACCGTGGGAATGGTGCGCACGTTGGCGGTGACGTCGTCGCCCTGGGCACCGTCGCCCCGGGTGACCGCGCGCCGCATCACGCCATCCTCATACAGAATGCTGATGGCCAACCCGTCGTATTTCAACTCGCAGGCGTATTCCACCGTCTCTCCCACCAGTCCGCGCACGCGGGCGTCGAACTCCAACAGCTCCTCCTCCGAATAGGTGTTGCCCAACGACAGCATCGGGTAGATGTGCTTCACCGTCTCGAACTTCTTGGTGACGCTTCCCCCTACGCGCTGGGTGGGACTGTCGGGCTGCATGTACTCGGGATGCTCGCGTTCCAAATCCTGGAGTTTGCGCAACAACTGGTCGAACTCGAAATCGCTGATGACGGGGGCGTCCAATATATAATAATTGTAATTGTGACGGTTGAGGTCCGCCGTCAACTGGATGATTTCGTTTTCAACAGGATTCATATACAATATTTATTAGCTTGCAAAGATACTATTTTTTGCAAAAAAAAGACAACGATTATCTTCTTTGAAAATGAAAGATTTTCCGGTTCCCATCTCTTTCAAATGGGAAAATGTTTAGAAGATAATATTTTGTGTATTAATTAGTTGAAATGATATTTCACCCCATTGTAAATGGGCTGAATGAAACCAATTCCTCTCCCCAAATGGGGAGAGGTTAGGGGAGGGGTGCTACAGCACGATCAAACTGCCGGAGAAGGCGTACTTCTTGTTCTCGGTTTTCGGTTTGCCGAAGGCACGCCAAGTGAAGGAGTTGTTGGCGGCGACCTTGCCGTTCACCTTGCCGTCCCACTGGAAGTGTGGGTCGGTGGAGTGATAGACCAACATGCCCCAACGATCGTAGATCCAGATTTCGAATTCTGACACCAATTCGGGATCTGACAGGAAGAAGTAGTCGTTGTTGCCGTCGTCGAAGGTGGCGGTGATGCAGTTGGGGAAGAAGAGGTTGAAGGGGCATCTGTCGATGTGGATGTCGTCCGACATCTCGCAGGGGCCGTCATAGACGCGCACGTAGTAGGTGCCGTAGGAGTGGACTTCCACTTCCGGGGTGCTGGCGCCGGTGCTCCACTGGATGTTGGGGGCATTGGTATGGGCGATCAGCGTGGTGACGCCGTCCTCGCAGAAGTCGATGGTCTGTTCGATCTCCAAACTGATGGCATCCTGCATTCGTATCTCCACTTCATCCGAGTTGAAGCATCCTGCCTCGTTGGTAACGGTGACGGAGTAGAATCCCGACTCGTGGGCGGAGATGGAAGATGTGGTCTCGCCGGTGCTCCAACTGTAGGTGGCGTTGGGCGCGTTGGTGACGTTGGGCGAAAGTTGTAACGGTAGTTCGTCTTGTGAGCAGATGACCTTGTCTTTCCCGAGGTTGACGGTGGGCACGTTGCTGGTGCTCAAATGCAGTTCCACGATGCTGTCGCAGCCGCCGGCGGTGGAGATGGAGTCATAATAGATGCCGGGCTGCGAATAGACTTCGCCATTGTACCAGAATGACTCACCCGGACAGATGGTGTGGTAGATCGGAATCGGATCGGCGGGGACGAAACTGAGGTGGAGCTCGATGACGGAGTCGCACTCGCCGCCGCCGTCAAGAGTGTCGTAATAGACGCCCGGCTCTTGCAGGATGGTGCCGTAGAAGTCGTAACTGCCGCCGCCGCAGATGGTGACATTGACCGGAATCGGGTCTGGCGGTGGGATGTTGACGATGGCGTGCAATGTGTCGATGTTGGTGCCAAAGCAGTTGCTGATGGCTGAACTTTCAATGATCACCATGACGTCGTAGGTGCCGGCTTCGGAATAGGTGTGGGTGGCCGGGTTGGTGTTGGCGGTTTCGCCGTCGCCGAATTCCCACCGGATGCTGCTGTACCCGTAATTGAGTTGCACTTCGAAGTCCATCTCGCGGTTGGGACAGTAGGAGTAGTTCTCGGGCAGGTCGGCTGTGTTGATGTTGTTGACGAACATGGTGGAGCTGAGGTTGACGGCGCTGGAGCCGACGCTGTAGCCGTAGGAGGTCACGTTGGCCAATCCATAGACGTGCGCCACCAATCCGCTGTCGCATTGGAGGGTGTGGGTGGCGTGGGAGATGCCGATGCGGGCGAATGCGTAGTTGGCGTTGCCGGTGACGGGGGTGAACTGCCCGCCGATGGAGGTGCCGTCAAGACGCATGGAGGCCAAGTTGGAGGGCGTGTTGGGAGTGACCACGTTGACATAGTGGTTGTAAGTGCCGTTCTCGTAGGTTCCGAAGGTGATCTTCTTGATGCTCTGCTCGACGGGGGCGATATAGACCATGGAGGGGTCGCCGCTGCCGCCGCCGCAACTCTGCCCGGTGATGTAAAGGTAACAGACCGCTGGACCGGAGGTGGCGATGTAGCAGGATCCTTCGGAGGAACTCATGACGTAGTGGTAGGTGCCGCCTGCGTTGAGCGTGGCGACCACGGTGCCGTTTTTCGTGACGGTGGTGCCGGCGTTCAAGGCGGTGACGCGCAACACGTCTTGCGTTCGGGTCTGGGAAGTGGTCACGATGAAGTGGTTGCCCCAGTAGATGGTGGGCACCATCGGCTCGTAGATGTGGTCGCAGTAGGTGCAGCCGGAGGGCGCCTGGGCGCACTTGCCGCCGGCAAAGATCGCGATCTTCTTGCAATCCTGCGCATGCACGCGCGTGCCGGAGAGTGAGCCGTCGGTGGAGGTGGTCGTGAACTGGAACACCTGCCCCGCGTTGATGGTGATGGTGTACATGGTGTTGGCCGACCAGCCGTTGGTGGTAGGCATCGAGGGGGTGATCTCGACCACGGTGTTGTCTTCCGTGCCGATGATCATGGCAGTGCTGCCGTTCAGTCCTGGAGGAATGGTCTCCAGCATGTAGTCGTCGCTGAGCGTGCTGGTGGGGAAGAGGTGTCCGCCGTCGAAGGAGGCGTCACGGTAGTTCATCGAATAGGCGGAGATGGTGTCGGAAGCCACCACGTGGCAGCCAAGGTTGTAAAGCACGCCGTCGGTGGAACTGGAGTGGTACCCTTGGGCGAGGGGAATGTCCACATCGACACGTCCGCCCGCGGGTATCGTCGCGCTGGTCTGCCAACCGGTGTTGGGATTCGTGACGATGACACTGCAAGCCCGCTCTGCCGAGAGGATCAGACAGGTCTGGGTGGGGTCGGTATTGTTGTTGTTGATGAAGGCAAACCAAAAGTCCGTGCCTTGCGTCGAGGCACTCTGTCCGAATGCGGCTGGACGCCCACCGACAATCAGCAAAATGCCGAAGAGTAGCGCTAAGAAAAGGCGTAATTTATTTTTTTGCATCTTCAGAATTTTTCTACATTATGATTTTACAAAAGTACGAAAAAAATGTTGCCTATGGTACAAAAGTTGAAATTATTTTTTCACCGCCTCCTCCATCATCGTCCACAACAGCCGCGTGGGCAGTCCCATCACGTTGTAGAACGAGCCATTGATGGACTCGATGCCCACGTATCCGATCCACTCCTGCACGCCGTAAGCCCCGGCCTTGTCGTAAGGTTTATAGGTGTGGACATAGTGCCGCAGTTCGTCGTCGGAGAGGTTGCGGAACTTGACGCGCGTCTCGGCGTGGTCGGTGGCGCGGTGGGTGCGCGTCATCACGGTCAGCCCGCTCATCACAGTGTGCTCGCGCCCCGACAGTTCGCGCAACATGTGCAGGGCCTCGTCCTCGTCGTGCGGCTTCTCCAGGATCTCGTCGCCGAGCACCACGATGGTGTCGCAGGCGATGAACATGCTGTTCTCGGGAAAGTGGTTGAGGTCGATGACGGAAAGTTTCAACTGCGAGAGGTAGCGCACCACCTCGGCGGGGGAAAGACCCGCGGGATGGTTCTCCTCCACATGCGTGGGCATCACCTCGAAGTCGAATCCCATGCCGGACAGCAGTTCGCGGCGCCGCGGCGACTGCGAGGCGAGATAGAGTTTGTAACGGCGTATTTCATCTAACAACATGGAAGCGAAAATTGAAATTCGGCGCAAAATTACGTTTTTTTCCTCAGATATCGAAAAAAAATGATTACTTTTGCGGCTGTAAAAAAGAGATTCGGAACAACATGAGAATCACCATCCATTCCGAGGAAGAACTGCCCGCTGTGGCCTCCGCGCTGCTGTCGGAGCTGCCGTCGGCGCGCGTCTTCTGCTTCTATGGCGAGATGGGGGCGGGAAAGACCACCCTCATCAAGGAGGTGTGCCGACAACTGGGCGCCGACGGCACCACCGCCAGTCCCACCTTCGCCATCGTCAACGAGTACCCTACCCCTGACGGTCCCATCTATCATTTTGATTTCTACCGCATTCGGTCGCTTGCCGAAGCCCGCGAAGTGGGCGTGGAGGAGTACCTCTACAGCGGCGACTACTGCTTCCTCGAGTGGCCTGAGAACGTCGCGCCGCTCATCGAGCCCGAGTTCGTCAAGGTGTCGATCCACGTCGGCGCCGACGGCTCCCGCACTTTCGAAACCGTTGCGGAACCACTCAACGATAACCTGCTGTCATGACGGAAGATCACGAGTACGAAACCCAGCGCGAGGCGGTGGATGAGGCGACGGCACAGCGAGGCCTCGCCATCGGCATCTTGGCCGGCAACACGCTCACGCCGCGCGGCGACGTGGTCGTGCCTCCCTATACCGTCGAGACGCTCGTGGAGAACCACCTCCCCGTCTATGTCGAACGGGGACTCGGACAGGGCGCCGGACTCATCGACCTCGACTATGCCGATGCCGGTGCCATCCTTGCTGCCGACGCCGACAAACTCTACCGCTCCTCCGACCTTCTCGTCTGCCTCCGACCGCTATCCATCGAGGAGATGCCGCAACTGCGTGACCATCAGATCCTCATCACCCCGGTTCGGAGCGATGAGGTGACTGCAGATCATCTCTCCGTTTTGCAGTTGAAATCCGCTACCGCGTTGTCACTGAGGATGATACGAAATGTCGAAGGGGGTGAATTGCTGCAGGACATCCTCCTGGCGGACGGCGGCGCGCAGGTCTCCGGCGACGCCTTGGGCGACCTTTTGCTCTCCATGATTTTCCCGCTCGTCTTCAACAGCCGTTGGCAGGGCGCTTCTCGGGAAAACCCTGCGCTTTTTCAGGCCCTGTACTGCTATCGGGGCGTGCTGACGAGAGAGGAGATCGCCTCCCGACTACAACTTCCATTTCAGCAAATAGGTGATTTATTGTAAGTTATAAATTATTTTTTTTAAAATAAAAAAAGAGTGGGAGAAAAATAAAAATTATTTTGCGGAAGTGTATTTATTCAGAAAAATAGTGCTAATTTTGCACCTTGAAAAGAGAACCAAAACACATCAACAACTTAAATAGTTACATTATGAAAGTTAAAACTATCATGGCTAACCTGGAAGCCAAACATCCGGGAGAAAACGAGTACTTGCAGGCAGTTAGAGAAGTCCTGGAAACCATCGAGAAAGAGTACAACAAGCACCCCGAATTCGAGGCAGCTAAGATCATCGAGCGTCTTGTGGAGCCCGATCGTATCTTCACTTTCCGTGTCACTTGGGTTGACGACAAGGGTGAGGTCCAGACCAACTTGGGCTACCGCGTGCAGTACAACGCCGCTCTCGGCGCATACAAAGGCGGTCTTCGTTTCCACCCTGCTGTGAACGTCTCCATGCTGAAGTTCTTAGGCTTCGAGCAGATCTTCAAGAACAGCCTGACCAACCTGCCCCTCGGCGGTGGCAAGGGTGGTGCTGATTTCGATCCCACCGGCAAGAGCGACGCTGAAATCATGCGTTTCTGCCAGGCCTTCATGTATGAGTTGTGGCGCAACATCGGTCCCGACCAGGACAGCCCGGCCGGCGACGTGGGTGTGGGCGGTCGTGAGATCGGCTACCTCTATGGCGCTTACAAGAAACTCGCCCGCGAGCACAGCACCGGTGCCCTCACCGGCAAGAGCTACGGCTGGGGTGGCTCCCTCATCCGTCCCGAAGCTACCGGTTTCGGCGCTATCTACTATGTCGATCGCATGGTCCAGGAAAAAGGTGAGACCTTGAAGGGCAAGAAGATCGCCCTTTCCGGCTTCGGCAACGTGGCTTGGGGCGCTGCCACCAAGGCTACCGAACTCGGCGCCAAGGTCGTCGCTATCTCCGGTCCCGATGGCGTGTGCGAACTGCCCAAGGGCATCGACAAAGAGATGATCGACTATATGCTCGTGATGCGCGACAGCCGTCGTAACAAGGTCGAGGATATGGCCACCAAGTTCCCCACCAAAGCCAAATTCACTGCAGGCAAGAAGGCTTGGAGCGTGAAGTGCGACATCGCCATGCCGTGCGCCTTCCAGAACGAAATGGCTGAGGAAGATGCAAAGCAACTGATCAAGAACGGCGTCAAATACGTCGCCGAGGTCTCCAACATGGGCTGCCAGCCCGGCGCTATCGCCGCCTTCCAGGAAAAGAAGATCCCCTTCGGCCCTGGTAAAGCCGTCAACGCTGGTGGCGTCGCCACCTCCGGCCTCGAGATCTGCCAGAACGCCGGTCACATCAACTGGACCGCTCCTGAAGTGGACGCTAAACTGCACAAGATCATGAACGACATCTATGACATGTGCGTTGAACACGGTAAGGAAGCCAAGGGCTACATCAACTACGTGAAGGGCGCCAACATCGCCGGCTTCATGCGCGTTGCCAAGGCCATGCTCGCTCAGGGCATCATCTAATCGTTTCATTACGAATTCCCAGCCCCTCGGTTCCCCCGAGGGGCTTTTTTTATCCCGTCTGAGCGGCGGAGTCCTCAGGGCGGGGAGATGATCTTCAGGTTAATGTTCTACACTCTCCGTTTTCTTTTATCATTTTGGAAACAAAAACATAGTTGCTTCATATTTAATGCGATATCCATTGAGCGAAAAATACGTGGCGCGATATTTGAGAGGAAAGCGTGCCCGTCTATCCGTTGCATTTGTAACTTGAATACAGCTTCTGATAAAAGGAAACTTCCCGAAAAACCGTGTCGCAAGTAGAATCATCGCGGAAAAAAAGATATAATAGCATCTTTGTGGATGAATGTATTATATTGATATAGAATAGGTTAAATAATAGTTTAGGAAAAACCTTGGGCCTGCCTTGTTCCAATTGAATATTTTTATTGTAAATTTGCGGGCGAAAAACAAGTCAATCGTCCCGTGCTTTTGCCGAGACCTCTTTTAAACACCTCATCATGAAAAAAATAGTCCTTCCCATACTTTGTGCAATGACGCTGATTCTCTCCGCGTGCACCAACTTTTACCAAGTATATAGCGTCGCCGACGAGCACAAGACGGCCACCGACGACCGCTCCATGCAGTTCCGCACTTCCGACTACCTCATCACGTATGACATGTGGGCGAACCGCGGAACCCTCTCCTTCGACTTGCGCAATCTCTCTGATCAGACTATGTATGTCTATCTGAATGAGTCGTTTATCGTGGATGAGGGGCATGCAGCCGACTTCCGTCAACTCCGTATTGTCGATCACAGTCTGGCCTTTGCCGGCGAGGTGGTCGCCATTCCGGCGGGCGACTACCGCCATTTCACCTGTCCCGCCATCCGGCGCGACATCGTCGAACTATGCCATGTGGATCTCTGCCCGTCGCCGCAGACCGTGCAGACCACCTCATTCACGCCCGAGACCTCCCCGGTGCACTTCGGCGTGAAACTGACCTATTCCATCGGTACGGATCCCGCTCATAAGATGGTGAATAACAGTTTCTACGTCTATGAGATCGTCAACTATCACAAGCGCAATTTCGAGCAATGCCACGACGACACGCTGCGCATTTGTGATGAGATGGAGATCCTGCCGGTGCAGGACGTCCGCGCCCCCTACAAATTCTATATCGAATATTAAAATTTGGGAACCGCAGGGCGTAAAATGGTTCTAAAAAAAGGGAAATGACTGTGAAAGAATATTTCACTGTTAATATTTTACTATTGTAAGCGGTTGATTTTTAGATTTTAATTTAATTTTCAACATCGAGAAAATTTCTTTTCTTGCATCGTAATTTTGTGGTGTCATTTGAACAAACACACAAAACTAATGCAAGACTCTATGGAACTGATCAACGACTTGCGGTACGACCGGCTGCACGACATTCGAGACCACAAATTCATCCGCTGTGTGCGGGCGGTGATGAAGCCGGGAATGCGGTTCGTGGTGCAAGAGAAAGTGCGGGGCAAGCCGGCCTGCCTTTATTGTGACGGACGGCAGGTGGCACTGGGCGTGGACGGCTCGTGGTTGACGGGTGGGGGAGGCCTGTACAACTATGGCGAGATGCTCGACCGATACCGGCGGAGTCTGATGGGCCTATATACACATCTGCGGCATGTGTACGGACGGGTGGACTACCTTCTGGTATATGGGGAGATGTTCGGGGGCGACTACCCGCATCCCGAAGTGCTTCCCGATATGTCGAGCGTAACCCTGCGGCGCGGAGTGTACTATGCCCCGTCGCATGAGCTCTATGCCTTCGACATCTACACCGCGTTGGACGACGGCGGCCGCTACCTGTCGGTGTCCGTTTGCAACAACCTGCTGCACAATGCCGGTTTCTTCTATGCCCGCACCCTCTTCCAGGGGGCACTCGACGACTGCATGATGCACACGGATGCGTTCCCAACCCACATCCCCGAGTGGCTGGAACTGCCGCCGTTGAGGAACAACATCTGCGCGGGTATCGTCGTGCGCCCAGAAACCCCGCTCTATCTTCCCGATGGGGACCGGGTGTTGCTGAAAAGTGAAAATGTCCGGTTCTGCAAGCGGATGTACGCACCCCGCTGCGCCATCAATCACCACCTGCAACTCGATCCGCTCACTCCGGAATGCGTGGACCTGATGGGGGAGATGGAAGCGATGGTGTCGCCCAAGCGTTTGGAAGGAGTGCTGCATCGGGAAAAGGAGTTGCGCATGCCCCGTGACGAAGGCAGGATCATCGCCCAACTGGGGCGGGATACCTTGGACGACTTTTTCCGGCGGTTCGGCTCCCGCTACGACGCCCTCGCCCCTGGCGAAAGGCATATCATCACCCGCCGCCTCAACCACGCCGCCACTATCCTCGTCCGCCGTGAACTCCGCGGCATCTCCTGACTCCTAACATCTGAAACCTGACACCTGCCCCCTGGAACCTAAACCCTCACTCATAGTAGTCGAACCGCAAATGCTTGACCGTCAGACCTTTATTGATCAACTGCTTCAACGAGTCAATGCCGATCTGCAGGTGTTGCAGGGCGAAGTTGGCCGTCACCTCCTTGTCGGACTTCTCCGTCTTGATGCCATCGGGGAGCATCGGCTGGTCGGAGACCAACAGCAGCGCACCCGTGGGAATGCGGTTGTAGAAGCCGACGGAGAAGAGGGTCGCTGTCTCCATATCGACGGCGGTGGTGCGGATCCGCCGCAGGTAGTCCTTGAACTCGTCGTCGTGTTCCCACACCCTGCGGTTGGTGGTATAGACCGTGCCGGTCCAGTACTCGCGGCCGTAGTCGCGGATGGTGGAGGAGATGGCTTTTTCCAGGTTGAAGGCGGGAAGTGCGGGAACTTCGGGCGGGAAGTAGTCGTTGGAAGTACCCTCGCCGCGGATGGCCGCGATGGGCAGAATCAACTCGCCCAGCCCGATGTAATCCTTCAGACTGCCCGTCTTCCCCAAGAACAGCACGGCCTTGGGCATCACCGCCGTGAGCAGGTCCATGATGGTGGCCGCCATCGGACTGCCCATCTGGAAGTTGATGATGGTGATGTTGTCCTTGGTGGCACTCTGCATCGGACGGTCCAGTCCGTGGATCTCCGTGTTCATCAACTCGGCGAAGTGGGTGACATAGTCCTTGAAGTTGGTGAGAATGACGTATTGTCCGAACTCTTCTACTGGCACGCCGGTGTAGCGGGGGAGCCAGTTCTCTACGATTTCCTGTTTCGTTTTCATGGTTCGATGTTTTTAACGTTGATTGGTGCGTGCGGCCTGCATGATGGTGAGGTTGTTGCGTGTGCGGTCAAGGTCCTTCTCCTCGGTATAGAGTTCCAAAGCCCGTTCGAGCAGCGGGATGGCCTCGTCGAATCGTCCGACCGATGCGTAGGCGATGCCCAGGTTCTCGCACGCGCTGGCAAAGTCGGGATCGAGCTGGTGCGCCTTCTCCAAGTATTTGATCGACTGCTCCAGGGCAGCCCGTTTCTGTTTCACGCTGTTTTTCAGCGCTGTATTGTCAGGGTCGTCGCGGAGTTGCTGTTCGGCTTGTGCCAGTTGCACCGACGCCTCCTCGCCTGCCAGCCGGCCGAGGATGTTCAGCAGCTGCGGGGATTCGGGGTTGTCTTGCAGGGCCGCCCGCGCCATCGCGAGCGCCTCGTCGCGCTTGCCCTCCTCGAGCAAGCGGCTGGCCTCGCTTACCGATGCCCCTTGCATGGAAGCCAGATTCGCCAGCGCGTCGGGATCGTCGGGCTTGCCTGTCAGCACGTTGCGGTAACAGTTGGCCGCCGCCACATAGTCCTTCTTGAGAAAATACATCTTCCCCAGCAGACTCCACGTGTCGGTGTCGGAACGCCCCAGCGCCAACGCGCGGGTGAGGTACTCCTCCGCCAACTTGAGGTATTTGGTCTTTTTCGTCTCTTCATACAACTTCAGATAACTGCCGCCCGCCGAAAGCGTGCACTTCATGCTCTCGCTCGAGGTCCTCACATCGGTGGTGAACAAGGTGACGTCGTTCTTCCATGCCAGGTTGCGGGCAGCCGTTTTCCCCAGATACAATACCCCAACCAAAGCCATCAACACAATCGCCACGGTCGGTGCCTTCTGAGGTTGTGCCACCTGGGGCGTTCGACGACCTTTCGCCTGCGGATGGAATATGCCACCATTCATCAGAAATTCCGACAATTTCTTGAATAACAGCGCTAGCACCAACGCGAACCCCAACAACGGCATGAAGACGAAACGCTCGTTCATGAAGGTCCCCACGTTGAAAAGCAAGTTGGAGGTGATGGAGAAGGTGATGATGAAAAAGGCGATGGCAAACACGACCACCCCTTTCGTCCTGAATTTCCAGATGATATAGGCAATCAAACCAATGATGGCGAGGAGAATGAGCCAAACGATCGGATTGCCGAAGCTGGTGATCTCGATCTGGTTGGGATAGTAGTCGTGTGTGAGCGGGTGCGGGAAAAGCATCAACTTGAGGTAGATGCCCCACGTCAACAGTACCGTCGCAATCTCTGCCCCCTTGCCCACGTTGACAAACGGGTTGTTGAGCACCAGTGCGTTGTCGGTCGTTCCCATGAAGCCGCCGAGGGCATGGGTGCGTGCGACCAAGAAGAGGATGGAGGCCAACACCGCCGGAACCAAAGTCCAGACATAGTCGCTGACTCGCTTCTCCTGCGGGGCGAAGTAGAGACCTAACGGAATGACAGCCAAGAAGGTGATGGCATTCTCCTTGGAGAACAGGCCGAACAGCATCGCTGCGAAAGCCAGCAGAAGCCACCACCAGCGGCGGTTCTCGATGTAACGCAGCGAACAGTAAAGCGCCGCAACGGCTCCTAACATGCACATGATCTCGTCACGCCCCTTGATGTTGGCGACCGCCTCAGTATGTAGCGGATGCAACAGGAAAATCATTGTCGCCAAAAAAGGCAACGAAAGGTACCATTTGTCATTGTCGTATTGTGGAAAAATGCGTTGCAAGGTTATGAAAATCAACAGACAGAGGGCTAAAAAGTAGAGCATGTTGATGCCGTGCTGGATGACGGGTAGCGCGCTGTTGGAAAAAAGCTCTTCGTTCTGCGATGCCCGATGAAGTCCGACTTTGTCTTTGATGCCACCTCCAAATACTTGATACTCAAGCATGAAAGTGAGTTGCGAAAGCGGACGGTAACGGCCGCCGGCCACCAACTGGTCGCCTTCGCCGAAGTAGCCGGTGAAGGCATCCTTGGTCATGATTTTGCCGGCATCGCCTTGCAGGACGTAGTCGTTTTCAAAGATGATCATGCGGTCGTCGGAGGCGTAGTCCAACGTCAATGTGTCGCCGTAAGCCAATATGACGGCGAACATCAGTACAAGGTATCGGATTAGTTGCTTCTTATTCATGGTGTAAGTCTATGTGCATAAGACAAATAGGTCGTCTCGCTCGTTGATGCAGAGCACGGGCAGCCCCTCTTTGTTGCCGATGAGCGCCTGCTCGCGGGTGCCGAAGAGCAGGTCGATAAGTGTTTTATGGGTGGTGGTCATAATGACTAAAACGGCGGCCTGGTACTCGTCGATGTGCTGCAGTGCGTAGGCATCCACATCGTCAACGGGTGGCTCGATGCTGTGCAACGTGGGGGTGACTTCTATGTTTCCATAGAGTTTATCGATGAATTGGAGGATGTCGTCCATCTTCTCCACGGAGATCTTGTCGTGATAGTCGTTGTGCAGCACGTGGATGGCTGACTTGCCGAAGCGTTGGAAATACCCGGCCCACAGTGCCTTCTCTTTGGCGGGGCGGTTGACCTCCACGGGCAGCATCACGTTCTGCCATCGTTCGTCGCGCGGGGAGTGCGGTCCCACGACCATCACGGGCAGCCGCGACGGCGCGATGAACTTGAGGGCGCGTCTCACGTTGAAAACGCTGCCCTTGTCCACACCGATGACGAACATGATGTGGTTGCCGGTTTCCGCAAGTGCGTGGATTTCTGCAAGATGATAGGGCATATCATCTACATGGATTTCCACTTTCCCGTGGTATTCGGCTATGATTTGGTCAAAGTCGGCACTGCGGGTGCGGACTTTCTGTTCTTTTTCAAAAGAAAACTGGGTACAGATGAGGAGGGAAGATTCGAAGAAGACGGCTAAGGAGGCGGCATGGCGCACGGCCGAGTTCCCGGCAGGGGAGAAGTCGGTGAGGGCGATGACGCGGGTGTTCTTCTTACGTTCCATTAGTGCAGGCCTTTCACGTTGGGCTTGGCGGCCACGTACTCCTTCCCATATTGCGGCTCGCAGTAGGCGACGTCTTCAAATTGTTGATTGTTAAACTTTTGCAGGGCGATTTCTCCCATGTTGCGGGCGGAGATGGGAGTGCTGTCGAAGTGGGAGTTGGAAGATGCGGAAAGCAGTTCGCGGCACTTCTCCATGCCGTTTCCGCAGAAGAGTACAGGGCCTTTTCCCAGGGTCTCGGCAAAGGTGCCTTCTTCCACGATGACGGCATCAAAGGGTTGGATTTCATGAAGTTGTTGGTCGTAAAGGGCAGTGAAGACCTCCATGCGTCGGGCGTCGAGCATGGGGCAGAGCAGGGTGTCGGGGGAGGGGAGTGCAGGACGGGCGCCGGCGGCGATGATCTGCAACGTCGGCACGGCGATGAGCGGAATATCAAGGGAATAACACAGCCCTTTGGCAGTGGACACACCGATGCGGAGTCCGGTGTAGGAACCGGGACCCATGCTGACGGCCACGGCCTGGAGCTGGTCTGGGCGCACGCAGGCATCCTTCAGTGTCTCTTCGATGAAGGGAAGCAGGATCTTGGCATGGGAGCGTCCTTCCGCCGACTCGCGAAAAGCAACCTGCTCGGTGCCCTGGAAGAGGGCAACCGAGCAGATGTCTGTAGATGTGTCTATGCTGAGAATGTAGGGCATAGTGATTATTCGGATTTCTTGCAGCATTCGCCGGAGATGGCTCTCCAAACGAAGGCGGCGAGGGCGGCACCAACCAGCGGAGCGACGATGAAGATCCAAAGGTCGGTCAGACCGTTGTTGGCGTTCATGTCGAAGACGGCCGGAGCGATGGAACGGGCCGGGTTGACGGAGGTGTTGGTGACCGGGATGGAGACCAGGTGGATGAGGGTGAGGGAGAGGCCGATGGCGATGCCGGCGAAGCCCGCGGGGGCTTTCTCGCTGGTGGCGCCGAAGATGACCATGAGGAAGATGAAGGTCATCACGACTTCGCAGAGGACTGCCTGCCACATCTCATAGCCGGGTTGGACCGAGTTGACGGCCAAACCGTCGGCATGGCCGACGAGGGCGCACAGGATGGCGATGGCCAGAAAGGCGCCTAAAATTTGCGCGCACACATAGCCGAGCGCGTCTTTGCCGCTGATCTTCTTGTTGATCCACATGGCAAAGGTGATGGCCGGGTTGATGTGGCAACCGGAGATGGGTCCGATGGCATAGACCATCACCATCACGGAGAGACCGAAGGCGAGGGAGATGCCCGCCAGGCCGATGCCCCATCCGGCAATGGCTGCGCTGCCGCAGCCCATCAATACTAAAACACAGGTGCCGATAAGTTCGGCCAGATACTTTTTAGTGCTACAACATTGTTCGCTCATAACATTGATTTTTAAGTTGATAAATTTTTTTACTTATCTGCAAAAATACGCTTTTTCACATGCAAAAGGGCGTGCCTTTAACTTTTTTTAATAACACAAACTTGTTATTAGAAAAACTATTGCCGCACGAACTTTTCCATGGTGGCACCCTCTTCGCTTTCAATGCGAATGAAGTACATTCCTTTGGCTAAATTGCTGATATTGAAAGTGTCTTCAAACATTCCACCGGCATGCTGATAGGTGCGGCTTTCGATGACCTTGCCCGTCATGTCGATAATCTGGCAACGGAAGGTTTCGTTTTTGGTACTCTCAAAGTTCACTGAAATCTGGTCTGTGGCGGGATTCGGGAAGATGCGCAGATCCTCAATGCCGGCGTAGTCGTTGACGGAGGTGACGGGTTCGACGGTCACGGTGAAGCCGTTGCCCACGTCCCAGTTGTCGGCAACGAAGCGGACGCTCAGTTTGCCGTAGTCGCAGGTGATGACGTCGCTGGCGGGATAGTTGTCCTTGTCGAAGCGGTACAGCAGGGTGCCGGGTGTGGTGGTCTTGTTGTAGATCTCGATGAAGTCACCGGAGCCGAACTCGAGTTGCGGGAAACTGAAGTAGCAGCGGCTCATGTTGGAGACGTTGATGTTCCAGTTGCAGACGGTGTTGTTGCGGTAGGGCTGGTCCTCGCTGCCGTCGCTGATGAAGGTGGTTCCGGTATTGGAGATGGTGGCGTCGCTGCAGTACGGGGCGGCGGTGGTGGCGGTGTAACTGATCTGGAAACCGCGGTCTTCGTTCTGTCCGTCAGTGGTGAAGACCACCAGCACGCTGTCGGCTACTACGGTCAGGTTGCCCGGGATGGTGCTGCCGGAGTAGGTGCCGGCGATTCCGGACTGCTCGGTAGGACCGTTATAGACGGTCAGCACGTCGTTGCCGGCTTCGGTGGAGAATCGGTCGAAATGGAGCACGTACTTGCTGGCTTCGGGCGCGGCCAACATCCATTGGCAGGTGTTGTTGGGGGCGTAGTTGATGGTGGGCATGCCGGAGTAGAAGGTGCCGGTGGCGGCGTCAAGACGGTGGAAGCCGGTGCTCACGCCCGGGGCGTCGGTGCAGGGAAATGCCAGACGGATGGCTTCGGCATGGTAGATGAAACTCTGCATGTCGGAGATGTTGTTGTCGGAGATGGTAAAGTAGCCGTCAGCGGAACCGCCCCACCCCCAGTTGACATGGAACTTGTTGTCTTCGTCGTAACCATCCACCACGAAAGCGTGGCCGTCTTGTCCGTTGTCGGCGGAATAGTATAGCGGGCGTCGGGCGTTGAGATCCGTCTTGAGGGCGTTGTACCAGTCACCGATGGAATCAAACAGCTGGCGCGAGCAGATCCAGGCGGAGTCGTACTTGAAGTGGCGTTTCAGGGCGTCAGCGGCGGACACGCTGTGGGCGCCGGAGCCGGTGGGCGTGTAGCCCATCTGCACCGCCACACCGCAGTGGTGGATCAATTTCGCCATCTCGTTAGAGTAATCATGGGGAATGTTCGGCATGGCATTGTAGTTGTAGGTCTGGTTGTTGAACATCACGGTGTAACGGCCGTAAGGACCTGCAATATAGGAAGATCCGAGTTTCCCTCTGTAAGGATGCCCATGGTAGTTCATCACCTGCGACATCGCCGTGGCGACGCAGCCCGTGACCACCCGGTAGTCGTTGTACATGCCGGCGGCGGCATCCCACGGACAGTAGGTGTTGAAATACATGCCCTGGTCCCATTTGGTGGTGAGCAGCGGCCCGACGACAACACCGCGTTGCGGCTCCGCCGTGAAGTCATTGTCCAAATAACGCTGCCATTTTTCCGTTACTCCCGGTCGGAACTCCTTGCCGTTGTGCTCGAAATAGGCCACCAAATTGGCGTAGGCCTCCATGGCGAAGTCGAATGCGGGGTTGTGCAGGTAGTCGCTCTCGAAAGAGTAGCAGAGCACCGGCTCGAAACGGTCGGAGGCGGCGATCACCACAAAGCCGACGGGGTTGCAGCGGAAGATGTAGGCGACAGCAACGCCATTCTTCATCTCGGTTTTGTGATACTGGAATTCTGTACTTGCCACATCCCCATTCAAACTCTTTTGAATCAGAAAGTTGTGGCAAACGATGGAGGCCTGTTCCTGCGTGATGGGCGTGGCTTTCGCCGACAGCATCAAACAAAAAACGGCCAAAATGATAGTGAAGATTTTTTTCATTTTATGGATGATTGATGATTTTGAAAAAGAAAACGCAAAAGTACATTTTTTTTCCCAATGGAAAATAAAAATTGCTGAATTTACATCACGATATTTGAGATAAAAACTTGGTTTTATCTACAATTTCAACCTCTTTTTTGCGTTATAATTATTTTGTAGAAGAACTAAAAAGCGAATACAGTGGAAAAAATTGACGAATTTTTCAAGCAACTCACTCTTGGCAGAAAGCCGATAAATCTCTATGAACCAATTTATTATACCTTATCGCAAGGGGGAAAGCGGCTCCGTCCGCGCTTGGTTATGATGGCCACCAAGCTTTTTGACGGAAATGCGGAAACGGCCCTCTATCCCGCCGCCGCCTTCGAGATGCTTCACAATTTCACTCTCATCCACGATGACATCATGGACGACGCGCCCATCCGTCGGGGGCAACCCACGGTTTACCGCAAATGGAACGGCAACATCGCCATCCTCTCCGGCGATGCCCTCGCCACCCTCGCCCTCCAAACGATGCTCAACACGCCCGCCCGTCCCGAAATCACCCTCCAACTCTCCAAACTGATCGGACAGACTTCTGCGGAAATATGTGAAGGACAGCAGCTTGACCTTGACTTTGAAACGCGCGGTGACGTCACACTCGACGAATATGTCACCATGATTCGCTATAAAACCGCCGTCATGCTGGCCGGATGCCTCAAGGCCGGCGCCATCTTGTCGGAGACCTCTCCCGAAAACCAGGAGCACATTTACCAGTACGGCATCAACCTTGGGCTGGCGTTCCAACTCAAGGACGACCTGCTCGACGTCTATGGCGATGGCACCGTTTTCGGTAAGAAAATCGGTGGCGACATCCGCGAGAACAAGAAGACCTACCTCTACCTCAGGGCTTTGCAGAACGCCGATGCCGAAAGTCTCTCCGTCTTGCAGCACTATTTCTCCTCCATCAACTTCGACGAAGACGAGAAGTATCAGGCCGTCCGCGCCATTTACGATCGTTTGGACGTCCGTTCCCAGACAGAGAAACAGATCGCGGAGTTCGTCCGCTCTGCCATGCAGGAATTAGAAGCGGTGCATGTGCAAAATGACGATAAGAAGCAGATTTTCAAGGATTTATTGATAGAATTGAGTCAAAGGAATAAATAATGAATCCCCTTTCACAACAGCGTAAAATCATCATCATCGGTGTCATGTTGTTGGCGGCAACCGTCTGCCTGATCAAACTTTTCGGTCTGCAGGTGGTTGACAAGCACTACAAGGAGGCGGCGGAGCGCAATGCCATCCGCGAGGTGACCATCACGCCGCCGCGCGGACTGATTTACGACCGTAACGACTCGCTGCTCGTATATAACGAAGCGGCCTACGACCTGATGGTGGTGCCCAAGGATGTCAAGACTTTCGACACCCTCGACCTCTGCAAGTCCATCGGTATCACGAAAGAGGAGTTGTGCGAGAAGTTGGACAAGGCCAAGAAGTACTCGCCGCTGTTGCCTTCCATTGTGAAGCAGCAGATGAAGAAGGACGACTATGGGTTCTTGCAGGAGAAGATGCATAAATTCCCGGGTTTTTTCGTGCAAAACAGAATCCTTCGTTCCTATCCCGTACCGATTGCCGCCCACATTCTTGGCTACATCGGGGAGGTGACCGACCAGCAGTTGAATGACGATAGTTACTATCAATTAGGCGATTATATCGGTATCAGCGGCATTGAGAAGTCGTATGAGGAGGAGTTGCGCGGGCGCAAGGGCAAGCGCATGGTGCTGGTGGATGTGAACAACCGCGAGCAGGGGCCGTACAAGGACGGCACTGCGGACGTGGCCGCGGTGGCTGGCCAGAACCTCTGGAGCACGCTCGACCTGGAGTTGCAGGAGTATGGCGAGAAGTTGCTTGAGGGCAAGCGTGGCAGCATTGTGGCCATCGAGCCGAGCACCGGCGAAATCCTCTGCATCGTCTCCATGCCCTCCTACGACCCCAACCTGTTGGTGGGGAAGGACCGCGGCAAGAACTACGCCATGCTCAATGCCGACGTTGAGAACACCCCGCTTTTCAACCGCGCCCTCAAGGCGTGCTACCCCCCCGGTTCCACATTCAAACTCGCCAACGGACTGATTGCGCAGCAGGAGCATGTCATCGTCCCCAGCACTTACTACAGTTGCGGCGGTGGTTACTCCTACGGCGGCCACCGGCTCAAGTGCCACGTCCATGCCGGCTCCGATCTCGTCGATGCCGTCCGGTGTTCCTGTAACGCCTACTTCTGTCGTGCCTTCTACAACACCATCAGCAACTCCCGTTATCACTCCATCCAAGAGGGTTATCAGGTATGGAAGGACCACATCAACCAACTTGGTTTCGGCCAGAAGTTCAATACGGACCTGCCGTACGAGTCCAAGGGAATCATTCCTAGCGTGGAGTTCTTCGACCGTCGTTACAACGGCCATTGGAACGGCAACTCCGTGATTTCCATGGCGATCGGTCAGGGCGAGGTGGGCAGCACCCCGTTGCAGATGGCCAATCTAGTGGCCATCATCGCCAACCGTGGTTATTATTACAAACCCCACGTAGTGCGCGCCATCGGGAGCAAGGACACCCCCAACATGCGCTATGCCGAGAGAATTGACGCCGGCATTGATCCGCAGTACTTCACCCCCATTATCGAGGGAATGAAACTCGTCATCAGCAACGGTACCGGACGCCTCGCGCAGGTTCCGGGAATTGAGATGGCCGGCAAGACGGGCACAGCCCAGAATCCCCACGGCGCCGACCACTCCGTCTTCGCCTGCTTCGCCCCCGTCGATCATCCCAAGATCGCTATCTTCGTGCTGGTGGAGAACGGTGGCTGGGGAGGTGTGCTCGCCGCCCGCATCGCCAGTTTGATGACGGAGAAATACCTCAATCGCGAAATCCAACAGACCGACAAGGAAAAGGACGTCTATTCCCATATCATCAGTTACTCCACTAAACGACATGCTAACTGACAGGCAGGCAACTACATCCAAGGGCACCGATCCCTATCTCATCCTCATCTACGTGGCTCTCGTCATCGTGGGCTTGCTCTCCATTTTCTCCTCCTCCTACGATCCGAACGCCGAGTTTTCGCTCTTCAACATGGATCAAAATTATGGACGACAGTTGGTTTGGGCGTTGATTTCTGCGGTCACCGCCATCGCTATCCTTGTGGTTGACGCCCGTTTCTTTTATAATCATGCGTATATTATCTACTTGATATTCATGTTGTTGATATTTTCAGTGCTATTTGTGGGAACTGAAATATCAGGCGCGAAGGCGTGGATCAGGATTGGCGGGTTCAGTCTGCAGCCCATCGAATTCGCGAAGTTCGCCACGGCGTTGGCACTGGCCAAGTTCTTCAACGAGGGCAAGACGGATAGCGAGCGGCGCAACATCTGGGTGATTGCATTCATCTTCATTCTGGTTCCCGCCGGCATCGCCATCCTGCAGAAAGACACGGGGTCCGCTCTGGTCTTCTTCGCCTTCACCATCATGTTCTTCCGCGAAGGGCTCAATGGTTGGATCATGTTGCTCGGAGTGCTCGTCGCCGTCACCTTCGTTCTTACGTTGATGTGGAACGAACTCTATACCATTGCGTTCCTGCTTGTTCTGCTCGTCATCTCCTGCTTTTTTATCCAAGGAAACCGGCTGAAACTCATCCGTAACATCGGCATCTTCCTCGGCTTCGTCATGCTTGTCTTCGCCGTCAACATGGCCTATACCAAGGTGTTGCAGCCCCACCAGCGCCAGCGCATTGACACCATTTTCGGCAAGAGCATCGACCCCAAGGGTGCCGACTTCAACCTCAACCAGTCGAAGATCGCCATCGGATCCGGCGGCTTTGCGGGCAAGGGCTACCTCGACGGCACCCAGACCAAGTTGAATTTCGTGCCCGAACAGAGCACGGACTTCATCTTCTGCGGCATCGGTGAAGAGTGGGGATTCGTGGGCAGTGTCGTCCTTTTCATTCTATTTATGTCACTCATCTTGAGGATCATATACTTGGCAGAACGCCACAAGAGCACCTTCGTGCGCGTCTATGGCTACGGCGTTGCCTCTGTCATCTTCTTCCATCTTGTCATCAACATCGGCATGACCATCGGCCTGGTGCCTGTCATCGGCATCCCCCTTCCTTTCATCAGTTATGGTGGCACCGCCCTCTGGAGTTTCACCATCCTGCTTTTTATTTTTATCAGAATCAACGCTGAATAACCTATATCCTAAATTGTTATGACCTCCATCGACGACCTGAGTTTAGAAACCAAGAAAGCCCTTTCCGAATATTTAGTGGATTTCATCACTGAAGAACGTAACGAGCGTTTACTGAGTGTGTTGCAAAATCGTACCCGCCATTTTACGGTGGTTTTGGAGGACCTGTTCCAATCGCAGAACATCAGCGCGGTGATGCGCACCTGCGAGTGCTACGGCGTACAGGACGTCCACATCATCGAAAAGGACTATCTTTTCCATACGCACAGTGCCATCACGATGGGGTCGGACAAGTGGCTGTCGTTGCACAATTACAAGAACGAGCCGGGCAATGTGCAGCGTTGCGCCGATGACCTGCATGCCGCCGGCTATACGCTCGTCGCCACGTTGCCTGCGGAGAACAGCGTCTTCGTCGAGGATCTGCCCATCGACGCCAAGACCGCCTTCTTCTTCGGCACCGAACTCACCGGCCTTTCCGATGAGGCCGTGGCCGTCTGCGACCGCGCCGTCAAGATCCCCATGTACGGATTTACGGAGAGTTTCAATATCTCCAACTCCGTCGCCATCCTCATCTCGCAACTTGTGGAGCGGCTTCACCGTTCCGACGTGCCGTGGCAACTGACCGACGATGAACGTGCCGAACTCTATTTCGAATGGCTCCGCAAGTCGGCCCGCTCCGCCGACGAACTCATTGAGCACTACCTCCGCAATCATCCCGACAAACAATAAACCCGTTGTCATTCCGTTTTCATCTTACCATATTATATGAAAAGAACCCTTTGGACCCTGCTGCTGATTTTCGCCGCCTCTGCCATTTTCGGGCAGACGGCCAAGTATAGCAACGAGTTTCTGTCGCTTGGACTCGGTGCGCGCGGCCTTGCCATGGGCAACACCATGACCGCCATCGCCGACGATGTCACTGCCGCCTACTGGAACCCCGCCGGGCTCTCCAACATGCCCAAACGCTACGAGCTCGGGTTGATGCACGCCGAATATTTCGCCGGCATCGCCAAGTACGACTACGCCGGCGTCGCCGTCCGCATCGACTCCCAATCCACCGTCGGCTTCTCCTATATCCGCTTTGGGGTCGATAATATTATGAACACCACGGAACTGATTGACAACCAGGGAAATGTAGATTATTCGCGCATCACGCTTTTCTCCTCTGCCGACAACGCATTCATGCTTACCTACGCCCACAACTTCAAGCAGGTGAAGGGTTTGTCGCTGGGGGGCAATGTCAAGGTGTTGCGTCGTCGTATCGGCAACTTCGCCGGGGCCTGGGGCTTCGGTGTCGATCTCGGTCTGCACTACGTCAACCGCGGTTGGAACGTCGGGCTGCTCGTCCGCGACGCCACCTCCACCTTCAACGCGTGGAGTTACCACCTTTCGGAGCCCGTCATCGCCGTCTTCGAGGAGACGGGTAACGAGATCCCGAAAAACGGACTTGAACTCACCATCCCCAAGGTGATCATTGGCGGCGGCAAGTACGTGGAGTTGGGCAAGGGCTTCAACGCCACCTTCGCCCTCGACTTCGACTTCACTTTTGACGGGCGCCGGCATTCGTTGATCCGCAGCAACGTGCTGTGCATCGATCCGCACTTCGGCATGGAGTTCGCCTACAAGCGCATTGTCGCCATCCGCGCCGGCATCGGCAACTTCCAGCAAGAACCGGACTTCGACGGCAAGAAGAAGACCACGCTCCAGATTAACCTCGGTATCGGTGTCTGTATCAAGAACATCGTCACCATCGACTATGCCCTGACCGACATCGGAGACCTCTCCATCGCGCAATATTCGCACATCTTCTCCCTGAAAGTCGGCATCGACCGTTTCCGCAAACAGAAAAAAACAGAACCGCAGTTGCCATGAAGTACTATGTCATTGCCGGGGAGGCATCGGGCGACCTGCACGCCTCCAACCTCATGCGTGAGATCAACCGCCTTGACGACGCCGAGTGGCGCTGTTGGGGCGGCGACCTGATGGAAGCCCAGGGCGGACATCTCGTGAAGCATTATAAGGATTTGGCATTCATGGGATTCTGGGAAGTGGCCACGCACTTGCGCATCATTTTGCGAAACATCAAGATTTGTAAAAAGGATATTCTGGCCTACCGTCCCGACATTTTGGTACTGGTGGATTATCCGGGCTTCAACCTCCGCATTGCCGAGTGGGCCAAGCAGCAGGGTTTTAAGGTGGTGTACTACATCTCCCCTCAGATATGGGCTTGGAAGACGGGCCGCGTACACAAGATCAAGCGGGTGTGCGACCATGTGATGCCCATCCTTCCCTTTGAGAAGCAGTTTTATGCCAAATACGGCTATCATGCAGATTACGTGGGACATCCGTTGTTGGATGCTATCCCTGAGGACATCTCCGACAGTCCCGCCGTGCGCGATTTCCGCAAAGTCAACGGTCTTGACGGACGTCCCATCATCGCCATACTGCCCGGCAGTCGCCGACAGGAGATCCTGCGCATTCTGCCGGTGATGTTGCGGGTGGTGGAGCACTATCCCGATTACCAGTTCGTGGTCTCCACGGTGAAGTGGCTGCCCGAGAAGTTGTATGCCGACATCCTGCGCGGGTATGATGTGAAGTGCGTGCTGTCGCAGACTTATCCGCTGGTACTTAATGCGGAAGCCGCGCTGGTGACCTCCGGCACGGCGACGTTGGAGACGGGCATCCTCGGTACGCGGCAGGTGGTTTGCTACAAGACCAGCGGCCTGTCGTACCGCATCGCGCGGGCCGTCGCGAAGGACACCATCCGTTTCATCTCGTTGGTGAACCTCATCCTCGACCGTCCGGCCGTGACCGAGTTGATCCAGCACGACCTCACGGTTGACAAGTTGCGTCACGAACTGGATCTGTTGTTGTATGATGAGGCCACCCGCAGGCGCATTTCCGCCGACTATGCCGAGTTGGTGCAGCGTTTGGGCGGGCGCGGTGCGTCGGCGCGTGCTGCCCAAATTGTCCTCGATTGCGCCAAAAATGGCACCAGCAACTGCATTCCGTAAGGGTGTTCTTTCTAGAAAAACGGGAAGTAATCATTATAAAATACTGTGAATCAATTTTTTATATAATAATAATTTTTTTTTTGAAAAATGGTTGCTGTGAATGTAAAAAATCGTATTTTTGCAACCTCGAAAAGAGACGACAAGGGCCGGTAGTTCAGTCTGGTTAGAATACATGCCTGTCACGCATGGGGTCGCGAGTTCGAGCCTCGTCCGGCCCGCCCTTGAAAAGAGAGACGCAGTTAGCGCCTCTTTTTTTTTGTGCACGAATGGCGCGAATGGTTTGTCTGGACAGTGCTTTTGCTGGAGAGTGGCTTTTTGAAGAAAGATTATCGGGGCAGGGATGTTTTGGCGGGGGGCACCACTAACCAGCGGATGCCGGTGCGGCGCGTGATGAGGATGAAGATGCGGCAGACGATGAGCGCGAACAGAACGCGAAAGATGAGGACGCCGCTGTAGTGGGCGCCGCACGACATCATCAGCAGGGTGTCCTCGATGATACTGTGGCACAGTCCTAAGAATACTAACGAGTAGAGCAGGTCGGCCTGCGACAGTTGCCGCTCTTCCGCCTCCGCCAGGATGATTCCGCCGCCGTAGGCCAGTCCCATCGTCAGTCCGACCAACACGGAGGGCACGGCGTTGATGCCGATGCCGAGGTGTTTCACCAACGGATAGAGGGCTTTGTTGACCCATTGCAGCACCTTGATCTTGTCTAAAATCTTGATTAATAACACCATGGAAAAGACCACGACGAAGATGAGGGCAAAATTGCGCAGTTGGCTGAGCAACCACAGTCCCCAGGTGGCGTCGGGCATGTCGAGGTGGACGATGGGGTGTGAGGGTTCGGCGAGCCAGCCCGTGGAGTGGTAGATGAGGTTGAGCAGCACGCCCGCAAGCAGGGCCATGAAGAAGCGCATGGAGAAGGCGAACCAGAGACGCACGCCGCACTTGCGGGCGACGGTCAGTTCGGCGGGGAAGGTGTGCGCGATCAGCATCACCGTGGTGAGCACCGTGACCTGCGCCACGCTCAATGGCTCCGCTAATGTGGGCAGTAGCGTGAGGTAGGTGAATATGCCGCCATAGACGTTCACCAACAGGGTGACCGCCCACACCAAGCCCATTTCGCCCGGCAGCCCCACCCACTGCATCAACGGCGAGAGCGCGTCGCCGATGTAGGGCATCGCCCCGACCATCTTCAACAGCCGGAACACAAGCGCCACCGGAAACATGATCTTCACCAGCATCCACACCACCTTCGCCGACCGCGTCAGCGAATCCAACAGCATCTCTTTCAGTATTTTGAACATCAGGATACGGGTTTCAGGTGATGAGTTATAGGTTGCGGTTTATAGGGGGTATTCCTTGTTAATCTCTCTCCTCTTTAATCTCTAATCTTTCATTTTTCATTTTTCAAAACTTCCACCAGGCCGTCAGCCGGAAACTGCGCCCCTGCATCGGATAGTTGCGGATGACCTCATAGTGCTTGTCGGCTAAATTCAGCAGTTCCGCCTTCACGCCCACCTCCATCGAATCCTGTTTCTTCCCCACGGAGATGGTGTATTTGCCGGTCACCGACAGACTGTGGTCGGTGTATGGCTCCAGCTCGTTCGCGGCGGTGTTCTGTTGCAGGGCGTACCGTTTGCCCGCCGCCACCATCGTGTAGCCCACCTCTACATACTGGAAGATGCTCATTCCTACACTGATGGAGCCGGAGTGAAGCGGCGTGTAGGGAATCTGGTGACCGTAGGTCTTACTCTCCTTGTCGGTCTTATCGACCGCCTGCTGCAGCGAGTAGTTTCCCGACAGATGGAATCCCCATTTCCCGTTGGATAGGGTGTAGCGGACGTTCGCCGTCGCGTCCAATCCGTACATTTCTACCTTGCCGAAGTTCAGCATGCTCCATACAAACAGGTTCTTACTCGGAATGGCCACGATCTTGTCCTTCACGCGGTTGTAGTAGCTGTCGAGGGTGGCACTTACGGAGATCAATGAGTGTGGCTGTATGGGTTGTTCCGATATTTCGCACGATCGGGAAATCCGTCTGTTGCTTTTTTCGTAGGTGATGCCGACATCGATCTGGTGGGTGTTCTCGGGCCGCAGGTCACGGTTGCCGACTTCGTTGTAATAGAGGTCGTTGAAGGTCGGCAGGCGGAAGATGTTTTTGTAGAAGGCACGCAGGTAGAGTTCTTCGCTCAGGATGGGTTTCACCGAGATACCCGCCGACGGCGTGAAGCGGCTCAGGTTGTTGCCCGCTGTGCCGTTTTTGGCCCAGTTGGCCACGCCGGTGTGCAGCAGGCGCGCGTGCGCCGTCACCCGCTTTGTATTCACCATCGTCGCTATCGTGGTCAGCACCTGTAGCCGTTGTGGGGTGACGAAGTCGTGCAGGTTGGCATTCATGTTGCCGAAAATCAGGTCGTTGGCAAGTGAGAGGACCACGATGCGATGCGGCTGGTAGAGCACGGCATTCGAGAGATAGTACTCGCGCTGGACATAGACGTTGCGTAGGAACCCGTCAGCGTTGAGGTAGTCAGGGTCGTAGTAACGTTGCAGGGCGAAGTTGAACTTGGCATTGACTTGATAGCGCCATTGATTGTTGAAGCGGTGCTGGAAATGTATCTGTCCGAAGGCGTTTTGGTCGCGCAGGCGCTGGCGGCTCTTCGTGTTGTAGAAGACGATGGCGCCCGGCAGTCCGCGTTCCGACTGATAGTAGTAGATCTTGGCCGTCAGCTCCGTTTGAAAACCGAAGTGGGCAAAGAGGTTCTCCTCCAGCGTCAGCACCTTGATGTCGGAGTTGGTGCGTCGCTCGGTGGAGGTGCTGTCGCCAGCGTTGCCGTAGTGGATGGTGAAGGGGTAGTCGCCTTTCGACTGCAAGTAGTTGATGCTGAGTACCGAGGAGAGGGTCGGCTTGTTCCACAAGTTCTTGCGGGGTGTGAAGTAGTTCTTGAAGATGAGGGAAGGGTTGACGAAGCCGAAAGAGCCGCCGGTGAAGTGTAAATCGACGAACACGGGCTTCTTTTCGGGATAGGGTACTCGTTCGGTGTTGATGATGATGGTGCTGGCGCTGGCGGCGGCGCGGGCGGGTACGAAGATGCCGTCATCAGCCCCCGTCACTAAAGCCACCGAGCCGGCATTGCGCAGCGAAAACCGCGACAGGTCGATCTGCCCTGTCTGGCAGTCGCTCACCACGATACCGTCATAACTCACCGCCGTATGCTGGCTGCCAAAACCGCGCACCTGCACCGTCTTCATGCCGCCTACGCCGCCGTAGTCGCGGATGACTATGCCCGAGAAGAGTTTCAACACGTCGGAGACCTGTATGGTCGGCAACGTTGAAATGGTCTTTGCATCAATGCTTTGTATGGGTGCAATGGCTTCCACAGTGGCTGCATTCGGCGATGAGATCACCTCGACTCCCTCCAACATCGTGGTGTCAGGAGTCTGTGCCAGCAGGGTGAGGGGCAGGCAGAAGAGCAACGGGATGAGCAGGCGATGGAAGTGGTGCATGGCGGTCAGGATTTCATTGCTTTCAGCAGGTTTTCGGCTTCGATCATGCGGTCGCGCAGGTCGGCAGCGCGCAGGAAGTCCATCTCTTTCACGGCCGCCTCCATCTGCTTGCGCAACTGTTTGACGCGGTTCTGGAGTTGGTCGGCGTTGAGCAGGTTCACGGGCGACTCTTCGGCGGCCATCGGCTCGGGCAGTCCGCCCGGAGTGTACTCCGTGCCGACGACCTTGCCGCCACTTAGGGCGACGCCGTCCGCTTTCTTCACACTCGTCGGCGTGATATGGTGCAATTCGTTGTATGCTAATTGTTTGGCACGACGGCGCGCCGTCTCGTCAATCGTCGCCTGCATCGATTTGGTGATGATATTGGCGTAGAAGATGACATGCCCGTTGACATGGCGCGCCGCACGACCCGCCGTCTGCGTCAGCGAACGCACGTCGCGCAGGAATCCCTCCTTGTCGGCGTCCATGATGGCCACTAAGGAGACCTCCGGCAGGTCCAGCCCCTCGCGCAGCAGGTTCACACCCACCAGTACGTCGATGGCGCCCGCCCGCAGGTTCTGCAGGATCTCTACCCGCTCCAACGTCTCCACGTCCGAGTGGATGTACTGCGCGCTCACCCCGATGTTGATGAGGTAAGTCGTCAGTTCCTCCGCCATCTTCTTCGTGAGCGTCGTCACCAGCACACGCTCACCACGTTCCACCGTCCGTTCGATCTCTTCCATCAGGTCATCTACCTGATTGTCGGCGGGACGCACTTCGATTTCCGGATCGAGCAGCCCCGTCGGCCGTACCACCTGCTCCACGATCACGCCTTCCGACTGCTCCAACTCAAACTCCGCCGGCGTTGCGCTCATGTAGATGGTCTGCCCTGTAAGTGCTTGGAATTCATGGAATTTTAGCGGACGGTTGTCTAATGCCGCCGGCAACCGGAAGCCATAATCTACCAAGTTCTGCTTGCGCGAACGGTCACCGCCGAACATCGCCCCGATCTGCGACACCGTCACGTGGCTCTCATCAATCACCAACAGGAAGTCGTCGGGGAAAAAGTCAAGGATGCAGAACGGCCGCTCCCCAGGTTTGCGTTTGTCGAAATAGCGCGAGTAGTTCTCAATGCCCGAGCAGTAGCCCAACTCCTTCATCATCTCCACATCGTAGGTTACGCGGTCTTCCAAACGTTTGGCTTCCAAATGTTTACCTATTGACTTGAAATATTTGACCTGTTCACCCAAATCCAATTGGATCTGGCTGATGGCGTCGTTGAGCGAGTCTTGCGAGGTGACGAAGATACTCGCCGGATAGATGGTGAGTTTTTCCTGCTGGCTGATTTTCGCGCCGCTGAGAGCTTCGATTTCAAAAATGTCTTCTATCTCATTATCCCAGAATACGATACGAAAGGCGCTATCGCTGTAGGGCGGAAAGATGTCCACCGTGTCGCCCTTCACGCGGAACTTTGCCGGCTCCAAGTCCAACTCGGTGCGGGAGTAAAGCCCCGCCACGAAGGCAAGCAGCAAACTGTCACGTTCGATGGTCATGCCGCGGTGGATGTTGATGACGTTTTTGGCGAAGTCGTCGGGGTTGCCGATGCCGTAGATGCATGATACAGAGGCGACCACGACAATATCGCGACGGCCTGAGAGCAGTGCGCTGGTGGTGCGCAACCGCAGTTTCTCAATCTCATCGTTGATGGAGAGGTCCTTCTCGATGTAGGTGTTGCTCACGGGCAGGTAGGCCTCCGGCTGGTAGTAGTCGTAGTAGGAGACGTAGTATTCGACGGCGTTGTCGGGAAAAAACTGCTTGAACTCGTTGTAGAGTTGCGCGGCGAGGGTCTTGTTATGACTCAAAATCAGGGTGGGTCGGTTCACTTCCGCCAGCACATTGGCGATGGTGAAGGTCTTGCCCGAGCCGGTGACGCCGAGGAGCACCTGCGCCTTGTCGCCGCGGTTGAGCCCGTCCACCAACTGCCGGATGGCTTCGGGTTGGTCGCCCGACGGGGAAAAATCAGCGTGTAGTTGGAAGTTCATGGAGTGGGTTGTTCGTAGTTGTTTTATTGATAAATGGATAATTATGGATTACCACTTTACGATTTTCTGCACGGTGGCGCGCCCTTGCGCATCGGTGAGCCGAAGCAGGTAGGCGCCGGCAGGGTGGGGGAAGTTTTGCGAAAGATGGGTGGTGCCGGCGCCGACGGACCGCTCATCGCGTTGCAGTAAACGCCCGTCGATGCCGAAAAGTTCAAGCGAGAGCCGCTCGTCGTGCGCGAAGTGCGTCGTCAGCAGCAGTTGCTCGCCGACGGGATTCACCACACTCACGGGCAGGGAGAGCACAGCGTCTTCCACCGCCAGTGTGGCGTCAAGTTGGTACTCTAAAATCACCGGCAGGTGGTCCGACATGTTGTAGAGCGCGTTGGCGATGACCGAGGAGACGCAGGTGTTCGTCGGGTCGATGATGGAGCCGTTGCGCCGGATGCCATCCTGTCCGAATGCCTGATAAGTGCTTGGAAGACAGTGTATCTTGGAATATCCGTTGAGAATGAACTCGGAGACGAGGATGAAATCGAAGCGGTTGTCCATGCCGCCGCCGGAGAAACAGTAGTTGGAGCCGCCGGCGTGGGTCGATTGGGTGAAAATGTCGGCGAACTCGGGGTTGTTGTACCACTCGCCTTCGCGGTCGATGGGGTCGTAGAAACGCACCAATGGGTTGGCATGGTGGACGAAGTGCTGGTAGGCCGGTTCGGAGGCGTTGTAGATGTTGAAGTCGCCGCAAAGCACGTAGTTGTCAGCCCGCCCGATGCTCACCAAGCGGTTCATCAGTTGCTGTGCTTGCGCATAGCGGGTATCTTCGTAGCCGTTGCCCGCCTTGAGGTGGCAAACGATGAAGGTGATGAAGGCAGTGTCCCCCTGCGCCAATTCCCGCGAACGGTAGTACATGCGGTAGGCATTGAAGTAGGTGCCGCTGGTGGTGACATGGAAAGTGCTGTGCAACATCAACTTGCGGGTGTCGTAGAAAAGGCCGTTGCAGATGGAGATGGAGGTGCTGGGATTCGCCGGCGACGACACGAAGGCGAAGTAGTCAATGCCGTCGGTGTTGAGCACGTTGTCAAGAATGCGTTGTGAATAGACGTTCCCCTTCCCCAACTCGTTCACCGTCAACACGTCCGGCATGATCTCCTTCACGATCCGCTTGAATGCCTGATCCTTTGTGTTCAGGTTGTTTGTGCTGGCGTTGCAGTCGTCTGGCCCGTTTTCGGTATAGTACATCAGATTGTAGTGCATGTGGCGGATTCCGTCAGCAAACACACGTGCTGATATGGTATATAAAATACTGAATGTCAATAATATATAAAACAACTTCCTCATAAGGAGGGCATTAAGAATGAAATGACAAAAGTACGATTTTTTTTAAGATGATGGGGGCGTTCGATGGGTGCCTTTTTTTCATTCTATGACTACAATATAATATTGTATTACGTCGTTTCATTAAAAACATAATTACAAACAAAATTAAACCCAAGAAAATGAAACGTAAAAGCAGACCTTTTCTCAAAGTTTTGATCATTGTGGGCATCATTCTGGTAATGCTCTTGCCTGCCCAGTTGATTCTACACGGTGTCATTTGGGAACGCGAGGAACTTCGCGATTCCGCAGTGTCAGAAGTCTCTGAGAGTTGGGCCGGTACGCAGAGATTGACAGGACCATTCATCACCATTCCATACACAGTGGAGCTTCTGTCGGCAGACGATGACAAGGTCGTAGAGGAGACCCGCTATCTGCACATTATGCCGGAAAACATGAAGGTGCAGGGAAATGTGCAAACGCAAGAGTTGCATCGCAATATCTATGATGTAACTGTTTACAATTCAGATATTAAGATAACCGGTAACTTCGGGAATGTCAACTATCATGGGATACCTATGGAGGAACTGCAGTTTGACAAGGCCACGGTGACGATGGGCATCAGCGACTTGCACGGCTTGGAAGAGCGGGTGGTGCTGAACTTGGGGGACTTGAAGTGCAATATGGAGTCCGGGGTCCAGTATCCCATTAGCAGTCATGGACTTCATGCCGATGTCCAACTCACGGATTCCCTTCTTGAGAACCTGCCCTTCTCGGTTCATTTGTCGCTCAAGGGCGCCAAGAGCATGGATTTCTGTCCTGTGGCAGGGGCTACCGAAATTTCTGTCAAGTCCGACTGGCCGGATCCGAGTTTCAAAGGCAACTACATCCCTTCCGATCGACAGGTTTCCAAAGACGGATTCACCGCACAATGGAAAGTGCTGGATGTCAACCGCACTTTCCCGCAGTCGTGGGTGGGCGACAGATATGAGCTCTTTACTTCGGACGACAAATGCGGAATTGACTTCCTGCAGTCCGCCGACAATTACCAAAAGGTCAATCGGAGTTTGAAATACTGCGCTCTGTTCTCCATCATCACTTTCGTGGTGTTGTTTTTGGTGGAGATTTTGAAGAAGAAGTTGATCCACCCTATTCAGTATCTCCTGATCGGTGTGGCTCTCGTGATCTTCTACACGCTGTTGCTCTCTATTTCCGAGTACCTCTCCTTCAACGTCTCCTATCTGATTGCCGCAGTGTCCATTGTCTTGATGCTCACGCTCTATGCCCGAGGTGTGCTGCAGTCGTGGCCGTTGGCCTTCTTAGTGGGAGGCATCTTGGCTGTTCTTTACGGCATCCTATTCACTATCATCCAGTTGCAGGCCTACGCTTTGCTGGTGGGCAGCATCTTCATCTTCTGTGTCCTCGCCATCGTGATGTTCATCTCGCGTAAGATCAACTGGTACAATATCCGCGGCGACAAAGAGGATTCTCTGGACGGCAATGTGCAGGTGAAGGATTGAAGTTGAAAGCTTAAAGTTGAAAGGGGGAGGTTAAAGGTTAGCGTATAGGGTGATAAATCATCTCCATAACCTTAAACCTCCTCTTTCCCCTATAACCTGAAATCTATAATCTACTGTAACTCGGCGAAAAGGTATCACCCGCGTGCACGTCGCCCGTGGTGATGCCTTTTTTCAGCCAGCGGGCGCGCTGCTCGGAGGTGCCGTGGTTGAATGACTCCGGCGTGACATAGCCCCGGGCACGTTTCTGCAGATAGTCGTCGCCGATGCGGGCCGCGATGGACAGTCCTTCATCCACGTCGCCCTCTTCCAACGAGTTGAACATCTCGTTGTCCCAGTGCGCCCACACTCCGGCATAGAAGTCGGCTTGCAACTCAAGGCGGACACTGATCTGGTTACTCTCCTTCTCGCTTACGCGGCTCATCAGGTTATGTGCCTCCGTCAGCGTTCCCAAGAGATACTGCACGTGGTGCCCGACTTCGTGCGCGATGACATAGGCATAGGCGAAGTCACCCGCGCTGCCGAGTTGCTCCTCCATGGTCGAGAAGAACGACAGGTCGATATAAACGCATTGGTCGGCGGAGCAGTAGAAAGGCCCGGTGGATGCGTTGGCCCCGCCGCAGCCCGACTGCACATGATCGTGGAAAAGCACTAATTTGGGCGGCACGTAGGTCTTGCCCATCTTCTTGAACTCGGCCGTCCACACGTCTTCCGTGCCGGCGAGGATCTGCTTGGTGAAAATGGCTAAGGAGTCCTCTTCGGCGCTGGGGGTGTAGGTGGTTTCTGTCCCCGATTGCTCGCTGAGATTCTGCAGCAGCGACAGCGGGTTCTTCCCCATGAGCAGGGCGACGATGATGGCGATGACGATGCCGCCGCAGCCGATGCCCGCGCCGATCTTTCTTCCTCTGTGGTCCAAAACGTTGGTGCTTTCTCTTCTTCCGGATAAATTCATGATGGTAAAATTGGTCTTGCAAAAGTACGATTTAAATCGAGATGTGTGACGTGGAAATCCCGAATGTCCATCCTATGTTACAGAAAAGCGCCTACAGGGGAAAATCTCACTGCAGGCGCCCTTTGGACAATCTCAAAAATGGTTACCGAATCACCGTGACAGTGCCTACGAACTCTTTCGGCACGCCGTCCATGGTGTTGGTTTGGATGACATACACGTACGCCGCCACCGGCACGGGCTTGCCGTGGTCGGTGCCGTCCCATCCCTGTGTGAGCGAAGTCGTACGGAAGATCATGCGGCCGTTGCGGTCGAACACGGTGCAGACGTAGTTGCTCTCATCGACGCCTTCTCCGAGCGGACGCCAGATTTCGTTCATGCCGTCGCCATCGGGGGTGAAGGAGTTGGGGATGTAGAAGTAGAAAGGCTTCTGTACGGATACATAATGCGTTACGGAATCCATGCAGCCGAAGTCGGAAGTGACCCATTGTGTCACGTTGTAGATGCCGGAGTGGGTGTAGGTGTGGATGGGCGACGGCTCGTCCGACGTGTTGGCATTGGACCATTGGTCATCGAAGTCGTAGATCCAACTGGCTGCGTTCTCGGAGAAATCGAGGAACTGCACGTCAACGGAACCTTCCTCCAAGAAGTTGAGGTAACTCTCTGGCGAGAAGGCAGCGAGGGGTGACGGGTGTACGATGATCTCCGTTTCGGCGGACGCCTGACAGCCCACCTCGTCGCTCACGGTGAGCGAGTATGTGGTGGTGACGGGCGGGGTGACGGTGATGGAACGCCCGGTACCTCCCGTGTTCCAACGATAGACGGCATACTCGTTTTCACTGGTGATGGTGGCCGGGTCGCCGGCGCAGATCTCAGCGGGATCGCGCAGGAACGTCGGCTCGGCGATGGTCGCCACAGCATATACGGTGACGCTGTCGCTGCGGGTGCAACCGTTCGGATAGGTCGTGGTGACTGCGTAGGTGGTGACCACGTCTTCAGGTACAAGTGTGAAGGAGGCCACCGTGTCGCCGGTGTTCCATACATAGGAGACCACATCTTCGGAGGCGGCGGTGATGGTCACCGCCTCTTCGGGACAGAGGGTGTCCTTGGATGCGAAGACATGCAACTCGGGACGCTCGTTGTTGACGGTGACATGGCAGACGTTGGTGATGTCAAAGAAGTCGCCGTTGCAAGCGGTATAACGCAGACGGGCGGTGTAGTAGGTGGTCTCTTCCGGAGCGACGGTGAGCAGGTCTCCGTGTCCGAGTACCTGTCCATTGGCGGAGGTGTCGGTGCCGAGGTACCAGGTGACGTCATAGCTGGGCTGGCCGGTCGGCATGAAGCGCCATGCCTCTTGGTGGGCGGTCCACGGACCGGTGTTTCTACCCGGAGGCGTGATACCCGCCGTGCCGTCGAAATTCTGCAAGCCGATTACGCCATTGCCGTCGTTCCAACTGGTGCAGGTGGGCGCGTCACGCACATAGATGTCGATGATATTGGTGCCTTCATAGAGGACGATCATGGTGGAGAAAGTACGGATCTCGGTGCAGGAAAATAATTTGATGTTGTTGAAACTCAATACGTAACTTCTGCACGGATATTGTCCCAGTACGCCCTCGAAGATGCCGCCGTCGCCGGTGGTCGGGACATAGTCGCTGGTGGAGGGGTAGATGTCTCGGTAGCAGGCGAAGATGGTGTTGGGGAAGAGACTGGTACTTGGGATGCTCTCATCGTATGACCACGCGCAACTGTTGCCGGCGACGCTGGTGTTAAAGGTGGCCACGGAGTTGGCACCCGCCACGATTTGGTTGTAAGTGTGCCCGTAGTAACAGAAGGTAAAGGGCAAGTTGACAACAGAACTCCAGGTGTCGTCGGTAGCGTTGGCGAAGATGCGGTTGCCATCGGTGAAGCCGTAAGGCGGAGCATAAGGGATGGAGAAGACGAAGTAGTCGTCGGCTTCTACGGCCGTTGCCAGCACGTTGGCGCAGAGGGTGACATCCTGCTGGGTGGCGCAGTCGAGCATGATCTCAGGGTTGTTGGTACCCAACTCGGCCGGGGTGACCGACGGACAGCCGTCCGCCTGGCAGTCCATGACGGCGACGGTGGTGCTGGCGATGAGTTCGCAGCAGGCCGGGTCGGCGGGCGTGGCGGTGACGGTGTATTCGGTTGTCACGTCAGGGCTGACGTGGATGGTCGTGCCAGAGGCCATGGTGCTCCAGAGGTAGGTGTATTGGCTGCAACTGCCCGAGACCGTGAGGTTGGCGGTGACGGTGACGTCTTGGTTTTGGCCGATGCAGTATCCTGCCGGGTTGGCGGTGACGTTGAGGCGTGTGCCGGAGATCTCGGCGGTGACGCGCACGGTCTTGGCGCAGCCGAGGCTGTCAACGACACGCACACGATAGACGGTCGTCTCCTGCGGTGAGGCGGTGACGGTAGGACCGTCGGTGGTGTTCAGACTCTCGCCGGGCGACCAGGTGAAGGTGTAGTCTCCGCCGGCGCCGCCCGTGGCCGTTGCGGTAAAGGTGGCGCTGGCACCCTGGCAGAGAATGACCGATGCGGGAGTGACCTCCACGACCGGCTGGTCGCACGGTACGCAGGCCTGAATGCAAATGTTGTCAACCGCCGCCGGAGGCGCCGTGCCCACGGAACCGTCGTTGTGCCAGTAGAAATAGAGGTTGCATAACTGACCGGAATACTCCACGTTGTCCAAGGTGATTTCGAAGTGCTGCCAAGTGTTTGACATGTTGAACTTGACGGAGGTGGTGGTGGGGTTGGTGAACTGGAGCGCACCTGCAGGAGCCGTGGCGCTGCCCGCGGTCACAGTGGAGGATGCGGGCGCAAGATAGACGTACATGTAGTCGCAACAACTCTCACCGTAGGACTTCCAGTCGAAACTGATGACGAAGTCCTCATCGCATTCCGGAAATTCGATCTCCTTGTAGGCCCACGAGTCGGATAACGTGTTGGAGTAGGTGTTCGGCGGCGTGGTGGAGGTGGCGTTGTCGGAGACGTACAGCGAGTACTGGCCGCCGTTGTTGGTGGCCGTGCCGATGGTCCACTTGTTGGTCTGGCTGCCGTTGACGAGTGTCCACTCGGCGCGGCCGGCGGCCGTCTCAAAGTCGTCACAGTCCTGGTTGCAGTCGCCCACCTCCACGGTATGGGTGGCGGTGAGGGTGCAGCAGTCGCCGCCGACGGGCGTGGCGGTGACGGTATAGGTGGTGTTCTGCTGCGGCACGTCGGTGGAGATGGCGCCGCTGGGACCGTTGCTCCACTGGTAGGTGTAGTTGGAGCAACTGCCCGACACATTCAGGTCGGCGTTGAGGGTGACGGGGTCAGTGCCACGGCAATAGACGGCGGGAGACTGGGTGATGGAGAGGGTGGTGCCGGAGATCTCCACGGGAACGCGGACGCTCTTGGCGCAGTCGGCGCCGTCGGTGACACGCAGGGTGTAAGTGGTGGTGGTCTGCGGCGAGGCGGTGACCGTGGTGCCGGTGGTGGTGTTCAGACCGGTGGCGGGCGACCACTCGAAGGTGTAGTTGCCGGCGCCGCCCGTGGCCGATGCCGTGATAGTGACGCTCTCACCCTGGCATAAGACCGCCGACTCGGGAACGACGTTCACGACCGGCTGGTCGCACGGTATGCAGGCCTGGATGCAGACGTTGTCGATGGCCGCCGGCGGCTGCGTGCCCACGGATCCGTCGTTGTGCCACAGGAAATAGAGGCGCTTGATCTGTCCGGAATAGGTGGCGCTGGCCAAGGTGTATTGGACGTGCTGCCAGGTGCTCTGGACGTTGAAGTTCGTAGAGTTGAGCAGGGTGCTGCCTGTGGGCTGGGTGGTGCTACCTGCGGTGACGGCGACGGGATCACCGATATATACCTTGATGTAGTCGCAGCAACTCTCGCCGTATGCTTTCCAGTCGAAACTGAGTTCGTAGTCTTCTTCGCACTCCGGAAATTCGATGTCCTTGTAAGCCCACACGTTGGAGGCACTGGAGATGGTATAGTTGTTGGCGGGTGAGGCGGCGGTGGGGTTGTTGGAGATGTAAAGCGAGTACTGGCCGCCGTTGTTGACGGCGGTGCCGATGACCCACTGGTTGGTCTGGCCGCTGTTGACGAGTGTCCACTCGGCGCGGCCGGCGGCCGTCTCAAAGTCGTCGCACTCCTGGTTGCAGTCGCCCACCTCCACGGTATGGGTGGCGGTGAGGGTGCAGCAGTCGCCGCCGACGGGCGTGGCAGTGACGGTATAGGTGGTGTTCTGCTGCGGCACGTCGGTGGAGATGGCGCCGCTGGGACCGTTGCTCCACTGGTAGGTGTAGTTGGAGCAACTGCCCGACACATTCAGGTCGGCGTTGAGGGTGACGGGGTCAGTGCCGCGGCAATAGATGGCGGGGGACTGGCTGATGGAGAGGGTGGTGCCGGAGATCTCCACGGGAACGCGGACGCTCTTGGCGCAGTCGGCGCCGTCGGTAACACGCAGGGTGTAGGTGGTGGTGGCCTGCGGCGAGGCGGTGACCGTGGTGCCGGTGGTGGTGTTCAGGCCGGTGGCTGGCGACCACTCGAAGGTGTAGTTGCCGGCGCCGCCCGTGGCCGATGCCGTGATAGTGACGCTCTCACCCTGGCACAAGACCGCCGACTCGGGAACGACGTTCACGACCGGCTGGTCGCACGGCACGCAGGTGAGTATGCAGATGTTGTCAATGGCCGCCGGCGGCTGCGTGCCCACGGAGCCGTCGTTGTGCCACAGGAAATAGAGGCGCTTGATCTGTCCGGAATAGGTGGCGCTGGCCAAGGTGTATTGGACGTGCTGCCAGGTGTTCTGGACGTTGAAGTTCGTAGAGTTGAGCAGGGTGCTGCCTGTAGGCTGGGTGGTGCTACCTGCGGTGACGGCGACGGGATCGCCGATATATACCTTGATGTAGTCGCAGCAACTTTCGCCGTATGCTTTCCAGTCGAAACTGAGTTCGTAGTTGTCGTCGCACTCCGGAAATTCGATGTCCTTGTAAGCCCACACGTTAGAGGTGCTGGAGATGGTGTAGTTGTTGGCGGGTGTGGCGGCGGTGGGGTTGTTGGAGATGTAAAGCGAGTATTGGCCGCCGTTGTTGACGGCGGTGCCGATGACCCACTGGTTGGTCTGGCCGCTGTTGACGAGTGTCCACTCGGCGCGGTCGGCGGAGGTCTCGAAGTCGTTGCAGAGGTTGGTGCAGTTGGCCGGACTGATGGTGATGGAGTTGGTGGCGGTACAGCAGCCGGCCGCCTCGGCGGTGACGGTGTAGGTGGTCTCAGAGGCGGGGGCGACGGTGATGGTGGGGCCGGTCATGCCGTTGCTCCAGGTGTAGGTGTAGTCGCTGCAGGCGTCGCAGGAGACGATAGCTTGCCAACCGTCGTAGCAGACACTGCCGTCGGAGGTGAATTTCACGGTGATGCTGGCACCGGTGGAGGTGAAGGTGGCGTTGCCGTTGACGGTGCTCAACAGACCGTAGTGCAGTTGGGTGCCGCCGGTGCCGACGCCGTCGTAGATGGTGATGTAGTCGCAGCAGGTCTCGCCATTAGCCGACAGGAAGGTGATGGTGACGGGCGCGTTGGAGTTGGAGGTGAAGGTGTGGATGTAGCTCTCGGAGGTGTTGTAGTTGCCGTTCGGACCGCCCGAGTCGTAGAAACAAATCGCCTGGCCGCAGGTGACGGTCGTCGTCGTATTGCTGATGTTCACGCTTTGTGCGCAGTCGCCCGGAGCCGGACCGTTGGTGCTGGCCGTCAATGTCACCTGGTCGCCGGTGCAAACCATGCCCGTCGGACCGCTGATGCTGACGGAACACTGGCCGAAAGCGCTGTAGATTCCTGCCAAAAAGAGTAGGATGAATGTGAGGAGCGACTGTCTCATAGTATTGATATTCAGTATTTTAATATTGTTTTTATCTAAGTTGCAAAAATGGATTATCCGTTGCAAAGATACAACTATTTTTGCCCCGAAACTCCATTCTCATATACAATATATTATAAAAAATGTTGCCCCTATTGAAATTTCTTGTACTTTTGCAATTCCAAATTTGAAGGATGAAGATATTGGTCGTTTTGTCAAGGTTCCCATACCCGCTGGAGAAGGGCGACAAGTTGCGCGCCTACCACCAGTTGCGCGTGCTGTCGAAAAGTCACGACCTTTACCTTGTCAGCTTGACGGAGGATGAGGTGGGGGAGGAGGCGCTGGCGCGGGTGCGTCCCTTCTGCAAGGAGATGCACGTGGTGCCGCTGCCGTGGATCTGGCGACTGTGGCATTCCGTCGGGACTTTCTTCCGCGGACTGCCCTTCCAGTGCGGCTATTTTTACAACAACAAGGCCCAGCGCGTCATCGACGAGGTGGTGCAACGGGTCCGCCCCGACCGCATCTACTGCCAGATGGTGCGCGTGGCCGAGTACGTCCGCTATACCGACATCCCCAAGACGCTCGACTATCAGGATGTATTGTCGAAGGGAATGCAGCGTCGCGCTGACAACGCGCGTTTCCTGAAACGCTGGTTCTTCCGTTCCGAAAGCCGGCGGCTGCAACGGTATGAGAGCGACATCTTCTCCGACTTCGACGAGAAAGTGATCATCACCGAGGTCGATCGTGACCTGATTCCGCACCCGCAGAGCGAGCAGATCCATGTGGTGCCCAACGGAGTCGATTTCGATCAGTACAGCCGGCGCGACTGCGAGCGGAACTACGACCTGATCTTCGCGGGCAACATGGGCTACGCCCCCAACGTGGAGGCAGCGCAATATTTGGTGCGTGAGGTGATGCCGCTGTTGTGGCGGAAGTTCCCCGACCTGACGCTCGCCCTCTGTGGTGCCAAGCCCGACGCCGCCGTGCGCGCCCTCCAGAGCCGCCGCGTCATCGTTACCGGCTGGGTCGATAGCATGGCCGACTACTACGCCCAATCGCGTATCTTCATTGCCCCGATGCACTTGGGCACTGGCCTGCAAAACAAGTTGTTGGAAGCCATGTCGATGAATCTTCCCTGCATCACCTCCCCGCTCGCGGGTCGCCCGTTGAAGGGGGTTGAGAGCGGCAGGGAGATCCTCATCTGCAATACCGCCACCGGATTCGCGGAGGCAGTGGAGATGCTGCTGAAAAATCCCGAGGCCTACGAGCGCATCGCCCGAAACGGGCATGAGTTCGTGCGCGCCCGCTACAACTGGGAGACCGTCAACCAGCGGTTGGCGGAGATCATCACGCGGTAGTTAGAAAGTGTAACGCGCGCTGACGTTGAAGAAGTTGTAGTCGAACAGAATGTACGGATCGTGATGCCGGTTGGAGAAGAGAAAGAAGCCCGGACGGGCATCGACCTGCAGTGCCAGCGGGATGTTGGCGAATTTGTACTCCGCCCCGCCGAAGGCGTTGACGCCGAACACGAAGTTGGCGTGCCCGTAGTAAATGGTGTGGTGAATGTGCGGCAGCGAGAAGCCGATGTTGGCGCCTCCGCCGATGAACCAGTAGAAGCCGTTCCCACAGGCCTGCTCGTACATGAAGTTGGGATTGAACGAGAGAACCACTGGAATGCCGCCGTTGAGGTAGTCGCCGATGAAACGGTAGCCGAGGTCCAGCTGGATGCCGAAGTGGTTGGTGGGGAAAGTCTTGAAACTTACGCCGTTCATGAAGCCGATGGTGCCGCCGATGGCGTTGTTGTAGGGGGCGGCGTCATGGCGCGTCTGCGCCAAAGCACCTGTGCAGGAGAGGATGACCAACAGGCAAATGGCTAAAAATCTCTTTTTCATAATCGCATATTTTTTGTACATTGCAAAGATACGTCTATTAAATCCCGGTTTTTTTGATTTTTTTATTATTTATAAACATTCTTATTGGATAACTTTTATTATTTTTGCGGCGCAAAATTTTGAAAACTCGAGAAATAGTAGAAACAATATTATTCACCTTAAAACAATAATTTATGAAGAAACTTTTATCCCTTGTGGTTGTCGCTCTGTTGACCTCCTTCGCGGTCCAGGCGCAAAACGAGCAGTTCGTCTCTACCACGCCGAGCAACAAGAACGTGGTTCTGGAGGAGTACACCGGTATCAACTGCGGTTACTGCCCTGATGGTCACAGAATCGCCAACCAGATTATGGCCGCTCATCCCGACCGTGTGTGCGTCATCAACGTCCATGCTGGTGGTTATGCCGCCAACACCTACACCACCCAGTTCGGTAACGCCTTGGCCAACCAGACTCAACTTGACGGCTATCCGTCCGGTACGGTCAACCGTCACGTCTTCTCCGGTGGCATCACGGCCATGGGCCGTGGCGACTGGAGCAGTGCCGCCAACACTATCCTCGGACAATCCTCCCCGGTGAACATCGCCGCCCGTGGTACCCTCGACTGGTCCACCCGCGAACTGAATATCACTGTGCAACTTTATTACACTGCCAATGAAGCCAACGCCACCAACAAACTCAACGTGGCCATCCTTCAGGATAATGTCATCGGCAGCCAGTCGGGCGCTTCCTACAACCCCGACCAGCAAGTGGGTAGCCAATACCGTCACATGCACATGTTGCGTCACCTCATCACTGGCCAGTGGGGCGAGGACATCACCACCACCACCGCCGGCAGTTTCGTCGAGAAGAACTACACTTACACCATCCCCGCTGCTCTCGGCAGCCCCAACGCCATCCAGGCCAAACTTGAAGACCTCCAGTTCGTCGCCTTCGTCGCCCAGGGCCAGCAGGAGATCCTCACTGGCTGTCATGTTGAGATCGAGAACATCAACATGCCCGCCCTCAACCCGCGCCTTGACAGAATCGCCTACAGCGAGACCTTGGATTGCACCAATCAGGTTGCTGTGATCGCTACCGTCTCCAACATCGGTACCGATCCGATCACCTCCCTCACCTTCCAGTACAGCGTCGCCAACGGCACGCCCATGACCTATGACTGGACCGGCAACATCGCCTCCATGGACAACACTGAGATCCAACTGCCCGCCTTCGAGATCACCACCAACACCAACCAGCAGGTGAGCGCCAGCATCACCGCCGCCAACGGCACCGCATTCTCCGGCGATGCTTCCAATGTCACTATCAAGAAGACCGTGGCTGAAGGTGGTGGCGCTATGACTCTCAAGATCAAGACAGACCAGTATGCCTCTGAGACCTCTTACAAGATCTTCGGACCCAACAACAATGTCGTCCAGCAGAGCAGCAGCTTCACCAACAGCACTGTCAACGAGTTCGCCTTCGCTCCCTCCGAAACCGGCTGCTATCGCGTGCAGGTGAAAGACTCCTACGGCGACGGCATCTCCGGCGGTTACATCCGTCTCTATGACGCCAACAACGTCATGCTCTTCAACATCTCTGGCACCAGTTTTGCCTCCGAAGTCAACGCCATGGTCTATGTCGGCACGGTCGATATCAACGAGGCCAGCATGGAGAACACCCTCATCTTCCCCAACCCGGCCACCGACTTCATCAACATCCAGGGCAACAGCACCATCCAGCAGGTTGAGGTCTTCAACCTCGAAGGCCAGCGCGTCGCCGTTGAGACTGGCAATGTCAACCGTATCTCCGTCAGTGGCCTCGCCACGGGCATGTACATCCTGAAGGTGACTGCCAACGATGGCGTCCACACCTACAAGGTGAGCAAGAGATAACGTTGGATTCTGACATCCTAAAAAAGCATCGGAGCAATCCGATGCTTTTTTTTTGCCATGGTTGTAAAAAAAGAAGACCCCGCTTCGGAAAAGCGGGGTCTTCACCAGTCATTATGAAAACAAAATCACAGGTTGTTGATTTTCTTCATCAACCCGGACTTAAGGTTTGCGGCTTTGTTTTTGTGGATGATGCCCTTCTTCGACAGTTTGTCGATCAGGGAGACCACCTTCGGGAGCTGCTGCTGGGCTTCGCTCTTGTTCTCAACCATTCTGATGTCTCTCAATGCGTTACGCATCGTTTTGGCATAGTAACGGTTGGCTAATCTCTTGCTGTTGTTCGCTCTGATTCTCTTTAATGCTGACTTGTGGTTTGCCATTTTTCTACTCTATTTTTCTTTTCGATTATATCTGATGTGGTTTTCAAAATTTCGGGCTGCAAAAGTACAACTTTTTTTTCAATCTCAAAGTTTATTTTAAAAAAAAGAAAAAAAAGAAGTAAAGTCGGAATATTCAAGTAATTAGAACAACGTAACGATATTTTCGCTATTTTTGCGCCTGAAATCAAATGGGAGCCATGATCCGGTTTTACACACACGAAGAGATTGACCCAGTGCGGTGGGGGAGTTGCGTAGCGGCCTCGGGGGCTTCGACCCTGTTTGCCGACTACGACCTCCTGACGTTGTCGAATCCGCAGTGGGGCGCGCTCGTGCTCGACGACTATGCGGCGGTGATGCCGTTGCCGTGGCGGCGCAAGCATCTCGTGTCGTATGTCTTCAACCCCTTCTTCCACTCCCGTCTCGGCGTCTTCGCTCCCGCGCCGCCCTCCGCCGCGCTGGTGGCCGAGTTCGTCGCCGCCATCCCGAAACGGTTCGTGTCGGTCGATCTCAACCTCAACGAGGAGAACTCCGCCGCGCGGCTCTCCGTCGCGACGGGCGAGCAGGTGTCGCACCGGCTGTCGCTGTCGGCCGACTATGACATGTTGTGGCAGGGCTACGGCAGCAACCACAAGCGCAACGTCAAGGCGGCGCGGGCGCATTTGCCACAACTCGACCCCGCCGTGCCCGTGTCCGACATCATCGCGCTCTTCCGCCACAACCGCGGCCGCGACGCCGGCATCCGCATGTTCGATGCCGACTATGCCGCCTTCGAGCGGCTCTGCGCCTACACCGCCGACCGCGGATGGCTCACCGTCTGGGGCGCGCGCGACGACGACGGCACCCTCCTCGCCGGCGCCGTGTTCCTGCGCGACGGCAACCGCCACTGGTTCTGGTTCTCCGGCCGCGAAGAGGCCCGCGCCGACCGCAAAGCCATGTTCTTCCTCATGGACGAGTTCATCCGGCAAAACGCCGGCACCGCCACCCTCCTCGACTTCAACGGCTCGCGCAATCCCAACGTCGCCCGCTTCTATGCTGGCTTCGGCGGCGAGCGCTTCACCTTCCCGGCCCTGCATTTCATCAACAGCCGCGCCGCCATGCCCTTCGTCCGCATCTACCAGAAGCTGAAACGATAACATCTTTTCCCGAAACAACCAAACAATATTATATACTATGAAACAGATTCGTAACCTTGGTTTGGAAAACTCCATCTTCAACCAGTACATCGCCGAACTGCGCGACGAGATCATCCAGAAAGACCCCATTCGTTTCCGCCGCAACCTGGAACGGTTGGGCGAAATCTTCGCCTACGAGATCAGCAAGACCTTCACCTATCACCCTGTGGAGGTGACTACTCCGCTTGGCACCAAGACGATGCAGTTGATGCAAGAGCAGCCCGTGCTGGCCACCATCCTCCGCGCCGGCCTGCCGCTGCACCAGGGGATGCTCAACATCTTCGACCACGCCGACAACGCCTTCATCTCCGCCTTCCGCAAGCACTATCCCGACGGCAGTTTCGACATCCAGGTAGGTTACATGTCCTCCCCCGACATGGAGGACCGCGTGCTGATCCTCTGCGACCCGATGCTCGCCAGCGGGCAATCGATGGTGTGCGCCTACAACGACATCCTGGCGCAGGGCAAGCCGAAATACATCCATGTGGTGTCGGTCATCGCCAGCACTTTCGGCGTGCAGTACCTCCACGACAACCTGCCCGACACCGACTGCACCATCTGGTTGGGAGCGGTCGATGACGAACTGACGGCGCAGTCGTACATCGTGCCCGGGTTGGGTGACGCGGGCGATCTCGCGTACGGGTGCAAGACCGACTCCGTGCTGTAAGTCCGCGAATGCCTTAGTCGGACGATGGCCTTTTGTGCGCTGCGTTACTGGTGAATGAAAAGCCGGTTCGTGTTCGCGGCGCGGATGATGTATGCGCCTGGAGCATACGTCGATAGGTCGATAGTGGTTTCTGTTCCGTTGAATTCTGTGGCATAGAGCCGCTCGCCGTTGGCGTTCAAGAGTTCAATGTATGTGCAAACAGGTGCGGGAAATCTCACCGTGACGAACTCCGATGCGGGGTTGGGAAAAACGATGAAGCCGGGATCGGTTTGGGCCTCATGGATGCCGGCCAACCCATGGGCGTTGCGTGCCCGGGAAAATTCGGACGTGTTGTGTTGCGGGTCGATTGTCAAGGCGGTATAATAATCCTCCTCCCTCCCGTCAAGGAGCATTACCGACCAGCCCCCGAACATATCGGGGGTGGCGGAGCAAAGGTAGGTCATGCCTTCCCCGAAACCAGTCGGATCTGGATCGGATTTATATATCTGTATCTCACATTGTTGTGGATTGCGTGTATCCACTACGCCCACGATTCGCATCGCTCCGCATGACAACCCCACCCCCGTTATTTCAGGATAGTTCAGCAGGCCGTTGGCGCCTTCGTCGTCGTCACCTTCGTCGTTGGCGTTGACACCCGGGGCGAAGAGGTCGATGGCCAATCCCGCATTCTGGTAAAACGAGTTGCCGCTGATGAGGTTCTGCGTACACTCATGGTTGGTGATGTAAATCCCGCAGCCGCCGTTATGGGCGATGATGTTTCCCTCTTCGGGCGTGCCGCCGATCACGGTTTTCCGGGGACCTTGCGAGATGCGGATGCCGTCCATTCCATTCGGCAGAGGGTCGCCATCAATGTCCACGCCAATGCGGTTGCGCACGATGACGTTGCTGTCCGATGCCGTGATGTTGATGCCGATCCCCATTTGCGCGTTGCCCGAAATCACATTTCCATCCATCCAATTCTTGTAGGAGATGCCGTCTATGATGATTCCGGAGGTGTTGGGAACGGCGGTCTTTCCTGTTACATCAGTTCCTATATAATTGTTTTTCAGGATGTTATTATTCGTTCCATTATTATAGAAAAAGACGCCGTACCCCACATTCCCCGAAATGATGTTGCGCTCAGCGTCGCTATCTCCCCCCACGACATTTCCAAAAGCGCCGTCGTCGAAGAGGACGCCGTAGGTGTTGCCGATGGCGCGGGTTCCGGTGATGTCGGTGCCGATGTAGTTTCCGATGATGGTGTTGCCGGTGGCGCCCACGCCGAAGAGGGGCAGCCCGTAATCCGTGTTGCCAGAGATGACGTTGCGGGCGCCGGGGAGGGTCCCGCCAATGGTACAGGACTGTACCGCCCCTTCCATGCTCATGCCGTCGTAGTTGGGAACGGCCTGTGTGCCAGTGCGGTCTGTGCCGATGAGGTTGCCGCTCACGACGCAATGCTGCACATCCAGCAGACGGATTCCGATGTGCTGGTTGCCCGAAACGATGTTGCGGTCGGCCACGGTGTTTCCCCCGATGACCGCATTGTCGGAACCGGAGATGAACTCCAGCCCGATATCATTGCCCATGGCCGTGTTTCCGACCTCGTCAACTCCGATGTAACAACCTGTAACAGAACAGTTTGTGGATTCGTAAAACTGCGCTCCTTTCGTGAACTGACGGATGTTCAGTCCTTTGAGGGCGCAGTTGGGTGACTGCAGGAACCTGAAGCCGTAATTCCTGACGTTCTGTCCGTCCAGTACGATCTCCGGACCTTCCGGATTGGTGTTGCCGACGGCGGCGGTCTGCGACGTGCCATCGATGAGCACGGAGACATTGGTCAAAATGGGTAGGTCGCTGCTCGGACTGATCACCCACACTCCAGTGCTGGTCTGATAGTTGGCGTCGGTTGTCGGAATGTTGAATTCGATGGTGTGCGGGCCTGTCGTGCCGACACACATTTGCATGGCATACCGCAGCGATCCCGTGCCGCTGTCGTTGGTGTTGGTGACAGTATAGGTGGTCGCACTCAGCGTCGATGAAAATAGAACGGCCCATAGGGATAAAAGAAAAAACTTTCTCATGCAGATATTGCTTTACTTGCTTTTTACGATTTTGAAAATCTTCACCTTTCCTTCTCTCGAAACGACGTTTATCCAATAGATTCCGCAAGCCAAGGCACTTAAGTCGATGCAGGTTGTGGGGGCTTCGGCTTTTTGGGTGAAAAGCAGTTGCCCACGGGCGTCGAAAATGCGGATTTCGTCGTACTGGGCACTCGCTTTCGTGTTCAGATAGACGTAGTGGAAGGTCGGGTTCGGCCACAGCGAGATCTCCGGCGCACGGGTTTCGGCGATGCCTACTGTGATGTTGCTGGCGGCGGAAAATTCGGAAGTGTTCCCGTCACGGTCCGTAGCGGTCGCAATGATGAAATCAGACAGTTGGACGTCGTCGGTCTGCAGCCAGATGGTCCCGTCGGGGTAGGGGGTGATGGAGGTCAGGTATCGCTTGCCTTCGCGTGGGGTGAAGATGGATTCCGCCGCATCGGAGGTGAAGAGTTCCACCGTCGCGCTCTCGGGGTCGGGCGTGTCCAAGTGCCCCGTGATTGTGGTGCGTCCAGTCGGATTGTCGTAAACGACGGACTCGATGACGGGGTAGTTCATCAGGTGGTTGCACCCGTCGTCGCTGTCGTTCGGGTCGTTGGCGTTCACTCCCCACGGAAAGATGTCGATGCCCGCGTATTGATTGTCGTGGATGGAGTTCCGAGAGATGCGGTTGTCGGTCGTGACGGCATCCATCAGGACCACGGCGGCGGAGTCGTTGTAGGCGATGATGTTCCCGCCCGCTTCGCCGCCGATGAAGTTGCCGTGCGCGCCGTTACCGAGGAAGACGCCGCATGCGCCGTTGCCCAACGCTGTCTCTCCATCGCTGCCCACACCGATCTTGTTGCGGTAGAGCATGACGCTGTCGGCGCGGTCGGTGATCACCACCCCGAAGCCCGTGTTGGCGGAGACGACGTTGTCTTCGATGGAGAGACGATGCACCAATGCGCTGACAATGATGCCGTTCTCATTCGGGAGTGCGGCAAGCCCTGTTCCATCCACCCCGATGTAATTTCCCACGATGCAGTTGCCTTCCGTCCCCAGGTCGGTCACTTCGATGCCGGCATATCGGTTGCCGGAGAAGATGTTGCGGTCGGCTGGGTCGGGGCCGCCGATGAGGTTGTTTTGGGCGTTGGCGGCCAGCATCAGACCGACGTCGTTGGGGATGGCGGCGGTGGCGTCCGCGTTCGTGCCGACGCGGTTGCCGCGGAAGACGTTCTCGTCGGTGCCGCGCGTCACGATAAAGAGACCGTAACTTCGATTTCCCGATAAGAGATTGTTTTCCATGATGTTGCGGTGGGATGAGCCGTCAACGCAGATGCCTGTGGCGTTGGGAATGGCGAAACTGCCCGTGGCGTCGGTGCCGATGTAGTTGCCCACGATGTTGTTGTCGGAGCAGTTTCCGTAATAGATGCAGCCGTAAATTTTGTGTCCGGAGATGACGTTGCGTTCGGCGGCGGTGTGTCCCCCGATGATGTTGTGTTTTCCTGTCGTATTGATTTCCACGCCATTGGCTTGCAGGGCGGTATCCTGTGCGTCCACAAAACTGCGGGAGCCGTCGCGGTTCAGCCCGATGTAGTTCCCGCATACCACGTTGCTGTCGGAGGATTCAATGTAGATTCCGATTTCGCTGTTGGCGGAGATGATGTTGCGCTCGGCGGCGGTGCTCCCGCCGATCTGGTTGCGGTTGGCGTTGGTCATGACTACGATGCCGTGGTGGTTGCCCAAGGGGGCGTCGCCGGATACATCGACCCCGATGAAATTGCCGGAGATGACGTTGTCGGAGGTGCCGGCGCCGTCGAGGATGACGCCTCCGCTGGTGTTGCCGGAGATGATGTTGCGCGCGGTGGCGGTGCTCCCGCCGATGAGGTTGCCATAAGCCGCCGAAGTGAGGTATATGCCCTGCGTGTTGGGCACTGCCGCCGTTCCGAGCGCGTTGGTGCCGACACTGTTCCTCGCGAGGGTGTTGTCGTGGGCGCCGACGATGGCGACTCCGGCAGTTGTGTTGCCCGAGATGACATTTCCGGAGATGACGACGTTGTGGGCGTATTCGAAGGTGTAGCCGCCGTACGTCCCGCCCGACAGTCCGATGCCGAAGGCGTTGGGGAAGGGGAGTGTGCCCGTGGCGTCGATGCCGATGTGACAATCGGTTACGGTGCCGCCGTTGGCGCCGAAGAAGATGATGCCGTAGGTGAAGCCGCCGATGGCGAATCCCTTGACAGTGCAGTTGGCGCTGGCGATCCGGAAGCCCGCCTGTGCGTTGCCGCCGCGCCCGTCGAGTACAATCTCAGGGCCGTCGGGATTGGTGTTGCCGACGTTGGCCGTTTGTGTGGTGGCGTCGATGGTCACGTTGGCGTTGAAGAGAAGGTAGGGGAGGTCGGTCGGCACGGCGATGGTGAAAGTGCCTGTCTCCGCATCATAACCTTCGTCGCTCATGGGAATATTGAAGGTGATGTTGTGGTTTCCGGTAAAGCCGTTCGTGATGCCCGTCAGCGCTTCCCGCAGCGATCCCGTGCCGCTGTCGTTGGTGTTGGTGACTACGTAGGTATTAGAAAATACGTCCGTGGACATCAGGGTGAGGATGAGGAAAAGAAGCGGAAAGCGGACTCGCATATTATACCTAATATTTATATCAGCAAAAGTACAAAAAAATTGTTTCATGGTGAAGGAAGGGGGAGAAAAAGAGAGAAATCCGTTGGTAGGATGTGGAAAAGGTGTGCAGAAAAAAATTATCAACAGTGTGTGTTGAGAATAAAAAAGTTGTATATTTGCCAGCATTTTTACGCAGGGTCTGAATCGGCTCGAATGACTTGTAACCCTTTCTGTGTCAAGGTTATAATAATTTGAAAAGAGGAATGGCTTTGCGTGGGATGTATGAAATTTATTACCAAATCTATCTAACAATGTCAGGTTTAATAGGAAAAAAAATTGGAATGACTAGCATCTACGATGCCTCCGGCAAGTGTGTGCCGTGCACAGTGATAGAGGCTGGTCCTTGCGTGGTCACGCAAGTCAAGACCGTTGAGAAGGACGGTTACAGTGCTATCCAATTGGGATACGACGAGAGAAAAGAGAAGAACACCCCGAAGCCTTTGAAGGGCCACTTCGCCAAGGCAGGTACCACGCCGAAGAAGATCTTGCGTGAGTTCACCCGTTTCGAGGAGGGTCACAAGAAGACTTTCGGCGAGGTGCTCGATGTCTCTGTCTTTGAGGAAGGCGAGTTCGTGGACGTCAGCGGCCTTTCGAAAGGTAAGGGCTTCCAGGGCGTTGTCAAGCGTCACGGTTTCGGCGGTGTGGGCGACAGCACGCACGGTCAGCACAACCGCTTGAGAGCCCCCGGTTCCATGGGTGCATCCTCCTACCCGTCACGCGTTCTTCCCGGAATGCGCATGGCCGGTCAGATGGGTCACGCCAAGGTGAAAGTGGCCAACCTTCCCATCCTCAAGATTGTGAAGGAGAAGAACATTCTCGTAGTTAAAGGTTCTGTTCCCGGAGCCAATGGTTCATATTTAATCATAGAAAGATGGAGCTAAAAGTTTATAAAATCGACGGCAGTGAGTCTGCCAAAACGGTCACGTTGGATGATAGAATCTTCAACGTGGAACCCAACGACCACGCAATCTGGTTGGATGTCAAGAACATATTGGCCAACAAACGTCAGGGTACCCACAACACGCTCGATCGCGCCACGGTTTCCGGAAGCACCCGCAAACTGAAGCGCCAGAAGGGTACCGGCGGCGCCCGTGCCGGCGGCATCAAATCGCCCACCATCCGCGGCGGTGCCACCGCTTTCGGCCCCCATCCCAGAGACTACAGCTTCAAGTTGAACAAGAAAGTGAAACGCCTCGCCCGCTTCTCCGCCTTCTCCTACAAGGCCAAGGAAGAGAAGATCGTTGTGGTGGAGGACTTCGCCTTCGACGCCCCCAAGACCAAGGCCTTCCTCAACATTCTCAAGGCCTTCAACCTCCAGGACGCCAAGACGCTCACTCTGGTCAACGACAGCAACAAGAACGTCTTCTTGTCCAGCCGCAACCTCCAGCGTGCCAAGGTGATGAGATCCATCGACGCCAACACGTACGACGTGCTCAACGCCAACAACCTCATCATCTGCGAAAACAGCATCGCCGACCTCAACAAAATGCTTGGCGAAGAGTAATTCATTAACTTCAAAAAAAAGAAACCATGAGCGTAATCATAAAACCTATCATCAGCGAAAAACGCACCGCGGAGGCTGAGAAGTTCAACCGCTACGGCTTTCTCGTCGAACGGTCGGCCACCAAAACGCAGATCAAGCACGAAGTTGAGACCATCTATGGTGTCAAAGTGGTGAGAGTCAACACTATGGTCCAGCGTGGTAAGGACGCTTCCCGCTACACGAAGGCCGGTATGATCCAGGGCAGCAAGAGCACCCTCAAGAAGGCCACCGTGTTTCTGAGCAAAGACGACACAATCGATTTATACAGCAATATTTAATTAGGTTATGGCATTAAGAAAGTTCAAACCAGTAACTCCGGGGCAGCGCTTCAAACAGATCAGCGCCTACGACGACATTACCACTGATAAACCGGAAAAAAGTTTATTGTGCCCCAGACCCAGCACGGGTGGTAGAAATAATAGTGGTAAGATGACGATGCGGAACCGCGGTGGCGGTCACAAGAAGATGCTTCGTCTGATCGATTTCAAGAGAAACAAGGACAACATTCCGGCAACCGTGCACTCCATCGAGTACGACCCGAACCGCTCCGCGCGCATCGCGCTGCTGTTCTACGCCGACGGTGAGAAACGCTACATCGTGGCTCCTCACGGTCTGAAGGTCGGCATGCAGGTTCTCTCCGGCTCCGGCGTCAGCCCGGACCTCGGCAACTGCCTGCCCCTCGGCGAGATCCCCCTCGGTACCGAAATCCACAACATCGAGATGAAACCCGGACAGGGCGGCAAGATGGTACGCAGCGCTGGCGGTCACGCCCAGCTGATGTCCCGCGAAGGCAAGTACGCCGTCATCCGCATGCCCTCGGGCGAGACCCGTATGATCCTCTGCGCCTGCCGCGCCACCATCGGCATCGTCTCCAACATCGACCACAGTCTCGAAGTCTCCGGCAAGGCCGGCAGAAGCCGTTGGCTGGGCTGGCGTCCGAGAGTCCGTGGCGTCGTCATGAACCCTGTCGATCACCCGATGGGCGGTGGTGAAGGCCGTGCTTCCGGCGGTCACCCGCGCTCACGCAAGGGCTTGCCGGCTAAGGGTTACAAGACCAGACATCCGAAGAAGAATTCCAGCAAGTACATCATCGAAAGAAGAAAAAAATAACCTAAAGAGATAATACCATGAGTCGTTCATTAAAAAAAGGACCGTTTATTCACTATAAACTCGAACAACGCGTGCTCGAAGCCCAGGCCTCCGGTAAGAAATCCACCATCAAGACGTGGTCCCGCGCTTCCATGATCTCTCCCGACTTCGTCGGCCTCACCATCGCAGTTCACAACGGCAACAAGTTCATCCCCGTCTATGTGACCGAGAACATGATTGGCCACCGCCTCGGTGAGTTCTCCCCCACCCGCATCTTCCGCGGTCACGCCGGCCAGAAGGACAAGGGCAAGAAATAGTTTTTTTCTTCGATTTCCACAACATTACGCATACCAACGCGATGGGTATTCCCGTCGCGTTTTTTTTGTTTCAAGAAAATCAACTTTCCACTTCCGATTTTCACTATTTAATTGTATTTTTGCAAGTTATTTCGCAATTCATTTAATATGGGAAAATACGCTGAATATCACGGACTTAACTTGTCGGAGATCGGCAAGGAGATGCAGAAATTCTGGGAAGAGCACGACATCTTTGCCAAAAGTTTGAAAAACCGCCAGGGCGCGCAGCCCTTCGTCTTCTTCGAAGGACCGCCCTCCGCCAACGGCAAGCCCGGCATCCACCACGTGCTCGCCCGCTCCCTCAAGGACATCGTCTGCCGCTATCAGACCCTCAAAGGCAAGTACGTCGGCCGAAAGGGCGGCTGGGATACCCACGGACTGCCCGTCGAACTCGGCGTCGAGAAGACCCTCGGCATCACCAAGGAGGATATCGGCAAGTCCATCTCGGTGGAAGAGTACAACCGTGCCTGCCGTCGCGAAGTGATGAAATTCAAGGACATGTGGGACGACATCACCAAGCGCATGGGCTACTGGGTCGATCTCGACCACCCCTACATCACCTTCGACAACAAGTATATCGAATCCGTATGGTATTTGCTGTCAGTGCTTTACAAGAAAGGACTGCTCTACAAGGGTTACACCATCCAGCCCTACTCGCCCGCCGCCGGCACCGGCCTCAGTTCCCACGAACTCAACCTCCCCGGCTGCTACAAGGACGTGAAGGATACCACCTGCGTCGCCCAGTTCAAGGTGCGCCAGGATCAGGTGCTCACCACCGAGCAGCAGATGTTCATCGGCGAACAGGGCATCCCCGCCAACCTCTACTTCCTGGCCTGGACCACTACCCCCTGGACGCTGCCCTCCAACACTGCCCTCGCCGTCGGTCCCAAGATCGCCTACAACCTTGTCAAGACCTTCAACCCCTATAGCGGCGAGCCCGTTCTCGTGGTCGTCGCCAAGCCCCTCATGCCCAGTTTCTTCCCCGAGAAGAACAGCGCCCTCGCCTTCGAAGACTACAAACCCGGCGACAAGAACATCCCGTTCTTGGTGCTCGGCGAGACCACTGGCGACAAACTCGTGGGCATGAAATACGAACAACTTATCCCGTTCATGCGCCCCGAAGGCAAGGCCTTCGAAGTCATCGCCGGCGACTATGTCACCACCGAAGACGGTACCGGCATCGTTCACATCGCCCCCACCTTCGGCGCAGACGACAAGCGTGTCGCCGCCGACGCGGGCATCGCCCCCATGATCCTCACCGACAAGGCCGGCAGCCCCGTGCCCATGGTCGATAAGACCGGCAAGTTCTTCCTCATCGAGGACTTGGACGAAAACTTCGTCAAGAGTCAGGTCAACGTGGACCTCTACTCCCGCTATGCCGGCCGTTACGTGAAGCCCGATTACGAGAAGGTGGGCGAGCAGCACCCCGACACGCTGGATGTGGAGATCTGCATGTGGCTGAAGGGCGAGCACAAGGTCTTCCGCATCGAGAAGCACGTGCACAACTACCCGCACTGCTGGCGCACCGACAAGCCGGTGCTCTACTATCCGCTCGACTCCTGGTTCATCAGGAGCACGGCTGTGAAGCAGCGCATGATCGAACTCAACAATACGATCCTCTGGAAGCCCGCCGCCACCGGCAGCGGACGTTTCGGCAACTGGCTCGAGAACCTCGTCGATTGGAACCTCTCCCGCTCCCGCTTCTGGGGCACGCCGCTGCCGATCTGGACCACCGAGGACAAGAAGGAGCAGATCTGCATCGGCTCCGTGGAGCAACTCGTCAACGAGATCGACAAGGCCGTCGCCGCCGGCATCATGAAGGAGAATCCTTACAAGGACTTCGTGCCGGGCGACTTCAGCCAGGAGAACTACGACCGCATCGACCTGCACCGTCCTTACGTGGATGACATCTTCCTCGTTTCGCCCAGCGGTCAGAAGATGACCCGCGAGAGCGACCTCATCGATGTCTGGTTCGACTCTGGCGCCATGCCCTACTGCCAGTGGCACTATCCCTTCGAAAACAAGGATATCTTCGAGAAGAACTTCCCCGCCGATTTCATCGCCGAGGGCGTTGACCAGACCCGCGGCTGGTTCTTCACCCTGCACGCCATCGCCACCATGGTGTTCGACTCCGTGGCCTACAAGGCCGTGGTTTCCAACGGATTGGTGCTTGACAAGGCGGGCAACAAGATGTCAAAGCGTTTCGGCAACGCCGTGGATCCTTTCGAGACCATTGAGAAGTACGGTCCCGACGCCACCCGCTGGTACATGATCACCAACGCCCAGCCGTGGGACAACCTCAAGTTCGACGCCGAGGGCATCGCGGAGGTGCAGCGCAAGTTCTTCGGAACGCTTTACAATACCTACAGTTTCTTCGCGCTCTATGCCAACATCGACGGCTTCGCCTATCAGGAGCCGGACATCGCCATCGCCGAGCGCCCCGAAATCGACCGTTGGATTCTCTCCGAACTCAACACGCTGGTGCGCCATTGTGACGGTTACTATGCCGATTTCGAGCCGACCAAGGCCGGCCGCGAGATCCAGGACTTCGTCAACGAGTACCTCAGCAACTGGTATGTCCGCCTCTGCCGACGCCGTTTCTGGAAGGGCGAGGGACAGGACAAATTGTCGGCCTACCAGACCCTCTACACCTGTCTGGAGACCATCGCCAAGGTGGCTTCACCCATCGCGCCCTTCTTCATGGACAAACTCTTCCGCGACCTCAACGGCATCACCCACCGCGAGGATGTTGAGTCGGTACACCTCTCCACCTATCCAGAGGTGCATGAGGAGTTGATTGACAAGATGTTAGAGGAGCGGATGCAGTTGGCTCAACAACTCTCCTCCATGATCCTCTCGCTGCGTAAGAAGTCGAACTTGCGCGTGCGCCAGCCGCTCGCCAAGATCATGATTCCCGTGGTGGAGAACTCCAACCTCAAGGAGCAGATTGAGAAGGTGAAGAACCTTATCCTGCACGAGGTGAACGTAAAGGAGGTCGAGTTCGTCTCTGACGAGGCCGGTATCTTCGTCAAACGCATCAAGCCCGATTTCAAGAAGTTGGGACCCAAGTGTGGCAAGATCATGAAGTCGGTGGCTGCTGCCATCGTCGCCTTCAGTCAGGATGACATCCGCGCCATCGAGAAGAACGGCAGCGCCACGCTGAACGTTGACGGTCAGGAAGTTGTCATCGATGTCACCGACGTTGAGATCGTCGCCGAGGACATTCCGGGCTGGGTTGTCGCCAATCAGGACACGCTGACAGTCGCCCTCGACATCGAGTTGTCGGACGACCTGCTCAACGAGGGTTATGCCCGTGAGTTGGTGAACCGCATCCAGAACTTCCGCAAGGAGTCCAACCTCGACGTTTCCGACCGCATCACTGTAGAGATTGAGAGCAACGAGCGCCTTGACGCCGCCTTCACCGCCTTCAGCGAATACATCTGCAACGAAACGCTCTGTACTTCGCTGCAGATCAAGCCGCAGGTGACGGGCGAGAGTTTCGAGATCGCCGAAGGTCTGACCGTCCAGGTGAAGGTTTGCCGCGCGTAACAACGAGCGAAATCCGCTCCCATTTACGACAATTCCGCTCTCCAGACCGTCGAATTTGTGACGGATATACCCTGAAAAGACGAAAAACCTCCTGAATACAACTCATCCATGCGGCATTGCCATCCGCAAGGAGAGGCATGGAAGTTGTAGGCGAGGATTTTGAAGGGCTGCTCTTTCAAAATCCTCGTTTTGTGTGGTGGCGGGAGAGAATTTTTTTCAACAACCCTTTTCCGTCTTGATATTTTTCCGTACTTTTGCCTGCTTTTTTTAACCATCAAAAAATCATAAAGTTATGGCAAAGACAGTGCTACGTGTTTGGTTGTTCATGGTCGTGATGGCGATGCTGCCCGCCCGGCAGGCCCAGGCCCAGTGTGATCCGGAATCCATCCCTTATCAGATTGATTTTGAGGACTGTTCAACGGGGCCTTCGTTTACCCCGCCCTGCTGGACCAAGTTGGTCACCGCCAACAGTTATCCTTATCCCAAGGACGACGGCGACTTCAACAACACGCTGGCCTTCCAGTTCGGCGCCACGGCCGCCGCGCCTGCCATGGCCGCCCCGCTCAACACACTGCGTATCTCTTTCGACATGATGGTGAAGAATACCGACAACATCCTCATCGTCGGCATCGTGAGCGACCTCGATCCCTCTCTGCTCGATGAGGACATGTTCGTGGTGGACACGCTTTCGTTAGCGGTCACCAACCAGTATGTGCATCAAGAACTCCATTTTGACAACTATCCCGGCACAGGCGGCTACATCGTGTTCCGCCACAACAGCACCGGCAACAGTCTCACCTTCATCGACAACGTGGTGGTGAGCGAGATGCCCGACTGCCTCAACCCCGTCAACCTGACCGTTTCGAGTGTCACCGCGCAGTCGGCGTCGTTGAGTTGGACGGAGGAGGGCACGGCCACGCAATGGCGGACCATCCTCTCCACCACGCCGGTGACGAACTTCAATACGCAGACGCCTTCGACGGTGAACAGCACGTCATATACCGCCAGCAACCTCACGCCGAACACGACCTACTACTTCTATGTGCAGTCGGTTTGCGGCGATGAGAACAGCACATGGAGTTCCGTCACGTTTGTCACCCCCTGTGCCATCTCCGTGCTCCCCTTGAGCGAGAGTTTCGCGCCGGGTGAGTTGCCGGCCTGCTGGCAGATGCAGCCGGTGACGGGCGGCTCCGAGGTGACCTTCGTGCAATGGAACCAGAACTACACGGTCTTTCCCTATCAGGGCACGGCGATGGCGTTGTGGGCGAGCGGCAACTTCGTCTCCGGCCGCCAGACGCGTTTGGTGTCGTCGCCCGTCTCCACCATCGGCACCGGCGTGCTCGGCGTGGGCTTCCACTGGTACCACACCGCCGACAACCCGCAGACGACGACCGAGGGTGTGCAGGTGCAGTACTCTTTCGACGGCACCACATGGACCGACGCCCCGCAGGGACTGATCCTGCGCCACAGCGACATCTACAGCGGCTGGACCGAGTACGAGGTACTGCTGCCGGCTGCGGGCGAGCACTCCCGTGTCTATGTCGGCTTCCTCTTCACGGCTGGCGGCGGCAGCAACTGCTACCTCGACGAGGTGCAACTGCATGCCGTGAGCGGCTGTGCTGTGCCCGCCAACCTCGCTGCCAGCAATGTCGCCGGCAACAGCGCCACCCTCAGTTGGACCGAGGTGGGCACTGCCAACAGTTGGCAGATCGTGCTTTCCGAATATCCCGTCATCGACTTCTATGCAGACATTAGCGCCCTCAACCCCACGACCGTGAACACCCCCATCTACAATGTCACGGGCCTCAACCCGCTCACGACCTATTACGCCTACGTGTGTTCGGTGTGCGGCGGCAACACCAGCGAATGGTCGCACGGCTACTCCTTCACCACAGGTTGCGGCACCATCCTCGAACTGCCCTACAATGAAAGTTTTGATGATGCCGGCGTTGGCGGCGACGCCTTCCCGCAGTGTTGGCTGCGCCCCGCCACCTCCTACTACCAGTCGAACATGACCCCCTCGGCGACTGACATCACCGCCGTCGATGGCCCCAACAGTCTGATGTTCTGCACCGGTTCCAACATGCAGACCTACGCCATCACCCCCGCCTTGGGGACCGACATCCACGGACTCACCATTGCCTTCTTCCTTTACAAAGAGGATGCCAACATGTCGGGCACTCTGGAGGTCGGCGTGATGAGCAATCCCAGCGACTATGCCACCTTCGAGGGCGTGGCCACCTTCAACCCCGCCCAGGCCGGCGCGTGGCAGTTCTGCTCCGTCGATTTTGCCAACACCGCCATCAGCGGCACCGGGCGTTACATCGCCTTCCGCCACAACGGTGCTTCCGACTTCAACTACTACCTCGTGGATGAGGTGAAGGTGCTCCAGACGCCCTCCTGCTGGCCCGCCATGCACCTCGCCGTCGATGGCGTCACCGGCAACGAGGCGCACTTCAGTTGGACCGATGTCAACGAGACGCCCGCCACCTGGAACCTCAAGATCGCCGACCATCCGCTGTCCAGTCCGACCGCGCCGGCCAACGTGCTCGACACCCTCATCGCCGCCACCAGTTACGACATCAACTACCTCAACGGCGGAACCACATATTACTATTACGTGCTGTCGCAGTGCGGCGGCAACCAGCAGGGCGACGCGGTGAGCGGCCAGTTCACCACGCTGCCGTGCAACTGTTACATGGTCATCAATATGTTCGACTCCTACGGCGACGGCTGGAGCGGCGCGAAGATCCAGATGCGGCAGGGCAGCAATGTGATTGCCGAACTGACGCTCGAAAGCGGCGCCTCCGGTTCCGACACCGTTTATACCTGCACCGCCAACAACATCGACTACTACTATGTCGCCACCACCAACTATAGCGATGGCGAAGTCTCCTTCAACATTGTGAACAGTCTGGGCAATCAGATCTATGCCTCTAATGGAACGCCGACGGCCACCTGTTTCTTCTCGAACGTGCCTGCGTGCGGTGTCAACTGCAATGCGGTGCCCGGCAACGTGCACGCGGTCAACGTCCAGGGCGGTGCCCGCATTACTTGGGACGCCGTGCCGAGTGCGCAGTCGTATGCCGTCTATCGCAACAACGACCTCATCGCCGAGTACATCCCCGGCACCTCCTTCGTGGATTACGCCATGGTGGTTGGGGAGAACTGCTACAGTGTTGCCGCCACCTGCATCGTGGGCGAAAGCAACCTGTCGTCGCCCTCCTGCGTGGTCGGCATCGATGACTACGGCACTGCCGCCAACGTGCAACTCTTCCCGAACCCTGCCCGTGATGTCATCACCCTGCACACAGACTTCCAGTTCAACCGTCTGGAAATCTGCAATATGCTGGGGCAGACGGTTTGGGCCGCCACCATGGTCGGCACGGATGCTGACCTGGCGACGCCGGCGGGCAACGGAGTCTATTTCCTCAAGATCTGGCAGGGTGACCAGCCCGTGGTGCGCAAGTTCGTGGTTCAACACTGAGGCGGGCGATGGCGATGACCAACACCGACAGAGTGCTGAAATACTGCGCCTACCAGGACCGCAGTTGTTGGGAGGTGCGTCGCAAGATGCGGGAGCTGAAGATGTCGTCGGCGGAGGCCGACGAGTTGCTGGCGTTGTTGGAGGAGGAGCACTACGTGGATGACGCTCGCTTCGCGGAGAGTTTCATCCGGGGCAAGATGGGGTTGAAACGATGGGGACGGGTGAAACTTGCGGTGGAGTTGCGCAAGCGCGGGGTGGAGCAGTCGCTGGTGAACGAAAAACTCGCCGAGTTGGACGAGACGGTGTATGAAAATAACTTACAGTATTTGAAGGAGCGGTGGGAGCGCGAGAACCCCGACGGCGACCGCGCCAAGTTGTACCGTTTCCTGATGGGAAAGGGATATACGGGGGAGGAGATCTCCGGAGTAGTCGGGTGAGAAGCCCACGGCTTTCGTCTGGCCCTCCGCACCAGGGATCGCAGCGAGCACGGAACGCGCACGGTTTTCACACGGCAGTTGGGGCCAAAGAGCGACCAACGGAAGCTACTTTGGACCTTACTGCCGTGAAAACCGTGAAGTGAAGTAAAGCGGAGAGCCCGACGGCGGCCATTTTCCCGGGATGGATGGTAGATGAAGCTTCTTGAAACGCCTTTGTCGGTGCCAGTACGCCGGCGTGGCCGCCGGGGTGCCATCATGAATATCATGAGATGTGAAATGAATCGGTGAAAAGGCATCGACCGCCTGTGCCGCTACTGCCGCGACGAGACCATCCGGAAGAGGGGCAAAGCCATCGGCTTCGGGAAATAAATCATTATCCCCGAAACACATAACATATACGTGTTGTTCGTGGACTACCCACGCAGTTGCTCGATCATCGCGGCGATCTCCTCGTACTTCGGGGTGTCATCGACGAAGGCCGGCAGCACGGAGCGCACGGCGTCGTAGATCTTGCGGCTGCTTTCGCTCAGTTGGTCGGCGATCTTCAGGCAGTCAACCGCCTGCGCTAATCCGATGAAGTGGATGGCCATCACCTGGAAGGCGTTGTCGATGACGCGTTTGGCGAGGATGGCCGAGTTGGTGCCCATGCTCACCACATCCTGGTTGTCGTTGTTGTTGGGGATGCTGTGGACGTACATCGGGTTGGAGAGGGTCTGGCACTCAGCCGTGGTGGAGGTGGCGGTGAACTGCATCGCCTGCACGCCGTAGTTGAGGCCGAGGCGTCCCAGGTTGAGGAACGGCGGCAGCAGTTCGTTGATCTTGTCGTGGCAGAGGTAGTTGAACTGTCGTTCCATCAGCATGGTGAGTTTGGTGACCGCGATCTTGAGTTTGTCCATCTCGAAACTGACGTAGTCGCCGTGGAAGTTGCCGCCGTGATAGACGGTCTGCGTGTGCAGATCGACGATGGGGTTGTCATCGACGGCGTTGAGTTCCTCTTCGAGGATCTGTCGGGTGTATCGGAGGGTGTCGAGGATGGGGCCGAGGATCTGCGGGGTGCAGCGCAGCGAGTAGAAGGGCTGCACTTTGTGTTTGAAGACGGCCTCTTCGTGTGGGTGGTACATCTCCACCTCGCGTTTGAGCAGGCAGTGGGAAGAGTGCGCCAACTCGCTCATCTGACGGGCGATGTCGCTTTGTCCGGCGTGGTTTTTGAGGTCGTTGAGTTGGGGTGCGAGGAAGTCGTCGTAGGAGGCGACGATCTCGTTGACCATGAGGGAGGCGCGGGTGGCGAGGGAGAGCAGGGTGAATGCGTGGTGCAGGTTCACCAAGCCGACGCCGGTCATCATGGCGGTGCCGTTGGTGAGGGCGAGGCCTTCGCGGATGTGCGGCTGGATGGGCTGGAGGCCCAGCTCCCGCATCACTTCCGCCGTGGGGCGCCACTCTCCGTGGTATTGCACCTTGCCTTCGCCGATGAGGGTGAGCGCGAGGTGGGCGAGTTGCACCAGGTCGCCGCTGGCGCCGACGCTGCCGTGCTGCGGGATGAACGGCGTGACCCCGTGGTTGATGAATGCCTCCAGCAGTTCCAATACGTCGATGTGCACGCCCGACATGCCCTTGGCGAAGGTCATGAACCGCGACACCATCGCCGCCTTCACATAGATCGGCTCGAATGGTTCGCCCGCACCCGTGGAGTGGCTGCGTATGATGTTGTATTGCAGTGCTTGCAGGTCGGGGTCGGGCACGCGGTATTGCGCCATCGGACCGAAGCCCGTGTTGATGCCATAGATGACCTTGTCTTGTGCGAACGTTTTCAAAAACTCGTGGCTCGCTTCCACGGCGTGCCGTTCTTCTGGCGTGAACGCCAACGGGGCGCCGCCGAAAAGGATTTTTTCTACTTGCTCGAAATTCATCAGCGTTTGTTTTGGGGAATTAAAACTTGCAAAATTACAACTTTTTTTGTGGCCCATGCAACATTCGCCTCTTTTTTTTGTCTAAAAAACATAATACGGCTTTCGTTACGGAAGAAAGTCGTATCTTTGCAACCGCATGAAATATAAACGAACGAACAATTAAAATCATCAAAATGAAAAGGTTAGTTCTAACATTGACAATGCTGGTGGCCGTCATTTGCGTCATGGCCCAACCGAAAATTGAATTTGAGAAAAAGACGCATGAATTTGGCGACATCCACGAGGAGGGCGGCAAGGTGACCGCTCGTTTCACCTTCAAGAATGTTGGCAACCAGGATCTGCTGCTTACGAATGTGAAGCCCGGTTGTGGCTGCACGGCGGCCAACTATACCCGCGAGGCCATTGCCCCGGGAGCTACGGGTTACATCGATGCCACTTACGATCCGTGGGCACGTCCCGGTCCGTTCAACAAGAACATCAAGGTCTCGACCAATGAGCCCGACCAGGCCAGTCCTTACATCATCTTCATCAAGGGCAACGTCATCAAACGCCCCCCTACAAAGTACGAAATCGCCGGCTATAAGAGCGGCAAGGGCGAGTTGCGCATCAAGGAGGCCACGCTCCGTCTCACGCTCACCAACACCGAAACCCATACCGACACGATTTGGCTCCGCAACTTCCGCGAGGACGGCATGAGCATCTCCGTCGAGACCAAACTCCCCGCCCACATCAAGGAGGTGAGCCGCGGTTTCGGCAATGAGTTGAGAGCCAACACCGAGAGTTACATTGTACTCAAGTACGACGCCACCATCCGCAACGCTTGGGGCAACCTCAACGACCGCGTCGAGCTCATCACCACCGACTCCGCCGAACAGCACAAGTACATCTTCTACAAGGCCAACATCCGCGAGGACTTCTCCCAACTCTCCCCCAAGGAGATGGAAAAGGCCCCGAAAGTTGAATACAGCAAGACGTTGTACCGCTTCGACACGATCCGTCAGGCCACCGTGGCCACCGAGGACATCATCGTGAAGAACACGGGCAAGACCCCCTTGATTATCCGCAAGATCGAGTCCAGCAACCCCGCGCTCTCTTATCGTATGTCGTCGATGACCATCGCTCCCAACGAGTCCGCCACGCTGACGCTCTCCTTCAAGGCGCAGAGCCGCCGTGGCAGACAGAACTGCTCCATCGACGTCATCACCAACAGCCCCACCAACCCCGTCCAGGTCATCAAGGTCGAGGGCTTCGTCCAACCGTAAGCATAGTATATTTTATAAAGGCATCTGGCCGGACAGCGTTTTTATGTTGTCCGGCTTTTTTTGTAAATGTTTGTAGAATAATGAATTAACGGTTCTTGATGAAAATAGGGTGATTTTTTTCGATTGAAAAAGGGAAGAGGGGGCTGCCGTGTGCGAAAAAAGTCGTATTTTTGCCGCGGAAAGTTGCCAGAGTGGTCGATCGGGGCAGACTCGAAATCTGTTGAACCCTTCGGGGTTCCGGGGGTTCGAATCCCTCACTTTCCGCATGCGAAAAAGGGCGGCAGAAGGCCGCCCTTTTTGCATTCCGCCACGCCGTTGCTCGCTTGCGAGCAAAAGGCGTGGCGGAATGCAAAAAGCCATTGCGCAGCAATGCCCTTTTTCGCATGCAAGGACGCCCGCGGCGGCGGAAGGGATATACAATCCCGTTGCCCGCTTGCGAGCAAAAGGCGCGTTGGAATGCAAAAAGCCATTGCGCAGCCATGCCCTTTTTCGCATGCAAGGACGCCCGCGGCGACGGAAGGGATATGCAATTCCGTTGCCCGCTTGCGCGCAAAAGGCGCGTTGGAATGCAAAAAGCCATTGCGCAGCAATGCCCTTTTTCGCATGCAAGGACGCCCGCGGCGGCGGAAGGGATATACAATCCCGTTGCCCGCTTGCGCGCAAAAGGCGCGGCGGAATGCAAAAAGCCATTGCGCAGCAATGCCCCTGAGGGTGACTAAAAAGTAGTCATCCTCTTTCTTTTTGCATTTTTCGCAAAGTTGCTTCCGACATTCCATTTCAATATTTTTCTGACAAAAAAAATGGTTATTTATCTGTTTTTCAGACAAATAACCATTGCCATTTGA
>JAEEKX010000033.1 GCA_016288655.1 Bacteroidales bacterium
CTTTACCACGTGGGACTCCGAGCAACACGACCTCCCCTTCGCGTATGAAAATGCGCACGGCATCTTCCCCTCTATCTTCTCCATCATCCGCGAAGCCTACCCCAATGCCGAAACCGGCTGCACCATTGAATGGGAACCCATTAAGTATGTGGTGGATACGCTGGCCATCAGCTATATGGAGTACTTCCCGGGCGGAGCCGACAAGGTGGAGAGCAACTGCGACCGTATCGTTCAGTATATCCGTGAAAAGAAACCTCTCTTTTTCGCCCCCTGCTTCGACGGCCTCGACGCTACCGGCCACAGCGCTGGCTGGTACAGCCGCGACTATTACGCGTATCTCACCCGCCTCGACAAATGCATCGGACGTATCATCCAAGCGCTGAAGGACGCGGGCATCTATGATGAAACCATCATCATCGTTACCGGCGACCACGGCGGCCACGACAAAGGCCACGGCACTTTGGCGATGGAGGATATGGAGAGTCCGCTGGTGATTTTCGGCAAGAATGTGAAACAGGGTTATCAAATACAATCCCCTGTGGTACAATACGATATCGCTGCGACCATCGCGTATGCATTGGGAATAGAGATTCCGCAGGTGTGGCGCGGCAAGCCGGTTATAGAGGCGTTCCGGTAGCAGATGCGTTTCCGCCCCATTGTGATGCCAAGGTCTTACCCACCATTCCCTTCCCGATACCCGTCGCGGCATGTACTGTCCGACCGTCAGCAAGATCAACGATGCCATCGGCGACCGGAACCTACTGTGCGTGATCGAGAATTAATTTTCCAACTGCTACTATCCCCTCCCCCGTCAGGATGCCAGCCGCGTCCCGGCGGGTTTGTTTTTCTATGTGATGATTGGGGCGGCCCGGCGGCCGTGTCCGGCATCATTTTTCCACAATCGGCTCCCCAAGTCATCTTGCCTGGAGGGAATCCCTCCTTCTTCCGGCAGCCCCAGGACACGGCCGCCGTCGGGCTTTCCGCCTTACTTCACTTCACGGTCGCCACGGCAGCAGGGCGGCCATCATAGAGCCGCACGGCCGTGCGGCTCTACAGCGGCTTCCGGTGGTCGCCGCTTGGCCGCCGCTGCCGTAGGCGACCGTGCGCGTTCCGTGCCCGCTCCAATCCCTGCCGCACGCCCGCACCAACTTATCACGCTGAAAACCCACCCCTGAAACCTAAAAAAAATCCGTATCTTTGCCGCCAAGTTTTCATCCCATGCCGAACAAGAGAAGAGCAGACCGCAACCGGACTTTGACCGTCACGCCCGACGAGGTGGAGGCGCTGAGCGCGCGACTCCTGCGTCCCGACGACCTCGCGACGGGAAGCGTGCCCGCGGACTCGCTCATCCACGGCGACTTCCTGCAGGCAGCCGCCCTCCTCCCCGACGGCATCGCCGACCTGATCATCGTGGATCCACCCTACAACCTCTCCAAGAACTTCAACGGCACCTCCTTCACGGCCCGCTCCGAGAAGGAGTACGAGCGGTACCTCCACAGTTGGTTTCCCCTCGTGTGCCGGAAGCTGAAGCCGACCGGCTCGCTCTACCTGTGCGGCGATTGGCGGTGCTCCTCCGCCCTGCAACGGGTGATGGCGGAGCACCTGACCGTGCTCAACCGCATCACTTGGCAACGGGAGAAGGGGCGCGGGGCGAAAAGCAACTGGAAGAACTCGATGGAGGACATCTGGTTCGGCGTCAACGACGAACGGCACTACTACTTCGACGTGGAGTCCGTGAAGCTGAAACGGCGGGTGCTGGCGCCATACAAGGACGCGGGCCGGCCGAAAGACTGGCAAGAGACCGCCGAGGGCAAGTTCCGCATCACCCATCCCTCCAACTTCTGGGACGACATCAGCGTGCCCTTCTGGTCGATGCCGGAGAACACCGACCACCCCACCCAGAAACCCGAGAAACTGTACGCGAAGTTGGTGCTGGCGTCCTCGCGCGAAGGCGACCTCGTGCTCGACCCATTCATGGGGAGCGGCACCGCCTGCGTGGTCGCGAAGAAACTGGGCCGCAGGTACATCGGCTTCGAAATCGACGAGACCTACTGCCTGTGGGCCGCCAAACGCCTCGCCCTCGCCGCCCACGACACCCGCATCCAAGGGTACGCCGACGGCATCTTCTGGGAACGGAACACGCAACCGCCCCTTCAACATTAACCCATCCCCCATGCACCTCACCACCCGCGGCATCGTACTGCACCTGACCAAATACTCCGACACCAGCGTGATTGTCAACATCTTCACGCGGGAGGCCGGCATGCAGGCATTCATCGTGAAGGGGGCCTACGGCAAACGCAACCGCGGCACCGCCGCCCTGCTCGACAACCTGTCGTTAGTGGAGATCACCTTCGACGACAACGGCAAGGAGATCAAGTACCTGCGCGAGGTGTCGCTCTACCAACCCTACGCCCTCATCCCCTTCGACATGGTGCGACGGACGATTTTCATTTTCTATAATGAACTAATTTACAAGATATTACGTGAATTTCGCGCCGATGAGGCATTTTACGATTTAGTGGAAGACGCCCTGCTGGAATTGGACTCTCCCGACGCCGCACTCGCCGACGTACACCTGCGCTTCATGGTACGCCTCGCCCGCGTGATGGGCATCCAGCCGCAAGCGAACTACTCGACAAGCAACCGCATCTTCTCCATCGAAGAGTCCTGCTTCGTCCACGACTTCTACCCCTACCCCGACTTCCTGAGCGTGGAGGCATCCGCCTACCTCTGGCTGCTGCTGAACGACATGCCGGCAGCGGAACTGCCGCCCAAGGTGGTGCGCACCGAACTGCTTTACGGACTCATCCGCTACTTCGAGAAGCACAACAGCCAGATACACAGCATCGAGTCGGTGGAGATCCTGTCGCAACTGCTTTCGTAAACAGCGGCTCCCATTTCCCCATTTAATCGTATTTTTGCAGTTTGAAAAAATTCCTGCACCATGTCCGACCCGAAACACATCCGCATTGACGATTTCGACTACCCGCTGCCCGCCGAGCGCATCGCCTACTACCCGAAGGAGGAGCGGGCCACCTCGCGGCTGCTGGTCTATCACCGCGACGGCGGCGCCATCGTCGATGACGAGTTCCGCCACCTTCCCGCCCACCTCACCCCCGACATGATGGTCGTCTTCAACGACTCGAAGGTGATCCACGCGCGGCTGCTGGCACACAACGCCACGGGCGCGTCCATTGAGATCTTCTGTTTGGAGCCGATGGCACCGGTCACCGAGTTGACAGCCGCGCTGGCGCAGCATGGCGAGGTGGTTTGGAAGTGCTTGGTGGGCAACGCGAAACGGTGGAAGCACCCGCTCGACTTCACAGTCGATCTGGGCGGGCGGCTGCTGACGGTGACGGCAGAAAAGGGCGAGCCGGTGGAAAACGCCTTCGCGGTAAGTTTCCGCTGGGATGCGTCCGACATCACCTTCGCCGAGTGGGTGGAGGCGTACGGCAAGATGCCCCTGCCACCCTACATCAAGCGGGCGGCCGAACAGTCCGACGAGCGCCGCTACCAGACAGTCTATGCGCACCACGACGGCTCTGTGGCGGCCCCCACCGCCGGACTGCATTTCACCCCCGAACTGTTGCGGGAACTGTCGGAGAAGCACATCGACACCCAATACCTCACACTGCATGTCGGCGCGGGCACCTTCAAACCCGTCTCCGTTGAGCAGATCGGCGACCACTTCATGCACGACGAGCAGATCGTAGTGCGCCGCGACTTGGTGGAACACCTGCTGCGACACCCCGACAAGCGCATCGTGGCCGTAGGCACCACCGTCACCCGCAGTCTGGAGTCGATCTTCATCATCGGGGCGAAACTGCGGCTGGGTCTCCCCTCCCCCTTCCATGTGGAGCAGTGGGAGTATTACGACAACGCCGACATCCGCGCCACCACGCGCGAGCAGTCGCTGACAGCCATATTCAACTACCTGAAGAAAAACGATTTGGAATACGTCACTGGCTCCACGCAGTTGATGATCGTCCCTTCGTACGAGTTCAAGATGATGGGCGCGATCATCACCAACTTCCACCAGCCGAAGAGCACGCTGCTGCTGCTGATCACGGCCTTTTTAGGCGACGAGTGGCGACGCATCTACGCGCACGCGCTGTCGCACGACTACCGGTTCCTGAGTTACGGGGACGCGAACTTGTACCTGTGAGTTTCAGCGGTTCTATGGGAAAGTGTTAGAATCCTGGAGGATGGGCACGTGCCATGGCGACAACGACGGCGCGGCACGGTGGCGGGTGCGACGACAACGACAGGTGGTTTGCCGCGCAATTTCACGGCAGTGACGGAAGCGCGCGCGCCAGGGATGGAAGCGGGCACGGAACGCACGCGGTTGCCTACGGCAGCGGCGGCCAAGCGGCGACCACCGGAAGCCGCTGTAGAGCCGCACGGCCGTGCGGCTCTATGATGGCCGCCCTGCTGCCGTGGCGACCGCGAAGTGAAGTAAAGCGGACAGCCCGGCTGGCGCCATCATCAAGTGAAAAAAAAGTAAAAAAGGAAAAAAATGGTTCGCTATACGGGCCCTAAAAATCGAACCCGATCTTGACGATCATGTAGATACCGAGCACGCAGAAGATGATGCCGATGACACGGTTGATGATGAACATCATGTTGGGCTTGATGAGGTTTTTGATACGGCCAGCGAAATAGCTCTTAATCAGGTCGATACAAAAGATGGACACGAGGATGCTGCCGAAGAAAAGGATCTGCCGCCCCAGGGTGAGGCCGGCGGTGATGGGCAGGATGCCGAGCCATAGCACCCACGCGCAGGGGTTGATGAGGTTGAAGAGAAAACCCTTCGACATGGGTCTCAACACGGAGACGACAAGAGTGGGACGGGGTTGTGCCTCCTCAATCCGCTCGTCGGTGTTCTCCGTGGCGCCGTGAAGGTACTCCCCCACCTGCTGCTGGTGTTCCTCGATGGCCTGCATGCGCTCTTCGATGGCCTGCATGCGCTTCTCCGCCACCTGCCGACGCTGCTTTTCGCTCACGGTGCTCTTCTTGTTGAAGAAGGTAACCAATCCATAGACGATCAGCACGATACCGCTCACCCAGCCGAAGACCTTCATGGCGACGGGATTGTCCATCAGTCCCGACAACCCCCAGAGACAGAGGGCGATGAAGAGCATGTCGCTGATGGAGATGCCGATGGCGAAGGAGATGCCCGACTTGAATCCCTTGGAGAGACTGGTCTGGATGATGCCGAAGAGTGCCGCCCCCGGGGAGAGGGAGATGGCCAGTCCGGTCGGTATGGCGGTAAGAAGTATGCTTCCGATTCCCATCATAGTCTATTCGTAATTTCCTTTCCGTTTTCCAAAATGATAGGCGATATAAGCACACAGATGGAAGGGTTTGGCCTTGTTGTAGGCCATTTGCTGCACGAAGGGGAAGACCATGTCGATGAGTCCGCCCACCTCCAGGGCGTGCATGGTGTATTCGTCCTTGCTGAAGTCGAAGTTGAGGCCGGTCTTGAAGTAGAAGCCGGGGCGCAACTGGGTGTGGCCGATGCCCTTGAAGAAGGGGGCACGGCTGACGATGTTGTCGATATTGTGCTTGCCGGGCTCGTAACGCTCAGTAGTGTAGGAGGTGTACAAGCCGGTGGTATTATCGAACTGAGCCACATAGAGATAGACGGGCACCGCCAGTCCGAGGGAGAAGCCGCCGGAGAGGGTGTAGCGGATGCGCACGCCGCCCCAATAGGGCTTCTGGTGGATGGTGCGCTGGTAGCCGTAGCCGCCATGCAGGAAGAAAAGATCACACATTTTACCGTATGCGTATGCCTTGGCGTTGAAGTACGAGCGGGCACGCACGGCCTTGTAATGCAGGTTGTAGTGGAAGTCGATCTCCCAGAAGTGCTTGTCGTAATAGTTGGGAGTGCGGCCGTGCTGGAAGCCCACACCTCCCCCGTGAGTGGTGAGAAAGGCGTTCACGCTCCACTCCTTTACAATCACCTTCTTCCACTCCACCTCGCCGACATCCTGTCCCAAAAGCGATAGGGGCAGCAGGAGGAGCAACGCGACGACAGGCCACGTCCTCATGGGCAACTATTTTGCGGCCAACGTGTTAGCGTCCATATCCGAGGGCACTTCGGTGTAGTGGCCGTAGGCAGGACATTTGTGTTGCGTGGCACAGGCGCTCACCAAAAGGGCAGCCGCAAAAAGAACAACAAGAGACAAGACAATCCGTTTCATAATTGCAATTTTTTTTCAGTTTGCAAAAATAAATAAAATACAAATTAGTTAATATAGATGATTTTCATTTTTTGTTTACGACAACATTGTGAGTATCAAAAAGATAATAATTTTCGGGCTACTCTTATTCCTGTCCTGCGGTGAGATTTTGGCGCAAAAGGCGGTGGTTTTCACGCACGATGTGCCATCGGAGCGGCTGCGGCGGCAGGCGGGCGTGAGGGCGCGGGCAGCCGACTCGGCGACGCTCGCCCTCCGGCTGGCCGACTTAGCCGCCCGCCACCGCGCCGCCGGCTACGCCGCCTTCTCCATCGACAGCGTGGTGGAGCGCGACGACCGCTTCGAGGTGGCCTGCTTCGTCGGGCCCTGCCTCGGCGACGCGCCCATCCGCATCGCCGACAGCAGCCGCCGGCACCTCGGCCGCCGCACCCTCCGGCACGGACTCCGACTGGCCGACTACGCCGCCACCGCCGAGCAGACGGTGGCGCGACTTGAGAACGCCGGACACCCCTTCGCCAGCGTGTCGTTGCGCGATGTCGATCTCGCCGCCGACACCGTCGGCACCCTCCTCATCGAGCCCGGTCCGACCATCTACTACGACTCGGTCATCCTCAAGGGGGACGCCCGCCTGCGGCCTGCCTTCCTCCGCCCCTACCTCGGCTGGAGACGACGTGGCCGGTACGCCGAGAACGTCGTCGCCCAAGTGCCCGACCGCCTCGCACGCCTGCCCTACGTCGGCGTCACCCGCGAGCCGGGGGTGGAGTTCGTCGGCGACCGCGCCTACCTCTACCTCTTCCTCGACAAGCGGCGGGTGAACAGCTTCGACGGCTACATCGGGCTGGTGCCCGTGAGCGAGAACAGCGGCAAGACGACAGTCAACGGTGAGGCCAACCTCGTGTTGCAGAACCTCTTCACCATCGGTGAGCGCATCGCCTTGCAGTGGCGGGCGCCCGAGCGCTACTCGCAGTTCCTCCACCTCACCGCCGACTTCCCCTACCTCTTCGGCACCCCGCTCGGCATCTCCGGCGCCTTCACGCTCGACAAGAAGGACACCTCCTACCTCAACATGAACTACCGCATCGCGTTGCAGTACGCCTTCGGCGGCAGCAACGACCTGCGCACCTACTTCCAATACACCACCTCCACGGTTCTCTCCCCCACCCCGTCGCCCATCGCGGGCGACACGTTGATGGTGGACTACCGCAAGGCAATGTACGGAATACAACTCAATTTCAGCAAGTTGGATGACGTGCTGCATCCGTGGCGGGGCTTCTCGGCGCAGGTCGATCTGTCGGCGGGACGGCGCACACTGCGTCCGTCGGCGGAGGCGTCTGCCGACGTCGCCGGGCCCTTGAAGAGCGCCACCTACCTCCTGCGCGGTCAGGTGAACGGGTACGTGCCCTTCGGCCAGCGCTGGGGGTGGGTCGGCAGTGTGAGCGGCGCCACCCAGTTCGGCGGCGCGGCGGTCTATAACGACCTTTTCCGCATCGGCGGCACCCGCACGCTACAAGGGTTCGACGAACTCTCCATCTTCGCCTCCACCTACGTCATCGCCGACATGGAACTGCGGCTGCGCTACGCCCGTTGGTCGTACCTCACGGCCTTCTTCAACGCGGCATGGTACGAGCGCAACCTCGCCGGCGCCTATGCCAGCGACTGGCCGTTCGGCTTCGGCCTCGGCGTCACCTTCAACACCAAGGCGGGCGACCTCTATTTCAGTTACGCCCTCGGCCGGCAAAACAGCAGCGGACCCTCGTTCAAGACGGGGAAGATCCATTTCGGGATAGATGTAAGGTTCTGATCAACAGGTTTTTGTAAAACCCATCACACCTCGTTCAAGTACAGCAGATCGCCATGCACGTTGGGGTAGCCCATCTGGCGGAGGAGTTCCACGTACCGCTGCACTTGCGCCTCGTACTTGGCCTTGGCTTTCTCGGAGGGGTGTCCTGTCTTGTAGTCTATGACGAAGGTCTCGCCGTCGAGGAGCACGACACGGTCGGGGCGGTAGGTGGTTTGCGGGCGCGACTGGGTAGCGGCGCTGGCGGCGTCGATGTCGGCGCGGGTGGGCAGGATGGCGGTCTCGTTGAGCGTGCGCAGTCCGTCGGCGAAATAGGGCTGCCAGTGCGGGTCGCCGGCGATGCGGCGCAGGGCGGCACGGATGTCGTCGGTGTAGGGTTCGCTGTCGGGCAAGGGCATCTGGTCGGCCTCGGCCGGCGACTGCGGGAAGTGCGACAAGGCGGCGAGGTAGTCGTGGACGGCGTTGCCGACGGCCTGCTCAGGACTCTCCCCGCGACGGAGGTGGGAGGAGAGGCGGCGGAGGTCGAAGTGAGCGAGGGGCAAGGCCGCAACCGCAGGCATGGCGGAGGTCTCTCTGTCGCCTTCGGCTGCCCGCGCGGGAGCCAGCGCGGCATCTTCGCCCCACCAGAAGCGCAGCGGGTCGTCGGCGTCGGCGACAAAATGCAGCCCGGGCCCCTCCGCATGACTGTCGATGAACCGTGTCAGGAAACCGTTGTAGTTGTCCACCGGCTTCTGCTGCCCCGTGATAATATATAGGTAATCCTTGGGACGGGTGTGGGCGACATACGTCTTGTTCAAATTGTCCAACACGCTCATGGCACTCTCGTTCTCCGCCACATCGCCACAGCCGATTCTTTCAAGTTCCTGATTCAAAGGAAGTAAGAGATACGGCAAATCAACTTTGTCTTCCGGCTTCGTCACATACCAATAGTCACTTTTCGTGTTTTTCCACCCGTATTGGGTCATGGGCAGGATGACGACGGGATACTCCAATCCCTTGGCCTTGTGGATGGTGGAGATCCTGATGGCATCCAATCCCTGCGGCGACTTGATGGCCAACGAGTCGCCGTTCTCCTCCCACCATGTCAGCAGCGCATCCAACTCTCCGCCATGGGTGGAGATGAAATTCAACACATTGTCCATCAGAGCGATAACGAAGGCATCCTCTTGATTGATCTGGAAAAGGATCAGCAGATCGGTAATCATGGAGAAGATGGGCTGCCGGCTCAACCTGATACGGTCAAGTTCCACTCCGCACTGCGAAAGCACTGCAAGGAAATCATGGTGATTCCGCAACTTATCCACCACCTCGGCGAGGATTGGCTTCCCTTCCACCGTACTCTTTTCAAGCACATAGTTGGCGATGATGAAGCGGGCGAGCATGTCGTCGGGTTGGTTGACATACTTGAGAGCGGACATGATCAGGTTGACCTCCGGGGAGGTGGAGAGCAGCAGCGATTCGGCGGAGACCACCCGATAGCCAGCGGCGATGAGTTCGCGTCCCAAAGCGCTCCCCGTCTCCTTGCCGCTGGTGAGCAGTCCAATGTCGCGCAGGTGGTACCCCCTGTTGAGCGCGTCCCGCACCGACAGCAGCACCTGCTCGGTGAAATAGGTCTCTTTGTCCTCCTCCTCCCCCTTGAACCGCACGCATACTGTACCTTTCCCCTCACACGACGTGAACACCTTCTGTTCCACCGTGCTGTAATAGGAGCCATACAGTTCCCCCAACCGCGTGGGGGCGTCCGGCTCGCCGAACAGTTTGGTGGAGAGTTCCTCCAAGTGGCGGAAGAACAAGTTGTTGAATTTCACAATGTTGCCGCCCGTGCGGTGATTCACGTCAAGCGGGACGTTGGTACGCCGACGGCAGTGGACATCTCCTGGCATCAGTTTCAGGTACTCCGGTGTGGCCGGAGTGAGCGACAGGTCGTTGAGCAGCTTCGAATCCCCGTTACGGAAACGGTAGATTGCCTGCTTCACATCCCCGAACAGAATCACCTCGCCGTCGGAATAGGAGAGCGCATTGCGCAGCAACGGCATCAGGTTGTCCCACTGCATGTGCGAGGTGTCCTGGAACTCGTCGATGAAGAAATGGCGGTAACGATTGCCTATCTTTTCATAGATGAACGGGGTGTCGTCATCCTCTATCTCTTTGTTTATCTTGAAATTAGTATCGGAAAGATAGAATTTGTTGTCGCGTTCCCGAATCTCATCCATGAGCGACTTGAGGTCGAAGATGAGGGTGAGTTCCTGCATCTTTCCCAACAACGTGCAGCGGTAGGCATACTCGTCGTTGGCGGCGACGAGTTCCTGGTATCGGGCCACGATCTTGGCGTTGAGTTCCTCGCCGTTGGGCACGCCGGGCTTCACGAAACTCTCCCCTTTTTCAATGGCTTCGATAACCGCACCGTAGCATTTGGGCGCGCCCGGCGCATAATTCTCAAACCACTTGTATATCTTTCCCTGACCGGCGCCGCCGACAAGGTCTTTACTGGTCAGCCCGATGCTCTCCAAAAAGCCATGGACACCTTCCGACACCTTTTCCATCTTTTCGCGGGCATCGCTACGGCTCTTCGCAAGTTTAGCCAGTGCCGCATTACGATCATTCTCAGGCATTTGCGACAATTCCGACAGAGGTTTCGCAGCATTTTCATCCTGATAGATGATGTTGAGCAATTCGTGGAGCGCCCCTTCGATGTCCCACTGTCCCTTCTCGTCCATCCGCGACTCCACCAACCGCAGCACGCGGTCGCGCAGTTTCGGCTCGCGGTTCGAGATGCGTCCCAGCAGCAGGTCGATGGTCTGCTGGAAACAGTCGTCCAGCGTCACCTCCACCTCGTAGTTCATGCTCACCCCCAACTCGAAAGCGAAAGCACGCACGATCCGTTGGAAGAAGCTGTCGATGGTGCTGATGCTGAAGTTGGGATAGTCGTAGAGGATCTCCGCCAGCAGCCGCCGCGATCGGTCCTGCACCGTCGCCACATCCAGATGCGGATTCGCCCGCACGATCATGTTGAAAATAGGCCGGTTCGATCCACTCCACTTTGATTCATCCACAAAAGCGAACTGGTTGAGTGTCTTGACGATACGGTCCCTCATCTCCGCCGTCGCGTTGTTGGTGAAGGTGACGGCCAAGATATGCCGATACTGTCCCAACGACTTCTCGTCTTTCAAACAAATCGACAGATATTCGGCCACCAGACTGGTGGTTTTTCCGGCACCCGCAGATGCCATATAGGTCTTGAACACGGCGTTTTCTTTTTATTTTTGATTAGAAAACTTAAAAATAATTATCTGTAAATCAGTATTTTACAATAAATATCAATAACTTTGGGGATGAAATCCCGTCGGAATCACCGAAATGGGGGATGTTCCGTTCGGAGAAAGGGTTGTACTTTTGCCATCGAAATTGTTGAGCGAATTCTCTGAATCATCAGCCATCGAGTGAGAGTTGAGCCATATACAATTTAATTGGTTGTTTATCATGAAGAGGCGGGTCGAAGAGGCCCGCTTCTTCTATTGATCGGTCTTGACATTGATTTCATCGACGAAGATGAAGGCCTCGCCGCCGGCGCCGAGGTGCCATTCGGGCAGTACGCCGTAGTTGGCGGCCCGCACGCGCACATACCGTGCCTGGGCGTTGTTGCGCACCGTAAAGTCTTCTGTCTTAATGGTATAGTCGTTGTCGGGGTGCGGATTTTTGAACTCGCCAAAGGGGATGTACTTTTCCCCATCGACCGACACCTCCACCACCACTCCTTTCGGGAACCAGATCCAGGAGCGGATGTCCTCCAGGAAGCCGACGCTCACCTCGGAGACCTTCTTCACCGACTGCAGATCGACGACGGCCTCGAAGTCCTGTCCTTGGTAGCCCTGCCAGCCGCCGAGCCGCCAGTTGACGGTGCCGCGCAGTCCATCCACCAGCCCCTGGTCGCCGCCGGCGGTATATTGCGGATTGTACTTGCCTTTGATGGCGACGGTCTTGTCGTGCAGCATCTTATGGTACGAGGCCTCCACCACGGCGCTGCGGCCCAGCGGATTCGGATACTCGGCATACGCGCGGATGACGGTGCTCTCGGTCAGGGTGATCGGCCCCTGATAGACGCGTTCCTTCTTGAAGTCGTCCTGCGAGGTGGTGTATCTGATGACCGGCGCCGTCTGCTGCTGGTGCGCCGGAACAATCGTGACCGTGGTCTTGTCGTTGAAGACGGCCGTGGGATTGCCGAACACGGGCGCGAGCGCCATGGTGGGCTCCACGCGGCTGTCCGGGAGCGCCGGCTTTCTCACGCCATCTTTCCCGTACGACCGGTTCGGTTTGTCCCCCATCACGAACTCGAAGGTGTCGCCGTTGTCAATCATGTCGTAAGTGAGGAAGATCTGGCTATAGGGCTGGCCGTTGCGTCGGATAGACTCGATGTAGCCGTTTTCCTTGCCTTTTTTTTGGGTGATGATGGTGAAGGTCTTTCCGTTTTCGAGATGGATGCGTGCCTCGTCGAAGATGGGCGAGCCGATGGCATACTGGTTGGAGCCGGGCGTGACGGCATAGAAGCCCAAGGCGCTGAGCACGTACCAGGCCGACATCTGTCCGCAGTCCTCGTTGCCGCACAGTCCGTCGGGGGTGTCGCTGTAGAGTTTGTCAAGGATCATGCGCACCACCTGCTGCGTCTTCCACGGCTGTCCGACGTAGTCGTACATGTAGGGGGCGTGGTGGCCGGGTTCGTTGCCGTGGGCGTACTTGCCGATGATGCCGGTGAGGTCGGCCTGCTGGCGGCCGCTCATCTCGTCCACGCCGAAGAAGAGCGAGTCGAGCATGGCAGCCACGTGTGCCTTGCCGCCGGCGAGGTTCATGTAAGTGTAGAAATCGTGCGGCACGTAGGTGGAGTACTGCCAGGAGTTGGCCTCGGTGAAGTGGTTGTTGACCTCGCCGGGCGCGAACGGCGCGATGAAGCTCCCGTTCATGCGCGGGTGCATGAAGCCGTTCTCATCCAATATGTTCTTGTAGAACTGACAGCGGCGATGGAACCGCTCGGCCGTCTTCTTGTCACCCAAGTCCTTGGCGAACTGGTAGATGCACCAGTCGTCGTAGCAGTACTCCAGCGTCTTCGACACCGACTCGTGCTCCTTGTCGGCGGGGATGTGCTCGTACTGCTCGAACTCCGGGCGCCCCAGTTTGGGCAGTTCCGCCGACGCCACCATCGCCTGCAGCATCCTCCGCTTGTCGAAGTCGCCGATGCCCTTGCGGGAGGCGTCGAGGATGACCGGCACGGAGTGGTAGCCGATCATGCACCAGGTTTCGTATGCCGACAGTTCCCACATGGAGAGCTGTCCGCCCTGCTCGTAGTGGAGCAGGAACGTGTTGAGGAAGTCGTTGGTGCGCTTGCGGTCGATGAGGTTGAGCAGCGGATGCAGGGCGCGGTAGGTGTCCCACAAGGAGAAGACGGTATAGACCTTGTGGCTCTTCTCACGGTGGATTTTTCCATCCTGTCCGCGATAGCGGCCATCGACATCGGAATATTCGTATGGTGCTGTAAAACAGTGATACAAGGCGGTATAGAACTTGCGCATGTCTTCCAGAGTGCCCTTGACGGCGATCTTTCCCAGTTCGCGGTTCCAACTGGTTTCCGCCTCTTTGTGCACGCGGTCGAAGTTGAAGTCGGGGGTTTCGGACAGGTTGGCGGAGGCGCCGGCGACATCGACGGCGGAGATGCCGACGTTGAGGGTCACCTCGCGCACATCGTCGGCGAAGTAGAGCACCGCCTTGATGTTGCCGCCCTCGAGTTTGCTCACCGTGCGCATCATGATGGAGTCGCGGTAGTATTGGATGCGTTGGACAGGTTGGGAGAGGCGCAGGTCGAAGTAGGCGTGTTGTGCTTCGTTCCAGGCGCGCGACACGCGATGGCCCACGAACTCGCTGGGGCTGACCGTCTCGATGCTGCTCTCCAGCACGGGATCGCGGTGCTGCAGGTCGATGACGATGCCGTGGGGCTGGCCGTCGTCGGGGAAGGAGTAGCGGTGGCAGCCGACGTGCGTGGTGGCGGTGAGTTCCACCTGGATGCCGTTGTCGAGCTTGACGGCATAGTAGCCCGGCATCGCCTTTTCGTCGGCGTGCGAGAAGCGGGCACAGTAGCGGGTGTTGACGGGCGAGCCGGTGCCGGTGAATGGCATCACCAAGATGTCGCCGTAGTCGGAGCAGCCGGTGCCGCTGAGGTGGGTGTGCGAGAAGCCGTAAACCACATTGTCGCTGTAGTGGTAGGCGGAGCAGCCGTCCCAGCCGGTGAGGCGGGTGTCGGGGCTGAGTTGCACGGCGCCGAAGGGGACGAGGGCACCCGGGAAGGTGTGGCCGTGCCCGCCGGTGCCCACCATCGGGTTGACGTACTGCGTGTAGTTCTGCGCAACCGCCATCGCGGACGACGATAATATAGTGATTGCCAAAAAGAAAGCGCGAAGTCTCGAAGTGATTCTCATCATGTTGGAAATTAATTATTCAAACTGCAAAGATACTAATTTTTGGCAATTAATCATGGCTCCAGGTGAAGATTGTGAATGATGGGAAACGGATGGTTTGTTTTCCCTTGCATCTTTGCAAAACAAAAAAAAATTTAACACTCCTATGTTGAAAAAAATCACTATTTTTGCCGCTCGCAAAATTGCAGACCACTCCCTATGGCTCGATGATGTAAGTTGTCGTATCAGAACAAGATAGGGCATTTTGTCCTATCGCGCATGGCTTTGAAGAATGTAAAAAATCGAACATAAACAAAAAAAAACAATTATTATGAAAGCAGCTTTTACTCTTTCACAATCGAAAACGAAATCGCTAACCGCACTGTTCCTCGCCATGGTGATGGCGTGCGTGCTACCCTTGAGCTTAAGGGGGCAGCAAACGCTGACGGTGTACGGAGACAACACAACCACCAATGAGTACGTCCCGATTTACGGTTATTGGTCTGATAGCCAATCCAAGTGCGAGTTTATCATTCCAAGCTCAAAGCTAAGCCAAATGGCAGGCAGCAATATCTCTGCCATGAAGTTCTATCTTAGCAATAGTGACTCACATGCTCAAATTAGTGCTAATTTCCAAGTGTTTGTCAAGGAGGTTTCGGCAACAACCTTGTCGGCTTATACTGGGACCACTGGTGCCACTACCGTCTTCAACCAGACGATTACGATTAATACGAGTGCTTCGAATGTAGAACTTAACATTCCATTCTCGTCCGATTATGCTTATCAAGGCGGCAATCTCCTTATCGGCTTCTATCAAACAACATCTACGGGCTGGAATCACACATATTGGGTTGGTGAAACACAGTCCACTAACACTGCATGGTCAGGGTATGGTACTCAGACAGGTAGTGCCCAACAATTCCTTCCCAAGACCACTTTCACATATACTGGTAGTACTCCCGTTCCCCCAACGGTGACGACGAGTGGATCCTATTCTAACCTTACCCAGACCTCGGTCACTTTAGGAGGTACCATCAATAGCATGGGTAATACCAGCTCTGTCACTGCTGGTGTCTGCATTGGCACCACCAATCCTCCAACAACTAATGATACTTATCTCGAAAGCAACTACACTAGTACAGGCTCTTACACAAAGTCCTTCACTGGGCTGCAACCAAGCACGCAATACTATTATCGTGCCTATGCCTACAATAGCACCAACAGTCATGCCAACCCATCCTATGGATCCAGCATTTATACTTTCGTGACCCCAGGCCCTGCACATGTTCCCTACTCTTGCAACTTCGAGTCCGATAGTGAAAATCAGAATTGGACATATACTAATGGCTCGTATACAAACCAATGGGTGATAGGAAGCGGTACCTATTCCAGCTCTTCCAGATCACTTTACATCACCAATAGCCCTTCCGCCACCACTCCGTCCAATACTTATACAGTTAGTTCTGCTTCTTCATACGTTTATGCCCACCGCGAGATTAGTGTTGCCTCTGCGGACGACTACATCGTGTCTTTCAAGTGGAAGGCAAAAGGAGAGTCGGGGTGCTGGGATGCCATGTATGCCGCACTTGTGCCGCCTGGAGCGACTTACCCTAGCGATGTTACTAGCAGTACCAATTCATTGCCGTCTGGCTATATCAATGTGGGCGATGTTTCGCAAAGTAATAGTACTACTGGTGCTTTCTTGTGGACCAATAGTGATATCGGTTGGCAAACATCAACCAAGACCGTTAGTCTATCGACAACGGGTACTTATAAGCTTGTGTTTTATTGGAAGAACGATGGCAGTGGTGGCGGCGATCCTCCCGCGGCCGTCGATGACATCAGCATCACTGTGGCACCAAAATACACCTTCAATTTCAGCAGTTCTCCTTCGGCTGGCGGAACGGTTACGGTTACAACAAACGGGAACAATGTAACTTCTGGAACATCCTGGTTGTCTGGAACCACATTCAACGTTTCAGCCACACCTGCCCAAGGCTATGCTTTCACCGGCTGGACATCTTCGGGTACGGGCGCTTCGGTGGCTAGCTCAAGCAATGCCAGCACCACTTTCACCATTGGCTCGGCAAATGCAACGCTGACGGCTCACTTTACACCTACCCACACCCTTACTGTCAGTGCCATCCCCTCAGCGGGCGGCACCGTAACTGGCAGTGGCACCTATTACGAGGGACAAACCATAAACATTACGGCCACCGCTAATGCTGGCTATAGGTTTACGGGTTGGACAGGCGCTACGGTGGCCAACCCGAGCAGTGCCAACACCACCTTCACCATGGGCACAGCCAACGCCACGCTGACGGCCAACTTTGAACTCATCCCCACCCACACCCTCACCGTCAACCGCAACAACACGGCAGGCGGCACGGTAAGCACCAACGGTGGCACCTATTACGAGGGACAAACCACATCCATTTCTGCCACTCCTGCCAGCGGATATTATTTCGCAGGTTGGACACTGATTGGCACGGGCAGCAGCCTCTCAACCACTACTTCAAGTCCCACCACCTTCACCATGGGCACAAGCGATGCAACGGTGACGGCCAACTTCTATTTGATAGAAAACGCGGGCGGCTCCGATGCCGACTGCGGCACAAAGGTGATTTATGTCTCCACCAGCGGCAACGACAACAACAACGGCTCTTCCACGGCCCCTGTTGCCACCCTCGCCAAGGCGCTCACCTTAGCCACGGGCGGCACGGCCAGCAACCCCGCCATCATCCGTATGGCCAGCGGCACATATAATATTAATACCCCCGTCAACCTCATCAGCAATGTGATCATCGACGGACAGTGGACGGCCAACACCACTACGGGCGTTTGGACCAAGGGCACGGCTGTGACCACCATCAACCGCACCAACACCAACGTGGAGATAAACAATGGCGGACCACGTCTCGTGGCCCTTGAAGGCAATGGCATCAACGGCTTCAAACTACAAGATATAAAGGTGACAACGGCAAACGCAACGCAAATGTCCAATATCACTCACACAGGAGAGGGAACAGGACATTCAGCTACAATCCCCACTTCAGGAACCACGATTTATCCTAATGCTGTAACAACGGGTTTCAAAGTGTACGATAACAGCTCATATTCGGGCTATTCTAGCAATTGGGACGGTTATCTTGTGCTCAAGCCCGCCAATGGTGGCATGTTGTCCGTGTCAGGTACTGTGGCTGTGGAAGGCTGTTGTGATTATGTAGGCGTTTTCAGTTGCGATGAACAAGGCAATGAAACTGAAACGTTAACCAATGGCTCGCACGGAAGCGGCACTTCAACATTCCAGATAGGTCCTTTCACTTCCACAAATCCTTCAGGTTGTTTGAAGATTAGGTTCAGATCCGACGTCTCGGTTACGAGTACCGGTGCCAACTTGACGATAACAGAAATTGGAGATGCGAGTGGCTATGGCGTTTCCACCTACGCCGTACATCTGAACGGCTGCTCCAGCTACGAATTCATCCGTTGCCAGCTGATGCCTGGTAATGCAAGCGCAGGTAAGAAAGGTGAGGATGGTGGTAAAGGTTCTAATGGTAGTGCAGGAAGCCAAGGTAGTGCAGGCACCACAAGCAGCAGCAGTAGTCAAATATCCAGCGGTGGCTCTTATGGCTCAGGTGGTTCAGGTGGCAGCGCTGCCACCACTTACTACGGCACAGCACCCACCTCTGGTGGTTCTGGTGGTAGAGGCGGTAGCGGCGGCGCTAGCAATGGAACAGGTGGTGATGGTGTCAGCGGAACAAGTGTCAATGGTGTAAGTGGTGGCTCTTATGGCTCCGCTGGCTCCGGTTCGGGCGGCAACGGCGGTTCGGGCAGTTACCCCTCCTCATCAGGCGCCTCAGGCTCAAACGGCAGCAATGGTAGCATTACCGCTTCTTCTTATGGACAATACTTCACCCCTGTTTCTGGAACTTCTGGTGCAGGCGGACAAGGCGGTTCCGGCGGCGGCGGCGGCGGCGGCGGCCATGGAGACTATGATGAAAAATTCTGTGGAGCTTTGGGCATTGGCGTTCGTAAATATATTCGCGCTAGCGGTTCAGGTGGTAGCGGCGGCGGCGGCGGCGGCGGCGGCGGCGGCGGCGGACAAGGCGGCTTCGGCGGCGGTTCGTCATTCGGCCTCTATCATTACGGAAGCACTTCCTTAGGTACACTTACTGACTGCTATATCGTCTCTGGTTCTGCCGGTAGTGGTGGTACTGGTGGTAGCGGTGGTAGCGGTGGTAGTTATGGCAGTGGCGGCTCATTACGGGGAGGTGTCTCTATTTCGACAGATTTTACTATTTGCGATGACATATCAGTAACTAGTGGTGCTGGCGGTGCTGGTGGTCGTGGTGCTAACGGCGGTACAGGTGGCCGTGGCGGCAATGGCGCCACGGGCGTGTCCTACAAGGTGGCCGTGGTCACCAGCAGTGGCCTGCAAAGCGGCCAGACCACCGGTTACGGCACTCAGCCTACCAACTACATCACCTCCATCGACTACGGTTCATCCTCAAAGCAGGGCTGTACAAACTCGCAAATTTCACTTAGCAAGTCATCAGGCTCGTGGGCAAGTGGTCAGTATGGCACGATGATCAACGACCAGGGCAGCAGCAGCTCTTCCTATACCACAAGCTCATCCAGCATCATCACGGGCTTCAACGCCACTGGCAACTACACCCCCGTGAGCGGCGGCCCGCAAGTCTTCATCTCCCAAGAGCGTACGCTTGGCGACATCACCGGAGAAGCACTCTGCGCGGGATCATCCTCGACATTTACCTATAGCGGTGAGGTCAACAATGGAGATGTCCTTTACTGGAACCTGCTTTCCAGAGATGGACAGACCACCTACGACTCACAAACAGTTGCGGCAGAATCAAGCTCCGACAATACCTACACCGTTGACGCTGACGCTCTCGGACTTACTGACGGGGATTTCTCCATCAAGCTCGAAATCAAGAGCGTTTGCTGCGGCCTCTCCGTGCCGATATGGAAAGATGTGGAGGTGTTGCCAACCCCTGCCGCTCCTACTAACCTGCAAGCTAATGACATCACCAGCACTACGGCCACGGTGTCGTGGAATGCTAATGGTGCCAGTAGTTGGCAGTATAGTATCGATAACGGCACAACATGGACGCCAACAAGCAGCACATCGGTGATTCTCACTGGCCTCACTGCAAGCACAAGCTATACCGTGCAAGTGAAAGCATTGAACGGTAGCTGTGAGAGTAATGTGGCTTCCACGCAGTTTACCACCCAGATTGTTTGCCCGGCAGTGGAAGTGGGAGACCTTACCTCCGAGTCAACCAACCAATACCTGCCATCAAACCCATTTTATAATTACACACTCTCCCAGCAGCTTTATTCTCCTTGTGAAATCGGTACGGCGGGTGCCATCAATAGCATTTCATTCTTCAACAATGGCACCACACGTTATCCCATATATGACATCTATTTGGTGGAAACGGATAAAAGCAGCTTTAGCAGCTCCAACGACTGGATTACTGTAACCGCTGCCGACAAAGTGTATAGCGGCACAGTAACAATGACATCTGGCACTTGGACTACTATTGATTTTGACACCCCCTTCCAGTATGATGGAGACAAATACCTTGCCGTCATCATTGATGACAACATTGGGACATACGATTATTATATGAATTGCCGCGTATACGACGCTGAAGGGTATCAGGCCCTATATGTTTATAATGATTATACAGATTTTGACCCCACCAATCCTTCATCTTATTCAGGCACACGTTTGATGGTTAAAAACCAAATAAAATTCGGCATCTGCGATCAAACTACACCTTCTAATATGCCTACTTATGACATCGCAGTTTCTGAAAGTCCGGCTGGCTCTGGGACAGTTGTTGTTAGTAGCAATACCACCATGTGTTCTGATGTCACAGTTACTGCCACACCTTCTAATTGCTACCATTTTGTCAACTGGACTGAGAATGGTGTCGTGGTGTCAACGGATGCCACCTACACTTTCCCTGCCTCAACCGACCGGAATTTGGTAGCTAACTTTGTGGAATGGTCCTTAGACCTTACTCTTTCGGGTGGCAGCAGAAACTGTCTTGCGAATGGCACATCGGTCACCCTGAATGCCAACTATGATTGTGGTTCGTACACTCCCACTTATACTTGGTCAATCAGCAGCGGAAGCACCCCTGGCACAGCTTCTGGGGCAAGTTATTCAGTCTCACCCGCTGCAGCAAGCAACACCTATACGGTGACTGCAACAGCCAATGGGTGTAGCCAAAGCAAATCTCTCACTATTACCACTAAACCTGTTAATTTGACACTTTCGTCCAATGCCGGCACGGAATTGTGTGAGGGTACAGAAGCTATCATTACTGCTTCCGCAGTTGGCGCAACGAGTTATGTATGGAATAATAGCGGTACTGCTGGCACCGCTTCTAATGACACTTATACAGTAACCCCAGCAACTGGCACAAATAAATATCAAGTAACAGCCTATAGCGGAAGCTGTTCCGTTTCGGCAACTCTTTCTCTCCAAGTCACCACAACACCCACACTTGCCGTTACTCCCGATCTCGCTACGGCATGCTTGTTCGGCACAACAGAAGTGGTGATGACGGCTAGTGATCTGGCAAATTGTTCCTTGAATGATTACACCTTCTCAACAGGCACCGACAACTCGCAGTGGTACATTATTACGGATAGTATAAACATAATGAATGGTTCTACATCGACTGGAAACTATGCCTTTTCTCTTCTTCATGACATTGGTTTTGTCTTCCCCTTCGCTGGCGCTAAATACTCACAGTTCTCTGTAAATGCTGACGGAAATTTACGTTTAGGGTCAACTGTAACAGGAACATCCAGTTATACTTCCCCATTCTCATCTTCATATGCCAATCAAAACAATCCCAAAATTAATGGTATGGGTTTTGATGGTTTCTTCGACATTTCCAACTATGGCAACTATGTATACAAACAAGTCTTCGGCACAGCCCCCAACCGCGTGCTTGTTGTGGAATTCAGAGAATCCCCATATAGTTCGAGTTATCGACAATACACATGGAATTGGCAGGTTCAGTTGAGCGAAAATGGAGATGTACAAATTGTATATGGTTCAACAACTCCTGGCAGCTACTATTATTCCAATCAAATCGGTCTGTGTGTGAATGCTTCGGATGGTTATACCATTAGCACTACTGAACATACTGCCACCCATTTCACCAATGGAACCAGTACCACCAATACGGCTGCGAATTCATGGCCAGGAGTTGACAGATACTATCGTTTTACTCCTGCAACCCCATCATTCTCATGGGATTATGAAGGAACAGCAGGCCTGGCTACTACAGAATATGGCACAAACGATACTTATACGGTTACTCCGACCTCTTCCACGAATACCTACACGGTTACTAACACCGCCACCAACTGCTCAGCATCAGTCTCGGTAGATGTATTGACACCTGTTAGCATCACAGCACTGGAGAACACAGTTATCTGCATGGGTGAGTCTGTCACTTTCGATCCTCAAGCCACGGGAGACGGCACATTGAGCTACAGCTGGACCAAGGACGGTCAGCCTGTTGAAGGCAATGCCACCTTGACAGCCAGTGCTGCTGGCACCTACGCCGTAACAGTGACTTCCACCATCGGCAACTGCACCTCTACGGAAAGCACCAGCGCAACGCTGACGGTGAACGACGTTCCTAGCGTGACCGACATCACCGCTCCTGCGGCAGTCTGCTCAGGGAACGCACTCACCATGACCCTCCCGACTGTGACCGCCAACGGCTCCGACATCACCGCAGAGGGCTGGCAGATCAGCGCGAACGGCACCGACTTCAGCGCCTTCAACCC